>NZ_JAPNJY010000001.1:305000-962765 GCF_026626625.1 Corallococcus sp. BB11-1 | reverse complement strand
GCCCCACCGGGGCTGTAGCGCTGCACCTCGCGCACCATGAAGAGGGCCGCCGCGGACAGCACGCCCAGGTCATCCAGCCAGCCGAACAGCGGGATGAAGTCCGGCACCGCGTCCACCGGCGACACGAAGTACAGGACGGCCAGCAGCCCTGCCAGCTTCCGCCACGTCCCCACCTTGGGGTCGCGCACGTAGCGGAAGAAGCGGGTTCCCATTCCTCGAAGGCCTGCGATGTTCATACCCCTCCCTACGCGTGGGGGCCCGGGTGATTGCACTTCCCGTGCCCTGTGCTCGCACGCCTGGTGTGCAGGCGGGCGTCAGGCGGCCTTCTCTTCCATCACCTCCGCGCGGCCCGTGACCTCCAGCCGGGCGCGGCTGCCCTCGCGCAGCGGGGACGCCGGGGAGGCCCGCACCACCAGCGCCATGCCGGCGCAGGACACGGTGAAGTCCACGTGCGCGCCCCGGAAGGCGCGCTCCAGCACGTCGGCGCGCAGCGCGCCGCCCACCGCCACGCCATCCATGTCCGGCGTCAGCTTCAGCGCTTCGGGCCGCAGCGACAGCATCACCTGGCCGCGCGCGTCCGCGTTCAGCGGCAGGTTGCCCAGCGCCGTGCGCGCGACGCGGCCGAAGGCGGACCCCGGCAGCAGGTTGGTGCCCCCCAGGAAGTACGCGGCGAAGGCGGTGCGCGGAGATTCGTAGACGGACTCGGGCGGGCCTTCCTGCTCCACCGTGCCCCCGCGCAGCAGCACCAGCCGGTCCGCGAAGGCCAGCGCGTCCCCCACGTCGTGCGTGGCGAAGAGCACCGCGGAGCCCCGGGCCTTGAGCACGCGACGCCACTCGCCCAGGAGCGCGGCGCGCAGCCCGGCGTCCAGGCCGGCGAAGGGCTCATCCAGCACCAGCAGCTTCTCGCCGGAGGCCAGCGCCCGGGCCAGCAGCACCCGCTGCCGCTGTCCCCGGGACAGGGTGCCGCAGGGGCGCGACTCCAGGCCCTCCAGTTGGAACATCGCCAGCAGGCCCCGCGCGTGCGCCGGGCCCTCGCCCTTCGGCTGCGCGCCCATCACGACGTCCAGGGCGCAGAGGCCGGACTCCAGCTCCGCGTCCTGGAGCACGCGACGCAGCGGGCGCTGCTCCGGCGGGACGAAGGCGTCCGGGCCCGCGAGCACGCGGCCCTCCAGCGTGACGGAGCCCCCGCTGGGACGCTCCAGCCCCGCCACCAGCCGCAGCAGCGCCGTCTTGCCGGAGCCCGAGGACCCCATCAGCGCCAGCGACTCACCCGGCTCCAGCGCCAGCGACACGTCCCGCACCGCCGGGGACGCGGCACCGGGATACGTCAGGGAGAGGGAGTCGAGCGAGAGCAGGGGCATGACGACAGGCACACTATGGCGCGCGTCCGGCGGGGCAAAGCACCGCGTCCACGGCCTGGGCGATGCCGGACATGGCGTGTGGCGGGGGAGCGGAGGAAGGCTAGGCTCCGCCCCGCTCTTCCCCTTTCGCAGGGAGTCTCCATGTCGCGCCTTCTCATCGCCTGTGCCGTCCTCCTGGGAGCCTCGTCCGCCTTCGCCCAGGCCCCTGCCGCTCCCGCGGCTCCGCCCAAGGCCGCCCCCGCCTCCAAGGCCGCGCCGGCCGCGACCGCCCCCAAGGCCGCGCAGCCGGATCCGCGCAAGGCCGTCGCCGAGCGCACCCAGGCCGCCCTCGCCCAGCTTCCCGCGCCGAAGCCCGAGGACGTGAAGTCCATCGACTCCCTGCTCAAGGCCCTCTACGACTCCATCAGCGGCCCGGGGGGCACGGCTCGCGACTGGCAGCGCTTCCGCTCGCTCTTCTATCCCGGCGCGACGCTGGTGCCGCTCATGGGCAGCCCGACCGCCCCCGGCATCCGTGCACAGCCCTTCAGCGTGGAGGAGTACATCGCCCTGGCCACCGCGGCCTCCTCCCAGCAGGGCTTCTTCGAGAAGGAGACCCAACGCCAGGCGCTGGGCTACGGGGCCCTGGTCCAGGTGATGAGCACCTACGAGGCACGGGGAACCCCGGACGGCGCCGTCATGATGAAGGGCGTCAACAGCATCCAGGTCTTCAACGATGGCCAGCGCTGGTGGCTGATGCACATCGTCTGGCTGGACGAGAAGACGGCCGGCCTCAAGGTCCCCACGGACCTGACGCGCAAGTAGCCACCCCCTCGCGGGGAGCCCTCCTCAAACGAAGAGGGCCGGGACCCGGAGGGCGCATGCCGCGCCTCCGCTCCCGACCCTCCAGGACTTCACACCGACGGCCTGGAATCAGCCTTCGGAGCCGGGCTCGTCGTCCGAACCCGGCGAGTTGGCCGGGTCCGCCGAGCCCGCCGCGTCATCGAACGGCGTCGCGTCCGAAGAGGCCTCCACCGCCGGAGCCGCGTCCGAGGCCTCGCCCGGCGCCGCGTCCACCGGAGCGACGGCCTCACCGCCCTCCGTCTCCTCCTCCGACTCCTCGCCTTCGGGCAGCTTGGAGATGGCCATCACCTTCTCCTCGCCGTTCTCCAGCGCGATGAGGCGCACGCCCTGCGTGTTGCGGCCGATGACGGAGATCTCCTTCACCTTCATGCGGATGAGCATTCCGCCGTTGGTGACGATCATCACCTCGTCGCTGTCCTTCACCTGCACCACGCCCACCACGCGGCCGTTCCGCTCGGTGGTCTTGATGTCGATGATGCCCTTGCCGCCGCGGCCCTGCTGCCGGTACTCGGCGCCCTGCGTGCGCTTGCCGTAGCCGTTCTCCGTCACCGTGAGGATGGCGCTGTCCGACGCCACCACCGGCGCCTGCTCCCCCTCCGGCGCGGGCTCGCCCTCCGCCGGGGCCGGGGCCTTCGCCTCCGGCTCCACCAGGTCCGCGCCCACCACTTCGTCGCCCTCTTCCAGCGTGATGCCCTTCACGCCGTAGGCCTGACGGCCCATGGAGCGCACGTCCGACTCCGGGAAGCGGATGCTCATGCCCGTCGCCGTGGAGAGCAGGACGTCCTTCGTGCCGTCGGTGATCATCACGCCGACCAGCTCGTCGCCCTCGTCGATGCCCAGCGCGATGATGCCGCTGGCCCGCACGCTCTCGAACGCGCTCAGGTCCGTGCGCTTCACCACGCCCTTCTTCGTGACGAAGAAGACGTAGCGGTTCTCCGGGAAGTCGCGCGTCACCAGCACCTGCGCCAGCCGCTCGCCCTCACCGAACTGCACCAGGTTCACGATGGCCTTGCCGCGCGACGTCCGGCTGCCCTGCGGAATCTGGTACACCTTCAGCGAGTACAGCTTGCCCTTGGTGGTGATGGGCATGAGGTACGCGTGCGTGCTGGCCACGAACACCTTGGTGACGAAGTCGTCCTCCTTCGTCCCCGCGCCCGTCTTGCCGCGCCCGCCGCGCTTCTGCGCCCGGTACTCCGACAGGGGCGAGCGCTTCACGTAGCCCGTGTGCGAGAGCGTCACCACCATCGTCTCCTCGGCGATGAGGTCCTCGTTGGTGAACTCGTCCACCGCGCCGCTGATTTCGGTGCGGCGCTTGTCACCGTAGCGCTCGCGGACCTCCATCAGCTCCGCCTTGATGACGCTCAGCAGGCTGTTCTCGTTGGCCAGGATGTCCTGGAGCCGGATGATGTCGCGCGCCAGCCCGATGAGCTCGCGGAACAGCTCCTCGCGCTGCAGGCCGGTGAGCCGCTGCAGGCGCATCTCCAGGATGTTCTGCGCCTGGCCTTCGCTGAAGCCCGCGCCCTCGTACTTGTGCGCCAGCCCCCCGTAGGACGGCTCCTCGTTGCGCGCGCGGCTGACCAGCAGCTCCATCTGCGCCTTGGCCTGCGCGTAGTCGATGCGCTGCAGGTCCTTGAACTGCTCGCGCGTGTAGAGCTCCGGCGACAGGATGTTCATCAGGCCCCAGCGGGCCTCGTCCGGGTCGCGCGACGCGCGGATGAGGCTGACCACCAGGTCGATGAGGTCCTGCGCCACCAGCAGGCCTTCGACGATGTGCATGCGCGCCAGCGCCTTGCGCAGCTCGAAGCGCGTGCGGCGCGTGACGACGTCGCGGCGGTGCGCGACGAAGCGGTCCAACATCTCCTTCAGGTTCAGCGTGCGCGGCTGCCCGCCGTCGATGGCCAGCATCACCGCGCCGAAGGTCGTCTCCAGCTGCGTCATGGAGAAGAGGTTGTTGAGCACCACCTGGGAGATGGCGTCGCGCTTGAGCTCGATGACGATGCGCATGCCCTGACGGTCGCTCTCGTCACGGATGTCGCTGATGCCCTCCAGCTTCTTCTCGCGCACCAGCTCGGCGATCTTCTCGATGAGGCGCGCCTTGTTCACCTGGTAGGGGATCTCCGTGACGATGATGGCCTCACGGTCTCCCTTCTTGGTCGTCTCAATCTCCGTGCGCGCGCGGATGGGGATGGAGCCCCGGCCCGTCTCGTAGGCGCGCATGATGCCCTCGCGGCCGGTGATGATGGCCGCGGTGGGGAAGTCCGGCCCCTTGATGAACTCCATCAGGTCGCGGACGGTGCAGTCCGGGTTTTCAATGAGGTGCAGCGTGCCGGACACCACCTCCGTCATGTTGTGCGGCGGGATGTTGGTGGTCATGCCCACCGCGATGCCGCTGCTGCCGTTGACGATGAGGTTGGGGAACTTGGCCGGCAGGACGAGCGGCTCTTCCAGCGAGTCGTCGTAGTTGGGGCCGAACTCGACGGTCTCCTTGTCGATGTCCGACAGGAGGTCCTCCGCCAGCCGCTCCATGCGCACTTCGGTGTAACGCATGGCGGCCGGCGAGTCGCCGTCCACCGAGCCGAAGTTGCCCTGGCCGTCCACCAGCAGGTAGCGGAGGCTCCACTCCTGGGCCAGACGCACCATGGCGTCGTACACGGACGAGTCGCCGTGCGGGTGGTACTTACCGATGACGTCACCCACCACGCGCGCGGACTTCTTGTAGGCGCGGTTGTGGAGGTTGCCCAGGTCATTCATCGCGAAGAGGACGCGACGGTGCACGGGCTTCAGGCCGTCGCGCACGTCTGGCAGCGCGCGGCCGATGATGACGGACATCGAGTAGTCGAGATACGAACGGCGCATCTCGTCTTCGATGTTGATGGGAATGAGCTCTCCGGCGCCGCTCGACGGAGGGGGCGCGGAGGGCGTTGCCGGCGTGTCGGTGGTGTCGTCAGCCATGGGCTCTGGAAGGTGCGGACGGGCCCCTCGCGTGGGGGGCTCCGCCCGATGGAAGAGTGTTCGTAACCCCTGGATTTCCCTCAGTCAACAGGGGAAACAGGGGGCATGTACCCTGGTTGCCCGCCCGCCCGGTTCCAGGCGGCGGAAGGGGCCTTTCCAGGGCCTGGGATTCAACACCTGGACGGTGCGTTTTCAGCCCCGCGGGACGGTGCGTTTTCAGGCCTTGGGGCGCAGGCTCGCGGACAGCCGCTCCGCCTCCGCGCCCACGCCGCCCTCCGGGTCCTTCTTCTTCGCCATTTCGAACGCGGCCAGGGCCCCTTCGCGGTCGCCGCGCAGCTTCAGCGCCACGCCCACATTGAGGTGCGCGGAGGGGTTGTCGCGGTCCATGGACAGGGCCTCGCGGAACAGCGCGAGCGCCTGGTCCACGTCGCCGGACAGGAGCGCTTCACGGCCCGCCTGCACGCGCTTGTCCGCGTCGTTGACCAGCTCCACCTCCAGCACGCTGCGCCCCACGACGTGGGCCACCAGCATGCGCAGGATGCCGCCCCAGTAGAACGTGAGCCCCTCGGCGGCGACGACGGCGGCCAGGGGCAGGTCGGGCAGCAGCTGCTTGCCCCGGAACTTGAAGCGAACCTTGGTGTAGCGGCCCTTGTTGGTCCAGTGCACCAGCTCGCCCTGGAGCTTCTTGAGGCCCTCCTCCAGCCGCGCGGGGTCGATTTCAAAGGGCAGCACCCGACCGCCAGGCTCGCCCGCGGGCAGGCGCTTGCGGTCGTCCTCGCGGGGGTCCTGCATGGGGGCCGCGTCGGGCTCGGCTTCGAAGACGGGCTCGGCCTCCAGCACGGGAGGCTTCGGGGAGGACGCGGCGGCGCCACGGGGCCTGGCGGAGGGCTCGGCGAGGGGCTCGACATGGGACTTCACCGGCCGGGCCGGGGACTTCACCGGGCGGGCTGGGGACTTCGCCGGCCTGGCCGGGGGCTTCGCGGGCGCGGCCGGGCGCGAGGGCTGCTTCTTCGCCTTCGCCTGGGACTTGCGGGGTGCCGTTCTTGCCATGGGTCCACTCTAAGCGACCCCCGCGCCCGCCGCTCGTGAAGACGTGCGAAGTCAGCCCTCCTCCGGGGCCGGGTGTCGGTGGGTGCCCTGCTCGGAGCCGGTGCGGCCACGGCGGTGGGAGGGCCCCCGGAGCCGGTGTGCTCCAGACAACCCATTCCTACCGTCTCGCCGGAGAATGACCGCCTCGGGCGAAAGCAATTGGCTGCCTTGACTGCCATTGCCTGGAAAAACAGACTCTCATCATCGGAAATGACGTCTGGGTTCACCGCTGGCGGAGGTCCGACGCATGTCGCGACAGGAGCCAGGAGTCCAGTTCCACGACGACCCGCTCCTGTTCATGGAGCGGTCGCTCCCCGCCGGCGGCGCCGCGCGGGTTCCCGGAATGCCCCCCCCTGACGCATGGCCGCCGTGCCCATGCCGGTTGATTTCCGGGGTGTCCTCACCTCTCGCTGAAACAACGGCGGGCGAGGGGCACCGGGCAGGCGGCTGGACGCCTCGCGAAGGTTTCAACGCCGCGCGGCCGTGAAACACTTGGCGCCCTCCCCCACCCAGGAAGCACGCCCCATGATGCGCGTCCGGTCCGTCCTCCTCTCCTCCCTGCTGCTCGCGTCACTCGCCCACGCGGCGCCCGCCGTCCCCGCCGCGGAGGGCGCGTGGCCCCGGCTGCGCAAGGAGCGCCTGCAGAAGCTGCTGCCCCAGGCCATGGCCCGCGCGGGCGTGGATGCGTGGGTGGTGCTGTGCCGCGAGAACGACAACGACCCGCTCGCCGCCCACGTCGGCGGGGAGAACGCGGGCGGCACCGCCGCGTTCCTGTTCCTGCGCGAAGGCAGCGCGCTGCGCTCGGTGGCGCTGTCGCCGGTGGGCGAGGCCACCGCGCTCAAGGACATGGCGGTGGTGGATGAGGTGGTGCCGGTGGACCGGGGCGCGGACGTGCTCGCGCTGGTCGCCGGGCGGCTGACGAAGGCGAAGCCCGCGAAGGTGGCCATCAACTCCTCGGAGCGGATGTCCCTGGCGGACGGGCTGTCCGCCACGCAGCGCGCGAAGCTGGAGGCGGCGCTCACGCCCGCGATGCGCAAGCGGCTGGTGTCCTCCGAGGACCTGGTGTCCGAGTGGCTGTCGGTGAAGCTGCCGGAGGAGGTGGACATCCTGCGCAAGGCCGCGGCCCTCACCGCGCAGTTGGAGGAAGAGGCGTACCGCACGGTGGTGCCGGGCAAGACGCGCGACTCGGACGTGGCGCGCTTCCTCAAGAAGCGCATGGCGGAGCTGGGCGTGGGCGACGGGTGGCAGCCGGACCAGAACCCCAACGTGAACAGCGGGCCCACGCGCGGCCACTCGAACGCCACCGACCGCGTCATCCAGCCGGGGGACTTCATCCAGACGGACTTCGGCATCCGCGTGGGCAATACATGGGTGACGGACATCCAGCGCTTCGCGTACGTGCTGGCGCCGGGTGAGAAGCAGCCGCCGGCCGAGGCGCTGGCCAAGTGGGAGAAGTCGAAGAAGGGCAGCCGCATCGCGCTGGCGGCGATGAAGCCCGGCGTGCGCGGCTACGACGTGGACAAGGCCCAGCGCGACTTCATGCGCGAAGCGGGCTCCGAGCCCGTGATGTGGGGCACCGGCCATCCCGTGGGCTACTGGGCCCACGACGCCGGCCCGGCGCTGTCCGGCGCGCAGTCCGGCAAGCCGCCCGCGGGCTCCGCGCTGCGCAGGTTGCAGCCCGGTCAGGTGTTCGCCTTCGACGGCTTCTTCGCGTGGAAGGACGGCAGCAGCCCGGACGCGCTGCGCATCCTCTCCGTGGAGGAGATGGCCGTCGTCACCGACACCGGCGCCGAGTACCTCAACCCACCCCAGGAGCAGCTCATCCTCATCCCGTCCGCGCCGAAGCCCTGAGCAGCGGGGGCGTGCACACCGCGGGTCGGGGGCATTCCCGACCCTGGCGACCCAGGGGGTGGGGAGGGTGCGCGCGGCGGACCGGGCTCGGCTAGAGTCGGGACATCGCCGCGCCGCACCGGCGCTGGAGGGCCGCCCCATGCCAAGCGTACTGGTCATCGACGATGACCTCTTCGTCCTCGCGACCGTGGGGGACGTCCTGCGGAGCGCGGGCTACACGGTGCTGACGGTGCAGTCGCCCGCGGAGGCGTTCCACCTGGACCTGTCCGGCATCTCCGCCATCCTGTGCGACTACAACATGCCGGAGATGAACGGCTCCGACGTGCTGGTCGCCATGCGCGAGTTGCAGGAGTGCCGGGCGCCGTTCATCTTCCTCACCGGGCACTCGGACCTGGACGACCTCATCCCCGTGGCCATCCGCTACGGCGCGGAGCTGCTGCCCAAGCCCGTGGATCCAACGGAGCTGACGCGGCTCTTGCGCAGGCAACTCGCCGCGTGAGCAGGGCGCGGGGCCCGGTGGAGGCCCGCGTCAGCCCAGCTCGGTGAGCAGCGCCTCGGCCTGCGCGCGCCAGTCGGGCTCCAGCGAGGACAGGCGCAGCAGCGCCACCAGCCGGCCCTTCGCGGACTCGCGGTCCCCCAGCCGGGCCTCCACGCGGGCCAGGGACAGGACGGGCTCCGCCCGGTGGGGCGCGCGGTGGTGGGCCTCCACCAGCAGCTCGCGCGCGGGCGCCGTGGCCTCCGGGGGCCCGCCCTCCACCTGGCCCAGCAGCAGCAGGGCCTGACGCCACGGGGGCATCCAGTCGCCCGGGGACAGGCGCACGGCTTCGCGCCACGCGGCGAGCGCGCGCTCCACGTCCGGGGGCTCGCGCGCCTCGAACACCAGCGCCTCCACGGAGCGGCTGAGCCCGGTGGACATGCCGCGTGCTTCCAGCTGGTCGCACAGCTCCAGCGCCTCGCGGAAGCGCCGCTCCGTCACGCGCAGGCGGGCCAGGTGCCCCAGGGCCGCCACGCCTTCGGGCTCCACCCGCACGCGCGCCTCCGCGGCGGACACCGCGCCCCGCACGTTGCCGCGCGCCAGCCGCACGTCCGCCAGCGCCTTGAGCAGGCCCACGTCGTCCGGCACCGCCTTCTGTCCCTGGCGCAGCAGGTCCTCCGCCGCCTCCAGCTCCCCGCCGGCCTCCAGCGCGCGCGCGAACACCAGGTAGCTGGGCGCGTGCCAGGGGTCCAGGTGCAGCGACCGCTCCAGGTGCGCGAAGGCCTCCTCCAGCCGGTCCAGCAGGAAGAGCACCCGGGCCAGTTGGAAGTGGTGCAGCGCCACGCGGGGCTCCAGCGAGACGGCGTGCGCCAGCGCGGGGTGCGCGGCCGCCGCGTCGCCCTGCTCCACGCGCACGTAGCCCAGGCCGAAGAACGCCTCCGTGGGGGGCTCCGGCTCCGCGACGAGCGCGCGGTAGAGCTCCAGCGCCTGGGGCCACTCGCCGCGCCGCGTGTGCAGCGCCGCGCTCACGAGCCGCGCATCGCGCTGTTCGTCCGCGCCGGCCCGGGTGACGGCCAGGAGCAGGGACTCCGCCAGCGCGTCATCGCCGTCCACCAGGGCCAGCCGGGCCAACGTGAGCATCGCCCGCCAGTCCAGCGCGTTGCGCTCATGCGCCCGGGTGGCCTCGCGACGGGCCCCCTCCAGGTCCCCGGCCTTGAACAGGGCTTCGTAGCGTGGAACCGGGTTCAGGACAGACGCTCCCCCATGAGGCATGGGCTCGAAGACAATCAATGCGTGGAAAAGCTAATCAGGGGTGTCCGTCCGCGCCGCGCGGCGACTTCCGGAAAGAGACGTCCTCCCGGGCCTCGGTCCAGCGCGTGAGCCCACCCGGATTCCGGCCCCTTCGCTCCCCTCCAGGTTAGCAGACAAGCAGGCAACCTTCCTGCGCTGTCCCTACCCCATGGCTTGCGAGGCGGAAGTGGACCCGGGTCGTAGAGGGAGACCGCCAGGGAGCGTCCCGCGGAGCCCGTGTCCCAGGTAGGCCCACGGACTTGCCCGGGGGCCTGCTTCATGGTCCCCCTGGAGGGGTGCGACTCAAGGTGCTCACCCTCAACGTGGCCCACGGCGCGCCCTTCGCGGTGCCCCTGCCGTTCCTGCGCCGACGGGCGGACTTGCTGGGCACGCTGGACGGGGTGGCGGCGCTGCTCGTCCGGGAAGCGGCAGACGTGGTGGCGTTGCAGGAGGCGGACCGGTCCAGTCTCTTCAGCGGGCGGGTGGACCAGGTGGAGCGCATCGCCGCGCGGGCCGGCTATCCCCACGTGCACCACGGCGTGCACTCCGGGGTGCCCGGGCTGTTCGCGCAGGGCACCGCGCTCCTGGCCCGAGGCATCCTGGAGGCGCGGGAGGCGGCGCACTTCGGCCGGGACCGCCGCGTGGACAAGGGCTACGTGGTCGCCACGCTCGCGGCGGAGGACGGGCCCGGCCCCGACGTCGTGTCGCTCCACCTGGATCCGTTCTCCCACGCCGTGCGCCTGCGGCAGGTGGACCGGTTGATCCACGCCCTGCGCCAGCGGCCCGAGCGGCCCCGCGTCGTGCTGGGTGACTTCAACGCGGAGGACGTGGAGGGCCAGGGCCCCGTGGCGCGCCTGTGCGACGCGCTGGGGCTCCATGCGCCGCAGGAAGGCGAGCCCACCTATCCGGTGCCCCACGCGCGCCAGCGGCTGGACTGGGTGCTGGCCTCCACCACGCTGCGCTTCACCCGTTACACGCGTCTGCCAGAAGCCGTCTCCGACCACCACGCGGTGGTGGCCGAGCTGACGGACGCCGATGGTTGAATCGCGCGTGGACCGGCGCTGGTGATGGCACGGCGCCACGAAGCGCCATGGCGCCGCCGGGGTGGAGCGCCTCCGCGAGGCGCGCCGCCTCCCTGCCACCGGGGCCTCACCGCGCGAGCGGGCTCAGCCGAGCACGGCCACCAGTTGCCGGCACTGCGCGAGCAGCGTGCCATCCCGGGCCCAGAGCAGCTGGGACTCCTCGGTGTAGCCCTCGGCGGCCTGCCGTGAGCGGCCGGTGCGCAGGTACTGCGTGTCCGGCGCCAGGTGCGTGAGGGGGAACGTCTGGAAGAACTGCACCGTGAAGTCCACCGTGGCGGCGGCGCGGAAGCCATCCACCTGCGACAGCACGGACGGCGGATACGCGTCCATCAGGCCCACGCACAGGGGCGCGTCCAGCACCGTGGGGTCGCGGGGCCGCAGCCAGCCTCCCACCTCCGCCACGGCCGCGCCCGAGTACGGCGGTGAGCCCACGCAGTAGCGGTACTCGAAGAAGCGGCAGAAGTCCGGCATGGGCACGTCCTCGGGGACGGGCTCGAGCGTCTCCGGGGCCGGCACCTCCGGCATGGCGAAGTCCAGGTAGCCGGGCGCGCCGCCCCGCGCGGCGCCGAAGGTCGCGGTGGCGACGGCCACCACCCCGCCGCCATTCTCCACCCGCGCGGTGGCGTGGGTGACGAGCTTGCCCGCGCGCTCCAGGCGGGTGTGCACGTCCGCCACGCCCTCCACCGCGGGCGAGCAGAAGTGCACGGTGAGCGAGCGCACCGGCCGCTTCGCGTCGTTCAGGTGATGCTCCAGCGCGCGCATCACCTGCCCCGCCACCACGCCCCCGTACGCGCCCCGGCCCTGATACCAGGCGGCCTCGTAGCGCGAGCGGTAGTGCCCGGGGGCGAGCGGTTCGACGAGGGTGGCGGCAAGGAAGGCAGCGGTCATGATGCACCGCATCCTAGCCGCATCACCCCTGGTAGGCCTCGTCCTGTTCGATGCGGCTGAGCACCCAGTCGAACTCGCCGGAGGTCACCCGCGCCTGGCAGTGCGTGCAGTGGCCCGCCATGTTGATGGACAGCGGGGCGCCGCACGACGGGCACTGCTTCTTCGTGTCCGCGAGGCCCTTCACGCCGCGTCCGCGGATCAGCGTCCAGTATTCGCTGTAGGCCCGCGTCCTGGAGCGGCTGCCCCCGACGACCTTCTCGTCCTGGTCGCGCACCGTGAAGTCCAGGCTGACGGCGTGCACGCGCAGGGTGACGGCGTCGTAGTACGCATCCCGCGTCACCCGCGCGAGCGACAGCTTCGTGATGCGCGCGTCCTGCGTGATGTTGCGCAGGCCCGCCTGGCGGTAGGCGTTGATCCAATACAGCTGCGTCTGGAAGAGGTTGTCGCTGAGGAAGGGCCGCATGCCCTGCCACTCGCGCCTGGACCACGCCGTCTGCATCTCGTGGAAGATGAACTCCAGCCGGCGGCGCAGGCCTATCGCGGTGACGTTCGGATCCTCCTGCGTGAGCGTGGCCAGCGTCTCATGCGCCTTGGGGTCGCGCAGCGTGGGCAGCTCCGTGCCCTGCTCCTCGGTGGTGCCGGTGAGCTGGGGGCCGCGCTGCTCGCGCTCCAGCGACGCCGCGGAGGTCACCACCCAGTCGAACCCGCCGGTGTTCACCACCGTGTCGCAGTACGAGCAGTGGTGTCCCTGCACCGCGTCCAGCGGCGCGCCGCAGTTCGGGCACTTGGAGATGCGCGCGGCATCCGGGGGACGCGAGCGCACGGCCGTGTCCCGCTCCAGCGTCCACGCCTCCGCCACGTACCAGCTCTGGTCCGTGCCGGAGACCTCCGTGTAGTTGGCCTCGAAGTGCACGGTCACGGAGACGCGCGGGCTGTTCGACGCCACGCCGGACACCTCGTGGTACGTCATGCCGCCCACCACCACGGCCTTCACCGCGGTGGGGCGCCCCAGCGCCTGGAGCGAACGGATGGCGTCGTCGGACAGCCACGCACCGAAGCTGTCCAGGCGGTCGCCACCGCGCGCCTCGTGCACCTTCGCGAAGAGCGAATAGACGAAGTCCTCGAAAAGGACGATGGAGAAGTCCGGATCCAGCGGACGCACCTGGCCGTCCGCGCCGCGCGCGCGCAAGCGGCCCAGGCCCGCGAGCTTTCCGCGCAGCGACGTCTGGCGCCGGGGCGGCGGAGGCCCGTGGGGCGCGGCGGTGCTCCAGCTCCGGGCCTCCTGCTGGTTCGAGCTGCGCGACAGGGCCACGGCGACGACCGCCAGTCCCCCGATGAGGAGCAGGACGCAGCAGGCCCCAAGGCCACCGCTGCCGGACGAGGAGCCCGAACTCCCGCCATAGGAGCTGGACACGCCGCGGCTGCCGGAGCTGTAGGAGGTACGGCTGCTGGAGCTGCGGCTGCTCGACGAACTCCGACTGCTGGACGAACTCCGGCTGCTGGACGAGCTGCGGCTGGAGCCCCGGTAGGAGCCGCCGCCACCCGGGCGCGCTTCCACTTCAGGCAGGAGGGGGAGGCCCATCCCCAGGAACAACGCGACGGCGAGGAGGAACGCGCGCGAGCCCCTCACGCCGCCGCTCCGGGCAGGTCCGGCAGTTCGTTGACGTCGTCTTCCATGCGCGGCAGCACGCGCGCCAGCGGCGGCTGGATGCGGCGCAGGGCCTGGAAGAAGGGCTCGGGCGCGGGGGACGCGACCAGCGCGGCGGACAGCGCGGCGAGGGCTTCCTGCCACTCCGTGCCCAGCGCGGCGGTGTCCACGCCGTGGTCGGCGACGACCTCCACGCGGCGCTCCAGGAGGGAGACGAACACGAGGATGCCGGTGCGCCGCGACGTGCGCGACACGCCCAGTTCGGTGAAGGCGGCCCGGGCGGCGGTGCGCACGGCGTCTTCCTGGAGCTTGCGCGAGGTGAGCGCGCGGCGCAGTGGAGGAAGTCCCCAGCTGGCCACCACCCCCGCGAAGAAGGACAGCAGCACCGCGAGGGGGAAGACGGCCAGGTGGATCTCCTGCGGGATGAACAGGAGCACCATGAGCACGGCGAACGCGAGGCCCGCGCCCACCCGGGCATCGGTGTGGGCGTAGTGGCCGGAGGAGGCGCGCACGGCCACCACGACCTCTGCGGACGTCTGCGTTTCAATGGCCGCCACGGCTTCGGCGGCCTGGGTCCGGGCGGCATCTTCAAGGAACGTCGTGGCCATGATGGGCCGGCACTATAGCCAGCCCTCCGACATTCCAGGCCTACCCAGGCAGTCGCCAGTCGATGGGCTTCTGCCCCCGGGCCTCGAGCGCGGCGTTGGTCTCGCTGAAGGGCTTGCTTCCGAAGAACCCCTTGCTGGCGGACAGGGGGGACGGGTGCGTGCCCTCCATGACGACGTGGCGCTTCGCATCGATGAGCGACTTCTTCTTCTGCGCGGGCTTGCCCCAGAGGAGGAACACGACGGGGTCGGGCTTCTCGCTCACGGCGCGGATGACGGCGTCGGTGAACTGTTCCCAACCGTGTTTCGCGTGGCTGTTGGGTTCGCCCTGGCGGACGGTGAGCACGGTGTTGAGCAAGAGCACGCCCTGCTTCGCCCACGGGATGAGCGACCCGTCGCGAGGCTTCGGTGCGCCCACGTCGCTCTGGAGTTCCTTGAACATGTTCACGAGCGAGGGCGGAGGAGGCACGCCGGGCTGGACGGAGAAGGCCAGGCCGTGGGCCTGCTTCGGGCCGTGGTAGGGGTCCTGGCCCAGCAGCAGCACGCGCACGTCGTCATAGGGCGTGAGGCGGAAGGCGGAGAACATGTCCGCCTCCGACGGGAACACGGCGTGCTCCCTGCGTTGCTCCCGGACGAAGCGATCCAGCTCCTTGAACGACGGCGCGTGGATGGCGTCATGCAGCACCTTCTTCCAGTCTTCGGGCAACCCATCCGCCAGCATCGTTGTGACCCTCCGAAAGACCCCACCCTACCCGTGCGATAGGGTCCGGGGCGTCATGATTGCAATGGCATGCCGCGCGGCGAACATCGCGGCGCCTCAGGGCGAGGGTGCGGGAGGCGTGCGCGTCCCCGCGTCCAGCCACTGGGCTGGAAACGCGGGATGCGATTCGCCCCAGGAGGTATCCCCCACGGGGATGGACCTGTCCGACGGCGCCACGGGAGTGCCCGCATCAGGGCCGACGGGAGCGGAGAGGCTGTCGGGTTCGCCATCATGGAGGCTGCGCAGGATGCGTCCCTCGGAGATGCGGACCGCGTAGGTGGCACCGCCATCCAGCAGGAGCACGCCCGGCGAACAGGCGCGGGGATCCGCGTCCACGCGGACGAAGGCGATGTCTCCTTCGCGCAAGACGCGGAAGCGGTAGGACTCGCGCCGGTTCCAACACGAGCGTCCCTCCTGCTCCCGGGGAAGGAACGCATCCGCCGCGACGCCCACGGCGCGAAGCACGGCTCCGTCCAGCACGTACACCTGCCCCGGAGCATCGGTGGACAGTGATGGCTGCGCGAAGAAGTCCGGGAAGACGATGGACGGGTCCTCGACCCAGGAGGGCTCGGGCGAAGTTCCCTGGCGCCGCATGCACCCGATGAACAGCACCGTCCCCAGAAGCAGCAGGCGCCTCATGGTCCCGTCCCCCGCATACAAGGCCCCTGGAGTTTCTGGATCGTGAAGTCCAACGCGTCCTCGATGCAGGGGCGGTGGGCGCACGCCGGGAGCCACCAGGATATGGGGGCGCTGGCAGGGAAAGCGAGCAGGCAGTCAGGTCGGGTGCTTGGGGTCGGCGCCAGGGCGCGCTAGCCTTGCTCCCGCCATGACGATGTACACCGAGTCGCTCCGCGCCTTCCTCAAGCCCGTCCTGCCCTACCTGGACGACGAGTCGGTGTCGGAAATCATGATCAACGGCCCCACCGACGTGTGGATCGAACGCAAGGGCCGCCTGACCAAGACGGATGCCTCCTTCTCCGAGGAAGGCCTGATTGGTGCCGCGCGCAACATGGCCCAGTTCGTGGGCCGCCCGCTCACCGACGAGCGCCCCCGCCTGGACGCGCGCCTGCCCGACGGCAGCCGCATCCACGTCGTGATTCCGCCCATCGCGCGCAACGGCACCACCATCTCCATCCGCAAGTTCTTCAAGGACAAGCTGAGCATCGACTCGCTCTTGAAGTTCAAGTCGCTCACCAAGCCCATGGCGCGCCTCATCGAGGCGGGCATCGCCACCAAGCTCAACATGCTGGTCGCGGGCGGCACCGGCTCCGGCAAGACGACGCTGCTCAACATCGTCTCGTCCCTCATCCCGGACGAGGAGCGCATCCTCACCATCGAGGACTCCGCCGAGCTCCAGCTCAACCAGTCCCACATCGTGGCCTTCGAATCCCGCCCCCCCGACAAGTTCGGCAAGGGCGGCGTGGACATGGGTGACCTGCTGCACTCCGCGCTGCGTCTGCGCCCGGACCGCATCGTGGTCGGTGAGGTGCGAGGCGGCGAGGCCTTCCACCTCATGCAGGCCATGAACACCGGCCACGGCGGCTCGCTGGCCACCACGCACGCGAACACGCCCACGGACACGCTGCGCCGCATCGAGTCTCTTTGCCTCATGTCGTCGGTCGAGATGCCGATGGTCGCCGTGCGCGCCCAGGTGGTCAGCGCCATCAACTTCGTCATCTGCTGCGAGCGACTCCACGACGGCAGCCGGAAGACCATCGCCCTGTCGGAGGTGCTCCCCCTCACGGAGAAGGGCGAGTACCGCACGCAGGACATCTTCGTCTTCACGCCCGTCTCCAAGGACGAGCACGGCAACATCCTGGGCTACCACGCGCCCACCGGCATCATCCCCAACTTCATCCAGAAGGCGCGCGCGTACGGGTTCGACGACCTGGACGACGCCTTCTTCGACCCGGCCACCTACGGCGTGCCGCCCCCGCCCAGCTTCCAGGTCGGCGAGTCGTACACCCTGCGGTGGGCCCCCTCGCTGAAGCACCGCGAGCAGGGTCTGCCGGACCCCGCCCACTTCAAGGAAGAGTGGAACCGCTTCGAACAGCTGCTCAAGAACGCGGCCCCGGATGGCCCCGTCTCCGGCGGGCATGCCGCCAAGCCCGCGGGCGCGCCCGTGCAGGTGCAGGTGCCCGCCAAGGCGGCCCTCCCGCCGCCCGCGAAGTCCCCCGCCCCGGCGCTGCGGCCCTCCCTGCCGCCCCGGCCGCCGCCCGGCGCGGACGACGACAAGACGCCACCGCCCACGCGCAACCCGTTCTCGGAGTCGGACCACGCTTTGGCCTCCGAACCGCTGGTGCAGGTGGCCGACGACCTGCTCGCGGAGGAGATTCCTCCCCGGCAGACCCCGCCGCCCCGGCGTCCGCCGCCGTCCCCCCCGAGGTCCGTCCCCGCCTCCGCCAACAACGTGCGCGCGGCCGCGGCGCCCCCGCGACGTCCGCCGGGTCCGCCGCCACCTCCGGAGGACGACGACGACGAGGATGACCTGGGCCCCAGGACGGAGCTGAACACGTCGGAGAAGACGCAGATCCGTCCGGCGCCCGAGCGTCCGCGCCGGTAGGGACAGCGCACCCTGCGCCCCAGGTCCCCGCGCGGCTCGCGGGGGCGTGACGACGTGACACATCCGCGCGAGGCGCCCGACGCTGGACATCGGGGTCGCCCCCGGGTGGGTGGGGCCCTGTCCCACCATGCGGCTTCCACGAATCCGGACCTTGCGACGCGGTCGGCTCGGGGAGAAAGTGGCCCTGTGTTGATCCCCTTCATCGCCGCGCTCACCCTGGTGGTCGCCCAGGCGCCCGCGCCCTCGTCCTCCGCGAAGCCCCTCACCGTGCTGCTGGCGCCGACGGACGTGGCGCGTGGCACGCCCCGCTACCTCATCGGCTTCGCGCAGGAGCACGTCGCCGAGCAGCTCAAGGGCCGGGGCCTGGAGGTGATCCGCGTGGCGGACGTCACCCGCACCCTGCCGAAGAAGAAGCGCGCGGCGATGATGCGCTGCAACCGCACCCAGCCCTCGTGCATCGCGTCGCTGGGCCTCGCGGCGAAGACGGACGTGGTGATGGTGACGGAGGTGGTGCCCTACCTCAAGGCCTACAAGGCCGGAGTGCGCGTGTACACGGCGCAGGACGGGGCGCCGCTCGTCGAGCACTCGGTGCCGGGCGTGAGCGAGGACCAGGTGCTGGACGCGCTGACCCAGGCGCTGGACGTGGTGGTGCCGCGCACGCTGCGGGTGCTGCGTCCGGAGCCGGTGGCGCCGCCGCCGCAGGTGGTGGTGCAGACGCCCACGGTGACGCCGTCCGACAAGCCGACGGTGACGCCGGGCGTTTCGCCGGGTGTCGAGCCGCCGACGCGGGTGGATTTGACCGACACGCCCCGGGTGGAGCCGGAGACGCCGGGACGGCGCAAGTGGGCGTGGGTGCCGGCGGCGGGCGGCGTGGTGGCCGCGGGCGTGGGCACGGTGTTCCTGGTGCAGTCGCGCAGCAAGTTCGATGACCTGGACAAGAACGAGT
This sequence comes from Corallococcus sp. BB11-1, assembly GCF_026626625.1. Classification (NCBI taxonomy): domain Bacteria; kingdom Pseudomonadati; phylum Myxococcota; class Myxococcia; order Myxococcales; family Myxococcaceae; genus Corallococcus; species Corallococcus sp. BB11-1. The sequence continues at coordinate 944,415 of NZ_JAPNJY010000001.1, read as the reverse complement.
TCTCGACGCTGGCCGAAGCGGATGCGGCGCGGGACTCCGGCAAGCGTTCGCAGACGATTGGCGTGGTGGGCATTGGCGTGGGCGCGGCGGCGGTGGTGACGGGCGCGCTGATGTACTTCCTGCCGACGAAGCAGTCTTCCGTTCAGCCGTCCGTGACGCTCACGCCCCAGGGCGGTGGACTCAGCGTCGCCGGGACGTGGCAGTGAGTTCGGGGAGAACCATGCGGAACATCTGGAAGGTCGGAGCGCTGGGCGCGGTGTTCGGTGCGGTGCTCAGCGTGGGCGGATGCCAGGACTTCGACGCGGCCTACGAGCGGTGCGTGGCCGAAGGCCGCTGCGAACCGGATGGGGGCTCGACGGACGCTGGTGGCGATGCGGGCCCCGTGATTCCCACCTGCACGTTCAAGCCGGACGTCATTGATGAGCCGGACCCCCTGGGCGAGGACCTGAACTGCGACCTCGTCGATGGCATGGCGTCCGCGGGTTACTTCGTGGATCCGGTGAACGGGCTCGAGACTAACAGCGGCTCCCAGTTCGAGCCGGTGCAGACGCTGGCGAAGGCATTGGCGCTGATCCAGGCGGGTGGGGATCCGACACGCACGAACGTGTACCTGGCGGTCGGGACGTACAACGAGCCGGAGACCATCGTCACTGTGCCGGTGTCCATCCACGGCGGCTACACGTGGACCGGACCAGAGGGGAAGGGCTATTGGACCCGTGTTCCTGGTGAAGGAGTCACCGTCATTGACGGTGGCACGCTCGCGTTCACGGTGCAGAACGTCATGGATTCGGGCGTGCTGCTGAACACCCTGAACATCACCTCCGCGTCCGGAGGAAATGACGGCGGGGCATCTATCGCGCTGCGCATCATGCGCAGTTCTTCCGTGCACCTCAGCAAGGTGGTTGTGGAGGCCGGACAAGGCGGCGAGGGGGAGGGCGGAACTGCTGGGAGCATCGGCAACGAGGGCGCCTTTGGATTGAATGGCGTCGCTGGGAAAGACTCAGTGCCTGGCCGGAGAGGCGACGGCGGAGTGAGCAGCTGCGCAACCGGCAACACGGGAGCTGGAGGCGCGGGGGGGGCCGGAGGGGGCAGCGGCAGTGCAAGCAAGGGTTCCGACGGTCTTGCCGGAATCCCCGGGACGCCTTTCGGCGCGGGAGGAGCATCAGGAGTTCGCTCGCCCCCCGACTCCGGCACCAACATCTATGCGTGCCAGGGGGAAAAAGGTTCGGACGGTACTGAAGGCGCGCCGGGTGATCCTGGAACCCTGGGAGATGCGGGAACCGGGGTGGGGATGGTGAATCCGGAGAAGGGAATCTGGGAAACTACGGCAGCGCAAAATGGTGCCGCAGGAACCCAGGGGCGTATCGGAGCAGGCGGGGGTGGCGGTGGAGGTGGAGGTGGCTGCTCAGACGTCGAGATTGATCCCGCTGAATCCGCAGGCGGTGGCGGTGGCGGTGGCGGTGGCGGTGGCGGCTGTGGAGGCACACAAGGAAGGGGCGGAGGGGCCGGAGGGGCATCCATCGCGCTGTTGATCATCGAAGCCAACGTCGTGGCGGGGAGCAATTCCCGCCTGATTGCCCATGGCGGTGGCAATGGCGGTGAAGGAGGGCGCGGCGGGGACGGTGGCAAAGGCGGCACTGGAGGCGAGGGCGGCCTTGGAACCAAGGTCGACGTTACCGGTCAACCAGCCGGTGTGTTCTACAGCACCTATAGCGGTCCAGGCGGCAAAGGGGGACCGGGCGGAAGAGGGGGACCGGGTGGCGCGGGAGGCGGTGGAGCAGGAGGACCCTCCATCGGTGTGTGGTGTGCGCAAGACGCCGGGGTCTTCTTCGAGACGGGTAGTTTCATCGAAACGAACGACGGTGGCGCGGGTGGGTTCAGTGTCGGGAACCCTGGTGCACCCGGAGTTCAGGCGTCGTATTTCGATTGTCTCGGTCCTGATGGTGGAGTGCTCTGACGCCCCTTCACCGCCCGCTGCCCAACAGCAGCGGGCGTGAAAGCGCGACCCCAGGGCGAGTGCTTGTCCGCTCGCCCTCCGTGCTCCCGGTCCCCTACTTCGCTTCCCGGGATTTCACCTGTTACGCTCCCCCGTGGTGGAGATGTCTTCCGAGCTGATCTGCGAAACCTGTGGCCTCACCGTTCCGTCCGACACGGCGGTGTGCCCTCGTGATGGCACCGTCGTGCTGTCGTCGTTCCAACCGACTCCGCCGGAACCGAAGGTCATCGTGGAGCACCAGGGAACCGAAGCCACCGCCATCACCGACCCCCTCATCGGCCTGAAGCTGGGCGAGTACGAGCTGCGCTCGCGCATCGGCGTGGGCGGCATGGGGCTCGTCTACGACGGCATCCAGCCCCTCATCGGCAAGCGCGTCGCCGTGAAGGTGCTGCGCCCGGAGCTGGCGCACTCCTCCGAACAGGTGGCCCGCCTCCTCGCGGAGGCCCGCGCCGTCAACGCCATCCGCCACCGCGGCATCATCGACATCTTCGGCTTCGGCCAGCTCCCCGACGGTCGCCAGTACATCGTCATGGAGTACCTGGACGGTCAGCCGCTCGACGCCATCCTCGCGGAGAAGGGCCGGCTGCCCGTCACGGAGGCGCTGGCGCTGCTCGAAGAGGTGCTCGCCGCCCTGGGCGCCGCGCACGGCGCGGGCGTGGTGCACCGCGACCTGAAGCCCAGCAACATCTTCCTGGTGCGCCAGCCGGACGGCTCGCGCTACGTGAAGCTGCTGGACTTCGGGCTCGCCAAGCGCGGCGAAGGCCCCACCGGCCGCACCGCGCAGACGCGCACCGACATGGTCGTCGGCACCCCGGAGTACATGGCGCCGGAGCAGGCCCGCGGCCAGTCCGTGGGCCCCATGACGGACCTGTACGCCATGGGCGTCGTCACCTTCGAGATGATCACCGGCCGGCTGCCCTTCATCGGCAGCTCGCCCGTGGACCTCCTCATGAAGCACGTGGAGGCGCGCCCGCCCCGGCCGTCGGAGTTCGTCTCCGACCTGCCTCCCGCCGTGGACGCCTTCATCCTCCAGATGCTCACGAAGGACCCGGAGACGCGCCCCAACTCCGCGGACGTCCTGCGCCAGCACCTGACCCGCCTGCGCCGCACCCTCCGGGCCACCCGCACCAACCCCACCGCGCCCGCGCCCACCGAGGAGTCCCCGCCCCGGCCCAGCGCCGCCGCCAGTGACGCGGAGGCGCGCCGCCCCACCACCCAGGTGCCCGCGCCGGTCCCGACCGAATGGGTCGTGCCCCAGGATGAAGGGGCCCACTCACCCCGGCGCTTCGTGCCCATCGCCATTGGCGCGGCCGTGCTCCTCACCGCCGTGGGCGTGGTCATCGCCACGCGCGCGCCTGGCGAAGCGCGCCCCGCCGCCGCTGTCGTCGTCGCCTCTCCGCCGCCCGCGCCCAAGGCCGTGGCCCTCCTTCCTCCACCTCCACCGGAGGTCGTCGCGGCGCCCGTGCCGGAGACGCCCGCGCCGCCGCCCGTGGTGGAGGCCGCGCCGCGGAAGCCGAGCGCCCCCATCAAGGCCACGACGACGAGGACCGCCCGAGATGACGGCACGGCGTCAGCGCCCCCCAAGCGCTCCGAGTCCTTGAGCGAGGACGCGGTCCATGGCCGGATCCTCGTGGTGTCTGACCTCGTCGCGAAGAGCCCTCGCTTCACCAGCAACCCCGGGAAGCAGAAGGCCGCGCTCAACTACATGGACAGCTTGATCAAGGACAACCAGGACGCGAAGAGCGTCCAGGAGCGCGCGGAGATCATCGAAGCGCTCAATGGCTGGAAGCGCGCCAACCTCAAGTAGTCGTCGCGTCCACCCTGCCCCTCCCCCGTGACCGCCGCCCCCGGCCCTGCGCTGCTCGCGGTGGACCTGGGGCTTCGCTGCGGCCTCGCGCGCTTCGGCGCGGATGGGCGGCTGCGCTGGTATCGCTCGCAGAACTTCGGCACGCACGCGCGGCTCAAGCGCGCGGTGCCCGCCGTGCTCCTCGACGCGTCACCGCTCGCGTGGCTCGTGCTGGAGGGGGGCGGCCCCATCGCCGACGTCTGGGAGCGCGAGGCCTCCCGCCGCGCCCTGCCCGTGCTGCGCGTGGCCGCCGAGGACTGGCGCTCCCGCCTGCTCTACGCCCGCGAACAGCGCAGCGGGCCCCAGGCGAAGGAGGCCGCGGATGGGCTCGCGCGGCGGGTCATCGACTGGTCCCACGCGCCCCGCCCCACGTCCCTGCGCCACGATGCCGCGGAGGCCATCCTGCTGGGCCTGTGGGGCGCACTGGAGGTGGGCTGGCTCTCCCAGGTGCCACCGGAGGTGCGGCGTTGAGGGCCGCACTCCGGGCGTCCCAGGCGCTACTTCACCGACAGGCACCCCACCGGCTGGGCGATGGCGTTGCGCGCGCGCTCCTCGCTCACCAGCGAGTACCCCGCCAGGTCCTGCAACAGCATGTCCCGGTTCTGCCGGATGAGGCCCGAGTTCTTGCAGCCCTTCAGCTCCTGGTAGTAGCCGTAGGGCGGCAGCGCGAGCTGCAGCTCCGCGAGCTCCGACAACTGAAGCTCCCCCAGTTCGCGGCCGAAGAGCTTGCGCGCCGCGTCCTCCACGCCGATGACGCCCCGCTCGAAGCGCAGGATGGACAGCTCGTAGGCGATGAGCTGGTCCTTCTGGAAGAAGGCGTGCAGCCGGTGCGCCGCCACCGACAGCGGCAGCGTGCCTTCGATGCCCACCTCGCGCGCGATGCGCATGGCCAGCCAGCGCTCGCAGGCGCCGTCACCCGGCGGCGACGTGCCCAGCGTCACGCCCGCGAACAGGCGCCACGCCCACGCGCGCCCGTCCTCGCGCGGCGTCTGGAAGTAGGTGGGGCAGTCCATCTGCCGGATGTAGAGCGCCACCAGGTCCTTGGGCATCCGCGAGAAGTCGGGCCGCGAGAACGTCACCCGCTCGCGGTCCTTGCCGCCCTGGTCCATGCGGCCGACCAGGACGCTCATGCGGTCCCCTTCGATGCGGTGGCGCAGCTGGCTCTCGACGTCGAACTCGCTCTCCAGACGCGGCAGCTTGCTGGCCGTGTACAGGTACGTGAGCGGAATCACCACGCCGGCCAGGCCGACCAGGAACATGAACAGCCAGAACACGGTCTTCACGGGGCTGACTCTACCAGGGCGGGCACATGACAGAAGCACCGGTTAGAAAGGCGCCATGAGCGACTGGCACACCGCCACCGTCCAGGCCCGCGCCCCCGCGGCGGATGGCCTCACCGACCTGGTGCTCGACATCCAGGGCACGGCCCTCGTGGGCACCCATGCGCACCCTGGGCAGTACGTGCGCCTGCGCCTCCCTGGGCAGCAGCCGTGCATGTTCGCCATCGCCTCGCCGCCCGCCCCCCAGGGCACCCGGTGGGAGTTCCTGCTCAAGGACGAGGGGGCCCTGCCCTCCGCGCTCCTGCACCTGCCCCCGGGCACGCCCGTGGAGGTGTCGCGGCCGGAGGGCCCGGGCTTCCCCCTGGTGAAAGCGCGCGGCCACGACCTGCTGCTGTTCGCCAGCGGCTCCGGCATCTCCGCCATCCGCCCCGTCATCGCCAGCGTGCACCAGGAGCGCCACGCGTACGGCCGGGTGACGCTGTACTTCGGCGCGCGCACGCCGGGCAGCTTCGCGTACGCGGGGGAGCTGGAGCGGTGGCAGGCGGACGACGTGCGCGTGGTGCGCACCGTGAGCCGGCCCGGGGCCAGCGGCTGGCAGGGCCTCACCGGCTACGTGCAGGCCCACCTGGGCGAGGAGCCCCTGGAGGACGCCGTCGCCTTCGTGTGCGGCCCGGCGGACATGGTGCAGGGCGTGATGGCCCAGCTGCGCCAGCGCGGCGTGCCCCAGAGCGCCGTGTTCCTCAACTACTGAGCCGGCGCCGCCTCCACCGCCGAGGAGGCCGGGGCCGTCACGCGCGCCTCCACGCCAGGGGACGCGTACCGCACGCGCACCAGCACCGCCGCCGGGTCGCTCTCCTGGTTGCCGGTGGCCTTCTGCGGCGTCCACGCGGCCACGCCCAGTTGGCGCCCGTCCGGGGCGAAGCGCACGCGGCGCACGGACCAGCCGAACTCCAGCGTGTCCCTTGGCGCGGCGTCACCTTCGTTGAAGAGGTGCACCTGCTTGTCCCAGCCGCCCGACGCCAGCGAGCGCCCATCCGGGGAGATGGCCGCGGAGGACACCACGCCGTGGTGCACCTCCCACTTGCGCAGCACCTTGCCGGAGCCCGCGTCCACCAGCGCGCCCGCGTTCCACGGACCGCGCGGATCCTCCAGGCCCTTGCGCTCGCGCTCGTACACCGTGCGGTTGCGCTCCGCCTTCTCCTGGCTGAAGGCCACGCCCAGCCGCTGGCCGCGCGCGTCCACGGTGACGTCGTTGACGTGCGCCGGGAAGGGGAAGTCCGCCTTCGGCGTCAGCCCCCGCGCCATCAGGGTGGGCGTCCCTTCCGGAGCGCCGCCCTTGAGCGTGAGCACCGCCTCCGCGGTCGCCTCGTCGAAGACGACGTCCACGCGCTCGCTGAAGGGCGCCCCCAGCACGCCCTGGCTGCCCTGGGGCACGCACGCGTCACACACCGCGACGTCCAACCCCGTCAGCTCCAGCGCCTTGAAGCGCAGCGTCCGTCCCCGCGCGAGCCTCGCCACGGTGGTGCCCAGCGCGCCCGGCACGCTGACGGTCTCCTTCAGGAACGCCACGTCGATGCCGGACGCCGTCGCCGCCGCCGTGGTGAGCACCACGGCCGGCGAGCGCGAGTCCAGCGCCAGCACCACCGGAGGCCCGCCGTCCACGCTGCCCTGCACCACCGCGAAGCCGCTGCGCCGTTCAAAATGCGTGCGCGCCACGTCCGGACGCAACGACTGCTCCGGCGTCTCCGACGCGCGCACGTGGCCGTCCCAGCCGCCCGAGTACAGCGTCCCGTCCGGAGCGAACGTGAGCGCGCTCACCGGCCCCGTGTGCAGCCGCGACTCCGCGCCGAACGTCAGCCCCGGCGCCGACAGCACCGTCACCAGCCCCTGCGCGCTGCCCACCACCAGCCACCGGCCATCCGGGTGGAAGGCCACCGACACCAGCGGCTCCTCGGTGGCGAGCGCGCCCTTCGGAGCGCCCGTCGCCGCGTCGAACAACCGCACCGCGCCGCTGCGGCTCACCGTGGCCACGAGCGAGCCGTCCGGCGAGAAGGCCACGCCCTCCAGGTCGTACTGCTGCGCGTTGACCTCTGGATCCGCCAGCAGCACCCGCGGACGCTCGTCCGCGCTCCCGGGCTTCGCGTCAGCGTCCAGGCCCCACACGGAGACGTGGTACGCCTTGAGGCCCAGGCGCGTGTACGCCACGCGGCCGCCGCGGGGAGCGAAGTCCAGCGCCCAGATGAAGTCCTTGCGGTTGAGCACCGCGGGCCCGCCGTCGAAGCCCTCCACGGGCCCCGCGAGGTAGCCGCCCGGCGTCGACTCCAGCCGCGTCAACGTGTCCGGCGCGAGCCCTGAGCGGGCGTGCCCGCAGCCCACGAGGCACAGGACTCCCGCGAGGACCAGGCCCCCGGCGCGCGGGCTCATGAACCCGAGCCGCGGACGGCGGCCTTGTCGTCGACGTTGATCTCCTTGATGCCCTTGCTGTCCACCGACAGCAGGAACAGCTGCTTGTCGGCTTCGCGCTTGTCGTTGAACGAGGTGCGGCCGGTGGCGCCGTCGAAGTCCTTCAGGCCCGCCATGGCCTCACGCATCGCCGCGCGCGAGTTGGGGCGCTGCTTGTCCAGCACCTGCCGCACCATGCGCGCCGAGTCGTAGCCGATGGCCTCCAGCAGGCCGGGGTCGCGGCCGCCTTCGCGGTAGGCCTCGCGGTAGGACTTCACGAACTTCTGCGTGGCCGGGCGCTGCGAGTCCACGAAGAAGCCGTCCACGTACACCGAGCAGGTGACGAACTTGCCGCCGCGCTCCAGCAGCTCCGGCAGGCCCGAGCGGCCCTTGGGGCTGCTCCACTGGTTGGTGCCGAAGAGGGTGACCGTCTTGAGGTCCTTCTTGCCCGTCGTCTTGCGGATGCGCTCCAGGTCGCGCGGGTCGCACGCGTTGGTGACGATGTCCTCCACCGCGAGCGCGGGGGTCACCAGGCTCACGCGGCGCCAGTCGTCCGGGATGAAGAGGCCCTCGAAGTCGACGATGGGCTCCACGCCGCTGCGCGCCTTCTCCATCGCCTTGCGGCGGCGGTACGCGTCCGTGATCTTCTCACCCTGCACGTCGCGCACGGCCTCCGCCCAGTCGCCGCGGTCCTCCAGGTAGTAGCGGCCCACCAGGCGCTTGGCCTCGCTGGTGAACGTGGTCTGGTCGTGCGTGTACGCCTCCGCGCCGCGCACCGCGCCGCCGCGGGCCACGACCTCGTCCCAGAACTCGTTCGCCAGCTCCACGCCGTAGGGGATGTTCGGGTAGAGCACCGCGAACTTCTTCAGGCCCTTCACGTTCATCGCGTAGTCCGCGATGGCGCGCGCCTGCGCGGAGTTCGTCAGCATGTTGCGGAAGACGTACGGGCCAATGTCCGTGATGCCCTCCTGACGGCTCAGCGTCAGCAGCGGCACCTGGAGCTCCTCGGCGAGCAGCGCCGCGCGCTTGGTGTCGTCCACCAGCAGCGGCCCCAGCGCCGCGATGGCGCCGTCGTCGAACGCGAGCTGCTCCATCGCCTGGCCCGTCTTGTTGACGTCGCCCTGCGTGTCCTTCACCACGAGCTCGATGTCGCTGCCCTGCAGCGCCAGCTTCACGCCGCGCAGCACCGCCTCACCGATGGGCTGGTAGCGCCCCGTCATGGGCAGCAGCACCGCCACGGTGCGCGGACGCACCTCCACGCGGCGGGTGGCGCGCGCCAGCAGCTCCTTCGCCTGCGGCGCGAAGGTGCTGTTCGGGGCCTCGCGCAGGAAGCGCTGGAGCGTCTCCTCCAGGCGGGTCCAGTCGCGCAGGTGGTAGTAGATGCGCGCCAGCTTGAACTGGAGCACCGGCCACGCGGGGTTGGAGGAGGACAGGCCCTCCTGCGTGCGCGCGATGTCGATGAAGTCCGCGCGGCCCTCCACCAGCTTCTCCACCTTCGTCACCGCGGCGGCCTGGTCCTCGGGCGTCCGCGCCTCGCCGGCCTCCTTCACCGCCGTGATCAGCGCCTGCGAGTACAGGCCCGCACCCTCCGCCGCGCGCGCGGCCTCCCGGAGCAGCTGCTCCTTCTTCTCGCCCTCCGCGCGCTCGGCCAGGCTGGTGAGGGTCTGGTACGCGTCGCGGTAGGCGCCCACCTCCATCGCGGAGAGGGCCAGCTTGTGCTTGGCGTCCTCGGCCTGGTCGTAGAGGGGGTTCTCGAAGATGAGCTCGTTGAAGGTCTTGCGCGCGTTGGCGTAGTCCTTCGCTTCGAAGAAGAGGACGCCCGCGTTGTAGAGCGCGTCCTGCCCGGCGGTGGTGGTGGGGTACGCCTTGCGCACGGCCAGGTAGCTCTCCGCGGCCTTCTTCTTGTCCGGCTGGGCCTGCGCTTCCGCGCGGGCCTGGGCGAGCGCGGCGTTGGCGGTCGCGTCCTGCTTCACCTCCACGCGGGGGCGGCCGGCGGGTTCGCCGTCGGGCGTGTCCCGTCCATCCGTCCGGGAGGGCGCCTTGGGACAGGCGGTCAACAACAGGGCCAGCGCGACGACGAGCGCGCGGCGCGATGCGGAGAGGACTTCCATGGCGGGGTGCATAGCAGCGCGGGTGAGGCTCCGTCGACACTTGAGCAGGGGGATGATTCCCCAGGAACGTCCGCTTCAGTGCACCGCGCGTGCCCGCGCGCGTCACCGGGGTGGAACCCGAGTGAAACCCGGCGCTTCCACCCCCACCCGTGGCCTCCGGACCGCACCCGCGCGCGGTCCGGAGCGCACGCCCGCCAAGCGACCTAGCCGAACAGCTCCTTCACCTTGTCGAAGAAGGTCTTCGACTGCGGATGGGTCTCCTCGCCGGACACCTCCGCGAAGCGCTCCAGCAGCTCGCGCTGCTTGGAGGACAGCTCCGTGGGCGTTTCGATGATGACGCGCACGTGCTGATCCCCGCGCTGCTGGCTGTGCAGGTGCGGGATGCCCTTGCCGCGCAGGCGGAACACCTTGCCGGACTGGGTGCCCTGCGGAATGGTCATCTTCACCTTGCCGTCCAGCGTCGGCACGTCGATCTTCGCGCCCAGCGCCGCCTGCGTGAACGACACCGGCACCTCGCAGAAGACCTCGTACTCCTCGCGCTGGAACAGCGGGTGCTCGCGCACGATGACCGTCACGTACAGGTCCCCGGGCGGGCCGCCCCGGTCCCCCGGTTCACCCATGCCGCCCAGCCGCACGCGCGTGCCGTTGTCCACCCCGCCGGGGATCGCGACCTCGATGACCTCCTCGGACGGAATCTTCCCGCTGCCCCGGCACTTCGAGCACGGATCCGGGATGGTCGCGCCCGTGCCGCCGCAGTCGCCGCACGGCCGGGACACCGCGAAGAAGCCCTGCGTGTAGCGCAGCTCCCCGCTGCCACCGCACGCCGAGCACTGCCGGGGCGCGGCGCCGCTCTTGCTGCCAGAGCCCGTGCAGGTGTCGCACTTCTTCGGACGGGGGATGGTCACCTTCGGGCGGCAGCCGAACGCCGCCTCCTCGAAGGAGATCTCCAGGTTGTAGCGCAGGTCCGCGCCCCGGCTCGTCTGACGCCGGCCCCGGCCTCCGCCGCCCCCGAAGATGTCTCCGAAGATCTCCCCGAAGATGTCGTTGATGTTGACGCCCTGGAAGCCGCCGCCCGCGTCCCCGAAGGGGTTGCTCGCGTGGCCGAAGCGGTCGTACTTCGACCGGCGGTCCGGATCGCTCAGGACCTCATAGGCCTCCGAGGCCTCCTTGAACTTGTCCTCGGCTTCCGCGTTCCCGGGGTTCCGGTCCGGGTGGAACTGCAACGCGACCTTTCGGAACGCGCTCTTCAAGTCCTGAGCATTGACGGTCTTCTGGACGCCCAGGACCTCGTAGTAGTCGCGCTTCTGCCCCGTGGCCGCTGCCATCGAATCGAACCCCTGGAAATTGCTGGCGTTTCTACGCTGCGTTGAAAATCCGAGTCACTATAACGCAGCGAAACACGCCAGCAATCCAGGCCCGAAACCCACCCCGGCCCCTCCCTGGGAGGCCGTTGTTCCGACAAGCGGCCCTACACGGTCCAGACGCGGTTGACCGTCAGCTCCATGCGGGAGAGCCGGCGCTTGAGCGCGGGATCAACCGGGCCGTTGGTGGACCACTTGGGGACCACGAAGTGCAGCTCCGCGTTGTAGAGCTTGGCGGCGCTCGCCAGCAGGCTCCAGCGGTTCTCCGCGGTCGGATCCTCCACCATGCCCGGAGTGACGATCTCCAGGATGATGGGCGTGCGCGCCGAGTCCGACTGGCGGCAGGTGAAGTCCGGGCGGTGATCCTCGATGGTGCCGGAGAGCACCGGAGGCGGCATGAAGCCCGGGAGCCGGGCCTTGATGTCGGAGTAACCGATGGTCCGGAAGTACTCCGCCATCAACCACAGCAGCCGGCGGCGCTCTTCATCGTCCACGACCGACTCGCAGCCGGGATTCAGCAGGACTTCTTTCTCGGAATTGGTTTCCATGGCGCCTCTCAAGCTGTCCGCATGTGTGGGATGCGGCAACGCAGCCGGGCAGAGGCGCCCCCTGGCGGGCCGTGGAGCAGGCGGGCATGCACGGCCCCTTCCCACCTCCCTTTCGCTTGGACGTCACCGTCGACTCGGTGACACAGTGCGCCCCCTCCCGTGGCCCCCCGTCCCTCCGCGCACGTCTACCGCCGGCTCCTGGGCTACCTGGTCCCCTACCGGCGACTGCTGCTGGCGGGCACGCTGGCTTCGCTCGTGGCCGCCGCCGCCACCGCCGCGTACGCCTGGATCGTCGGGCCCCTGCTGCGCGCCGTGCTGACCGGGGCCCCCGTCTCCGTGGCGGGGATGACGTTGTCGCCGGCGGCCCTGCTGTCCCGGCTGCCCCTGCTCGTCGTCGCGGTCGCCCTGGTGAAGGCGACCGCCCAGTTCCTCCAGGGGGGCCTGATGCAGCGGTTGGGCCAGCGGGTGATGGCCGACCTGAGGGGCTTCCTCTACGGCCGCCTGCTCGCCCAGCCTCCCGCGTTCTTCGAACAGCGTCACTCGGGCGAGCTGGTGGCGCGCTTCACCTCGGATGTGCCGCTGGTGGAGTTCTCCGTCACCCAGGCGCTGTCATCGTACGTCAGGGATGGGCTGCAGATCTTCGCACTGCTGGCGACGTGCTTCCTCATCGACGCGAAACTCTTTCTCTTCGTCTTCGTCGTCGTGCCGGTGACCATCCTGCCGGTCAGCCGCTTCGCGCGCTCCTTGAAGAAGGTGGCGATGCGCTCGCAGGCGAGCCTGGGCGCGCTCAGCGCCATCACGGCCGAGCAGCTCCAGAACCTGCCCGTGGTGCAGGCCTACGGCACGGTGCCCCGCGCGCTGGAGTCCTTCGACAAGGAGGCGGACGCGTACCTGGGCGAGATGCGCCGCTCGCTCTTCATCCGCGGCGCCTTCAGCCCCACGGTGGAGCTGCTGGGCATCGTGGGCGTGGCGGCGGCGGTGGCGTGGGGCGCGCGGGAGGTGTCCCTGGATCCTTCGCTCGCCGGGCGGCTGCTCTCCTTCATGGCGGCGGCGCTCCTGCTCTACCAGCCGGTGAAGTCGCTGAGCGGCACGCTGTCGCAGGTGCTCACGGGCCTGGCGGCGGCGGAGCGGCTGTTCACGCTCGCGGATGCGCCAGTGCCGCCGGACGTGGGCGACGAGGCCCGGCCGCTCTCCCGCGCCCTGGAATTGAAGGGCGTGCGCGCCACGTACGCGGACGGCCGCGAGGCCCTGAAGGGCGTGGACCTGACGGTGCCCGCGGGCGCGCGCGTGGCGCTGGTGGGCGCCTCGGGCGCGGGCAAGACGACCCTCTTCTCCGTGCTGCTGGGCTTCCTGCCCCCGAGCGGCGGCGAGGTGACCTGGGACGGCGTGCCCCTGTCGTCGCTCAAGGCCTCCAGCGTGCGGGGACAGCTGGCGTGGGTGCCCCAGGAGCCGGTGCTCTTCTCCGGCACCGTGCGCCACAACCTGCGGCTGGGCCAGCCGGACGCGACGGACGACGCGCTGTGGGAAGCGCTGCGGCTGGCGCACGCGGAGGACTTCGTGCGGGCCCTGCCCGGCGGCCTGGATGAGTCCGTGGGCGAGCGCGGCGGCCGGCTCTCCGGAGGCCAGCGCCAGCGGCTGGCCCTGGCCCGCGCCTTCCTGTGCCGCCCGTCGCTGCTGCTGCTGGACGAGCCCACCAGCGCCCTGGACGCCACCAGCGAGGCGGCGGTGGGCGCGGGGCTCGCGGCCCTGATGAAGGGCCGCACGGTGCTCGTCATCGCCCACCGGCTGGCCACCGTACGCGACGCGGACCTCATCGCCGTGGTGGAGGGCGGCCGGGTGGTGGAGGCGGGCACCCACGCGGAGCTGCTCGCGCTGCACGGCCGCTATGCCCGGCTGCTGGGCGAGGGCGCCGTCGCCGCCTGAACGGCGCCCCTCCCTGCCGGGCACCCCTCCCCCGCCGACTGTCCAATCCCCCACCCAGGCGGGGCACCCTGGACTCCAGGACACCTCCCCTCCGGCGTCCGGCCCGGCACGCTCGCGGACGTGCCCACCTGTCCCCGCCCCCGCCGCGGGCTGGCGCACGGCCTTGCACGGGTGGGCATGCCCTGCCAGCCTGCGGCGCCGTCCCATGCCTCCGACGCCGCCTCGCGAACGAGAGCCGCTGTCACCCGACGCGCTCCTCCTGGTCCCTGCCCTGCTCCTGGCCGCGGGCGCCTGCGTCGCGGTGGCCGCCCGGCACTTCGCCCTGGCCGCCGCCGCCACCGGCACCCTCGTGCTCGTCCCCGCCGTCTTCCGCCTGTGGACGCGCACCTGGTACCGGGGACTCGTGCTGCGCGGACTGGGCCTGTTCATCGCGGGCATGCACCTGCCCATGCTGGCGGGCGGCGTGCTCGCCTACGGCCGCATCGGCTGCGAGCCCGCTGACTGCGCCCAGACGCTCCTGCTGGGCATCGCCCTCGCCCCCGTGGCCGGCGCCCTCTGCACTGTCGGGTACTGGCTCGTGGGTCGTCCTCCCGTCTGAATTACCAGGAATAGCCCGAAGGCCTACTCTTACTGGAAATGCTCGTTCCAGTCAGACCACACCTCGCGCCCGGCCTGTTCGTGGCGCTGGCCGTTCCCGCCACGGTGTGCGTGCTTGGCTGCACGCTGCCCGCGTTCCTGGGAGGCCCCGCCGGCCTCGTGAGCGTGATGACCTCCGCGGGGCCCTTCGCGGTGCTGGTGGGGCTGGCGCTGCTGGTGGAGGTGCCGCTGCTCACCGTGGCGGCGGGGTCCACGCTGCTGGGCCGGGCGGTGCCGCTGGCGGTGATGGTGGGCATGGCGACGGTGCCCTGGACGCTGGGGCTCCTGGGCACGGAGGTCCTGCTGGAGCGGATGCACGCGGCGCTGCCCCTGGTGGGCGAGGGGGACGCGGGCATCGCGTTGACGGCGGGGATGGGCAAGGCGATGGCGCCCCGGCTGCTGGGCGCGTGGGCGACCGCGGTGCTGCTGGGCTCGCTGGCGGTGGCGCTGGCGGTGGCGCGCTTCAGCCGCGCCAGCCTGGGCCAGGGGTCGCGGCGCGCGCTGCTGCTGGCCAGCCTGGTGTCCGCGGCGCTCGCGGGCATGGCGGCGGTGGCCGCGATGGAGGCGCACCACCTGTTCACGCTGCTGTCGCGGCTGTCGCGGGCGCCGGAGTCGCTGCGGCCGGACCTGATGGCGGAGGGCATGGCGCAGGCGGCGCGGCTGCGCACGGTGCGCTGGAGCTGCCTGGGCTGCCTGTCGGTGCTGGCCTTCACCTGGCTGACGTACCGCGCCCGGGAGGCCCGGCGCGCGCGCACGCTGGAGTGGGCCGGCGGCCTGGTGCTCACCGTCGCGGTGGGCGGCCTGCTGGTGCTGGACGCGCACCCGCTGCACACCACGCTGGGTCCGGAGCGCGTCACCGCGGGCCGCCGCACCCCGGGGCCCATGCCCACGGACGCGGACGCGACCCACCTGCGGGAGACGCGCGGGCCCTCGCGCCTCAGCCTCCCCGCGACATCACGACCAGCATGAGGATGGCCACCACCACCGCCACGCCGAAGACGGCCACCAGCACCAGCCCCTCCGAGCGGCGCACCACCGGCGGCAGCACCTCGTTGGGCAGCGCCTCGCCGTGGCGCGGCACCACCTCTGGCGCCGGTTCGACGCGCGGCTGGGCGACGGGCTCCTCCTCCGGCGGCGGCGTCACCGGCGTGAAGAGGGCCGGGCCCCCCGCGCGCGCGAGGGACTCCGTGCCCACGATGCTGGACATCTCCAGGCCCTCGCGCGCCAGCGCCAGCACGCGCTGCATGTGGAGGATGTACCGGTCCTGCCCCGCGTAGGAGGCCAGCGCCTGCGCCGCGCGCACCAGCCGGTGGGGCACGAGCTCCGGGTCCGCGCGCACTTCGGTGGACACCGGCGGGCGCCGCGCCTCTCCCAGCTCCACCCGGCCGGTGCGCACGCCCTGGCCGCTGGCCCAGATGCAGTGCTCGTCCAGCAGCGTGAGCTCCTGGCGCCGGACGCGTCCCTCCTCGTCGATGAGGGACAGCAGCTCCGCGCCCTGGGGGCTCAGGTGCCACACGGTGCGCAGGCCGTTCTCTCCCGGAGGCCCCTCCACCGCTCGCGCCCGATAGAGTTCCTGCATCGCGGACTTCAGGGTTTCGGGCGAGGTTTCCACGGCCATGAATGGCGCAGAGTAGGGGCGCCCGGCCGGAAACGGAAGCCAGCCCACCCGCCGCCCGGCCGCCCTCCGTCAACAGGCGGCCGTGAATGGCCCGTGCGTGGACGCCCACCTTGTGCCTACCGTCCGTCCCACGATGAGCCGCTCCAAAGACCGAGGCCCCGACTTCATCCGCCAGTTCGAGGGCGCACAGACGCTCGACGGACTGCTGGAGCTGGCCGGCAGTCCCTGCGACACCGCCGAGGTGCTCGAACGCATGCGCCAGGCGCGCGCGGAGGGCGACGCCGCCAGCGACGTCATCCCCACCCTCTTCGCCGAGGAGCCCCGCTTCAAGGACCCGGAGCTGGCGCGCCGCCTGTACCAGAACCTGCTGGGCCTCTGGGACGCGGTGCTGGAGGGCAAGGCGGTGCGGCTGGACGACGGCCCGCGCCCGCCGCGCCCGAAGAAGGAGCGCCTGCAGCCGCCCGCGCCCTTCCACCCCGGCGAGCCCTCCGCCGAATTCGTGGAGGCCGCCTGGCGTTACCTGGAGGACGACGACAAGGCGCGCACGCGGCTGATGCATGCCTATGAGAACCGGCAGGATGGCCTGCTGGGTGCGCTTGACGCCGCCGGCCTCACGGACGAAGGTTACGGGGTCGCCCGGCATCTGCTCTTCGAGCTGCACGCCATGCTGGAGCTGGGCTGGCCCCCAGGGCTGACGGCCGCGCAAGCGGCGGCCCTGGACGGGGATCCGGATGCGCCGCCCGCGCCGGACACCCTCCAGGCCTACGTGACGGAAGCGTTGTTCGAGGCGGAGCATGACGAGGAGCACCCCCTCGCTCCCGAGGAGCTGGCGCAGGTGCGCACCCTCGTCCGGCGGGGACTGGCGGCGCTGTGGCGCGCCCGCAAGGGGAGATGAACGATGGCCCGAGATGACAACGACGGTGGCGGGTTCACCGGCAAGCGCAACAAGTCCTACCGCGAGCTGGACGCGCAGCGGGGCAAGAGCAAGTACCACTCGCGCCAGGACGACCCGGCGCAGCAGAAGCTGGAGCGCAGCGCCAGCTACCAGAAATACAAGACGGCCGCGGACGCGCTCTTCACCGGCGGAGAGCTCCCGGAGGGCCTCGCGAAGACGTTCGACCCCGAAGGCAAGCGCAAGGCCCAGAAGGCCGCCCTGCAGAAGGTGCAGGACTCGGAGACGCGCGCGGACTGGGTGAAGGGCGTCGTCGAGTACCTGGAGAAGTACCCGGAGCTGCCCGAGGACGCGTACTTCCTCGACAGCCTGCTGGACCACCCGCGCGACCGCATCGTCGACCAGGCGCTCGCGAAGCTGGAGGCGCTCCAGGAGGCCGGCACGCTCCAGAAGAAGGTGCCCAAGAGCCTGGATCAGCGCCTGAAGTCCATTGAGCTGACCGGCCTGGATCCCGACATGCAGGGCCGCGCGAAGGCGCTGCGCGAGAAGCTGCGCGCCTGACGCTCCGGCTCAGCGCGCGCGGGCCACGTAGAGCAGCACCACCGCGCGCTGGCCCGTCTTGCCGGGCTCGTGCGTGAGCCGCAGCTCGCCGCCGGGCCGCGTGTAGAGCCCCGGCTCGTCGGCGGGCTTCCACCCGGCCTTGGCGAGCGCGTCGTCGTAGAACGCCTGCACCTGTTCGCCCGTGAGCGACGTCTGGAAGCTCAGCGTGCGCGACCCCTCTGAATTGACGCGCAGCACGTCCCGCGCCTCCGACGGCAGCGGCGCGAAGTCACCCGCCGCGGAGACCTTCTTCGCCAGCGCGTGGTTCGCCTCGCCCAGGTACAGCGACGTGGTGCCGTCCGGCTGCGGCTGGAGGATGACCGTGTACGTGATGGCGCGGAGCGGATCGAACGCGGTGAGCATGGCCGCGTTGTTCGCCAGCTGCGCCTGCTTCCTGCCCGGCGCCACGTAGAGTCCCTGGTCGCGGAACGCGTCCGCGAAGCGCTGCACCAGCACCCGCGCGTTCTCCTTCACGCGCACCGCGCGCAGCGCCACGGGGACGCCCTCCGCCTCCACGATTTCGCTCGCCTCCACGTGCTCCAGCACCTGGAGCCGGGGCCACTCGAAGCGCGGGGGGATGGCCTCCTTCACGCCCGCGTCCGTCGCCCCGGCGGGCGGAGCCAGCACCAGCGCCAGCAGCGCCAGCGCCCCACGCACGGACCTCACGGCCGCACGCGCCCGAGCCACTTGTTGCGGCGGTTCACGTCGTACTTGGGGGAGAGGTTGTCCGCCCGGAAGGGGGACGTCTCCCAGACGGTCTGGTTGCCCGCGTGCGACGCGCCAATGCTCTGCTCGTAGTTGGCTTCCGCGCCCGTGAAGCTCATGAAGAACTGGTCCTCGTTCACGCCGCCCACCGCGCCCACGCCCGCCATCAGCGCGCTGCCCGCGTTCCCGCCGCCGCCGTTCTCCCGGTACACGCGCTCCGCCCAGGAGTAGTAGTCCACGTTCTGGCACGTCGCGCCCGTGTTCGCGCTGAGCGGGCACGCGCGCCCCTCCGCGACGCTGGACAGGCCCCAGTCGTCCAGCAGCATGAAGAAGCGGCCGCGGCACTGGCCGTTCGACGCGCGCCCCGCGGCGCACACCACGAACTGATCCGTCGCGCGCCGGTGCGAGA
This sequence comes from Corallococcus sp. BB11-1, assembly GCF_026626625.1. Classification (NCBI taxonomy): domain Bacteria; kingdom Pseudomonadati; phylum Myxococcota; class Myxococcia; order Myxococcales; family Myxococcaceae; genus Corallococcus; species Corallococcus sp. BB11-1. Next base: position 926,048 of record NZ_JAPNJY010000001.1, on the reverse strand, counting down.
CCTTGAAGAACTCCGGCTCCATGAACCGGCCGATGCGCTGCGTGCTCAGCGTGGCGGAGGCCGTGCAGGAGATGCCTTCGGACTGGGTCTGCATCGCCAGTCCCAGCGCGGTCGAGCCAGGGTCCGCGTCCGTGGGGCGCACGCCCAGGATGGCGTCGGGGTCGCTGCCCGCGGGCCGCGCCGAGTCACACATCACGCGCATCCGCTCCGCGCGCGCGATGGCCAGCTGGAGCGTCATGCTGCCCTGCACGCTGGCCCGGCCGTCGAAGTCGCCGTAGCGCCCGCTGGCCTCCGAGGACGCGAGCGCCGCCGCGTTCGGCCGCTGGAAGACGCCCGTCTCCGGGTCGTGCATCACGTGGCCGGTGGACTCCCAGAGCGCGAAGTTGGCGGCCTCCTGCACCTTGAGCGTGAGCGCGGCCACCTCCGCGAAGTAGATGCCGAACATGAGCACGGTGATGAACACCATCGTGCCCAGCGCCGTCTCCACCAGCGCCTGTCCCCGCCGTGCCGCGAAGGTCCGCTTGCCCATGGCGCGTCAGTACCTTCCGCCGGTGCGGCTGGCGCCCCGGTAGCCCGCGGCGTCCAGCCGGCGCAGCGCGCCCGCGTGTTCGGAGAAGCCCGCCTGGTCCAGGCTCTCCGCGGGCTTGTCGTCCCGGGCGCCCTCGGTGCTCACCAGCGTGGCGCGCCAGAAGGGGTTGAGGAAGTTGGGAGGCTCCTCCCAGCCGCCGCCCACCGCCGCGGGCCGGGGCCGGTGGTAGTAGGCCATGCCCGCGGACAGGGCCACCTGGTTGCGCTGCACGTCCTCGCGGCCGGTGGGCTGGATGCGGCCCAGCGGCGCCGAGTTGTCGAACTGCGTCTCCTGGCCCGCGAACTTGAACTTGAACATCAGGTTCCAGGGGTCCGGCCGGGCCTTGCGGCTGTTGCTGGCGTAGTCGCGCAGCACCATGGCGTACAGCTTGGGCTGTCCGAAGTCGTTCTCCCCGCCGTTGTCGTGCAGGAGCCCCGCGTTGAAGCCCACGGAGTAGGGCCAGATGCCGGGGCAGACGACGCATTCGCCCAGCGTGTGCAGCTCATCCACCTGCTTGCCGGACTCCATGCCCTGGCCGGGGGCCGGGTGGAGCATGAAGACGTGCTGGTCCTGCTTGGACTGGTACTCGTCCGACATCACCCAGGCGTTCGCGGTGGGGCTCGGGTAGATGTTGCCGTCCGGGCAGGGGATGAGCGCCGGCGCATCCGAGTGGTCGTGCGCCCACGAGTTGCGGCCGGAGATGGTCTGGTAGGTGGAGGAGTCCATCCCTCCGATGCTGGCGTAGTGCGTGAAGCCCGGGTTGTTCGCGGCCGTGCCCGAGCCGAAGCCCGCGCTGCCGCTGGGGCGGCCGTGCACCCACGTCCAGCCCAGGCTGCCCATGGTGGCGTTGCGCATGGCGTCGCCCTGACCGCCGCCGTTCGTCGCCACCGCGCCGGTGGCCTTCGGCGTGATTCCGGCGGCCTCCTGCTTCATGAGCTCGTCCTTGCTCAGGACGGAGGACGCGCCGCCGGACACCTCCGACAGGGACTTGTTCGCGCCCTGCTCCGGCGCGTCCAGCTCCGGGTTGACCGCCCGGGCAATGGCCCGGGTGAGGTTCTGGTCCGCCAGCTGCGCGCCCACCAGCCGTCGGTAGATGGCCAGCTCCGCGGTGTACATGGCGCCCGCCCGCCCCTGGAGCTGCCGCGTCTGGGTGGCGGCGGCCACGTCCAGCAGCGCGAACGCCGGGTCCGGCACGGGGCAGGGCGTGGCCTTGCGCGCGGCGTGGTACTGGCTGCCGAAGCTGATCATCGACTGGGTGCCCGCCATGGCCACCATGTGGGCGATCTGCGCGCGGTTCATCACCGCGATGGCGTTGAACGTGCGCGCCGTGGACACCGCCTGGCTGTACGCCGCCGCGTCCGCCGCCATCTGGATTTCGACGCGCTCCTTGGCGCGCATGCCGAAGCCCAGCGTCATCAACACCATCAGCGTCAGCAAGAGGAGCGTGAGCGAGAACAGGACCAGCGCCTGTCCGCGTCCGCCGTGCCTCAGAAGCCGTGCAGGCTGCATCCGGCACCTCCCTGGAAGTTCTCCGCCTTCACCGGCGTCATCATCCGCATGGCCGCGTGCACCTGGATGGGGAACAGGTAGTGGCCCTGCCCGCTCCACTTCACCATCCGGTCGCCCAGGTCACCGCCGGGCCACCCGTCCGCGCCCAGCTCCACGTCGGTGTCGTTCCACCAGTCCGTCTTGCCCTGCGCGGGGTTCAGCGGATTGGCGCGGTCGTAGTTCCTCAAGTGGAAGTGGGCCAGGAACATGCGGCTCATCACCCAGTCCGCGAACGGGATGCGCATGTAGTACCAGGCCACCATGCGGATCTCGAGCGTGCGCCGCCGCAGCTCCACCGCCGAATCCGTGGGCGCGTCGAACAGCAGGTCCTCGTCCCCATCCAGGCCGCGCACCCAGGCGACGTCCGGCGACTCGCGGACGATCTCCACCATGGGCCCGTCGGTGAAGAGCTCGCCCTTGGAGCCGCTCACGCGCAGGTGGTTGCGCTCGCGATCCCCGAAGGCCTTCGCCAGCTTCGCGCCCGTGTTGGTGGACGTCACCGTGGGCAGCATCGTCACCAGCGCCGCGTGCGTCATCGCCTGGCAGCTGCCGTGGTTCAGGCTGCCCGCGCGCACCGCGCGGTACACCGCCACCTGCGCCAGGATGCGGCCCTGCAGCAGCATGAAGAGCTGCAGCGACCCCAGCACCAGGAACACCACCAGCGGCATGCACAACGCCGCTTCAACGGCCGCCTGACCGGACTCGGACTTCCGACGCTGGGATTGGGAGGAGGCCATGGGGGGATGTAGGCTTCCTCCTAGATTCTCGATGATTGGGGAATCGGTCAAATGGCCCGAGCCCGTTTCAGCGTCATTCCATTTGGGCCCAACGGTTATTCAACGATTGAGGGTGAAACCGCAAGCCGCGTCGAGCGCCACGGTGGCCCCGCCGAGGGCCTGGAGGAGCCGGGCGTAGTGTTGGCGCTCCGCGTCAACCTGGGCGTCCACCGCCTCCGGGGGCAGGCCCTGGTGGGAGAGGGACAGGCGCAGGCGGGCCTCGGCGGCGTCGCGCTCGGCCTCCAGGGCGGTCCGGGCCTTCTGGGCGCGCCGGGTCAGCTCCGCCTGGGCGGCGGCCTGGGCCACCGGGAGGGCGGCGTCCACGAAGGGGCCGAAGCCGGGGAAGGCCTGGTGGACGTCGTCGCCCTTGAGGGCGCGGCCCTCTGACTCCAGGGCGCGCAGGACGGACGGGTCCGCCACGGGGCCGTCCGGCCCCTCCACCACGGCGACGGGCAGCAGGGCGCGCTCCAGGAAGCGCGCCAGTTGGCGGCTGGGCACGCGGGCGCCGGGGGAGGTGTCCTCGGGCTCCGGGAGCTGGACGTGGAAGAGCAGCTCCAGGCCGCGCACGGGCTTCTTCAGGCCGCGCTTCTCGATGAGGCGGAAGCCGCTGCGGCCGTAGGGCCCGTCCTTGAGGAAGCCGAACAGCGCCTCCACCAGCGGGTGGCCGGTGGCGAAGTACTCCAGCTCCTCCGCCTCCACGGCGGTGTCGCGCCAGAAGGTGCCCAGGAGCGTGCGGTCCTGCATCACGTCGATGCCGGGCAGCCCCTCCACGTTGAGCGCGTGGCCGAACTGGAACGCCACCTGGAAGGCCTCCACCTGCTCGTCCACGTCCACGCCAATGCCCACGCGGCGCGCCAGCTCCGTGACGGTCTCCTCCAGGCGCTCGTCCAGGTCGCGCGCCACGCTCCAGAGGCCGTCCTCCAGCGGCGCGGCCTCCTCGTCGTCCTCGGGGGGCTCGTCGCCCATGCGCTCGTGCGCGCGCGCCACCAGCCGGGCGACAGCGGGCTTGTCGAAGCTGCGCACGTCCAGCAGCGGATCATACGCGCGCGTCACCTGCGCGCGCGCCGCCTCCACGCGCGTCTTCAGCTCCGCCGCGTAGCCCACGCGCGCCTCGCGGGGCAGCAGCGCCAGCTCCGCGATGCGCGCCTCCACCTCCTCCAGCACCGCGTCCAGGCCGCCCACCGTCTCACCGAAGACGCCCACGGCGTCCGCCAGCAGCATCAGCACGTCCGACGCGAGCGTGCCCGCGGGGTCGAAGACGTGGATGTCCACCGGGTGCGCCTGACCGATGCGGTCCAACCGGCCGATTCTCTGCTCCACCGTGGAGGGGCTCCACGGCAGGTCGTAGTGCACCAGGTGGTGCGCGAACTGGAAGTTGCGGCCCTCGCCGCCCACCTCCGTGCAGATGAGCACCCGGGGCCCCTCCGGGTCCCGGAAGCGCGCCACCTGCCGGTCGCGCTCCACGAGCGGCAGGTCGCCGTGGTAGCCCAGCGCCTCCACGCCCTCGCGCGACAGCTCCGACTGGAGCGCCTCCAGCGTGTCGCGGCTCTCCGTGAACACCAGCACCTTCGCGCGCGGCTCCGCCTTCCAGATGCCGCCGAGCACGCCCACGAACGCGAGGAACTTCGCGTCGCGGGCGGGCAGCTTCAGGTCCGCCTCCTTCAGCGCCGGGTTCGCCCTCACCGCGCCCGCGAAGGCGGCGGGGCTGGACTCCAGCCGCCGCAGCACGTTGGCCAGCGGCGCGCCCCTCAGCGTGCCCTGCGCCAGCGTGGCGAGCGCGCTGTCGCGGGCCTGCAGCTCCTCCGGCGTGAGCTGCACCGGGTGCCGGTGGAGCCTGCGCGTGGAGAAGCCGCCCACCACCGCGCGGCGGTTGCGCACCAGCCGGTCTGACAGGCTGTAGGTCTCCGCCAGGTGCGCGAGCAGCGCCTCCGGCTCCTTCAGCGTCTGCAGGCGCGCGTCCTCCGGGAAGCGCTTCGCCAGCGCGGCCACGGCGGCCTTCGCGCCCTGGCCCTCCTGGAGCGCGCGCACCGCGGCGGACAGCTCCTCCTGGCGTTGCAGCCGCGCCTCGAAGCCCTTCACGGATGGGGCGGTGGTCGCGTCGATGAGGGTGAGCAGCCCGTGGTACTCCGCCGGATCCAACTGCATGGGCGTGGCGGTGAGCAGCAGCAGGCCCCACGCGTTGGCGGCCAGCCCCTGCGCGGCGGCGAAGGCCTTCTCGCCCTTCAGGTGGTGCGCCTCGTCGATGATGACCAGGTCCCAGAAGGCGTCCTCGGCCGCCACCTCCGCGCGGTGCTCGCGGGTGCGGCTGAGCAACTCCAGGCTCGTCACCACCAGCGGGAAGCGCGCCCACGGGGAGACGTCCGGCGCCTCCTTCAGCGACTGCTCGTAGCGGTCCGAGTCCATCAGCGTGAAGAGCTGGTTGAACTTGTGGAACAGCTCCACCAGCCACTGCACGGTGAGGTGGCTGGGCGCCACCACCAGACACCTGCGCGCCAGCCCCACCAGCCGCAGCGCGCTGAACACCATGCCCGCTTCAATCGTCTTGCCCAGGCCCACCTCGTCCGCCAGCACGAAGCGCGGACGGCGCGCGGACAGCACCCGCTGCACCACGCCCACCTGGTGCGGCTTCACCATCACCCGGCTGGCCAGCAGCGCCCCCAGCGCGTCGCCCCGGCGCTCGTCGTCCAGCACCAGCGCCTGCTTGCGCAGCATGAACGCCTTCGCGTCCCCCACCCGCCCGTCGCGCAGCGTGGACAGCAGGTCCGAGCGCGGCGCCAGGCAGCGCACCTCCGACTCCGGCAGCTCGTCCTCCTCCCCGTCGTCGAAGCGCACCACGTAGCGGCGCAGGCCGCGCGCGCCGGGCTCCTCCCCCAGGATGGTGGCCTTGCGCCCCTTCGGCGTCTGGATGGGCTCACCGTGGGGCAGCGCGTACGGCACCAGCGCGCCGCCCCGGGTGGACACCAGCACCGGCGCGTCCTCGCGGGACGGGAAGGCGATGAGCGCCTTGGCCCCCTCCTCCTGCAACGACAGCAGATGCCCCACGCCCCACTCGGGCTGCGGGAGGTAGCGGACCTTCAGACCTTCGACGAGAGACGCCATAGAAGAGCAACAACCGGGTGCGAAGAGGGGGGGCGCTCCATAACGTCCCAGCGCCCGCAAGGCCATTTCGCGGGCACCCGGACGACCCGTTCTCCCGGCCGCCCGCCCCCTCCCACCGCCCCCCCGCGCGGACCCCGGCACCGGGAAGGAGGCCATTTCCCCGGATTTCTGCTCCCTTTCCAGGTGTCCGCCGCCGGACACCCCCGCCCTGCGCCAGGGGCCGGGGACTTTCCTTCTCTGTCGGGGGCGCGCATGCTGCCGGGGTATTCCAGGAAAGCATGGGTTAATGACTACCCTGCCCGGGAGTGCGATGTCATTCTCCCTACTTTTTCAGTGATGCTGCGGGTCCTTCTGCACAGAAGCGCTCGGTGCCGTCGGGGGGGAGTGCCACATGTTGCGTCGCTGGACCTTCGCTCAGCGGGTCGGGGCCGGTCTGTCCGTGTGCCTGCTGGCCGGACTCATCCTGCTCGCCACCCTGGTGTCCGCGGCCCACACGCTGGTGACGGACGTGGCGCTCTCCATGCAGCGGGACTCCCACCTGCGCACGCTGGTGGCGTCGCTGCTGGGCCTGGGCTGCGTGGCGGCGCTGGGCCTGGTGCTCAGGAACGCCCTGGGCCCCATGCACGAGGAGCGGCTGCGCAGTGAGCAGCGGCTGCACCTGTTCATGGATGGCGTGTCGGACTACGCGCTGTGCTTCCTGGAGCCGGACGGCCGGGTGTCCTGCTGGAGCACCGGCGCGGAGCGGCTGACGGGCTGGACGTCGGACGACATCGTGGGCCAGGACGTGGAGCTGCTGCACGTGCCGGACGCGGTGGCCCGGCGCGTGCCGGCCTCCTACCGCGAGCGCGCCGCCCGCGAGCGGCGGTTGCAGTCCGAGGGCTGGCGGATGCGCAAGGACGGCTCGCGCTTCTGGGCGGAGAGCCTGCTCACCGCGCTGACCGACGAGACGGGCCGCCTGCAGGGCTTCGCGGAGGTGACGCGCGACATCACCGAGCGCAAGCGCACCGAGCGCATGCACGCGCTGCTCGCCGAGGCCGGCCGCGTGCTCCAGCCCCAGGCCGGCGCGGAGGCCCTGGGCGCCGACCTCACCCGCCTGTGCGTGCCGGAGGTGGCGGACGCGTGCGTGCTCTACCTGCCGGATGAGGATGGCCACGTGCGCCCGGGCGCCGTGTCCTGCGCGGACGCCGCCACCCAGACGCGGCTGTGGGAGCCGCTCTTGCGCCGGCCCGCGCGCGACGAGCCCGGCCCCGCCCGCGTCGTGCACACCGGCCGCGCGGAGCGCTTCGCGGAGGTGGACCTGGAGCGGCTGCCCGCGTCCGTCAGCGACAGCACCTACGGCGAGCTGTGGCGCGCGCTGGGCGTGCGCTCCGCCCTGAGCGTGCCGCTCATCGTGGACAACCGCGTGCTGGGCGCGCTGTGCCTTTTGTCCACCCGCCCCCACCGCCACTACGGCGCGGCCGACCAGGCCTTCCTGGAGGAGCTGTCCGCCCGGGCCGCGCTCGCGCTGGACAACGCCCGGCTGCTCGCGGCGACGCAGGGGGCGCTGGAGCTCATCGGCGTCGCGGCGCACGACCTGGGCAACCCGCTGAGCTCGCTCCAGCTGCGCCTGCGCCGCCTGCGCCTGCAGTGCGCCCCCGCCAACGCGGAGGATCCCCGCCTGCGCGAGGGGCTGCTGCTGGCCGAGGACGAGACGAAGCGCCTGGGCCGGCTGGTGCACAACCTGCTGGACCTGTCGCGGCTGTCCGGCGGCCGGCTGGAGCTGGACGCGCGCCCCATGGACCTGGCGCAGCTGGCGCACGAGGTGGCCGCCCGCCACGAGGACCAGGCCACCGCCGCCGGCTGCGCCCTCACCGTCCACGCCCGGGGCGCCGCCCCCGGCCGGTGGGACCGCCAGCGGCTGGACCGCGTCCTCACCAACCTGGTCAGCAACGCCCTCAAGTTCGGCCGGGGAAAGCCCGTGGAGGTGCGCGTGGAGCACGACGCCCACAAGGCCCGGCTCGTCGTGCGCGACCACGGCGCCGGCATCCCCCTGGAGGACCAGCAGCGCCTCTTCGCCCGCTTCGAGCGCGTCACCACCGACAGCAGCACCCCCGGCTTCGGCCTGGGCCTCTACATCGTCCGGCAGCTCGTGGAGGCCCACGGCGGCACCATCCGCGTCCACAGCCGCCAGGGCGAGGGCGCGGAGTTCACCGTCGAACTCCCGTTCACTCCGGAAACCCCGGTTGGCGTCGTGGCGGCGATTCGCGCCTGACCCCTCCGGGTGGGTTGTGCCCCAGGCACCCCTCCCATCCAGTCCCAAACATTCTGATTCCCCTCTGAGCGGAAATATTCTCAGAAGTTGAATCGGTCTGTTGATTGTGGATATTCTTCGTACGGCTAAAAATACTCACTCCCGGTAAAAGCCGGTTTTGAGTCGGACCTCATCCGCCACCGTCCCCCCGACGGAAGGGCTACCGGGTCCCCTGAACGCGACGCTGTGACTGTAAGCGTCCGCAATCACGCCTTCGAGGAGTCCCACATGGGTGCAGTTGGAGCTTTCGGTTCCGCGGGCCGCACGGGCCTGCTGTCGGTGTTGACGGGCCTGGCGCTGGCGTGCGGTGGACAGGAGGCTTCAGGGCTCGAAACCGCGGCGTCCCTGGATGAGACGGTCACGCCCGCGAACCTTGAGTCCCAGACCCAGGCGATGACGGACGACGACGCCCGCAAGGGGGGCAACGGCCGCCCGGCGCCGGTGGCGCTGGCGCTGGAGGTGGACAACGGGGAGGGCGTGCCCCTCACGGTGAAGGCCGGGCAGACGTTCTGGGTGAACCAGATTGATTTGCGCGCCTCCATCAACGCCACGGTGGACGAGGGCGTGAACGGCCTGCGCCAGAACAGCGACTTCCTCGCCATCGGGTGGGGGGGTGTGCGCCTGGCGGACGAGGAGTTCGTGGGCCTGTCCAACCCGGACGGCACCTTCACCCGCCGCCGGTTCTTCCGCGACGCGGCCTGGATGAAGGCCACCAGCCTCTTCACCGTGGAGCCGGTGGACGCGCGCGGCGTGCTCACGGGCCCGCCGGTGCTCCTGAACATCGGCGGCGACGAGACGCGCCGCACGGAGCGCGACGACTTCTTCATCCGCCGTCTGCGCGCCATCCAGTGGACGCGCGACTGTCGCAGCGCCACGGACTGCACGGGCGCGAAGGCCTTCGAGGAGGAGGCGCTGGTGGAGGTGCGCAACGCGTACGAGCACGCGAAGAAGCAGACCCTCACCTTCACGTCCCGGACGAAGGGCCTGCGCCTGCGCTGGAGCCTGCGGCCGTTCGCCCCGTACTACATCCCCGTCACGCAGGTGAGCTCGCCCGCCCACGACTACGGGTTCGCCATCGACATCAAGCCCCTGACGGCGCCCCGCAAGGACGGCACGTACGCCCCCGGGTCGGATGTCACCTTCCAGCTCACCCTGAAGGACGGGAAGGGCAAGCGTCTGCACCCCGCCGGCCGCCTTCCAACCTACAATGAGGTCGCACCGCCGGGTGCTCCCGGCAACCCCGCCGGGATCCAGTACTATCAGGCCTTCTTCGACCCGACCGCCACGTACTACCGCCGCAAGCACCGTGAACGGATGATGATGACGCAGCTCATCGGGCCTGCGCAGGACATCAAGCCCATCCGGAGCATCGTGGACCTGGAAGCGTTCCTCGACGACTCCCAGGACGTGCAGACCATCGCCACCCCGGCGCGCGACGGCGTCTACGCCCAGTTCATGACCTTCCCGCCCGCCAACAAGCTCTTCGGCGGCGCCTTCTTCCCCAATGACGGCCGCTGGGACGCGCCCGTGAGCGACACCTGGACCTACCACCTGCCCGCGGACGCGAAGCCCGGCACGTACCTGGTCACCGCCAAGGGCCGCCGCGTGTTCCTGGGCGAGGACCTGCCCGGCTCGCGCACCATCGAAATCCAGGTGGGGTCCAAGAAGCACACGGAGGCGAAGCTGACCACCGGCCCGTGCAACACCTGCCACAGCAAGGGTGGCGATTTGGACACCGTGCTGCACGCGAACGACAACCGCGCCGCCTGCGCGTCGTGCCATGCTCCGCTGGGCTTTGAACTGGAGGGGCCCATCTTCGTGCGCACGCACTTCATCCACTCGCGCTCCAACCGCTTCGACGCGCCCCTGGAGAAGTGCTCGTCCTGCCACCTGGACAAGGAGACCACGCAGCGCACCAGCAAGGCCGCCTGCCTGTCGTGCCACAAGAGCTACCCGGACAGCCACGTGAAGTCCTTCGGCCCCATCGAAAGCATGTACGTCGGTGGCGGTCGCGAATCGTTCCAGCAGTGCACCGGCAGTTGTCACAAGACACACCCGGGCAGCGGCCTCTAGCCGCCACGCCCGGTTCGCAAGGGAGTCCTCCATGGCCAACGTGAAGATGCAGACGGCTCGCTCCACCCTCACGGATCCAGTCGCTGCCGCGGAGGACCTCCTACGACAGCTGCACGGCCCCCCGCCGAAGCTGGTCACGCTGTTCGCCTCCCGCCAGCGTGACCAGCGCGCGCTCAACCGCGCGGTGCGCGAGCGGCTGCCCAAGGACACCCGGCTGGTGGGCGCCACCACGGCGGGGGAGCTGGACAACAACGGCATCCACGTCAACAGCGTGGTGCTGGGCGCGCTCTCCGGCGACTTCGAGGTCGGCCTGGGCCTGGGCAGCGGCCTCACCGGCGACGCCATCGCCGCGGGCGCCCAGGCCATCAAGCGCGCGTGCGAGGAGCTGGGCGTGCGCCAGCAGGACCTGGACGCGCGCCGGTACGTGGGCCTCGTGATTGACGACGGCTTCCGCTACAAAAAAGAAGAGCTGCTGCTGGGCATCCTGGAGAAGAACCAGACGCTGGTGCTGGTGGGCGGCGGCGCCAGCGACTCGGAGCCGGACCCCTCGCGGCAGTCCGCGCTCATCCACGTGGACGGTGAAGTCGCCGGCGACGGCGTGCTCGTGGCCCTCTTCAAGACGAACGCGCCCTGGGCCGCGCTGCGCTCGCACTGGTACGTGCCCACCGGCCAGCGGCTCACCATCACCAAGGTGGATGAGACGCACACGCGCGCGCTCGAAATCGACGGGCTGCCGGCCGCGAAGCGCTACGCCGAAATCCTGGGCGTCACCCCGGAGGAGCTGGAGTTCGGCAAGCCCAAGGGCTTCGCCGTGCGCCCCACCGCGCTGAAGGTGGGCCGCGAATACTTCATCCGCGCCGCGTGGCGGCCCCTGGAGGACGGCTCCATCCTGTTCGCCAACCTGCTGGAGGAGGGCAGCGAGCTGGACCTGATGAAGGCAGGCGACCTGGCGGGTATGACGCGCGACTTCTTCGCGGAGGAGCTGCCCAGGCGGGTCCAGAACCCCCAGGCCGCCCTCCTGTTCCACTGCAGCGGACGCATGTGGTACGCGAACGCCACGGGTGTGGTGCCCCAGCTTTCGGAGGCGATGAAGCTCGCACCGTCCGCCGCTGGGATGAACGTGCAGTTTGAAATCTACTCAGGCTTCCACATCAACACCACGCTGACCGTGCTGGCGTTCGGTTCCAACTAGACACAAATGGCCAACCAACCGTTCGACGTGGCGCTCGCGGAAGCTCCGCTGAGGTACACCCTGTCGCTGCTGCTGGTGGGCAGCGAGCGTGAAACGCGCGCGATGCGCGACGCGCTGGAGCGCGAGGACATCCTCTCCATGCTCACGCTGGAGCAGGCGTGCTCGAAGGAGGCCCTGGACAAGGCGCTGGAGCGGCCGTACGCGCTGGTGCTCGCCGGGTCGCAGCTGCCGGGGCTCTCCTGGGAGGCCGTCCAGGCGACCTGGGCCCAGCGCGGGCTGTCGCTCGCGTTCGTGGTGAGCTCGCCCACCTGGGACCCGGACGTGCTGGGCGCCGCCATGCGGCTGGGGGCGCTCGACTACGTCACCGAGGACCGCTACGGCCACCTGCCCTTCATCGTCGCGCGCGAGCTGCGCCTGCACGCCGAGCGCGCCCAGCACCAGGCGACGGGCGTGGAGCTCAAGCGCACCAACTACCTGCTGAGCAACATCATCGACGCGCTGCCCTTCGTGCTGTTCGTGAAGGAGGCCGAGTCGCGCCGGCTGGTGGTGGCCAACAAGACCTTCGCGGACGCCTTCAAGGTCACCAAGGACTGGCTGCTGGGGAAGCTGGACCACGACTACTTCCCGCATGACCAGGCGGACTCGTTCGTCGCCATCGACACGGAGATCCTCGAGACCCGGAAGATGAAGACGTTCGAGGAGGTGGCCCGCGCGGACGGCGAGGACCGCATCTTCGCCACGCGCAAGATTCCGCTGCTGGACGAGCACGGCATCGCGCGCTTCGTGATGGGCGTCACCGACGACATCACCGAGCGCAAGCAGAACGAGGCCATGCTGCGCGCCTCCAAGGAGGAGCTGGAGGCCGCCAACAAGCAGCTGGCCGCCAGCCTGGAGGAGATCAAGAAGACGCGCGCGGTGTCCGCCCGGTCGCTGGCCAGCTACCAGCAGCGCGCCCTGCAGATGGAGATCATCCGTCAGCAGAACGAGGACCTGGACCGGCTGGCCCAGGAGCTCTCCGTCGCCAAGCGCAACGAGGAGGAGCGCGCGCGCGAGGCCGAGGGCGCCGTGCGGCTCAAGAGCGAGTTCCTGGCGAACTTCAGCCACGAAATCCGCACCCCGCTCAACGGCATCATCGGCTACTGCGACCTGCTGATGCGCGAGGAGGGCAACCGCCTGACGCCGCACGGCCGGCGCGACCTCAACGTGGTGAAGACGAACGCCAAGACGCTGCTGGCGCTCATCAACGACATCCTGGACCTGTCCAAGATTGAGGCCGGCCGCGTGGAGGTCGTCACCGAACCGGTGGACGTGCAGGAGCTGGCCGACGAGTGCATGGCCACGGTGAAGGAGTACCTGAAGGGCAAGGACGTCGCCCTCACCGTGCACGTGGACCCGGAGGCGCACGAGGTGCGCACGGACGCGCTGAAGCTGCGGCAGATCATGCTCAACCTCTTGAGCAACGCGGCCAAGTTCACCGACACGGGCGAGGTCGCCCTGACGGTGGTGCCCGCGGGCTCCGGCGAGATGCTGATGACGGTGGAGGACACCGGCGTGGGCATCCCCGCGGACCAGCTGCCCTTCATCTTCGAGAAGTTCCGCCAGGTGGACGGCTCCACCACGCGCAAGGTGGGCGGCACGGGGCTGGGGCTCGCCATCGTGCGCGAATTGACGCGCGTGCTGGGCGGCACCGTGGACGTGACGAGCACGCTGGGCCGCGGCTCCACCTTCACGGTGCGCCTGCCGGACGTGCTGGCGCGCACGGTGACCGCGAACAGCCCGCATGCGACCGAGCGCCTGGTGCCGGTGCACGACGTGGCGATGAAGCTCGCGCCCATCGCGCGGCCGGGCAGCACGGTGCTGGTGGTGGACGACGACCCGCTCATCCAGCAGCTCGTCACCGGGCAGTTGGAGCCCGCGGGCTTCAAGGTGGTGACGGCGGATGACGGCATCGCCGCGCTGAAGCTGGCGCGCGAGCTCAAGCCGCAGGCCATCATCCTGGACATCCACCTGCCCCGGATGGACGGCTGGTCCGTGCTCAGCCAGCTCAAGAGCGAGCCGGGCCTGGCCGCCATCCCCGTCATCCTCGTGTCCGTGGAGGAGCAGCGCGCGCGCGGCTTCAGCCTGGGCGCGTGCGAATACCTGGTGAAGCCGGTGGAGCCGGAGCGGCTGGTGGAGGTGGTGCAGAAGAGCCTCGCCTCCGCGGGCGCCACGTCGGCCACGGGTGACGTGCTGGTGGTGGACGACGACGCGGCCACGCGCGAATTGGTCAGCCGCAACCTGCGCCGCGCGGGCTTCTCCACCAACGAGGCGCGCAACGGCGAGGACGCGCTGCTCAAGGCGCGCGTGTCGCCGCCGTCGCTGGTGGTGCTGGACCTGATGATGCCGAACCTGGACGGCTTCGAGGTGCTGCGCCGGCTGCGCGCGGAGAAGCTGTCCGTGCCGGTGGTGGTGCTCACCGGCAAGACGCTCACCCCGGACGAAGAGACGCTCCTGCGCGACGGCTTCGCCGGCTTCGTGCGCAAGGGCGGCACGGCCCTGGAGGACGTCATCTCCCAGGCCAAGGGGCTGCTGATGTCCCAGCGGGCCGCGAGCGCCGGCAAGCTGCCCCGCGTGCTGTACGTGGAGGACAGCGAGCAGAACCGCGACATCGTCCGCCGCTACCTGGGCGGGCTGTATGACCTCATCGAAGCGGAGGACGGCGAGCAGGGGCTGGAGCGTGCCCGTGCCGACGTGCCGGACCTCATCCTCATGGACCTGTCCCTGCCGAGGCTCGACGGCTGGGAAGTCACCCGCAGGCTCCGGGCGTTGCCGGATGGGCAGAACGTGCCCGTCATCGCCGTCACCGCCCACGCGGGGCGCGAATACCAGGACAAGGCCCAGGCGGCCGGCTGCACCGCCTACCTGACCAAGCCCCTGGATCGCGATCAGTTGATCGAGACGATTCGTCAGTACCTAGGGAGAAGCCATGGCTGAACCAAAACCGCGCGTCCTGGTGGTGGACGACGACCCGGACCTGCTCGACCTCGTACAGCGCTCGCTGAGCGCGTACGGGTTCGAAGTGCAGACCCATACGTCCGCGTTGGGCGTGTCCAACATCGTGCGCGCGTCCGAGCCGGACTTCGTGCTCATCGACGTGAACTTCCCCGCCCTCAAGGGGGACAAGGTCGTGGGGCTGGCGCGCCAGTACGCCCCCCCCGGCACCCGCTTCATCCTCTACTCCGCCTCGGATGAGGCGAAGCTGCGCTCGCTGGCCATCGCCTCCGGCGCGGACGGCTACATCTCCAAGAGCGTGCAGGGCGCCGACCTGGCCCAGAAGCTCAACGCGATGCGCCTGAAGCCCCGTGCCGCCACGCCAGGCCGGAATCCCTCGCCCGTTGAGGGGTAGCCAACACCCCGGGTGCGCCCGACCCCTCGGGCCACCCTGCCTCTGAGTACGAGAAAAATCTCGGAAAGTGATAACCTGACAGGGTAGATGACTTGAACTCTACAAAAAGCCCTGTAAGGTAGTCGCTTCTGGAGTTTTCCGCGCTCACTGTTCCCCCCGAACTGGGGCGCATTCCACCCAGCACTCATACGTTCCTGCGCCCTGGAGGGAGCTATGTTCATGTCCACCGATTACAGCCACGCGGAAAAACTGAAGCACGAGCTGACCCAGCCGCTCTTCAACCCGATGCTGAAGAAGTGGGTGGGCAAGGGGGAGCTGGACTACGAGCGCTACCTGCACACGCAGACGCTGCTGGGGCTCCAGTCCGCGGAGGCGGAGCGCGTGTCGCACGACGAGCTGATGTTCCAGGTCGTCCACCAGTCCCAGGAGCTGTACCTGAAGCTGGCGTCGCGCGAGGTGGTGGAGGTGGTGGCGGAGCTGGACAAGGACGCGCTGTGGGCGGTGGTGGCGCGGCTGGCGCGGGTGCAGCGCATCCTCCAGTGCATCAGCGCGGAGATGGCCATCCTGGAGACGATGACGCCGGAGGCGTACCAGGTCATCCGCCGCAGCCTGGGCAACGGCAGCGGGCAGGAGTCGCCGGGCTACAACACGTTCCGGCTGGCGGCCACGGGGCTGGAGTCCGCGCTGGAGCGGATGCTGGCGCGCCGCAACGTGACGCTGCTGCAGGTCTACACGGCCGGGGGGCATGAAGACCTGAAGCATGTCTGTGAGAACCTGCTGAGCATGGACGAGGCCTTCCAGGGCTGGCTCTTCGCTCACTTCCAGCTGGTGCGCCGCACCATCGGCGTGGACCGCTCCGTGAAGGCGCTGGACGGCCTGCCCACGCAGGTGCTGGCCGGACGCATGACGCTGCCGCTGTTCCGCGCGCTGTGGGACGTCCGCGTGGAGATGACGGCGAGCTGGAAGCGTGAGGGCGGCTACGCGACGGGCGAGGCCCGCGGCGGCTCGGATGTGCACGCGGCGGCGCGGGCGGGTGGCTGCCCCATGCACGCCCACGCGGCGCCGACGGCGTTTGCCCAGGAGCACCGGAGCCAGACGTGAGCGGAGCGGTGCTCCCGGGGGCCCTGCGCGCGGAGTACCCCCTCCTGGAGACCTGCACGTACCTCAACAGCAACTCCACCGGGGCGATGCCCCGGGCCGTGGAGGGCGTGCTCGCGCACTACTGGACCACGATGCGCACGTGGCGCGACGCCGTCTGGGATGGCTGGCTGTCCCAGATGCAGGGCTACGCGGACGCGGTGGCGGACCTCATCGGCGCGCAGCCAGGGTCCGTGGCGCTGGACTTGAACCTGAGCGCGCACCTGTCGCGGCTGGGCACCTGCCTGGACTTCAGCGGCGAGCGCCGCCGCGTCGTCATCACCGACCTGGAGTTCCCCACGGTGCCCTTCATCTGGAAGGGCTTCGCGCGCTACGGGGCGGAGCTGGTGGTGGTGCCCTCGCGCGACGGCCGCGTGGATGAGGCGGCGCTGGAGGCGGCCATCGACGAGCGCACGCGGCTGGTCTGCGTGTCGCACGCCGCGTTCGCCACCGGCGCCCTGCTGGACGTCGCGCGCGTGGCGAAGGCGGCGCACGCGGCCGGGGCGCTCATCGCCACGGACGCGTACCAGACGGTGGGCGCGGTGCCGGTGGACGTGCGCGCGCTGGACGTGGACTTCCTCATGGGCGGCGCGCACAAGTGGCTGGGCGGCTCCGAGGCCGCCTTCCTGTACGTGCGTCCGGAGCTGCTGCCCACGCTCAAGCCCGCGAGCACCGGGTGGCTTGCCGGCGCGACGCCGCTGGCCTTCCAGGCCCCGGAGGACTGGGCGCCGGACGCGCGGCGGATGATGGGCGGCACGCCCGCGCCGCTGATGGTGCTGCTGTCGCGCCCGGGGTTGGAGCTGCTGAAGGGCGTGGGCATCCATGCCGTGCGCGAGCACTCGCTGAAGCTGACGTCGCGGCTGATGGCGCGCGCGGACGAAGCGGGCCTGCGCGTGGTGACGCCGCGCGAGCCGCACCAGCGGGGCGGCGTCGTCGCCCTGAGCTTCCCCGGTGATGCGCGCGTGATGCAGCGGCTGGTGGCGCGCGGCTTCATCTGCAGCCACCGGGGCTTCCTGCGCGTGGCGCCGCACTTCTACAATACGCCGGAGGAAGTGGAGGGCTTCATGGACGCGCTCATCGAAGAACAGCGCCGGGAGGCCGCGTGAGCGCGGCGCCGCGCGAGCCCACGTCGCCGCGCGCCCTGCTGCACCTGCTGTTCAACGGCGCGCGCGCCCTGGACGTGGTGGAGACGGCGCTGGGGCTGGGGCTGCTGGACGCGCTGGAGCCCGGGCCGGTGACGCTGGGGGAGCTGGCCTCGCGGCACGGCTTCGTCCCGCAGCGGCTGTACAAGTTCCTGGACTGCCTGGAGAGCCTGGGCCTGGTGCAGCGCGAACAGCCCTCCGACGCGCTGGAGGCCACGCGCTACCGGGGCGTCGCGGGCCTGCGCGCGGCGGCGGAGGCGGTGCTGGGGCCGCGCGCGCTGGAGCGCGACCGGGAGAAGTACGACTGGAAGGCGCTGCACGGCCGGCTGCCGGAGGTGCTGCGCGGACAGCACGCCATGTCCGCCGCCTCCTTCGACTGGCCTCCGCGCACGCCCGAACAGGTGGAGGGCTTCGAGGCCAGCATGGCCGCGGGCCTGGGCCCCATCCTGGAGACGTTCCGCACGCACGCGGGCGCACTGTGGCCCTCCGGGGCGCGGCTGCTCGACGTGGGCGGCGGTGACGGGACGCTCGCGGAGCACCTGCTGCGCGAGCACCCGGCGCTGTCCGTGGACGTCTACAACCTGCCCGCCACCGAAGCGCTGGTGACGCGCACGCGCGAGCGCGCGGGGCTGCCGCGAGAGCGCCTGGGCTTCGTGGGCGGGGACTTCCTGCGGGAGGCGCTGCCCGGGGGCTACGACGCGCTGTCGTTCGTGCGCGTGCTGCACGACTGGCCCGCGGAGGTGGCGCGCCAGTTGATGCAGGCCGCCTTCGCCGCGCTGCCCTCCGGCGGCCGCGTGCTCATCTGCGAGGAGTTCCGCACGCCGGAGCGACTGGCGGCCCAGTTCTTCTGGTCCTACTTCCTCATCGGCGTGGACGCGTGCTCCAGCCGGCTGCGCGAGGTGGAGTTCTACCTGGACGCGCTCACCGCCGCGGGCTTCGCGCGCGCGCACGTGCTGCCCGGCCCCTTCGAGCTGGTCGTCGCCACGAAGCCCTGAGGGCCATCTGTCGCCTTCCGGGCGGCGGCTCCCTCCCCCAGGGAGGGGCTGCTCCCCTGCCCGTCCTCCCTCCCCGACAGGGGGATGTCGCAAGGCGGACACCCTGGACCTTCCGACAGGTCTCAGCGCCCCCAGGGGTGGTCAAATTGGCCCTGTCGCAGCAGTCAACCAGGGTCAAACGCAGACGGGAGGAGCCTGTATGACAGGTCCCCGGTCACGGACGGGGTTGAGGGCAGCACGGCAGGACCACGGGACGTCGGAGTCGCAGCGGGAAGCTCCCGCGCCCCGGGGAGGAACGTCGGCGGCGCGCACGCACCTGGAGCGCGAGGTGATGGTGCCGGTGGATGACGCCGTCCTCCTCCGAGGACGGATGGCGGTGCCCGCGGGGGCCCGGGGCCTGGTGGTGCTGGCGCGAGGCAGCGACAGCACCCGTGAGAGTCCCCGGCTCGCGCTCACGTCGCGCCTGTTCCAGGCGATGGGGCTGGGCACGCTGCTGTTGGACCTGCTCACCAGCGAGGAGATGGAGGAGCGCCGCACGCGGCAGCTGCGCTTCAACATGGGCCTGCTGGGCCTGCGCATGGCGGGCGCGGCGCGGTGGCTGCAACGCGAGTCCCCCATCCCCGACCTGCGCGTGGGCTACTTCGGCGCGCACACCGGCGCGGGCGCGGCGCTGTCCGCCGCGGCCAACCGCCCGGAGCTGGTGGACGCCGTCGTGTCGCGCGGCGGCCGGCCGGACCTGGCCGGCGCGGTGCTGCCCCGGGTGCGGGCCCCCACGCTGCTGCTGGTGGGCGGCGCGGACGCGCTGGGCCTGGACATCAACCGCCGGGCCCATGCCGCCCTCCAGGCTCCCAAGCACATGGAGATCATCCCGGGCGCGACCCACCACTTCCAGGAGGACGCGGAGCTGGAGCGGGTGGCAGAGCTCGCCGGGGAGTGGTTCCTCCAGCACCTGGGCTCGACCCGGCACGCCGAAGAACCCGTGTCCGGGCCCTGAGCGCCGCCTCACGCCAGGGAGACATCCGCGCGGCTTCGCGGGTGTCTCCCGGCATGTCCCCGAAAGGCCTACGCCAGCACGGGGCGGGGCACGCCCAGCTCGCACGCCAGCACCGCGAGCTGGGCGCGGTTCTCCGGTCCCAGCTTGCGGTAGATGTTCGTCAGGTGTGCCTTCACCGTGCGCTCGGTGATGCCCAGGTGCACGGCGATCTTCAGGTTGTCCGCGCCGGCCGCCACGTAGCCCAGCACCTCGCGCTCCCGCAGCGTGAGCCGCGAGAGGGCGGGCGCCGTCGACGTCAAATCCTCCAGCCGCGTGCCATGGGACTGGAGCATCTCCACGGGCAGCAGCCGCTCGCCCCGGGCCACCCGGCCCACGGCGCGCACCACGTCGTCACAGCCCACGTTCAGCTTGCACAGGTAGCCTGCCGCCCCCGCCTGGAAGCAGCGCTCCATCACCTCCGCCTCGTGGTGGCCCGACAGCACCAGGGACCGCACCTGGGGATGGAAGTCATGCAGGTACTTGAGCACCACCAGGCCGTCCTCCACTGTGGAGCGACCGGGACGCTCCAGCCGCAGGTCCACCAGCGCGACGTGGGGCGCGGCGCTGCGCACCTGGGACAGGAACGACTGGGTGTCCGAGCAGCGGGCCACCACCTTCATTCCCGCGCCCTCCAGGAGGGCCTCCAGGCTCTCGCGGACCAGGATTTGATCCTCCAGGAGCGCGACCCGGATCTCCTGGCCGGCTGCATTCACTTCCATGGATCCACCCTCTTCTTCCCGGTGATGGGATGCCTCTCAGCGGCTCCAAGCCTGGAAGATATGCTTTCAACGTTCTTCCTACGCAGCGCCACTTCAGAAGCGGGAGACCTTCCCCCCGTCCGCCCGCCGGGCAGGTCGCTTTCCAGCAGGAGACACTCCAGAAAATTCCAGGGAGGCTGGCCAGCCAGGAGGGGGTTGGGCGATACTCAGGCCGTGTCCGGCTCGCGGGTCCTTGGGGCGGCGTGACGTGACATCCCAACTGTCGGTTCCAGGGGGAGCCACCATGTCGTCGGAGTCCAAGATTCGCGTCCTCATCGTGGACGATGACCCGGACCAGCTCGCGCTGGCGGAGCGGACGCTGTCTTCCTACAACTTCGAGGTGCGCACGCACCGCTCGTCGTTGGGGGTCTCCAACCTGGTGCGCACCACGGCGCCGGACCTGGTGCTCCTGGACGTGAACATCCCGGCGCTCAGCGGCGACAAGGTGCTGGCGCTGGCCCGGCAGCAGGCGCCGGCGCACACCCGCTTCGTCCTCTACTCCGCCTCCGACGAGGCGAAGCTGCGCGCCCTGGCGCTGGCAGCGGGCGCGGACGGCTACCTGTCCAAGAGCACGCAGGGCGAGGACCTGGCGCGCAAGCTGGAGCGGCTGCACAAGCGCCCGCGCACCGCCGCGGCCCCCGCCGCCCCCGCGAAGTAGCGCTTCACGCCCGGGTGTGAGGCGCCGCCCTCAGGCCTCCACGAGCGCGCCGACCTCCAGGAACACCTGCCGGAAGTCGCCGTGGGCGCCCAGCATGCGCAGGTTCTGCGCCAGGCCTCCGGTGGCGCGGAAGAACATCATCGCCTCCGGGGGCGGTTTGATCCGCAGGAAGCGCGCGGCGTTGCGCGTGAAGTGGTTGCGCAGGTCGCGGTTGATGTCGCAGGTGCCGTAGTCGTACGGCGCGGAGCGCATGGGCCGCCCGGCGATGTGCAGCACCTCGCGCAGCAGCGCCTCGGCCTCCTGCTCCGGCAGCTCCACGGAGAAGCCCACCTCCCGGCACAGCCCCAGCACGTCCAGCGTCTCCAGGCGCAGCGCCTGGTGGAACATGCGGCGGTTGGCGGCGACGAAGCCCGGGCTGAAGCGCTTGATGGAGCCGAAGTCCAGGAGGCCCATGCGCCCGTCCGGCATCACCATGAAGTTGCCCGGGTGCGGGTCCGCGTGGATCTCCCCCGCGTCCAGGAAGGGCCCGTAGGTGGCGCGGATGAGCTGACGCGCGACGCGGAAGCGCGCGTCGTTGTCCGGGGACGTCGTCACCCAGTCCTTGAGCGTCTGGCCCTCCAGCAGCTCCAGCGTGAGGACGCGCCGGGCGCTCCGGTCCACGATGACCTGCGGCACGTACAGGTCCGGCAGCTTCGCCACGCTCTGCGCGAAGCCCGCGGCGAGCGTCGCCTCGCGGCGGTAGTCCAGCTCCAGCATGAGCTCGTCGCGGAACTCCTGGAAGTACGCGGTGCCGTCCATCATCTTCGACGTCCTGGACACCGTCTTCACGACCAGGCCCAGGTTGTCCATGTCATGGCCCATGGACGCGTCGATGCCCGGGTACTGCACCTTCACCGCCACCTTGCGGCCGTCGTGCAGCACCGCCTTGTGCACCTGCCCCAGGGACGCGGCGGCCAGCGCCTCACGGGAGAAGTCCCGGAACAGCTCCTCCGGCGGCGCGCCCAGCTCCTCCTTCACCACGCGCGACACCTGCGCGTAGGACATGGCGGGCGCCTGGTTCTGGAGCTTCGCCAGCATCTGCCGCACTTCGGGCGTGAGCAGGTCCTGGTCCATGGAGAGCGCCTGGCCCAGCTTCATGGCCGCGCCCTTCATCTCCCCCAGCGTGGCCACCAGCTTCTCCGCGGTGCCCAGGCTGAGCAGCTCCGAAGGACTGGAGCCCGCCAGGTGTTTGGCGCCCGTCTTGAGCACCTCCGAGCCCACGTGCATGGAGAGACCGGCCAGCTTGCGCAGGCGGTTGAGCCGCCCCTGGGGCGGAAGCTTGTCGTCGGGGTCGGAAGCCATGGAGAGGAGAGGATTAACGAGGAGTCCCCTCCCATACGCAAGGCAGCCCCGGGACAGATGCGGGGTCGGCCCCCCTACCGGGGGGCAGCCGAGCCGCGCACCCGCGCCCGGAGGAAGCGCCAGCGCTTGAGGCCCTCCAGGTCCAGCGGGTCCGCGCGGACGGCCTGCTCGTAGGCGGCGAGCGCCTCTTCCAGCCGGCCCACCGACGCGAGCGCGTCCCCGGACAGCCGGTGCACGGCGGCGCGGCCCTCGCGGCCGGTGTTGCCCGCCAGGAAGCGGCGGCGGCACTGCTCCAGCATGGTGGCGGTGAGGCCCGCGGCCAGGCACCGCTCGATGCCCTCCACGTTGCCCAGCGTGGCGTCGTACTCCACGCGGCGCTCCACGTGGCCCAGCGTGTGGAGGGCCCCGGCCACGCGCTCCAGGGCCCGCTCCACCTGGGCGCGCTGGGCGTCCGACAGCGGGCGGGCCTTGAGCAGCTCCAGGGCGCCCCGGGCGCGCTGCGCGGCGGTGCGCACCGACTCCAGCGTCGCGTCGCGCGGCAGCTCCAGCACCGCGTACGGGTCCCCGGCGAGCCGGCGACGGAAGGCCTGGAGGACGGCTTCCGCCTGCGCGTCCTCCGGGATGGGCATGGCGGCGGCCGCCGCGGCCTGGGAGGCCGTGGGGCGCGAGCCCTGGCGCAGCTGGGCGAGCGAGGCCTGGAAGGCGGGGCTGCTGTCGCGAAGCTGCACGCCGAAGCCCGGGGACATGTTCCAGGCCTGGGCCTGCTCCGCCGTCACGTGGCGCACCACCTGCGCGGTGCAGGGCAGGTCCCCGCCGGGCAGCCGGAGCACCAGCGACACGTCCGACAGGAGCGCGGGCGGCGGCGACGGCAGCGGGAAGAAGAGGCCGGTGCGGCCCACCCACTCCCCCTGGAGCTCGGTGGGGCCCTGGGTGCCCGCGCCGCGCAGGAGCGCGGACAGCCGGGGGACCTGGGGCGCGGGCGGCGGCGCGAGCGAGGCCTCCAGCGCGGCGCGCAGCGCCGCGGCGGAGGCGAAGCGGTGCTCCGGGCGCTTGGCCAGGGCGCGCAGCAGCACCCGGGAGAGCGCCTGCGGCACGGCGGCGCACACCTCGTGCGGCGGCACCGGCTCCTTCTGCAGGTGGCCCACCAGAATCTCCGCAGCGGTGCGCCCGTAGAAGGGCACCTGTCCGGTGAGCAGCAGGTAGGCCAGCACGCCCGCCGCGTAGATGTCGCTGCGGGCATCCACCAGCCCGTCGCCGCACTGCTCGGGCGCCATGAACTCCGGCGTGCCCAGCAGGACGCCCACCTCCGTGGTCATCTCCCCGACGGGGCGCGACAGCAGCTTGGCGATGCCGAAGTCCAGCAGCTTCACGCGCTGCCGGCCCCCCGGGCCGGGCACGAGGAAGACGTTGGCGGGCTTCAGGTCGCGGTGGACGATGCCGTGCGCGTGCGCGGCGCCCAGCGCGTCACACACCTGCATCATCAGGTCCACCACCAGCGCCGGGGCCATGGGGCCGCGGGCGAACTGCGCCAGGCTCTCCCCCTCCAGGTACTCCATGACCAGGTACGGGCGCCCCTCGCGCGAGTCCAGGTCGTAGAGGGTGACGACGTTCTCATGCTGCACCAGCGTGAGCGTGCGCGCTTCGGACAGGAAGCGCGCGACCAGCTCCGGCGCCTGCGCCAGGTGCGCGTGCAGCACCTTGATGGCCACGCGCTTCTGGATGAGCGTGTGCTCCGCGAGGAACACCGTGCCCATGCCGCCGCGCCCCAGCTCGCGCACGACGCGGAAGCGGCCGAACACCTGGCCCACCAGCGACGGGACGATGGGCGTGGGCGACGACAGCGGCGACGGCGTCAGCGGCACCGTCGCGACCTTCCCCGGGGGTGGCGTGCCCGCGTAGAGCAGGGTGCCACCGGTATCGAGCCCCCGCATCAGCGTGGGGCACGCCTCCGCATCGGAGTGGGGCTGACCACAGGAACAGGTGAAGGACGACGAAGCGAGCACGGAGGGGGACCGGGAGCTGGAGGTGCGAAGCGGGGGTGGAACCAGCGTCAGGGGTGGATGCCAGCGGTGTGCCAGGACCCGGGATTTTCAGGTTCGCGCGGAGGGCCGTGCCAAACGGTTGATCCGCTTCGCTTTTCCGACACTCCTTCGCGACCCGTGTTCCAGCGCATCCGGAGACACCCTTCGGTTTCGGGGACTTTTTACAGCCCCGGGGCGGAATACTTTTCCGCCCTGCTACCCAAGACGTTCCATCCACCAGACCTTGAGCGACTTCCGCCCTCACCGCCCTTCAACGTCGCTGCCGCACCGCGCAGTCCCACCAAGATGACAGGCGGTCGTGCGGGTTTCCAGTGCGCATCAACATCCGAATCAAGAGCGGAAAACATCTCGTCCGCTCTCGAAGTAAGCCGTGTTCGCGAGTCTCCCGGTGGCCCCCTGGAAGCCGCTGAACCCGCGCGAGCGCGGCGCGGATCATCACGCGGTGAGAAACACGGAAAAACCATCCGGGATGAAGGGTTCTGCTCGGCTGCCGGGGGCTTCCGGGCTCCGCGGGGGGCACGTCCACGGACGGCGTCATCCCCCCTTCCTCCGTGAGAGGCATTGCCCCGCGCCACCCGGGCGTGAGCGCCGACGGCGCTGTCGCTGCCCGCCCCCTGGACGTGCGAGGCGCATCCCGCCCCGGACGCCCGCTTCGGCGGCGCGTGTTGCTCAATACCCGACGGTGCCAGGTCCTCCGTTTCGCATGACGCGGGGCGTTGGCTGCCTATCGTCGGTCCGTCTTCCAACCCCCGCGGGAGTGACGCATGTCGACCGTCTACGAAGCACCGGGTCAGAAGGGCAGCAAGGTCCAGTTCCAGAGCCGCTACGGCAACTACATTGGCGGGAAGTTCGTGCCCCCCGTGAAGGGCCAGTACTTCGAGAACATCAGCCCCGTCACCGGGCGCCCCTTCTGCGAAGTCCCGCGCTCCACCGCCGAGGACATCGAGAAGGCGCTGGACGCCGCGCACGCGGCGAAGGACGCGTGGGGCAAGACGCCCGCGGCCGAGCGCGCGAACATCCTCAATCAGATCGCCGACCGCATGCAGCAGAACCTGGAGATGCTGGCCGTCTCCGAGTCCTGGGACAACGGCAAGCCCATCCGTGAGTGTCTGGCCGCCGACCTGCCGCTCGCCATCGACCACTTCCGCTACTTCGCGGGCTGCATCCGCGCGCAGGAAGGGGCGCTCAGCCAGCTGGATGACAACACGGTCGCCTACCACTTCAACGAGCCGTTGGGCGTCGTGGGGCAGATCATCCCGTGGAACTTCCCGCTGCTGATGGCCGCGTGGAAGATGGCGCCCGCGCTCGCCGCCGGCAACTGCATCGTGCTCAAGCCCGCGGAGCAGACGCCCGTCACCATCCTGAAGTTCGTGGAGCTGGTGGGGGACCTGCTGCCCCCCGGCGTGCTCAACATCGTGAACGGCTTCGGCATCGAAGCCGGCAAGCCGCTCGCGAGCAACAAGCGCATCGCGAAGATCGCCTTCACGGGTGAGACGACCACGGGCCGCCTCATCATGCAGTACGCCTCCGAGAACCTCATCCCGGTGACGCTGGAGCTGGGCGGCAAGTCCCCCAACATCTTCTTCGAGGACGTCTTCGCCAAGGACGACGACTTCGCCCAGAAGGCGCTGGAGGGCTTCGCCATGTTCGCCCTCAACCAGGGCGAGGTGTGCACGTGCCCGTCGCGCTCGCTCGTCGCGGAGCGCTTCTACGACGACTTCATGCAGAAGGCCGTGGAGCGCACGAAGCGCATCGTGCAGGGCAACCCGCTGGACACCGCGACGCAGATTGGCGCGCAGGCGTCCAATGACCAGCTGGAGAAGATCCTCTCCTACCTGGACATCGGCAAGAAGGAGGGCGCGAAGGTGCTCACCGGTGGCGAGCGCAAGTCCCTGCCCGGCGCGCTGTCGGAGGGCTTCTACGTGGAGCCCACCATCTTCGAAGGCAATAACAAGATGCGCGTGTTCCAGGAGGAGATCTTCGGCCCCGTCGTCGCGGTGGCGAAGTTCAAGGACGCGGCGGACGCGCTGGCGCAGGCCAACGAGACGCTCTACGGCCTGGGCGCCGGCGTGTGGACGCGCGACACCAACACCGCCTACCGCATGGGCCGCGGCATCCAGGCCGGCCGCGTCTGGGTGAACTGCTACCACCTGTACCCCGCGCACGCGGCGTTCGGCGGCTACAAGCAGTCCGGCATCGGCCGTGAGAACCACAAGATGATGCTCAATCACTACCAGCAGACGAAGAACATGCTCGTCAGCTACGACCCCAAGCCCATGGGCTTCTTCTAGGGATGCCTGTCGCGCGCGTCGAGGTGACGCCGGCCGCCGAGGCCCTGCTCCACAAGATGCAGGGCCTCCACGGTCCGCTGCTCTTCCACCAGTCCGGCGGCTGCTGCGACGGCAGCGCGCCCATGTGCTTCCCGCGCGGCGACTTCCGCGTGGGCCAGGAGGACGTGTACCTGGGTGAAATCGTCGGCACGCCCTTCTACATGTCCGGCTCGCAGTTCGAGTACTGGCGCCACACCCACCTCACCGTGGACGTGGTGCCCGGACGCGGCAGTGGCTTCTCCGTCGAAGCCCCGGAGGGCGTGCGCTTCCTCATCCGCTCACGCCTGTTCACCGACGACGAGCACCGCCTGCTCGAAGCGGAGGGGCCCCCGCTGAAGGGGCCCCAGCACTGAGCTTCCGCGCCCGTCGCCCCCCTGTCTGTCTATGACGGGGGGGTGCCGGAGAGCCGCTCCGGCGCGGGCGCGCGGGGCAGCCGCAGGGTGAAGGTGGCGCCCTGGCCCGGCAGGCTGGCCACTTCGATGCTGCCGCCCAGCGCGTCGACGATGCGCCGGCTGATGTAGAGCCCCAGGCCCATGCCGCCGTAGTGCCGGTCGGACACGGCGCGCTCGAAGCGGCCGAAGAGCCGGGGCAGCGCGTCCGCCTCGATGCCGATGCCCTCGTCGCGCACCTCCAGCCAGGCCTCGCCGTCCGCGCCCAGCCCCGCGCGCACCGACACCGGATGGCCCGCGCCGTACTTGGCCGCGTTGCTGAGCAGGTTCACCAGCACCTGGTCCAGGCGCAGCGCGTCCCACTGGCCGGTGAGCGTGCGCGGCAGCTCCACGCGCAGCGGGCACCGCGCCTGCGCGAACACGTCCTCCAGCCGCTCCACCGCGTCGCGCGTGAGCTGCGCCAGGTCCACCTCCGCGCGCTCCAGCGCCAGCTTGCCCAATGACAGACGGCTGACGTCCAGCAGGTTGTCCACCAGCGCCGTCAGCCGGAGCACCTGCCGCTGCGCGGTGGCCAGCCTCCCCGACACCGCCCCCTGCGCCCCGGCCAGCTCCAGCGCCCGGCCAATCAGGTTGTGCTGGAGGATGAGGCTGGTGAGCGGCGTCTTCAGCTCATGGCTCGCCACGGAGAGGAACTCGTCACGCAGGCGCACCGCGGACTGGGCGTCGTGGAACAGCCGCGCGTTCTCCAGCGCCACGCTCACGCGCAGCGCCAGCTCCTCCGCCATCGTCACGTCCGCGGCCACCAGCGTGCGCTGCGGCGCGGCGGTGAACAGCGTGACGACGCCCAGCGTGCGGCCCCGCGAGCGCAGCGGCACCGACAGCACCGACGTGGGAGCCAGGTGCTCCAGCAGCGCGCGGTGCTCATCGCTGGAGGACATGCCGTCGCTCCGCATGCAGTCCGGGGACGACAGGAAGCAGACCTCGCCCGACGTGAAGCACCGGAGCGCGGGGTGCTCGGGCCCCCGGCCCCCGGTGGACAGCGCCGCCTTCAGCCGCGCGTCGAGCGCGGGCTCCCGGTGGGCCGCCGTCACCCGCCGCAGGGTGCCGTCCAGCGCCGCCAGGTCCACCAGACAGCCGGTGGCCACGTGGTCCGCCACCAGCCTGGCCACCTCCGGCAGCGCCTGCTCCACCTCGTCCAGGCGCAGCGCCAGCACGCGGCTCGCATCCAGCAGCAATTGCAGACGCTCCTCCGCCTCCTTGCGCCGCGTGATGTCCGCCATCGCGCCCGTGAGGTACGCGACCTTGCCGTCCGGACCGGCCAGCGACTGCCCTCCGCTGTGCACCCAGCGGATGCCGCCGTCGCGGCGCACCAGGCGGAACTCCAGCTCGAAGCACACCGGGGCCGCCTCCTGCTGCCGGCGGACCTCCGGCCCCAGCAGGGCCAGGTCGTCCGGGTGCATGTACTGGAGGAAGTCGCCCAGCGGGGCCTGCGTGTCCACCGCCGGCAGCCCCAGCAGGTGGTTGAGCGCCGCGTCCCGGACCTCCTGCCCCCGGAGCAGGTCCAGCCGCCAGGTGCCCACGTCGCCCGTCACCAGCGCCTGGCGCAGCCGCTCCGTGCGCTCGCGCAGGGCTTCGTAGAGCGCGGCCCGCTCCAGCGCCTGCGCGCACTGGTGCGCCAGCGCCTCCAGGAACGCGCGCTCCGCGGGCGCGAAGGCGCGCGGCTCCGGCCACCCGAGCAGCAACAGCCCCTGCACCCGCGTCTCACCCCACAGCGGAATCACCGCGCTGGCCCCCGGCCCCAGGCGCCGCGCCAGGTCCTCTTCCCGGGGGTGGACGGCGAGGGCCTCCTCCAGCGAGCCGAACCACCACGCCTCGCGCCGCCCGCCCGGGCGCGGCGTCATGAGGGAGTCCGCTGGCGCGTTCCGGGTGAGGCGCTCCGCCGCGTCGTCCGGGTAGCCCAGCACGCGCAGGGCCCGCGTGCGGCCGTCCGCCTCCAGCGCCAGCACCGCGACGCGCGTGGCGCCGCTCGCCTCCCACACCTCGCGCGCCAGCACCTGGGCCACCGCGTCCTCCGTGGCCGCGCGGGACAGCGCCGCCGTCACCGCCTGGAGGCGCGCCGTGCGTGCCTGGGCGCCGCGGGCTTCGCCGTACAGGAGCGCGTTGTCCAGCGACAGCGCGGCCCGGCGCGCCAGCTCCCGCGCCAGCTCCAGGTCCTGCTCACCGTAGCGGCGCTCCAGCGCGCCGGACATCAATGACAGACATCCCAGCACCCGCCCCCCGCGCCTCCAGCGGCACCAGCATCACGGAGCGACAGCCCAGGTCCCACGCCCGCGCCAGCATGCGGTCCCCCCGGGCCATCGCCTCCCGGGCCTGCGCCTCCGGCACCTCCGACACGAGCAGGGGCTGGCCGGTGGCCAGCACTCGCGGCACGCCCGCCAGGGACTCCCCGCGCGCGAAGCAGTCGTCCGCGAGCGCCAGGATCTCCGGCACGAGCGTGGAGTCCCGGTGCGCCGCGGCCCGGCGCACCACCGCGCCCGTGGGCGTGAGCAGATCCACCGTGCACCAGTCCGCCAGGGCCGGCACCACCAGCGCCGCCAGTTGGCGCAGCACCGTGGGCTCATCCAGTGACGAGGCCAGCACCTCGCCCGCGCGGGCCAGGAACGCGAAGCGGCCCTCTTCCACCCGCGGGAGGAAGGGGGCGCCCTCTCCAGGGGAGGCCTCCGCGCGCGGGAGCACCGGCGCAGTCAGGTCCCCTTCCAGGACCGGATCCTCCAAGGAGGCCTGTCCCGGGGGAATGTCCCCTCCAGCCAGCGCCATGGGCTGACCCGCCGGCACGACCGTGACCTCCATGGGCGTCATGGACGCCGCGGCCGCCAGCGCCGGACCCAGGCCGGACGCGACGTTCGGCCCCTGACCCAGGGGCTCCATCGTCCCCCAGGCGAACGTCTCCGGCGCACCCTCCGCTGGCGTCGCGGGAGAGGCCACGGAGGGTTCGCTGGGGCGCTCAGCGGGAGGTTCAGGGACGGGGTCGAGCATGGAAGCGATCCACGGGCGCCACACGGACAACGTGTCTTCGCCAGGGGTGCGCTTCGATAATGACGGCCACCCGGGGCCGACAAGACCCGACTGCCCCCAGAATCAAGGCGACTGTCCGCCAGAGAACCCGCGCCACGGGCCGTGGTGCCCGGCGACTGGCTACCGCGTGCCTCGCCCCGCGCGGTTCTTGTCCCAGATGGCGCCCAGGATGAGCAGGTAGGCGACCAGCCGCACGACGTACAGGAAGTACCGCCGCTCAGCGTCCAGGTCCGGGCCCACCACCGTGGCCAGCAGGTTGTGCACGCCCATCAGGGCGAAGGCCAGGGAGAAGAAGGCGAAGAGACGGTCCCTGGACTGGCGGTGGAAGCGCAGGAAGAACAGGGCGCACGACAGGTACGCCATCATCACCGCGCCATCGAGCAGGGTCTTGAGCATGACCGGTCGTCCCTCAGGACACGTCCCAGATGAGACCGTAGAGCAGCACGCCGCTGCCCAGCAGCGACGTGACGGTGCGCGCCAGCGACAGGTCCCCGGCGGGGATGAGCACCAGGTCCACGAAGAGCAGCACGTTGTTCACCGCGAAGATGGCGAAGCACAGCCCGCTGTAGAGCAGCAGCTTCATCCGCGTGCGCCGCCACGCGCGCAGCAGCAGCACCGCGCACGCCACGCTCGTCAACGCACACAGGATGTAGACCGTCTCAGCCATGGTCCTTGCCATCCTTGTCCGGCTTCAACACGAAGGCGTCCGCGAATCCGCGCACCCGGTCCATGGGCCGGGAGAAGATGAACGAAATCACACTCACACGCCGCGCCGCGTACGCGGCCGCCAGCTCCGAAGCGGACTGGGCTTCGTCGGGTTGGAGGGGGCTGAAGCGGTAGGCTTCGCCCGAAACCCCATCCTGGAGAAGGAGCCCTCCCGTCTTCAGCTCCGCCAGACGGCGGGCCGCCGAAGCTTCGGTGATTCGCAGTTCCAGGG
Source organism: Corallococcus sp. BB11-1 (assembly GCF_026626625.1). Taxonomy (NCBI): domain Bacteria; kingdom Pseudomonadati; phylum Myxococcota; class Myxococcia; order Myxococcales; family Myxococcaceae; genus Corallococcus; species Corallococcus sp. BB11-1. Next base: position 895,280 of record NZ_JAPNJY010000001.1, on the reverse strand, counting down.
CCACCGCCGGCGCCGTCCATACCCGGTCCGTCCGGGCACGAAGCAGGAGGAGCACCTCCAGCTTCTCGATGGAATCGATGTGCGTCGTGAGGAAGCGCTGGACCCGTGGTGGGAGGCCGGCGTCAGTCACGCCTCCACCTATGGACCCAGATACTTTGTGAATCAACCTTTTCCCTTACAGCGGTTGTTCACAGTCCTACAGGAGCCCGGCTCCCTGGCCGGACAGGGTCCGTCACGCCGGGCGGCCCCTGATTCCGCCTAGTTGCGCACGCGCTGGGCGGGGGCTCGCACCCGGATGTCCATGCGCGCCTCCCCTGCCACCATGGAGCTCAGGGCGTCCACCTGCTGGGGGGAGAGGCGGGCCACGGCGCGCAGGGCGGCCACCAGGATGAGGGCCTCCAGGCTGGAGGGGACGCTCACCCCGTGCGGCCCGGACTTGATGGGCAGCGGCAGGCGGGGCACGCGGCCGGCGGCGGCCAGGGCCTCCACCGCGTAGGCGGGGCTGGGCTCCAGCGACACGGCGATGGCGGGCAGCGCCTTGGCCTCCTCCGCCAGGCCGTGCACCTGGAGCTCCAGCAGCCGCGCGAGCGCGCCGGGCTGTTCGTAGAGGGCCAGTCCGGCGAGGCCGTCATCGGCGTGGAAGACGCAGCCTTCGTAGGTGTGCTCGTGCGCGCCGGTGACGGCGACCACGAAGGGCTGGCCGTCATCCCAGTGCGTCCAGGGCCTGGCGCTCCAGTACTCCGTGGCGGCCTGGACGAAGAGCAGCGCCTTGTCCGAGCCCAGCCCGGACACGCCGCGCTGGCCCCACGCGAGGAACGTGGCGATGGCGGCCCGGGCGGAGAGCGCCGCGGGCGGGGCGGGCGCCACGGCCAGGCCCAGCTCCAGGGCGGCCTCCGCGAGCGCGGGCTCGCACCGCACCTGGGACGTGTCCTCCAGGCCCGCGATGAGCGCCCGCAGGCCCGCGATGTCGTCCTGTTCGAAGACGGGGGCGGACGGGTCGCCCGACTCGCCGATGCGCAGGTACACCCCGGTGGTGCCCAGGGAGAGGGGCACGGGACCCAGCTTGAGCAGGTGGAACATGGCGGACCTCCGGGCGCGCGGCTGGGACGTTCAGCCTTCCTGGACGCGGGGGGCGTCCAGGGACTTGCGCACCTGCTTCATCAGGGCGCGGATGTCGAAGGGCTTCTGGAGGAAATCCATGCCGGGGTGCTGGCGCCTCAGCCCATTGGTATCCACGGCGCTCATGCCCAGCACCGCGACGTGGCGCAGCGCCGGGTCCTGCCGGATGCGCTCGATGAGCGCGGGCCCGTCCAGCACGGGCATCATCCAGTCGGTGAGCACCAGGTCCGGCTTCACCTCCGCCATGCGCTCCAGGGCCTCGCGGCCATGGGACGCCGTCAGCACGCGGTAGCCCTCTTCCCTCAAGAGGTCGGCGAGCGCCTCCAGGATGCCCTGTTCGTCATCCACCACCAGCACGGTCTCGGTCGCGGGAGCCACGGAGCCTCTGGGGTTCAGGAGTGGTTGCCCGGGAAGCGGGCGATGCCGGTGAGCAGCAGCTCCGGCGACGGCTGGAACGGAGGCTGGACCTCGATGCCCTGGGGCGTGATGAGGAACTCACGCAGCGTCGGGTCGTAGTCCGCGTCACGCAGCTTGAAGATGGAGAGCAGCCGCCGCAGCCGGCCGTTGAGCTCCAGGTGGCGCATGAACAGCAGGTTCTCCGCCACGCCGGACAGGCCGGTGCCCAGGGGCACGTCCATCTCCGGGCCGAAGAGCCGGGGCGTCTCCAGCGTGAAGAAGGTGGTGACGCCCAGCCGGCGCAGCTCCTGCGTGAGCGCGGCGAAGAAGGGGCTGATGCGCGCCGGCTCGTGCGACGTCTCCACCATGGCGCTCAGGCCGTCCACGAAGAGCCGCTTCACGCCGCGCTTGCGCACGTCCTCCAGCAGCGTGTGCGCCACCAGGTCCAGGTTGGACTCGACGGGCATGTTCCACTGGAGCTTCAGCCGGCCGTCCCGCACCGCGCTGCCCAGCGCCAGCCCCACGTTGGCGGCCTTGTGCAGCAGCCGGTCCGGGCCCTCGTAGAAGCTCACCATCAGGCCGGGCTCGCCCAGCCGCAGGCCCTCGGCCAGGTGGCTCGCGCCCAGGATGGTCTTGCCGCAGCCCGGCGGGCCCATCACCAGCGTGGTGGACGCGGCGGCCAGCCCCTCCGGAATCATGGCGTCCAGCGTGGGCACGCCAAAGCGCACCCGCTGCGTGCCCCAGTCCGGCGGCTGCTCGCGGCTGACCACCGTCTCCAGCCGGGGGAACACCTCCACGCCCTCCTCGGAGATGCGGAAGTGGTGCGACCCGCTCAGGCTGGCGCTGCCGCGGAACTTGCGCACCTGCAGCTCGCGCCAGGAGCGCATGGCCGCCGTGCGCTCGCGCAGCTCCAAGATGCCGTCCACCATCGTGTACTCAGGATGCACGGTGGGGCCCACGCTGCTCGTGAGCAGCAGCGCGGTGAAGCGCGTGAGGCCCGCGGACACCTGCAGCTCGTGGATGAACTTCTTGAAGTCGCGGCTGCTGCCCGCCGCCTCCTGCGCCTGCACCAGCCCGTCCAGCACCAGGATGCCCGCGCCGTGGTTGCGCATCTCCCGGCGCAGCAGCTCCAGCAGGCCCGGCAGCCCCTGCTCCTCCAGCATGCGGAAGCCGCTGACGTAGTAGATGCGCTGAGGGAGCTGCGCGGCGTCGAAGAACGCCATGCTGCGCAGGTTCGCCAGCATGCGCGAATGCGACTCCGCCAGCAGCGTCACGTACAGGCAGCGCGTGCCCTGGCGCGCCTGCTGATAGCAGAGCTGGTTGGCCAGGATGGTCTTCCCCGCCCCGGGCTCCCCCACGACGATGTAGACGCCCGACGCCATCAGCCCGCCGCCCAGGATGGGGTCCAGCCCGGGCACGCCTGTCGCGATGCGCTCGAAGACGGGAGGGTGCTGCTCGGTAGGGGACATGGCGACCGCTCATACCGTAAAACCCGGGGTGTCGCTCCGAAGTTCGTGGGGCGCCTGCCCGCCTGGAGTCCCGCCTCGTGGAAACCCTCGTCAGGCTCGCTGAAGGGCTGGGCCGCTTCTCCTCGCGCTTCGTCCCCAGCGCCTTCGCCATCGCCGTGCTCCTCACCCTGCTCACCCTGGCGCTGGCCGTGGGCTGGGTGGGGGCGCCGCCGGCCGGGGTGCTGGACGCCTGGGGCGGCGGCTTCTGGGAGCTGCTCACCTTCTCCATGCAGATGGCCCTGGTGATGTTCACCGGCTACCTGCTGGCGCTCACCGCCCCGGTGAAGGCGCTCCTGGAGAAGGTGGCGAGCCTGCCGAAGAGCCCGCGCGGCGCCACGGCGCTGATGGCGGTGGTGTCCATGGCGCTCGCGTACTTCAACTGGGGCCTGTCGCTGGTGGCCAGCGCCATGCTGGTGCGCTTCATCGCGCGGCGGCGGCCGGACGTGGACTACCGGCTGCTGGTGGCGTGCGCGTACTTCGGCCTGGGCGCCACCTGGCACGCGGGCTTGTCCGCCTCCGCGCCGCTGCTGGTCGCGACGCCGGGGCACTTCCTGGAGAAGCAGCTGGGGATCATCCCCATCGACCGGACCCTCTTCTCCCCCTTCAACGTGGGCCTCACGCTGAGCGCGGTGGCGCTGCTCACGGCGCTCGCCTGGGCGCTGCACCCGTCGCCGGAGCGCACCGTGCGCGTGGAGCCCGCGGTGCTGGAGAAGCTGGCGGACTTCACCCCGCCCCCGAAGCCCTCCGGGAAGCTCAGCCCCGCGGAGTGGCTGGACCACGCGTGGCTGCTCAACGTCGTCTTCGGCGTGCTGGGCCTGGCGTGGTTCGCGCGGCACCTGTGGCTGCACGGCGGCTGGCGCGCGCTCAACCTCAACGTGGTGAACTTCACGTTCCTGGTGCTGGCGGTGCTGCTGCACGGCACGCCCGCGCGGCTGCTCAAGGCGAGCGAGGAGGCCGCCAGCGTGCTGCACGGCATCGTGCTGCAGTTCCCGCTGTACGCGGGCATCTACGGCATCTTCAAGGCCACGGGGCTGACGGACCGCATCGGGGAGCTCTTCGTGTCCCTGTCCACGCGGGAGACGTTCCCCGCCATCGTGTACCTGTACAGCGGCGTGGTGAACTACTTCGTGCCCTCCGGCGGCTCCAAGTGGGCCATTGAAGCGCCGTACCTGCTGGAGGCCGCGGGCCGGCTGGGCGTGGCGCCGGAGAAGGTGGTGCTGGCGTACGCGTGGGGCGACATGGCCACCGACCTCATCCAGCCCTTCTGGGCGCTGCCGCTGCTGGCCGTGGCGCGGCTGGAGTTCAAGGACATCCTCGGCTTCCTCCTGGTCGCGTTCCTCGTCTACCTGCCGCTGGTGACGCTGGGCTTCCTGCTGTTCGGGTAGGGCGGAATGACCCGACGTTGTTTCATGGTAGACAGGCGCACATGGGGCCGGACGTGGGACGGCCCCTTTCGACATCCAAACGAGGGGACCCCGAACATGAAGAGCTTGCTCAACGGAAGCGTGCTGTGCGCGGTGCTGGGTGTGGCGACGGTCGCGGGAGCGCAGGAGGCGGCGGCCCCGGCGGCGCAGCCGGTGAAGGCCCCCAGCGCGGACGCGGTGCGCGACACCTGGAACTTCTTCTACAAGGGCCAGGGCCAGGGCCCCGTGCTGGTGGAAGCCAAGCTGTGCACCGAGGTGGCCAAGGACGGCCCCAACAAGTACGAGTGCATCGCTGAGGTGGGCCCCGAGGGCGTCAAGGCGGGCACCGCCGTGATGCTGTGGCAGAGCTACCTGGTGCCCCAGGGCGACTCCGTCGAGGACCTGACGGTGCAGGTGAAGCAGGGCGCCACCGTGCGCGAGACGAAGGACGTGAAGGTGAAGGGCGAGGGCTGGCGCGCGCGGCAGTGGACCGGCGTGAAGCTGGCGAAGCCCGGCGCGTGGACGGTCTCCATCATGCGCGGCGACCAGGTGCTCAAGGAAGTGCCGGTGAAGGTCCTGTAGCAAGCCGTCGCGCGCGCTCAGCGCCGCGGTCCACGCACGCCCGCCGGGCCCCCAGGAGGGCAGCCCGCGCGGGCGTCTTTCTTTACCGCCGCCCCCACCCCGAAGTCGGGAGGAATTACCGGCTGGCGGACACGCGGCGCGCCCCCAAGGCGGCCTCCCACGGCCTCCCCCGACGGAACACCTTCACCCGAGGGCCTTGGCCGCGTGCTTGCAGAAGGGTCAGGGCGCGGTTGAAGGGTGGGGGAGTCGGGGTTGGTGGGTCGAGACCGGGACGGGGTGGCGACGGTGGCGTGGTTTCGGATGGCGGTGAGCGTGGGGGGGCTGCTGTTCCTCGTGGGGTGCGAGGAAGCCCGGGCTACGACACCGCGCATCCCGGTGCTCGACGAGGTGGGCGGACAGGTGGGGCAAGAGGGCGTGGAGGCCCATGCGTGGTCGCGGACCCTGATGATTGGGGATCAGCAGGCGCCGCACGCGGTGGTGACCTCCAACGGGGACGTCCTCGTCGCCGCCACCTATCAGGAGCCCATCAATCTGGGGGCGGGGCCCCTGCCCTTCGACCGCAATGTCGTGGCGCCGCATCTGCTGGTGGCGCGTTTCTCTTCGGAAGGCACGCTGCGCTGGGCCCGGGGCTGGACGCCCCGGAGTGAAGCGCGGGCGCGCGTGGGGGGGTTGGCGGTGGATGCCAGCGACCACGTCTTCGTCGCGGGCACGTCCGCGGGCTTCACCCGCGACGGCGCGACGCTGCCGGAGGGGCCGTTCCTCGTCCGGCTGAGCGGCGAGGGCGCCCTGGACTGGGTGCGCTCGCTGCCGGGGGAAGGTCCCGTCGCGGTGAACGCCGTCACGTCCGACGACGACGGCGGCGCGGTGGTGGTGGGGGACTTCACCGGCCAGCGCGACTTTGGAGAGGGATTGAAGTCCGCGCCCAATGGCAGACACGCGGGCTTCGCGCTGCGCGTGGGGCCAAACGGCGAACAGCGCTGGAGCCGCGTGTGGACGCCCGTGGGCGAAGGTGAAGTCTCCGCGCGCGCGGTGGCGGTGGACGTCTTCGGCGACGTGCACGTGGTGGGCGGCTACGCGGGGGCGGTGTCCTTCGGCGACGCCACCTTCCTCACCGTGCGCCAGCGCACGCCCTTCGTGGTGAAGCTCACCCACGACGGCGACCACGTGTGGAGCCACGACGTGCGCGGCACGGACGGCTCCGCGCTGTCCGTGGCCGTGGGCCCCGACCGCGTCTTCGTGGGCGGCGGCTTCAGCGGCCGGCTCTACTTCAAGAACGCCTGGCACCGCGCCGACTCGCGCGACGGCTTCCTCCTGGCCTACGACGCCCAGGGCAGCCAGCGTTGGGCGCGCACCTTCCCCACCGGGGCCCCGGTGGTCACCACCGACGAAGCAGGCCAGCTGACGGTGGCCGGCAGCCATGACGGTGGCCGGGCCCTGGGCGGCGCGGAGCTGCCCGCCGGGCTGTATGTCGCCAAGCTGTTGCCGGACGAAGGCACGTCGCTCTGGGTGCGAGGCTTCGCCAGCGCGGGCACGTCGTCCAATGCCAGGAGCGTGTCCGTGGACTCCGCCGGGGGCGTGCTGCTCGCGGGAGGGCTGCACCGGCCCGTCCCGGACGGGCCCTCCCAGCGGCTCCAGGATGGCTTCCTGCTGCGCCTGAAGCCGTGAGCCGGGAGGGACAGCGAAGGCGTCCGTCGCCCCGCCCCGGCGGGACTCAGGCCCCGATGCCTTCTGGATCCGTGGCCAGCTCCCCGCCCAGGTGCATGCCCGTCTGGCAGCGGTAGTCCGTGAACAGCGACGCCACCACGGTGACGGCGCCCACCAGCACGTGCACCGCGGCCACCCCGGGATGGCGCTTCGCGTACCCGAACACGAACGGCGCCAGCACCGCTCCCAGCCCATAGGCGTAGTCGGCCAGCTCATGCGCTTCGATGGGGACGAGCTTCGTGAGGCTCAGCCGGTAGTCCGTGAGCAGCGACACACCCAGCACGCCCCCGCCCAGGGCCCACCCGGCCGCCTTCGCCGCCCCGCCGCCGGCCGCCACGCCCGCGCCCACCAGCGCGGCGCCCGCCACGTAGTCCAGGACGGAGTGCACGTCCTGCGACAGCACGGGGCGCAGCGGCAGCCGGCCGAACAGGGGCCGCGACAGGATGCCCGCCGCCGCGCTGTGGTCCACCAGCCGGCGCCACTCCCGACTCAAGACACGCTCGGGACGCGGAGGAACGGGGGGCAGCACGGCCTGCGGGGCTTGGACCTGGTACATGGCATGTCTCCTCTCCCGCCCGTTTCCGGGGGACGGGACCCTTCCACGAACGGTAGCCACGCCTCCCGGCCCGGACGCTGGAGCGCCCCGGGACTCCTGCCCGCCTGCCTGTTCCTGGTCGGGTGGGAAAGCTGCCCACCCGCCGAACTGTCGGCTGGTCGCCAGGGGGGCTTCCACCCACCCCTCCCCCCCGGGCAAACTGCTGTTCGCACTCAGGCCCTCACATTTCGAGAGGACCGGCCGCCCCAGGGCGGGGGTGCCACGCCCCACCCACAAAGAGAAGACGATTCATGGCTACTGGTACGGTGAAGTGGTTCAACGATGCGAAGGGCTTTGGCTTCATCACGCAGGACGGCGGTGGTGAGGACGTGTTCTGCCACCACAGCGCCATCAACATGGATGGCTTCCGCACCCTGGCCGAGGGCCAGAAGGTGGAGTTCGAAGTGACCCGCGGCCCCAAGGGTCTGCAGGCCCAGAACGTCCGCGCCGCCTGAGCGGTCGCCCCAAGCCGATCCCGGGCCCCCGCCCGGATCCGGAAGCCCGGTCTCGCGTGCGCGCGGCCGGGCTTCTTCATTTTTACAACCTGCCGAGAAGGAAAAACACGCAATTCCTTTCAAACCCTGCACCCCCAGGAGAATCGCGGGGGGGCCTGTACAAAGTCACAAAGACGTCTGTTAGGCTTTGCACCGCGAGGGAGGGGCGCACCATGTTCGAAGTCACCAACGATGTGAGCCGTCGGACCATCACTGCCCGCATGAGCGGTTTCATGCGGCCCAATGAGATGAAGGAGTACGTGGCGGTCTACCGCAAGGCCACGGACAGCTACGGCGGAGGGCGGCACCTGGTGCTGGCTGACATGCGGGGGCTTCGCCCGCTGGAGCCGGAATCGGCGAACCTGTTCTCCGAGGTCATCACCCACGGGCGCAAGAATGGCTGTGTGATGTGCGCGCACGTGTCGGACTCCACCATCGCGCGGCTGCAGACGGCCCGCGTGGCGTCGGAGGCCTCGCCCAACGACGACATCACGGTGGACTGTGTGTCGCTCGAGGAAGCGCAGAGCCAGCTGGCCAAGGCCCGCGTGCGGCTGTCGCTGAACAATGAAGGCCAGGCGGCCGCCGGTCGCTGAAGCAGCGCGACTTTCGCTACCGCGAAGGACCTCGTGAGGCCCCGTCTCCCGCTGTCGCCGTCCGGAGACGGGTGCCCGCGTTCCCATCAATCCAAGACACCTGACAGGTCACATCCGCGGCCGTGAAGGCAGGCACCTCCCCACGAGGCGCCCCCACGCCGGATGAGGCTCGCTGCATCCCCTCACAGCGCCCGCGACGTGCGTGACAGCTCCGCCGTCCGCGTCTGTGTATCTTTATCCCCCGAGTGAAACATTTCATGGGGCGCGTGAGACACCGCGCCGGGCTCCCCTGCGGCTGGCCCTGGCGACGCGGGCCTGACCTGGCAGGGCGGGTCCTCCGCCCCCCCCCGCGCTCCCCCACCGTCCCCGGGGAACCTGCGTCCGGGGGCGCTGAAAACACGACGGGGCGCTAGGCAGATGGCCCTCGCGCCCCGTGAAGGACTTCCGTCAGGCGCGGCGACGCGCGCCGCCTCAGGCCGCGCGGTCGGGCGCCACGTGCACGTCCGTGGGCGGCGCGGCGAGCGTGTCCGGCGTCCGGGGCCGCTTGCGGCCGAAGGACAGCTTCTCCATGGCCGCGAACACCACCGGCACCACCAGCAGGGTGAGGAAGGTGGAGGTGATGACGCCGCCGATGACGGTGATGGCCATGGGGGCGCGGAACTCGGAGCCGGTGCCGGTGCCCACGGCGGTGGGCACCATGCCAATGGCCATGGCGGCGCTCGTCATGAGGATGGGGCGCAGGCGGCGGGGGCCGGCCTTGAGCAGGGCCTCGTCCACGGAGTCGCCTTCGCGCAGGTGCTGCAGGGCCCCGTCGATGAGGAGGATGGCGTTCTTGGTGACGAGCCCCATCAGCAGGATGACGCCAATCATGGCGCCCAGGCTGAGGTGGTAGCCGGTGACGACGAGGGCCAGGAGCGCGCCCACGAGCGCCAGCGGCAGCGACACCATGATGGTGAACGGGTGCTTGAGGGACTCGAACTGGCTGGCGAGCACCATGTAGATGAAGACGAACGCCAGGCCGAAGGCGGCGCCGAACGCGTCGTTCTGCTCATCCAGGCTCTTGATCTGCCCGTCGTAGACGATGGCGTAGCCCGGGGGCAGCGGCTTCGCCGCGATGGCGGCCTTCAGCTGCGTGGCCACGTCGCCCAGCGCGGCGCCCTTGGCGAGCTGCGACACCACGGCCACCTGCCGCTCGCGGTTCTCATGCTCGATGACGCTGGGGCCGTCCTTGAGGGACACGTTCGCCACGTCCGTCACCTGGCGCAGCCCCTGGGGCGTGGACACCATGAGCTGGCGCACGCGCTCCGGGGTGGCGCGGTCGCGCTCCTGGAGCCGCACGCGGATGTCCGTCTCGTCGGTGCCCTCGCGCAGCTTCGCGGACACGTCACCGTCGATGGCGAGCCGCAGCTGCGTGGCGAGCGCGGCCGCGGACAGGTCCACGTCCGTGGCGCGCGCCCGGTCAATCTGCACCTGGAGCTCCGGCTTGGCCGGGTTCGAGTCCACGCGCACGTCGGACGTGCCCAGGCCGCGCAGGATGCCGGCGATGCGCTCGGCCTCCTCGTTGACGAGCTTCAGGTCGGGGCCCACCACGCGGACCATGATGGGGTACCAGTCGCCCAGGCCTTCGATGGACGGCGGGTCCGACAGGGTGATGGCGGTGGACACCAGGTTCGGGACGAGCAGCGCGCGCGCCTCTTCCTTCAGGACGGGGATGCCCTTGGTGCGCGCGTCCTTGGGCACGGTGAGCACGCGCATGCGCGCCTTGTAGACGTCTCCGTTGGGACCGACGGTGGTGTAGATGTCGGTGACCTCCGGGATCTGCTTGAGCAGCTTCTCCGCCTCCGCGGCGCGCTCGGTGGTCTGCGCGAGGCTGGAGGAGTCCGGCAGCTGCAACTCGACGATGAGCTGCGAGCGGTCCTCCGCGCTCATGAACTCCGCGCCCAGCGTGCTTGCCGCGCCGAACGACAGCACCAGCGCCAGCACGGTGAGGCCCGCGGTGAGCCACTTGTGGCGCAGCACCCAGCCCAGGATGCGCGCGTAGGTGTTCTCCGTGCCCTCCAGGAACCGGCGCAGCGCGCGGAACACCGCGGCCTCCCGGTGCACCTCTCCGGGCTTGCGCGCCTTGGCGAAGCGCGCGGACAGCATGGGGTCCAGGGTGAAGGAGATGAACAGCGAGATGAGCACCGCCACGGAGATGGTGATGCCGAACTGCTTGAAGAACTGGCCCACGATGCCGGGCATGAACGCCACCGGGATGAACACCGCCACCAGGGCCAGCGTCGTGGCGAGCACGGCCAGGCCCACGTCCCGGGTGCCGTTGGACGCGGCGCTCACCGGGTCCTCGCCCTTCTCCAGCCGGTGGGTGATGGCCTCACGCACCACCACCGCGTCGTCGATGAGCAGACCGATGGCCAGCGACAGCGACAGCAGCGTCATCTGGTTGAGCGAATAGCCCAGCACGTACATCACGAAGAACGTGCCGATGACGGACGTGGGCAGCGCGAGCGCGGAGATGGCCGTGCCGCGCGGGTCCAAAAGGAACATCAGGATGATGAGCACCGCCATCAGGCCGCCGAAGATGATGGCGACCCACACCTCGTGGGTGTTGGCGCGGATGAGGTCCGACTGGTCGATGAGCAGCGTCGCCTGGAAGCCCTGCCCCACCACCGGCGTCATCTCCGCGAGCGTCTTCTTCACGCCGTCGCTGACGGCCACCGTGTTGGAGCCCGGCTGCTTGACGATCTCCAGCACCACGGCGTCGCGGGCGTTGAGGCGCGCGGTGGTGCGGCGCTCCGCGACGCCGTCCGTCACGGTGGCGATCTCCTCCAGGCGCACCTGGGCGCCCGTGGCGCTGCGCGCGATGGGCAGCATGCGCAGGTCCTCCACGCTGCGGAACTCGCCCATGGAGCGCACCGTCAGCTCGTTGGGCCCCAGCTGGAGGCGGCCCGCGGGCAGGTTGAGGTTCTCCGTGCCAATGCGCTGGGCCACCTGCGCGGGCGTGATGCCCACGGCGCGGGCCTTGTCCAGGTCGATGTCCACCTGCACCTCGCGCACGTCGCCGCCGGTGATGCGCACCTCCGCCACGCCGCCAATCTGCGCGAGCGCGGGCTTGATGCGGTCATCCAGCAGCTTGCGCAGCGCCTGGGACTTCATGTCCGCGGAGACGGCGTAGGTGAGGATGGGCGTGGCGGACAGGTCCACGCGGCTGACGATGGGGGCCTCCGCGTCCGTGGGCAGTTTGTTGACGGCCTGCCCCACCTTGTCGCGCACGTCCTGCACGGCCGTGTCCAGGCTGGTGCCCAGCGTGAAGGCCACGATGACGGTGCCCACGTTCTCGCGGCTGAACGAGTGGATGTTGTCCACGCCGCTGATGCCGGCGACCGCGTCCTCCAGGGGCTTGATGACCTGGGTCTCGATTTCGCCCGGGCCCGCGCCCTTGTAGAGGGTGTTGACCACCACGATGGGGAAGCTGACGTCGGGATAGAGGTCGGTGCCCAGGCGGCTGAGGCCCATCAGCCCCAGCACCACGAGCAACAGGGACAACATGGCCGTGAACACCGGCCGACGGATGGAAACGTCGCTGAGAATCATGAAGGACTCACGTCGCCGCGCGCACGGGCCGCGGCCGAAAGGGGCGCCGGGGCTACTTCACGGAGACGCGGGTGCCGGGGGACATGGCGGGCGTGGGGTAGTCCACCACCTGCTGGAGGACGGACGCGGCCAGCACCACCACCTCGCGGTCGCGGCGCTCCAGCACCTGCACGTCCACCCGCCTGAGCGCGCCGTCGTCCACGACGAGGACGTGGTCCCCGTTGGAGGAGGACAGCGCCGTCATGGGGAGCACCTGCGCCTCCCGCAGCTCGCCCAGCTTGAGCATCGCGCGCGCCAGCGTGTGGGCCACGAAGCGGCCGTCCGCGTTGGGCACGGCGATCTCCACCGGCACGCGGCGGGTGGCGGGGTCCGCGGACGGGAGGATGGTGCGCACCACCGCATCGTCGGTGGCCGCGCCGCCGCCCAGCGACACCACGCGCACCTTCACGCCGGGCTTGAGCAGCGCGCGCGACGACTCCGGCACCGTGGTGCGGAAGACGAGCGTGTCCAGCTGCTCCAGCGTGAAGAGCGCCGTGCCCGGGGCCACCGTGGCGCCCGTCTGGTCCGGGGATTCAATGAGGGTGCCGGTGAAAGGCGCCCTCAGGTCGTGCCGGCGGCGCGCCGCGCGGGCCTGGGACAATTGCGCCTTCGCGGCCAGCACCTGGGCCTGGGCCTGCGCGGCGGTGGAGGTGGCGCCGCGGTGCTGCTGCTCGCTGATGCCGCCGCCCGCGCTGAGCTTCTCGCTGCGGTCGGCCGCGTCCTTCGCCATGGCGGCGCCGGCCTCCGCGGCGGCGACCGCGGCCTCCGCGCCGGCCACCTGCGCGTCCGCGATCTCGGGGTTGAGCTGGGCGAGCACGTCGCCCTTCTTCACCGCCTGCCCCTTCTGGGCGCGCACCGACTCCAGCCGGCCGCCCACCTCGAAGCCCACCTTGAGGCCCTGGGCGGGGAACAGCGTGCCCGTCACCTCCTCGGACGCGGAGGCCTGCTCCCCCCGGGGGGTGACGACCTTCACGGGGGTCACGGCCTTGTCGGTGGCGGCCTTGCCCGCGGCCTTGTCGGCGGCGGGAGGAGCGGAGGCGTCCGCCTTGTCACAGGCGGTGAGCGCGAGCGCGGCGGCCACGCCCACGGCGGCGAAGGCACGGGAAGCAGCGGGCTTCGTGGACGATTTCACGGGCGTTTCCTTGGAGGACGTTGCGGGTTGGCCGCGCGGGCGTGACGCCGGCGCGTGGACGGTGTGGAAGAAGGGGTGCGGGCGGCGACGGTGGCGGGCAGCGGCATGTCGCGCGGAGCGGTGCCTTCGTGCATCAGCCGCTGGATGCCGGTGGACCAGGCGGCCAGGTCCGGCTTGCGCGCCAGCCGCCCCATCCGCCGGGCCAGCAGCAGGTAGGTGCCCACGATGAAGGAGCCGAAGAGGCCGGGGTCCACGTCCGGGCCCTCCCCCGACTGGCCCCGCAGGGTGCGGAACTCGCGGGAGATGCGGTCGACCTCGCGGTCCACCAGGTCCCACATGACGGACTCGAAGGCGGTGCCCTGGCTGCCCACGATGAGCGCGGTGACCAGCTCGCGGTTCGCCCACATGAGCTCCAGCATCTCCAGGTCGGAGGCGGCCTCCACGCTCAGGAAGGTCCGGTAGCGCTCGGAGCGCGCGGCGACGTCCGCGGGCCCCGGCTGGCCATGGTCCGCGCGGAAGTGCTCCAGGCACGCCAGGCGCTTCTGGCTCACCCGCTCCAGGTCCGCCACGAACGCCTCCACGAGGCTGCCGAAGAGGGCCTCCTTGGAGGGGAAGTGCAGGTAGAAGGCGCCCTTGGACAGGCCGCACGCGGCGGTGATGTCGCCGATGCGCGCCCCCTTCACGCCCCGACGGGCGAACTCCGCCCGCGCGGCGCTGATGAGCGCGCTGCGGGCTTTCGGGTCGGCGGGGCGGGACATGGCGGGCGCATTCCTAACCCGCCGGTCAGAAATAGAACAGTCGTGACTGAACGCCGGGTCAGGAATCCGGGGGGCGTGTCGGCGGGGGGCGGAGGAGGGCGGAGCAGAGCGGACATGCCGGCGGGGCGTGGGGGGCGTCCCGGCGGTGCAGGTCCAGGACGGCGCGGGAGACGTCCGCCAGCTCCCGGCGCACCTCCCGGCGGGCGCCCTTCACGCGCTGGATGCGCATGTCGTCGTAGCTCGTCGTCTGGTGGCGCATCCAGGCGATGACGGCGGCCTCGGCGCGGCGCTCAATGGGGATGCGCTCCGTGCGGGCCACGGTGCCGCTGCCCACGGGGGTGGCGTGGCCGGCGACCAGGACGGCCATCCGCTTGGCGTGGGGGAGCCAGGCGGGGCTGAAGGCCAGGAAGCGCAGGACGGCGTTGGCGAAGTCGACCTCGTAGACCTCCTGCTCGCGCGCGCGGCGGTCCCGGCCCTGGGCCAGCTTCTTCGCGTAGGCGGGGGTGGCGCGCTCCGCGTCGAGCACGGCGCGGGCGTGGACGATGTGGGCCTCCGGCGCCCAGACGCCCCGGGAGAAGAGCTTGCGGCCCACCTTCTCCACCACGGTCCAGGTGGGGCCGGCGGCCTTCACGCGGCGGGTGAGGCCGGCGTCGCCGGGGGGGAGCAGGGCCCACCCGTCAGGCACGGAGAGGAGGCGGCCGTCCTGGGCACGCACGCGGCGGGGCTCGGCCGTGGGGCCGACCGTCAAGGAATCAGGCATGGGTGGCTTTCGGGGGTCGGCTGCATAGCACGACCCTTCGCACCCTGGTAAATGCCCCCGGGTGCGCGCTGGCGGTGACGGTGCGCGTACGCGGAGGCCACACTCTTCGTGGGAAGCGCTGGCATGTCCCTTCTCAGGCTTACCTTCCTCGGCACCTCCGCCGCGCAGCCCACCCTGCATCGAGGGCTCTCCGGACTGACGGTGAAGGCGGACGCGGATCTGCTGCTGTTCGACTGCGGTGAGGGCAGTCAGCGGCAGATGGTCCGCTTTGGCACGGGCTTCACCGTGGACGTGGCGTTCTTCACCCACTTCCACGCCGACCACTACCTGGGGATCATCGGCTTCCTGCGCACCCTGGGGATGATGGGCCGCACGGCGCCCATGCACCTGTACGGGCCCCCGCCCGCGCGGCGGCTCTTGCACCAGGCGGTGCACCTGGGGCTGGAGTCGCTGGCCTTCCCGGTGGAGATCCACGAGCTGAAGGACGGGGACGTGGTGCAGCGGGGCGGCTACGCGGTGCACGCGGTGGGCGTGGACCACCGCATCCACGCGCTGGGCTACGTGCTGGCGGAGGACGGCCGGCCGGGGAAGTTCAACCTGGCCAAGGCGCGGGAGCTGGGCGTGCCGGAGGGGCCCGCCTTCGGCAAGCTGCAGAAGGGCGAAGCCGTGACGCTGCCGGACGGGCGCGTGGTGAGGCCGGAGGACGTGCTGGGCGAGCCGCGGGCCGGACGGCGGCTGGTGATTTCAGGCGACACGCGGCCGTGCCCCGCGCTGGTGCAGGCGTCGAAGGACGCGGACCTGCTGGTGCACGAGTCCACCTTCTCCGACGACGAGCAGGAGCGCGCGCAGGAGACGCGCCACTCCACGGCGCGGGAGGCGGGGCAGGTGGCGCAGTCCGCGGGCGCGCGGCGGCTCATCCTCACCCACCTGTCCAGCCGCCACGACACCGACCCCGGCAAGCTGCTCACGCAGGCGCGCGAGGCGTTCAAGGGGCCGGTGGAAGTGGCCTTCGACGGGCTCACCGTGGAGCTGCCGCTGCGCGACTGACGCACCGTCGCGCGAGCGGCGCCCCGTGCGGCGGCGGACTACTCGAGCTTCTTCGCCTCGGCCTTGAGGGCGGCGGCGGCGTCCGGATCCACCTTCTGGAGCAGCTCCCACTCCAGCTCCGTGTCGCGCCGCATCTGGGAGTTGTTGGGGCCGGTCGCGGTCTCGCCCGGCGCCGTGGGGCGGCCGTCCGTGTTGTCGGCGGCGCGGGCCTCGGAGCGGTCCTGGCGCCGGAACTCGATGGCGCTCTGGCCGGGGCCGCGCTCGTAGCCGCGCACCAGGTAGCGCGCGAAGGAGGTGCCCAGCGAGGAGGCGGCGCTCGTCTGGAGCCACTCCGTCTGCGCCTCGAAGCCCCCCTTGCCCTGCATCACGGAGAAGCCCTTGTCCTTCACGAGGGCCAGGGCCTCCGGCCACACCTCCGCGAGGGGCTTGCGGTAGACGTGTCCCAGGGCCTTGTCCTCCAGGTACGCCTGCTGACGACGCGCGGCGCAGCCGGTGAACGCGAGGGCGAGGGCGGACACCACGAGCAGCGCGGCGGAACGGGACGACGACTTCAAGGGGTTCATGCTCCGGACTCCATGGAATGAAGACGACTCCGGAACATCGCTCGGGGGCGGGCCCGCCGCCAAGTGGCCGCCGGGGTGGGATGAAATGCCATCCAGGCGGCAACCATCATTTCGGCGTCCCAGGGCATGCGTCCGGCGGCGCACATCCTCGCGCGGGAGGCGGGCCGCGCGCCGCACGGCCGGACCATGCTGAGGGCCAGCCATGATTCCCATCAGCGACGACAACCCGACCCTGCGCACCCCCGTGATGACGTACCTGTTGCTGGGGACCCTGGGATTCGTCTGGGTGTTCATCCAGGGCGCGGGCTTCCAGGTGGAGGCGCTGGCCACCAGCATCTGCAACCTGGGCATGGTGCCGGGGGAGCTGACCGGGCAGGCACCGCTGGGGCAGGCGGTGCCGCTGGGGGATGGCTACGCCTGCGTCGTGGACGCGGAGGCCATCAACCGCGCCACGCCCCTCACCTCCATGTTCCTGCACGGCGGCTGGGGGCACCTGCTGGGCAACGTGCTGTTCTTCTGGGTCTTCGGCAACAACATCGAGGACAGCATGGGGCGCCTGCGCTTCCTGGTGTTCTACCTGCTGTGCGGGCTGGTGGCGGCGGCGGCGCACGTGGCGGTGGACCCCACGTCGCCGGTGCCCACGGTGGGCGCGTCGGGGGCCATCGCGGGCGTGCTGGGCGCGTACCTGGTGCTCTACCCGCGCGTGCGCGTGAACATGCTGTTCATCTTCTTCATCATCATCCGCGTCATCCCCATCCCGGCCTGGGGCGTGCTGCTGTGGTGGTTCGTGCTCCAGCTCATCACCGGCCTGCCGCAGCTCATGACGCTCAGGCCGGAGGTGTCCGGCGGCGTGGCGGTGTGGGCGCACATCGGCGGCTTCGTGGCCGGCATGGCGCTCATCAAGCTGTTCGTGAACCCGCGCTACACCTCGCAGCGCACGCTGTGGCGGCACCGGATGCACCCCGACCACCCCTGAGTCCCTGACGCGCCCCGGCCTCCCCCGCGGACAGGGAGGCGGGCCCCTGGTGGCGGGGGGTGCGGACGCGACGCGGCGCCCCGACATTGGTGGGTGACGTTCTTCGCGTCACGAGGAGGCGGGCATGGGAGCGGACAACCAGTCGCGGGGGCTCCATGTGCCAGCGGCCAGCGGACCTTCGCGCAAGCGGGTGCTCATCCTGGGAGGCGGGTTCGCGGGGGTGTACGCGGCGCTGCACCTGGAGCGGCAACTGGGGCGGCGCGACGACGTGGAGGTGACGCTGGTGAGCCGCGACAACTACTTCCTCTTCACGCCCATGCTCCACGAGGTGGCGGCGAGCGACCTGAACCCGAGCGCCATCGTCATCTCGCTGCGCAAGCTGCTGCCGCACCTGTCGTTCGTGGAGGGCGACCTCACCGGCCTGGACCTGCACGCGAGGACGGCCACGGTGGCGCACGGCGGGCTGGACGGACACAGCCACACGCTGTCGTACGACTGCGCGGTGCTGGCCATGGGCTCGGAGACGAACTTCTTCGGCAAGCCGGGCCCGCGCGACCACGCGCTGACGATGAAGACGCTGGGCGACGCGATGCTCCTGCGCAACTGCCTCATCGACCGGCTGGAGGAGGCGGACGCGGACTGCCTCACGGAGGGCGGCAAGCGCCCCGTCGTCACCTTCGTGGTGGTGGGCGGCGGCTTCGCGGGCGTGGAGACGGCGGGCGCCATCAACGACTTCATCCACGGCGCCCTGCCCTACTACCCGAACATCCAGCACCACAACGTGCGCGTGCTGCTGGTGCACGGCGGCAGGGAGGTGCTGCCGGAGCTGGGCGAGGACCTGGGCGCGTACACGCACAGGAAGCTCATCGAGCACGGCATCGAGGTGCGCACCGGCATCCACGTCCAGGACGTGACGGAGGCCGGCGTGGTGCTGCCGGACGGCACGCGGGTGCCCACCAAGACGGTGGTGTGGACCGCGGGCGTCACGCCCCCGTCGCTGCTGGCGTCACTGCCGTGCGAGAAGGAGCGCGGCCGCATCAAGGTGAACGCGCGCATGGAGGTGCCGGGCTTCCCCGGCGTGTGGGCGCTGGGGGACTGCGCGTCGGTGCCGGACCTCACGAACGAAGGCAGGCCCTGCCCGCCCACCGCGCAGCACGCGCTGCGCCAGGGGCAGGTGGTGGCGCGCAACGTGTGCTCGGCGCTGAAGGGCCGGCCGGGCAAGGCGTTCCGCTACAAGATGCTGGGGCAGCTGGCGGCGATTGGCCGGCGCGCGGGCGTGGCGCGCATCCTGGGGCTGAAGTTCTCCGGCACCGTCGCGTGGGTCCTGTGGCGCACCCTCTACCTGGCGAAGCTGCCCCGGCTGGAGACGAAGGTGCGCGTGGCCCTGGGCTGGACGCTGGACCTGCTCTTCCGCAAGGACGTGGTGCAGTTCATCGGTCCGCGGGAGTTGGATCAGCTCACGCTTCCGGCCCTCCCGCTGTCCAGCCACCAGCAGGTGCGGCAGGTGCAGGGCCTCCAGCCGCAGGCGCGGCATTAGCGCCGGACGCGCTCAGGCCAACGGCGGCAGGTGGGAGAGCAGCCGCTCCAGGTCGGGCTGGAGCTCGTCCGGCGTGGCGGTGGCCAGCTCCTCCGGGGAGTGCGTGCCCCAGGTCACGGCATAGGTGCGCAGGCCCGCGGCCTGGCCCGCGCGCAGGTCCAGCGTGGTGTCGCCCACCATCCACAAGCCCCCGGTGCCCAGCGCCGCGAGCGCGCGGTGGAGCACGTCCGGCGCGGGCTTGTGCGGAAAGCCATCCGTGCCCTGCACATGGTGCAGGAGCCCGTCCAATCCCAGGGCGTCCACGAAGCGCCGCGCCATGTCGCTGCGCTTGGTGGTGGCGACGGCCAGCAGGTAGCCGCGCTCGCGCAGGGCGCGCAGCGTCCGCTCCACGCCGGGGAAGGGGCGCGAGTGGTTGAGGAAGTTGCGCGGGTAGTGTTCGCGGTAGGCCGCGCAGAGGCCGGTGACGTGCTCGGGCGCGAAGCGCAGGTACATGGCATCCAGCGGCTGGCCGATGAGGGCCCGCACCTCCGGGACGGAGGGCGCCGGCAACCCCAGGTGCGAGAAGCCGTGGAGGAAGCTGGCGATGATGTCCGGCAGCGAATCCACCAGCGTGCCGTCGAGGTCGAAGAGGATGCCACGGGGGGCCGCAGTGCTCACGCGCCGCTGCATACGCGCTCCGGCCCCCGGGTGCACGCGTCCCGTTGACGGAAGGGCCCCATGCGGGCGACTGGCCGTCGCACCGCCCGTGCGGCAGAGTGCCGCGCGCGATGCCCCGGGCCCGGTGCCCGGGGCGGATTGCCAAGGGTGGGTGCTCGGATGATGCGAGGACGTTTCGGTCGGACCCTGGGAGCGCTGCTCCTGCTGGTGGGCGTGGCGGGCTGCTCCCGTCGCGTGCCGGAAGCGACGCCCGCGGAAGCGGCCGTCTCCGGGGCGCCCACAGTGTACGTGGCGAAGCGGATCCGCACGCTGGACGCGGCGCGCCCCGTGGCGCAGGCGCTCGCCGTGCGGGACGGACAGGTGCTCGCGGTGGGCAGCCGGGAAGAGGTGCTCGCGGCGGCGGGCCCCGCGGCGCGCGTGGTGGAGCTGGGTGACGCCACGGTGGTGCCGGGCCTCACGGATGCGCATGCCCACCTGGCGGGGCTCGCGGCGGCGCTCGTGCGCGTGCGGCTGGAGGGCACCGCGTCGGTGGAGGAAGTGCGCGCGCGGCTGGCCCAGGCGCCCGCGACGGCGTACCAGGGCGAGTGGCTGCTGGGCGGGGGCTGGGACCAGAACGACTGGCCGCAGAAGGCCTTCCCCACGCACACGGACCTGGACGCGGCCTTCCCGAGGACGCCCGTGGTGCTGGCGCGCGTGGACGGCCACGCGCTGTGGCTCAACGGCGAGGCGCTGCGCCGGGCGCGCATCGACAAGGGCACGAAGGACCCGCAGGGAGGCCGCATCCTCCGGGGCCCGGATGGCGAGCCCACCGGCGTGCTGGTGGACAACGCCATGGCGCTGGCGGACGCGGTGCTGCCCCCGCCCACGGATGAGCAGCTCGCGGCGCGGCTCACCGCGGCGCTGGAGCACTGCGCGCGCGTGGGGCTCACCGGCGTGCACGACGCGGGCATGGACCTGAAGACGTTCCGGCAGCTCCAGCAGTGGGACAAGGACGGCCGCCTGCCCCTGCGCATCTACGCCATGGCGGATGGACAGACGGCGGACCGCGAGCAGTACCTGAAGGACGGCCCCTTCCAGGGCAAGCTCCTGACGATGCGCGCGGTGAAGCTCGTCATGGACGGCGCGCTGGGCAGCCGGGGCGCGGCGCTGAGCACGCCCTACAGCGACGAGCCCAGCCACCAGGGCCTGCTGGTGCTGTCCCCGGAGGAGTACGCCGCGCGCGTGCACGCCTTCGTGGGCCGCGGCTTCCAGGTGGCCACACATGCGATTGGCGACCGCGCCAACACGCTGGTGCTGGACACGCTCCTCAAGGAGATGGAGGCCACGGGGAAGAAGGAGGGCCGCCACCGCGTGGAGCACGCGCAGATCCTCCGCCCGGAGGACATCACCCGGCTGGGCGCCAACGGCTTCGTCGCGAGCGTCCAGCCCACGCACGCCACCAGCGACATGCCCTGGGCCCAGGACCGCGTAGGGCCGGAGCGCATCCAGGGCGCCTATGCGTGGCAGAAGCTGAAGGCCGCGGGCGCGGTGCTGGCGCTGGGCAGCGACTTCCCGGTGGAGCGGCCGGACGTGCTCGCGGGTCTGTACGCGGCGCGCACGCGGCAGGACGCCAGCGGTCAGCCGCCCGGCGGATGGCAGCCCGACCAGCGCCTGAGCGGCGAGGAGGCGCTGGAGGGCTTCACGGTGGGCGCGGCCTACGCGTCGTTCGCGGAGGAGCAGCGCGGCCGGCTGAAGCCGGGGCAGGACGCGGACTTCGTGGTGCTGTCCGTGGACCCCGTGGACGGGCCCGCCGCGGAGCTGCTCACCGCGCAGGTGCGCCTGACGGTGGTGGCGGGCCGCGAGGTGTTCCGCGCGACCACGCCGTAGCCGGGACGTCCGCGTGGCGAGGCGGGGGCTCTAGAGCTCCGCCTCGTAGCTGAGCGACTGGATGCGCTGGTTGACCTCTTCCTGCACGCGGGCGCGATCCTTCTCCAGGCGCTCCAGCTCCCGGCCGATGGTCTCCAGCTTGTCCTCCTGGGCGTTGAGCTTGGTGACGAAGCGGTCCACCAGCTCCCGCTGCGCGACGCCGCTCTTGAGCGAGTCGATGTTGGAGCGGATCCGCTCCTGGTCCTTGAAGAGCTGGGTGCGCTTGTCGGTCAGGTTCTGGGCCTCCACGGTGAACAGGGCCAGCTTCTCCCGCAGGGCCACCACGTCGCGCAGGGCCTGGGCGACGCCCGCGTCGATGAAGCGCGAGTCGAGGAAGAACGCCACCTCGGACAGCCCCAGGTTGCTGATGTAGTACTGGCGGTTTCCGCGGGTGCGCTCGGTGACGGTGAGCGTGTCGGAGGCGCCCGGCGCCAGGTCCCGCTTGAAGCGCCAGAAGCCGTCGGTGGTCTCCGCGGGGGCGGGCGTGTCCTTCAGCTCCCAGTCCGTGCGCGGGTGCTCCACGTAGAGCGTCTGGGCGCGCTTCGCCTTGTTGCGCACGGTGTACTTCGTGCGGCGCTGGTGGAAGAACTCCGTCACCAGCGTGCCCCGGTTCACCCGCGCGCGGAACACCGGGCCGTCCTCCTGTTCGTCCTCCACGGACACGGAGCAGGAGAGCTCCACGGCGTAGGGCACGAAGCGCACGTCGTCGGGCTTGAGGGTGTCCAGCATCGCCTCGCCCACGTAGGTCTCGTCCTCGGTGACGGTGACGGGGCCGCCCTCCAGCGTGAGGCCGGTGGTGTTCTTGAACTCGATGCACGTCATCGGGTTCTTCTCACGCGTGGCGCGGTTGTAGAGCAGCACGCGGCGGCCCTCGAAGGGGCGGTGCAGGATGGGGACGAGCGCGCTCTGGTTGCGGTGCACCGTGACGGGGCGGTCCACGCCGTACTCGAAGAGGTCGCCCACCTCCTTGGTCACGGTCTTCACCGCGGTGCTCTGCTCCAGCCGGTCGCGCATGCCGCCCGGGCCTCCGCCGCCAATGCTCCTGCTGCGCATGACCGGAGCCGGGGCTGGAGCCGCCATGGGCACGAAGCTGGCACTGGGCGCGTCCCCGCTGCTGCCGAAGGGGCCGTCATCGGAGACCTCGGAGACGGATTCGTAGGATTCGGCCTGGGCCTCCTCGGGAATCACGGGCGCGACGCCCACCTCCGAGCGCACCTCCACGATGGGGCGGCGCTGGTAGCGGGGGTTGTAGAGGTCGTGGACGAAGGACACGGGCAGGCCGGCGATGAGCGACAGCTCCACGTCCACCCAGTCCTCGTCGCCGGTGTTGTCCACCAGCGCCCAGCCCTGGAGCAACGGCGGCTGCGCCTCATCCAGCAGGATGCGGTAGCTGGTCTTCCACACGGGGGACTCCAGCACGTAGCTGACGAACAGCTCGCGGGTGCCCTCCCCCGCGGTGAGGATGGACAGCCGCTTGGAGTCCTTCTTGTACGAGGACATGACGGTGGCCAGGTAGAACTCCAGGTCCTTGCGCACGGCCTCGTCCAGGAACTCCAGCTCGCTGATCTCCAGCACGTCGAAGGTGCGCAGGGCGGCGCCGACGAGCAGCGTGAGGAAGGGGCGGATGACGCTCGCCTCGCCCTGGACGACGGGCAGGGACTCCAGGCCGACGATGGCGCCCTCCACCTGCCCACCGCCGATGCGGGCGCGGACGCGGGCGCCCTTCACCTGGCCGAGCAGCGCGGTGAGGCTGCCGTGTTCGGGGATGCGGATGGTGGCTTCGGAGAGCAGCTGCTCCAGGGGCTTGGTGGAGTCGTAGCTCACGGCGGAGACGGAGCCGCCGGACAGGTCCAGCACGGTCATGGACTTGAGCACGTCGTTCATGTCGCGCGCCTTGAAGTCCAGGTGCGCGGTCTCGCTGTCCGTCACCTTCCCCCGGCGCTCGAAGTAGCCGACGCCGTGCTTGTAGAGGACGACACGGCGGATGGACAGGGGCGAGGGCATGCGCGGGGCTCCAGGGACGAAAGGTGGACCTGGGCGGAAGGTCTAGCAGTGGCGGGGGTGGGGCTTCCACTGGGAGTGGGGGTCAGGGTCCTGGCATGGTGCGCGGGCCGTGCGTCCGGGGAGCTTCATGCGTTGGTTGTGCTGGCTGTGGGTGGTCCTGTGGTGCGGCTGCGCCTCGACGTCGGCGGTCGCGACGCTCTCACCCGAGGACGTCTGGGCGGAGGCCGGGACCGAGCAGGAATGTGAGGACAGCGGGGAGGACCGGTGCGTCGCGCCCCTGTGCACGGATGAGGCCTGCGCGCTGTTCTGGTGCGAGGACCTGGAGCCGGGCCGCATCGTGCGCACGCGCGGCGCGACGGCGCCGCCCGTGTTGGTGGCGCCAGGGAGCGGGCCCCGGCGCCACTGGGGCAGCGCACAGGAGCTTCCGCGCGACGCGCGGCCCGTCATGGTGTTCCGCTTCCATCCGCGCGAGAAGCTGCCCAGTCAGGTCCGGCGGGATCAGGCGATGGCGGAGTGGGCGAAGCGGCCCAAGGAGCGGCACCACATCTTCCCGCAGGCGTACGAGCGGCACTTCCTTACCAAGGACATCCACATCCACCAGTACGTGCTGGCCGTGGATGTGGACGTCCACAAGCGCATCCACCGGGGAAAGAACGGCGGTCCTTGGAATCGAGACTGGCAGGCCTACATCGAAGGCCCTGGGCAGAAAACCAGCAGGCTCCAGCATTTCGACCACGCCTTCCTGATGATCCAGAAACATGGCCTCTTTGGATTGACGATGACGTATTGGCAGCAGGTGGACCTCATGCCGTTCCCAGTGGAGAACTGACGGGTGCGCTACTTCGAACTGGCCGTGCTGCGCGACCCCGACGCGGGCGAGTGGAGTGGGGAGTACCGCGCGGAGCACAAGTGGTGTCTGCCAAGCATCCGGTGTCCACGCTGCGAGACATGGGGAGGCATGCAGGCCTATCCATCGGTGGACCTGACCGACCTGCCAGCCAATGACGCGTTGAACGACATCCGGCCTCAACCCCCCGAGGAATATGCGCGGCGGGAGGCACTGGTGCGCCCGTTCGTCCCACCGGAACGCCTTCTTGAACCAGGATGCAGGCTGGGGCCGCTGGTGGGAACCGCGCGCGGTCATTTCGGTCCCGTGACCGTATGGCCCTCGTGGCAGGTGCTCGTGCGCGAGGATGCGCGCGACCTGCTCCTGAGCGAAGGCCTGCAAGGAATCATCCCGGTCCGCGCGGAGCTGCGCACCCGTCGCACGAAGCAACAAGCACTCTACGAGTTGGAAGCACGGCCCCTGGCGAAGCTGCACCCCGCGTGCATCTACGACAGGGAGCCCACCTGCCCGGTCTGCGGGCGTCATGGCTTCACGCTGCCCCCGAAGCGCTGGCTGCAGGGTGAATCCATCCCCCAGGGTCTGGACCTCTTCGGCGTGGAGGAGACGACCCGCATCGTCGTCTCCGAGCGCTTCGTCGACACCGTGAACCGCCTGGGCCCCAGTGACGTGTTCTACCGGGAGATCACCGCGGAGTAGCGCCCTGTGGCCCCGGCAGCAGCCGCAGATATGCGTCGATGGAGAGGATGCGCATGGTCCGCACCTCGCGGATCCGCTCCTTACGAAGTGCGCAAGCGACCAGCGCAGCGCGCCCAGCAACAATCAGGGCAGAGGGGTTCCATCGGGAGTCCCAGCTGAGAACAGCCTTGAAACCTGGAATGAGCACAAGCGCGCAGGTCGCAGCAGTGCTGCGTTCTTCGGTCGGGATCAACAGATCTGAAGATGCTCACGCTGTGGTTCTTTCGAGGTAGGTCATGCGTTGGTTGTGCTGGCTGTGGGTGGTCCTGTGGTGCGGCTGCGCCTCGACGTCGGCGGTCGCGACGTTCTCACCCGAGAGCGTCTGGGCGGAGGCCGGGACCGAGCAGGAATGTGAGGACAGCGGGAAGGACCGGTGCGTCGCGCCCCTGTGCACGGATGAAGCCTGCGCGCTGTTCTGGTGCGAGGACCTGGTGCCGGGCCGCATCGTGCGCACGCGCGGCGCGACGGCGCCGCCCGTGTTGGTGGCGCCAGGGAGCGGGCCCCGGCGCCACTGGGGCAGCGCGCAGGAGCTTCCGCGCGATGCGCGGCCCGTCATGGTGTTCCGCTTCCATCCGCGCGAGAAGCTGCCCAGTCAGTTGCAGCGGGAGCGGGCGATGGCGGAGTGGGCGAAGCGGCCCAAGGAGCGGCACCACATCTTCCCGCAGGCGTTCAAGGACCATTTCGACAGAAAGGGGATCGACATCCACCAGTACGTGTTGGCCGTGGACGTGGACGTCCACAAGCGCATCCACCGTGGAGAGGGGGGCGGACCGTGGAATCGTGACTGGCGAGATTATATTCGGCTGTATGGCATCAGGCCGAAGGCAGCGCACTTCGATCATGCCTTCTTGATGATCCAGAAGTACGGTCTCTTTGGATTGACGATGACCTACTGGCAGCAGGTAGACCTCTTGCCATCCCCCTTGGAGAACTGACGGTTGCGCTACTTCGAGTTGGAAGAGCCAGAAGACCCCGACTCGGGACAGTGGAGCGGGGAGTACCGCGCCAAGCGCCGCTGGTATGTGCCGAGCCAACTCTGTCCCCGCTGTGAGGCCTGGGGAGGCATGCAGGCCTATCCCTCGGTGGATCTGTCCAGCCTGCCGGACAACGAAGCCCTGGCCAGTGTGTGGCCGCAGGCTCCCGAGGAGGTGGCTCGCCGCATGGCCTTGGTGCGTCCGTTCGTTCCACCGGAACTTCCTCTTGAGCCGGGGTACAGCCTGGGCCCGCTGGTGGGAACCGCGCGCGGTCATTTCGGTCCCGTGACCGTGTGGCCCTCGTGGCAGGTGCTCGTGCGCGAGGATGCGCGCGACCTGCTCCTGGGCGAAGGCCTGCAAGGCATCATCCCGGTCCGCGCGGAGCTGCGCACCCGGCGCACCAAGGAACAGGCGCTCTACGAACTGGAGGCACGCCCTCTGGCGAAGCTGCATCCTGACTGCATCGACCGCGCCCCCCCCTGCCCAGCCTGCGGGAACGGCGGTTTCTCATTGCCCCCGAAGCGCTGGCTCCTGCGCGAATCCGTTCCCCCAGGACTCGACCTCTTCGGCGTGGAGGGGACCACCCGCATCGTCGTCTCCGAGCGCTTCGTCGACACCGTGAACCGCCTGGGCCCCAGTGACGTGGTCTACCGGGAGATCACCGCGGAGTAGTGCCCTGCGGCCCCGGCAGCAGCCGCGGGTATGCGTCGATGGAGAGGATGCGCATGGTCCGCACCTCGATGGCGTAGGTCACGAGTTCGACGAGCTGCTGCCCGGAGTCACAGCGTTCGCGATTGGGCTCGAAGCGGACAAGCAGCACGCTCTCCGGTAGGGACGCGGTCGTCACGTCATAGGACTCCCATTGGTCCAGACATGGGGCGCGCTCCGCGATGGGCTTCGGGGGAGCATCCCAGGGCATGAAGTCTTCCATCGCCAACTGGATGGCGGCGGACACGTTGCCCTCCAGACGGACACGTCCCACTTCAGGGAGCTCAAGCTGGGGAAAAGCGACGCGTTCGGCCTCGGCCTGGGGCGCGCGCGGCACGCTGCGATGCGCCGGGGTGCAGGCATGGAGCAGGCAACCCAACGCCAACGCCCATCCGAGCCGGAACCCGGCAGTGTGTTGAAGGGTCATGGCCACCTCGAAGCCAGGATGCGGCGCTGCTTCACGTCCACGGCATAGGAGAAGGAACCGACGTCGAGGGGCAGGGCCCCTCCCCGAGTACAGGCGCCCGGGCTCAACGAGAGGCGAACCCAGACCACGCTTCGGGGCCCGGCGCGGCTTCGACGTCGTAGGACTGCCGCTGGAGCAGGCAGACCTCCTGGGGAGATGCCGTGCGGGAGATGGTGCGCCCGCGTGGAAGGAGATCATCCATCACCAGCTGGATGGCGAGGGCCGTCGCACCTGGAAGCGCCTGTGCTCCCGCCTCCGGCAACGCGTAGGGGAACTTGAAC
Organism: Corallococcus sp. BB11-1; assembly: GCF_026626625.1. Lineage (NCBI taxonomy): Bacteria > Pseudomonadati > Myxococcota > Myxococcia > Myxococcales > Myxococcaceae > Corallococcus > Corallococcus sp. BB11-1. Next base: position 867,906 of record NZ_JAPNJY010000001.1, on the reverse strand, counting down.
CAGGCCGCCTCCTCGTTCGGAACGAATCGGATCTGCTCGCTCCGGGGAGCACAAGCCACAAGCGACAGCGCGCACAGCAACAACAAGTGCCAGGGGTTCATTAACCTCCCCATCTGAGCACAACTAGAGGATGCAATGGGGTTGGCGGATTGCAATCCACGGCGGATGCCTGTACGGTTGGGTTCACATGGCGTGTTCGCCGTGTTCATCGGCTCCGTTGAGCCACAAAAGAAAGGTATCTATGGACCAGAAGAAGTGGTCGTTCCCTGTCCTCAAGGCCGCCCGTTGGGCAACTCCCGTACTGGACGCCGAGGGCAACCCCACCGAGAAAATGTTCGAGGACTGGGTTCTTTGGGTTCGAGTTGACTCCCTGCCGTTGGATCTTCCCCTTGATCCAAATGCTCGGCATCCAGACACGACCAAGCCCACGCCGAAGGCCATCGCCCGCACGTTGCAAGGGGATCCCGACGAGTTCGTGAAGAGGAATAGCGGCATATGCATGGTCGCTCAAGCGTGCCACGTCAAAGACAGTATGGCATCGCTGATCCTCAACGTCGTCACCGACGATGAGGAGCGCGAGGAAGGACGGCGAGGAGATGGGATTCTCAACGGTGGGCACTCTTATGCCGTCATCCGCGAAGTTCTCAAAGCCGTGAAGCCCAAAGGGACTGCGGATGGCGATGCACCGAATCCTGGCGGAGCGGTGGTCCGCGTTGAGGTTCAGACTGGGCTCGCAGAAGAAGACTTGGCCGACATCAGCCGGGCCCGTAACCGCAGCGAGCCTGTCCAAGAGTACTCACTCAAGAACCTGGGCAATGCTTGGCAGGACATCAAGAACGTCTTGCCTAAAGAAATGCGCCAGCGTGTTCGGTTCATGGAAAACGACCCCGAAGCCGACAAGAACGCCGAGTATGACGTGGGCGACTTGGTGAAGCTTCTCGCGCTCTTCAACAACAAAGTCTATCCAGTAGGAAAGAAAGACCCACTTAGCGCCTACTCTAGTGAAAAGCGCTTGGTTGCAACCTGGGATGCAAACGATTTCAAGCATCTTCTGCCCCACCTATTGGACCTCATCAAACTCCACGATGAGGTCACGCTCCTGTTTCCAAAGGAAATGGGTTCCAAACCTGGGAAGGTCAATGGCGTCATCGCCTATGACAAGAAGGCACCATGGACTTTGCTGAGCGGTAAGCCTAGCAGGTACTACGTTCCGCCTCCGTTCACATTTCCCGTGCTCGCGGCATTGCGTGTATTCCTTGCTGATGATGGCTCAAAGTGGCACGTTCCACCCGAGACACTCCTCAAGGATGAAACGTACGTGAAGGAGTTGATCAGCGAAACGTGGAACGAGTACAAACGCTCCGGCCGCAGCAGCGCTGCGTTTTTCGGTCGAAATCGACAGGTTTGGAAGATGCTCGCGCTAATGATGCTCGTGAAGCGTCAAACGGCCTAGACATACAATTTTCCCAGTAATGAAGGAGGCCGCCTCCCTGATGGCCTCTTTCAAATACTGCGGGCGATTTCCTGTCAGATGCCAATCGAATGAGCCCCGCCTTGACACGGCCAGACCTCCATTGCTCACTCATGTGGTCCTTCCGAGGCAACTTATGCGTTGGTTGTCCTGGCTGTTGGTGGGCTTGTGGTGCGGCTGTGCTTCGACGCCGCCGGTCGCGGCGTTCTCACCCGAGAGCGTCTGGGCGGAGGCCGGGACCGAGCAGGAATGTGAGGACAGCGGGGAGGACCGGTGCGTCGCGCCCCTGTGCACGGATGAAGCCTGCGCGCTGTTCTGGTGCGAGGACCTGGAGCCACCGGGCCGCATCGTGCGCACGCGCGGTGCGACGGCGCCGCCCGTGTTGGTGGCGCCAGGGAGCGGGCCCCGGCGCCACTGGGGCAGCGCGCAGGAGCTTCCGCGCGACGCGAGGCCCGTCATGGTGTTCCGCTTCCATCCGCGCAAGAAGCTGCCCAGTCAGGTTCAGCGAGAGCGGGCGATGGCGGAGTGGGCGAAGCGGCCCAAGGAGCGGCACCACATCTTCCCGCAGGCGTTCAAGGGCCACTTCCTTTCCAAGGACATCCATATCCACCAGTACGTCCTGGCCATTGATGCGGACCTGCACAAACGCATCCATCGTGGAGAGGCTGGCGGACCGTGGAATCAGGACTGGCGAGATTATATCCGGCGGCATGGCACCAGATCGAACACAGCGCATTTCGAGCAGGCATGGCTGATGATTCAGAAGTACGGTCTCTTTGGACTGACAATGAGCTACTGGCAGCAGATGGACCTCCTGCCGCTCCCGGTGGAGGATTGACGGTTGCGCTACTTCGAGCTGGAAGAGCCAGAAGACCTTGAATCGGGACAATGGAGTGGGAGCTACCGCGCGGAACACAGGTGGTGCCTCCCGAGCATCCGCTGTCCCCGCTGTGGTGCCAGGGGCGGGCTGCAGGCGTATCCCTCGGTGGAACTGTCCGGGCTGCCGGAGAACGATTCCCTGACCGACATCCGGCCGCAGTCCGCCGAGGAATATGCGCGGCGCGCGGCACTGGTTCGTCCCTTCGCCGCAGCAGGGATTGTACTTGAGCCAGCCTGCAGGTTGGGTCCTCTCGTGGGGACCGCGCGCGGTCATTTCGGTCCTGTGACCGCATTGCCCTCATGGCAGGTGCTCGTGCGAGAGGATGCGCGCGACCTGCTGCTGGGCGAAGGCCTGCAAGGCATCATCCCGATCCGCGCGGAGCTGCGCACCCGGCGCACCAAGGAACAGGCGCTCTACGAACTGGAAGCGCGCCCTCTGGCGAAGCTGCATCCTGACTGCATCGACCGCGCCCCAACCTGCCCAGACTGCGGGGATAACGGCTTCTCACTCCCCCCGAAGCGCTGGCTCCTGCGCGAATCCATCCCCCAGGGCGTGGATCTCTTCGGCGTGGAGGAGACCACCCGCATCGTCGTCTCCGAGCGCTTCGTCGACACCGTGAACCGCCTGGGCCCCAGTGACGTGGTCTACCGGGAGATCACCGCAGAGTAGCCGTCCCCTCCTTGTCGACAAGAGCACGTTCCCTCCGCGCATGATCAGCAACTCCACGCGGCCCGCGCCCGGGGCCCGTGTATCTAGCGGCCTGCGAGGGGGCGCATCCCGTGACGCCCCTCCCGAGGCCCACGCATGCGACGCACCCTGTCCCGTCTCTCCTCCCGGCCCTTCCTGCTGTGCGCCGCGCTCGTCCTGGGCGCGGGTGCTGGCTGCGAAAGTGTGAAGCCCCGCGCCACGGCGCCCGCGGATGGCACCACCGCCATCCCACCGCCCGACACCACCACCGCCTCCACGCCCGACGCCTCCGTCATCCCGGACGCCGGCGCGCCCACCCCCACCCCCACCACCGCCACCGCGTCCCCCTGGCAGCGCGCCCGCGTGGGCGACCGCGTGGAGTACGCCTTCTCCGCCCACCGGGCCCCCCCGGGCAGACAGCGCGTCGTGGACCCCAACGAGCGTGGCAGCGCCGTGGCCGGCCGCGTCGCCCTGGAGGTCGTCGCCGTGCAGGCCCCGTGGGCGTGGCTCACCGTCACCTTCACGGATGATCAAGGCAGGCCGCTTCCCCACCCGCGCCTCGCCCAGGACCGCCTGCTGCCCATGCGCATGGAGGAGACCCAGGCGTGGAAGGCCGAACACCGCGGCCAGCGCTCCACCGAGCAGACCACCGCGGCCGGCCGCTCGTGGGACGCGCAGCGCTACCTGCACGACAGCCGCCCCAGCGACGGCCCCCTGCAGAACCGCCTCTACGCGTCGGAGCCCGGGCCGCTCTACCTCACCCACGGCCTGCTCGACGCCAGCACCACCCTCTCCGGCTTCGGCGCCAGCGGCAGCCAGCAGCTCACGCTCGTGTCCTTCCGTCAGGGCACCAACGCCACCGGCACCCTCCCCGTCCTCGAACGGCCCTGGGGCCCGGGCACCTGGTTCGACGTGCGCCAGGACATCTCCGGCACGGCCTCCGTGCGCCGCGTCTGCATGGGCGCCGAGCGCGGCTTCCTGCTGCGCAAGGAGGTCACCGGCCCCTCCGGGGACGCGCCGTGCGCGGACTTCCAGGAGGCCGACGCCCTCCCCCTGGAAGAGGCCCTCCTCTCACTCGTCAGCGAAGTCGTCAGCCTGCCGCAGCAGTGGCCGCCCGTCCCCGCCGGCACCGCGCCCTCGCGCCGCGAGACCCTCACCGTCGCCCGGCACCCCATCCCCGCCGTCGTCTTCGAAACGCCGCTGGGCGAAGGCGTCGAGCGCCGCGTGCAGGTCACCACCTACGCCGCCGAACCGTGGGGCGCCGCGCTCCACGGGCTCGCGGACGAGGCCCGCTTCGGGACGCTGTCGGACACCCTCTTCCGCGTCCCGCCCAAGGGCAAGCGCGTCGCCGAGGACGGCGCCCAGCTCGTGGGCTGGGGCGCGTGGGTGAAGGACGGCGGGAAGTAGCGCCCGCCCTCAGTCACACGTGCGGCGCTCCGGCTTGTCCTTGCGGCACTGCTGGACGGACGGGAGCGCCTCGCGCGCCTCGTCCGACACCTCCACCAGCTGGCGCGCGCACTCCCGGGCCGCCAGCGTGCCCTGGATGTCGAAGAGGCCCAGCACCTCCGTGCACCGCTTCTGGAGCGACTCCACGCCCGCGACGAAGAGCGGCTGCATCACCTCCGGGGTGAACGAATAGCCGCTCGCCGTCGCCAGCCCCGTCTCCGGCTTGAACATCCACGCCGTGCGCCAGCTGGTCGCCACCTGGTCGAACCGCGCCGCGCCCATCCACACCGCCTGCCCCGCCGCCGGCGCCAGCCCCGGCGCCTGGAAGCCCGGGCCCTTGCGGCGGCAGAAGTCCTCGCTCGCGCCCCGCATGATGCAGACGTTGTACTCGCCCAGCCGCCGCGCCACCGCGAGCAGCTCCGCCTGCTGCACCTCGCCCACGCGCGGCTGCGCGACGAACAGGTCGATGGTGCGCATGAGCACGTTCATCGCGTTCTTCGGGCTCTTCGCCGGCCCCGGGTTCACCCCGCCCGTCGAAATCACCAGCACCCGCTCCGCCCCGCGCTGCACCGCCTGGAGCAGCGGCAGCCCGGAGCGCACCCCGCCGTCGTAGTAGGTCCCCTTGCGCTTGCCGGAGGCCGACGGCAGCGACACCACCGGATCCGACAACACCGGCTCCACGATGGACGCCACGATGGCGCGCGTCATCCCCCGCTTGCGCTCCGCGTCCGTCACCCCCGCCTTGAAGTCCTCCGGGTCCTGGTCGCTCACGCCAAAGACATCCCCCGTCTGGAAGTCCACCGACACGGACACCAGCTCCGTGCCGTTGTGGAACATCCCCGGCTGGATGACCTCCTCCAGCTTCGTGTACACGCCGTCGAACTGGACCAGGCCCCGCGTGTCGTCCGCCAGGTTCCACAGCCACGTGGAGTTCACGCAGTACAGGTCCGACTCCACCGTGCACGTGTAGTTGCCCATGAGCAGCCGGCGCGCCTTCGCCTCCTGGCCCGGCGTGTGGAACAGGTCCACCAGCGTGCTGATGAGCGCCCCGGTGCTCGTCCCCGCCGCCAGGTCGATGCGCGCGTCCCCGCAGCCCTCCGGCGCGGGCTTGCCCCGGCACTGCTCCAGGATGCCCAGCAGCCGCCAGATGGCCCCCGCGCTGAACGCGCCATTGGCGCCGCCGCCGCTGAGCACCACCGCGTTGGAGGGCCGCCTCAGGTCCCGGCGCCACGCGCGCGCCCGCACGTAGCCGGCCGCGGACGCCGCGCCCTCGCGGATGCCCTGCGACAGGGCCTCGCGCGTCAGCGGCACCTCCAGCGACTGCTGCAACGCCGCCAGCGACGGCCCGAGCCCCAGCGCGTTCGACAAGAAGCGCTCCGCGTCCACCTCCGCGTCGGACGGCGCCGTCACGGAGAACGACTGCGCGGGCAGCGGCACGCCCCACGCGGACGCCTTCACCGCCCGGTCGAGGAAGCCCGTGCGCTCCGGGTTCTCATAACAGACCGCGGTGTCGTTCCCGGCGTGCTGGAGCAGACAGGCCGTCATGTCCACCACCACCTCCGGCGAGGCGCCCAGCCCGTCCATCCACCCCCCGGCGCGCTCGGCGTCCACGTACGCGTCCATGAGCTGCGCGCGCGTGAGCCCGGCCACGCGCTCCACCGCCGGAACCCGGGGCGGAGCATCCTCGGGCTTCGACGACTCCGGTGCGTTCAGCGTGTCCAGCAGGACGTCCGTGCGGAGGGCGCTGCACCCCCCCGTCGCACAGAGAAGGACCACCAGCGGGAGCGAGACGTGACGGCGCATGGGGACGCCTCCTTGGACGCGGGCCTCCCCCATGCTTAATCGAAGGGCTGACGGGCAGGCCACGGCCCGGAGCGTCGGGCATCCGCAATCCTGCAAAAGCGCTTCTCACGACGCGGCGCGGTGCGGCTAGCATGCGCGCCCCCAACGGAGGCCCGGCACCCATGGTTGAGTATGACCCGCATCGATGGTGGAGCTACTTCCACTACCTGCGCGGTTCGATGGTGAAGGAGATCGTCGGCCGTGTGTTGTTGTTCGTCGTGTGGTCCGCGGGCGTGGTGGCCTTCTCCAACCACGTGGCCCACGTGGGCGTCCCCCCCACGGTGCACACGCTGGCCGGCATGAGCTTGAGCCTGCTGCTCGTCTTCCGCACCAACGCCTCCTATGACCGCTTCTGGGAGGGCCGCAAGCTGTGGGGCGGCATCGTCAACGAGACGCGCAACCTGGTGCGTGCGTCAGAGGTGTTCCTGGGCCGCACGCCCCTGTTCGCCTCGCTGGTGCGCTGGACGGCCGTGTTCCCCTTCGCCGCCTCCGCCTCGCTGCGCGGTCAGCGACAGCTGGGCCCCCGGGCCGGGGACCTGCCACCGGAGGCCGTGCAAGAGGTGTTGAAGGCACAACACGTCCCGCTCGGCGTGGCGCGGCGGATGTCGGCCGTGCTGGATGAGGGCCGGCGCCAGGGGCTGTATCCGGAGTACGTCCAGATGCAGCTCGACCAGAACGTGCAGCTGCTCATCGACTACCTGGGCGGCTGTGAGCGCATCCACCGCACGCCCATGCCGTTCGCGTACATGGTGCACCTGCGCCGCGCGCTCATCCTCTACTGCTTCACCCTGCCCTTCGCCCTGGTGGACACCTTCGGCTGGGTGACGGTGCCGTCCATCTTCGTCGTGACCTATGTCTTCTTCGGCATCGAGGAGATTGGCGTCGAGATCGAAGACCCCTTCGGCACCGACGACAACGACCTGCCGCTCGACACCATCTGCGAGAACATCCAGAGGAACCTGCTGGCCTTCCTCCCGGCCACCGGGACGAACCCGGAGGACCGCTCCGCCGCCTGAGCCCCCGGGCTCCCCGTGCGACGCGCGCGGGGGCCCGGAGCGGAGCGCCCCGCGTTACTCGGCGACGGAGACCTTCACCTCGATGTTGCCGCGCGTGGCGTTGGAGTACGGGCACACCTGGTGGGCCGCCTCCATCAGCTTCTGGGCCTCCTCGTGGGGGATGCCGGGCAGGATGCCCTGGAGCTCCACCGCGAGGCCGAAGCCGCCCTCGGGCGTCTTGCCAATGGTGACGGTGGCCTTCACGCCCGCCTTCTCGTCCAGCTTCTTGCCCATCTTGCCCGCCACGAGGCGCAGGGCGCTCTCGAAGCAGGAGGAGAAGCCCGCGGCGAAGAGCTGCTCGGGGTTGGTGGCCGTCGTCTTGCCGGAGCCGCCCAGCGACTTGGGCATCGCCAGCTCCAGGTTGTCCAGGGGGCTGTCATTGAGCGACAGCCGGCCGTTGCGGCCCCCGTGCGTGGTGGCGGTGGTGGAGTAGAGCTTCTCGGTCAGGGTGACGTGGGCCATGGGGTGCTCCTTCGTGGGCTGCGTTTGGGTTTGCGAACTACCTTGAAACCGATTCGAACAGGCGCTGGACGTCCCGGCGCAGCCGGGCCAGCTCCTCCATCGACAATCCGGTGCGGCAGGCGATGGCCTCCGGGATGGCCGCGGCCTTGCGGCGCAGGCCCCGCCCCTGCGGCGTGAGCGACACGCGCACCGACCGCGCGTCCTGCGTGGAGCGCTCCCGGCGCACGAAGGCCAGCGTCTCCAGCCGCTTGAGCAGGGGCGTGAGCGTGCCCGAGTCCAGGTACAGCTTCTCCCCCAGCTCCTTCACCGACACGCCGTCCGTCTCCCACAGCACCAGCATCACCAGGTACTGCGGATACGTCAGCCCCAGCTTCGACAGGAGCGGCGTGTAGGCCTGCACCATCGCCCGTGAGGCCGCGTAGAGCGGGAAGCAGAGCTGGAGGTCCAGGCGGAGGAAGTCTTCCGACGACATGGCGGATAGATAGTGCGCAATTCAATTGTGCGCAACTGAATTGGCGCCGGGAAGTGCGGGTGGGGCGGGGTGTGTTCCCCGGGGGCAGGGGCCGTGGTAGAGCCGCCACCCCCGGGGTGCCCGGGACACTGTCGAGGACGAGGGATGCTCAGGACGGTCACCGCCACGCGCTACGTGACGCCCTTGCGCGAAGGGGGCTCGTTGCCCGCCATCGTGGAGGCGAACGACGCGGGGCTCTATGTCGTGAAGTTCCGGGGAGCCGGCCAGGGCGCCAAGGCGCTCATCGCCGAGCTGCTGGCCGGAGAGCTGGCGCGCGTGCTGGGCCTGCGGGTGCCGGAGCTGGTGTTCGTGGAGCTGGACACGTCACTGGGGCGCAACGAGCCGGACAGCGAGATTCGCGAGCTGCTCAAGTCGAGCGCCGGGCTGAACCTGGCGTTGGACTACCTGCCGCGCTCGGTGACGTTCGACCCGCTGGCGGTGCCGGTGCCGGAGTCGAAGGTAGCGTCCGCCATCGTGGCGTTCGACGCGTTCGTGACGAACGTGGACCGCACGCCGAAGAACCCCAACCTCCTGGTGTGGCACCGCAACCTCTGGCTCATCGACCATGGGGCGGCGCTGTACTTCCACCACGCGTGGGACGGCTGGGAGGAGCGCAGCCAGACGCGCTTCGCGCCCATCAAGGACCACGTGCTGCTGCCGTGGGCGCACGCGCTGGCGGAGGCCGGGGACCTGCTGCGCGAGCGGGTGACGCGGGAGGTGGTGGAGCGCATCGTGGGGACCATTCCGGAGGCGTGGCTGGGCCAGGAGCCCGCGTTCGCGTCCACGGCGGAGCACCGCGCGGCGTACGTGACGTGGCTGCTGCGCCGGCTGGAAGCGGCGCCGGCGTTCATCGAGGAGGCGACGCGTGCCCACGCCCAGCTCGTTTGATTACGCCATCATCCGGTTGGTGCCCCGCGTGGAGCGCGAGGAGTTCATCAACGTGGGCGTGGTGCTCTTCTGCGTGCAGCACCGCTTCCTGGGCGCGCGCGTGGAGCTGGATGAGGCGCGGCTCAAGGCGCTGTCACCGGACGCGGACGTGGAGCTGTTGAAGGGCCACCTGGAGAGCTTCCGCCGCGTGTGCGCGGGCGGGAAGGACGCGGGGCCCATTGGACGGTTGCCGCAGAAGGAGCGCTGGCACTGGCTGGTGGCCCCGCGCAGCACCATGCTCCAGACGGGCCCCGTGCACGTGGGCCTGTGTGAGGATCCGGACCGCTCACTGGAGCACCTGCTGGACACGATGGTGCGGGTGAAGCCGGCGGTTTGATTCGCCGGGGTTTGAACTCGGGGCGATAAGGCGGCAGGACACCCTGCCGCAGCCTGCGGCGACACTGCCATTCCGCGTCGGTGAAGTCCGACCGCTCCTTCAGCAGCCGCCGCAGCACGGCCTCACCCTCCGCCTGGATACGCCGCGGCACTCCCTCTCCCTCTGCGCCCCGTCCAAAGTCGCGGACCCACCAGCGCCGAGCAGTAGAATCCGTGCCCCTTGACAGCCCCGAAAGTCGCCCGCTGGCGGCGCCACCTTGCCCCCATCCTCGCAGCCTTCAGCCTGGGATGCGCCACCGTCGCCATGGACACCGAGACGGACTGCATTCAGCGACACCCAGGACTCCCCGAAGCATGCGGACTCACCGCCGCCGAAGCAGCCGTCATCATGGCCGCAGGTGTCGGCGCCACCGGCACGCACGCCAGCTCCGAGGCGAACGAGTACGTTGACGACCCACGCTTGCCCGCTTGGAAGAACAGGTGCCTGCGAAACTGGAACGCCTGCGTGGACGGTAGATTCGATGGCCCCTGCACCGACTGTCTGCGCAGGTGCGAGGGGCAACATGACTGGCCTCTCAACATGTGCCGCCCCTCGAAACCGAAGCGGTGAAGACCGAATGAACGCCCCCGACTGGAACCCGTTCCGCGACCTCGCACGGCGCATCCTCCGCGATGGAGTTCCACTGATTCTGAGTGACGACGTGCGCGCCCTCGTGCTGCGCACCGCTGAAGAAGTCTCCATCACCGATGCGGAGGCCGCCTTGAGCACCAGCGCCGAGGCGCTGGCCTTGCTGCGCGAGACCGAGCGGCGCATCGCGGAAGGGTCGAACCGCCTGACAGATGCACTGCACCTGATGTGGAGATTCCAGCGGCAGGGCGATTTCGACAGCGCACGCCAGCAGATGCGCGATGTGCTCGCTGTCGAAGTCGTCCCCTACTACCGCGAGCTTGCGCTGGAACAGCTCTCCGGCATGCCCGACGAACCGTGACGGACAGGGCGCGGCGCCGAGACACCTCCTCGATCAATTCGATCACGGGAAGGAGATGTTGCGCACCGTGACGGCGTGCGTTCCATCTTCCGCCCACAGCTTGAGGGTGTAGGGACCCAGTGCCTTCGATGACGGCAGTTCGAGTTCCACGATGACCTGGCCCTCCGTATCGGGGGCGATGGGCTCCTGCGACCAGATGCCCAGTGCGGACACGGTGCGCCCAGTCCTGTCCACCAGCGCAGCCCCCATGGGCCGCCAGGGCATGTCCAAGCGGTTCAGCAACCTTGCATTCACCGCGGCTCGCGTGGCGACACGGAAGGTGGTCACCCGCCTCACCGACAGTGTCTCCGTCTGCGTCCATTGAACGGCGTCCGTCAGGTCACGGAAGGCCACGCCCTCATTCACCATCACCCCCGAGGCCAGCAATCCAGTCAGTCCATCGGGTCGCGCTTGCGTCGCGCGCAGGCGTTCCACCTCCGCCTGCGTGCGTCCGACCTCCGCGCGAAGTTGTCGGACCTCCTGCTGATAGGACGCCAGGGAGCGTGGGTGGCGGTACAACTCCACCTGACGCTGCGCCAAAGCCGGATGCACCACCAGCACCAGCTCCGTCCGCCCAGGGGCTGCCCCATCCGCGAAGATGAGGGTCAGCTTCAACCGGGTGCCTTCCTTCACATCGTTCCGGGGCAGCAGCGCGAGGGTGTCCGTACCTTCCATGATCCGGCGGAAATTCTCCCGTCCAGTCAGCTCCCACCGCGCGACAGGCGAATCGCTCAACACCAAGGTCGCCAGCCCCGGACTGATGTTGAGTTCGTGCGGCCTCCCCTCCTGCTCGGCGGACACATCGATACGGCCCACACCCTCCGCGTCGGAAGCACCCTGAACCTGGGCCGCGGCTCCTGAAGCCAGGGTGAAAGCCGCCACCAGGGCGACCTTCAGAAAGCGCAGGCTCACTCGAAATGGTCCACGGCACGCAGGTAGACCGTGCTCGTGACGACCGCCGTGTCGTCCGTGCTGCCCTTCAAAAGGGTCACTCCGTGCTCGATCCCACTTCCTTGAAAAATCTCCATGCATACCGGGTAGCGCTCGCCCTTCTTGGTGCGGACCTCCGTGAAGCGGCCGTACAGGTACTCCCCTCGGACGAAGCGACCGAGCACCAGGGTTCCACCCGGGAGCTTGCCCATCGGTTCAATCGTTTCGAGGAGGCCCGGTCCTTCCCGTACCGAGATGGGTCCCACATTGTTGAACCGGTCATCGAGCGCCGCATCGATGAACTTTCCCACCTTGATCCCCAACGTCCGCATGGACTCCACGGCCCCCGCCGGACACGCCTCGGGCGGTGGTGAGGCTCGCACCTGGGGCCCCGAGGAGCAGGCCAGGGTGGAGCAGGTCGCGGCGGCGAGCAGGGCACGGGACGCCGCCGCACGGGAACGGTTACGACGGGCGGGCGCGGGAGAGGTCTTCGTCACGGGCGTTTCTTCTTTCCACGAATGCGCCACCTGGGAGGCGACGGCCACAGGGGGAACCGCCACCCACGGTGGCGCGACTGCGGCCCGGGCAGCTTCCGGTGAAGCCTTGGCGGACGCCACTTCCGGATCCGACTCCGGGCGCGACGACAGGTGGGACCGAGCAAGGCCTCCCAACGCGGCCACCAGCACCGCCACCCCACATGCCAACAGCCCCCACCTCTTCCATCCAGCTCCCCACCGACGAACAGAAGGAGGAGATGGCAATGGCGCCAGGGCCGGCATTGGCATGACCGGTGGAACAGGCACCCGCCCCCGATGAGGGGGCCCCGGCGCCTCACCATGCACCATCCAGGCGTCGTGCTCCTCGGCCTCGTCCAGAGCCACCGGAGCCAGGGGAACCTCCGCGACGTCCGGGAGCAGCGGGACATCCCACGCAGCGTCCATCACCAGCGCCGCCAGCGCTTCATCCAGGGCCCGGGCACCTTCTCCTCGGGCCTCGGGCGCCTTCGCGAGCAGGCGCAGGCACAGCTGGCCCAACGCCTCGGGCACGCGCGCGTTGCGCACCTGGGGCGGCACCGGGGGCTCGTGGATGACAGCGTCGATTTCCGTCGCGGTGTCGGGCGACTCGAAGGGTCGCCGGTCCGTGAGCATCCAATAGAAGACGACCCCCAGCGCATACAGGTCGTCCGCGCGCGAGGCCTCGTAGTGGGCGCCCTCCTGCCGCCCGTGCTCCCGCAGGTAGGCCAGCGACTCCGGGCTGCGGTACTGCGGCGTGCCGGGCGGCAGGATGCCCTGTGTCAACCGTGGCGCGCCCTCGTAGTGACCGACGCCCACGTCCAGCAGCACCGCCTGCCCGGTGGACTCGCGCACCTGGATGTTGGACTCCTTGATGTCCCGGTGCAGCGTCTGCCGTGCGTGCATCGCCTCCAGGCCGCGCGACAGGTCCCGCATCAGCGCCACCACGCGCCTCGCGCTGGGATTCTCCTCGCGAACCCATTGGTGCAGCGTGCGCCCCTCCACCAGCTCCATGGCCAGGTAGAACCACGTGGGCCGCTGCTCCGGATGCAGGCCGCAATGGCGGAAGCCCACCACGTTGGGGTGCTCCAGGCGCATCAGGATGGCCACCTCCCGCGCCGCCCAACCCCCAAGTCCCATCCGCGACTGGAGCTTCAACGCGAAGGACTCGCCTCCACGTCGGGCGCGATACACCACGCCGCTGCCGCCCCGGCCCAGCAGCGCCTCCACGATGAAGCCGCCAACAGCCGTGCCCGGCAACAGGTCCGCGAAGTGTTGGCCGTTCACGCGTCCACCTCCTGTATCCGGAGGTCTCCTGCGTCAGCGTTCAGGTCGCGGCGCCACGGGAGGACAGAAGTCTAATACCCTGGAGACCCAGCAAGTCCAATCAGGTCTTGAGGCCTGGTGCACGGGCTTTGCGATACGCTCAGTCCCCACGCATGGACGAACAACTGGGAAAGAAGGTGGGCAAGGCCGCGCGCGAAGCCCGCGCGAGGTTGGGCCTGACGCAAGCAGAGGTCGCCGCCACCGTGGGGATGAACTCCATGGTCTACAGCCGGGTGGAACGCGGGAAGATGGTCCCCAGCGCGACGATGCTGTGCAAGTTGAGCATGGCGTTGCGGGTGACCACTGACGAGCTCCTGGGATTGGCCCGCACGGAAACGGAAGCCCGTCGTGAGGCCCAGAAAGAGCCTCCCGCGCTCCGACGTCTGGTGACGCTGGCGCGCGAGTTGGAGGAGGAGAAGCTGGACGCCCTCGTCGCCATGGCTCGCGCGCTGTCCCGCTAGGAGTCCTTCCTACCCCCGAGGCTTGCGACCCGACGGCAGCGAACGCGCAGGGACTTCCCCCCGGAAGAGATCCTCATCCTCCAGTTCGACCTGCTCGCGGACGGCGCTGGCGTCGGTGATGAGACGCGCCAGGTCCTCCGCTATCTCCTGGCGTCCATACAGCCGGCCTCCATCCCGCTGTTGCTCCCGGCCCAGACATTCGCGCAAGGAGTCTCGCAGGACACGCGCGGTGGCCTGCCGCGCTCCGGGTTCCCGCCGCAAGGCCTGCTGAAGCACGGAACCAAAATCCTCGGGGAGCTCCGAAACCGCATGGGCGACGTCAGCGGGCGTGTAGCGCTGCACCTGCGCCAGCATGCAGGTCAGTGGCAGGGAGGGTTCCTCTTCCACCTGAACGCCATGGAGCCCGGAGCGTTCTTCCATGTCTCCGCCGTTCAACGCCTCCTGGAAGAGGTGGCGCCCGGTGGCCAACTCCAGCAAGAAGAGCCCCAGGGAGAAGAGGTCCGAGGCGGGCGTCAGCGGGGCTCCCTGGAGGTATTCCGGCGAGGCATAGGCCACGTCTCCTTTGCGGAGCTGTCCTTGGGTTTCCTCGCGGCCTACCAGGTGGGAATAGGCGGCACCGAAATGCGTCAGCTTCACCGCGCCGTCACGGGCCACCCGAACGTTGCGCGGGCTGACATCCCGATGCACCAGCCCCAAGGTCCGCCCCCCGTCGTCGGTGAGTGAATGGGCATGGTCGAGTGCATCCGCCAGCTCAGCTCCCACGAACAGGGCGAAGGCCACGGACACGGGACGCTGTCGCATGGCCATCAGGCACAACATGGTGTCCATGGAGGGACCGTCCACGTACTCCATGATGACGTAGGGCTTGCGCTCCCGGACCTTGAACTGGTGCACCTGTGCAATCGCGGGGTGGTGCAGGCGGTAGGCCAATTGCACTTCCTCCACGAGCCGGTGGCGCCGCACCTGGGTGGCCGGGGTGTGCAATCGCTTGATGAAGACGGGGCCCGGCAGACCGTGCGGTTCGTGGCGCCCGGCCAGCATCAGCACCTCTCCATTGGGGCGGCGGTCCACGGTGCGCAGGAAGACATAGCGGGTCTCCGCGATCTGGAAGAGGACGCGCGGTCGCTCGTCGTCGAAGGGGCGCTCGTTTGGAAGGCGCTTCTGGCCATGCCGGACGGAGGGGTGGACAGGATCGGTGGTCTGCAAGTGGCCTCTCTGCCTATAGACTTCTAGAGTCTAATCGGAAATAGACCTCAATCAAGCACGCCTTGGCAGCCGCCCGCACGACGACGGGGCGCCCTCCAGACGCTGCTTCAGTCCATTGTGTTGCTGGGCACTTTGGGCAGCGCTGTCGGTCCGGGCAGGCAGGCGCTCCGTCCGCTTGTCGGCACATGGGGGCGTTCCAGGGTGAATCCGGCGGCGGGCGCTGCGAAGGGGCCTGGACGTTCGTAACTTTGCTTCCCACCTTTCCGCGCATGAGCCCGGGAGATGGCGACAGGCCCATGGACGCGTCCCCACTGCGAATCGTCACATACAACGTCCGCTACTTCGGCCACATGCTGAAGGGGCTCGCGAGCACCATCGGACCCAAGCGCCGCGTGGCCGCCGCCCTGGCCACGCTGGACCCGCTGCCGGACGTCGTGTGCCTCCAGGAGGTGGAGACGTCCTCCATCCGCAGCAACATCGTCCACCGGCCGACACGCCCCGGCGAGACCCAGCTGGAGGCCTTCATGGAGCGCGTGGAGGAGACCTTCGCGCTCCAGGGGCGGGACATGCCCTACGAGGCGTTCTACTTCCGCGCGCACCACTACAAGCTGGGCGAGCTGTCGCTCTACACCACCGGGCTCGCGATGCTCGTCAACACGCGCACCCTCCAGGTGGACAAGCACAACGTGGAGGCCCCCGAACACATCACGCACCACCACGTCCAGGGCCTGAAGGAGCGCAAGCAGAGCCGCATCTGCGCGCACATGCGCGTCCTGCGCCGCCGCGACCAGCGCGCCTTCCACATCTTCAACACGCACCTGAGCCTGCCCACGCCGTTCGCCCGCGAGTTCTGGGCCACGCGCGACAAGATGGGCTGTGGCAGCAACCAGCTCCACGAGGCGCGCAAGCTCACCGAGTTCATCCAACTGCACTCGAAGGCGGAGCCGTTCGTGGTGTGCGGGGACTTCAATTCGCCCCCGTCGTCGCCCGTCTACCGCTACCTCACCGGCGACGCCCACCTGACGTGCGCCCAGGCGGCCGTGGGGCAGATCGACCCGACCCTGTCACGCGCGTTCCCCACCGCGGGCTTCATGCGCATGCGCATGCACCTGGACCACCTGTTCTCCGGCGGTGGCGTGAGCTGGCTGGACGCGGATGAGACACGCCCCTTCGGCGACCTCACCAGCCGCTTCCACGGCCTGTCCGACCACGTGCCCCTCATCGCGCGCTTCAAGCTGGACGCGGCGGCCCCGGCGCTCATCCTCTGAAGACGCAGCGCGGGCTCAGGCGGGGTCCCGCCCCAGCGCCTCCCACGCGTCCAGGATTTCGCGCGTGCGGCGCTCGGCGAGCGTGTGGAACTCCGGCGCCAGGTGCGCCACCTTGTCCGGGTGGTACTGCGCGATGAGCGCGCGGAACGCCTTGCGCGCCTCGTCCTTCGGCGTGCCCCGCGCGATGCCCAGCACGACCCACGGATCCTTTCCCTCGGGCTCCACGGCCTCCGGTGGCGGAACCGCGCGGCGGCCCCGGGGCGGCGTCGCGTCATCCGCGGACCCGGAGCGGGGCGGTGCCTCACCCCTGCCACTGGAGCGGGGCCAGGGCTCCTCACGGGTGCTGGCCGGTCCGTAGCGGGGCGGGGCGCGCGGGGCGGCTTCAGGGCGGCGCGTGCCGGGGCGCTTCGCCGGGTCGGGCGGCGGGATGCCCGGACCCAGCCGGCTCAGGGCCTCCTGGAGGAACCACAGGTCGTCGGCGGGGCCGCCGTGCTTGCGCACCACCGTGAGCGGCTTGCCGGCCTGGAGGAGCAGGTAGCCCGTGGCCGCCGCGTACGCGCGCTTCTTGTCCTCCGGGTAGAGCCGGTCGCCCAGGTCCCCCATCGGGTCGCGCCACATGCCCTCCGTGGTGCCCTCGTCCGCCACCAGCACCTGGGCCAGCACGTCGCCGAACAGGGCCTCCAGCGACGCGAAGGGCTCGCGCGCCTGGGGCGGGCGCGTCATCGCCGCGCCATGGCGCAGCCCCGTCACCAGCAGCAGCCCGGGCGCTGCGTCCACGAACGCGAAGAGCTTCTCGCGCACCTGCTTGTCGGAGAAATAGAGGACGGACTGCACGCCCGCCCATCCTGGGGATGCCTGCGACGTTTCTCAACCGCCGCCTTCCGCCCCTGTCACCTTCCCGGGCCTCCGTCCAGGGGGCCCGGACCTTGAATTCCGGATAAGCCGGTTCGATGTGGCTCGACCCCGGCACGGGCATGCGGAAGAGTCACCCTCCTCATGCGCTGCTGCCACCGCCACGCCCCCGCCGCCGCCGGGTCCTCGGACCCGCATCCGTTCAGCCTCCCCGGCGCCACCGAGCACTACGCGGCGCCCCGCCCCGTGCGCGCCGAGCACGTGCGCATCGAGCTGGACCTGGACTTCCCCCAGCGTGCCATCGCCGGCACCTGCACCACCCGCGTGTCCGCCGTCCGCGCCGTGTCCACCGTCACCTTCGACGCGGTGGACCTGGACGTCACCGGCGCGCGCGTCGACGGCAAGCCCGTCCCCTTCTCCAACTCCGGCGCCCACGTGCGCGTGGAGCTGCCCCGCGCGCTGGAGGCGGGACAGGCGTGCGACATCGCGCTCGCCTACCGCGCCCGGCCCCGCCGCGGCCTCTACTTCTGGGGCCCCGACGCGGGCTACCCCGACCGGCCCCTCCAGGCGTGGACACAGGGGCAGGACATCGACGCGCGCTGCTGGTTCCCGTGCCTGGACACGCCCGCGCAGAAGGCCACGTCGGAGGTCATCGCCACCTTCCCCGCCGCGATGACGTCCCTGTCCAACGGGGTGCTCGTCAGCGACGTCACCACCGGCGAGCGCCGCACCCAGCACCACCGCATGGCGCAGCCCCACGCGCCCTACCTCGTCACGCTGGTGGTGGGCGAGTTCGACGAGGCCACCGACACCGTCGGCACCACGCCGCTGCGCTACCTGTTCCCCAGGGGCCGCCGCGAGGACGCGCTCCGGTGCGTCGCG
Source organism: Corallococcus sp. BB11-1 (assembly GCF_026626625.1). Taxonomy (NCBI): domain Bacteria; kingdom Pseudomonadati; phylum Myxococcota; class Myxococcia; order Myxococcales; family Myxococcaceae; genus Corallococcus; species Corallococcus sp. BB11-1. The sequence goes on along the minus strand of NZ_JAPNJY010000001.1, from coordinate 849,824 downwards.
CGCACGCCCCAGATGGTCGCCGCCTATGAGGCCATCACCGGCGAACCCTACCCGTGGAGCGGCTACGCGCAGGTGTTCGTCACGGAGTTCATCCTGGGCGGCATGGAGCACACCACCGCCACCACGCTGGTGGACACGGTGCTGCACGACGCTCGCGCGCACCTGGACTACACCGCCGAGCCGCTCATCTCCCACGAACTGGCGCACCAGTGGTTCGGCGACCTGCTCACCTGCCGCGACTGGCCGCACGGCTGGCTCAACGAGGGCTTCGCCACCTACTTCGAGGTGCTGTGGAAGGAGCGCGGCGACGACCGCGACGAGGCCGACCACCACCGCATGCTCGACCTGGACGCGTACCTGTCCGAGACGCGCGAGCGCTACGCGCGCCCCATCGTCGCGCGCTCGTTCCAGGCCCCCATGGACCTGTTCGACCGCCACCTCTACGAGAAGGGCGGCCTGGTCCTCCACGAGCTGCGCCGCCGCGTGGGCGACGACCTCTTCCTGCGCGCCCTGCGCCACTACGTCGCCCGCCACCGCCACGGCGTGGTGGAGACGGTGGACCTGGCGCGCGCCTTCGAGGAGGCCACCGGCCACAACCTGGACCCCGTCTTCGACCAGTACGTCTTCTCCCCCGGCCACCCGGAGCTGAAGGTGGAGGTCCGCTACGAGGCCGACGACGCCCGCCTGCGCATCGCCGTGCGACAGACGCAGCGCACGGACGCCGGCACGCCCGTCTTCCGCCTCCCGCTGGACGTGGTCGTCACCGCGAACGGGCAGGACACGCACCACCGGCTGGACGTCACCGACGCGGAGCACCGCTTCCACCTGCCCTGCCCCGCGGCGCCCTCGCAGGTGCGCGTGGATCCCCGCCGCGACGTGCTGGGCACGCTGGACGTGGACAAGGCCGTGGGCCTGTGGCGCGAGGAGCTGGCCCTGGCCCCCGAACCCCGCGCGCGCACCGAAGCCGCGTTGGCGCTGGGGAAGGACGGCGGCCTGCGCTCCGTGGAGGCCCTGGGCCGCGCGCTGACGGACACCGCGGGCTTCTGGGCCACCCGCGCCGCATGCGCGAAGTCCCTGGGCCGCATCCGCACCCTGGAGGCCCGCACGCACCTGCTGGACGCGCTGGACACCGCGCACCCGCGCGTGCGCCGCGCGGTGGTGGCCGCCCTGGGCGAGTTCCGCCACGACCCGCCGGTGGCCGGGCGGCTGCGCGCCCTGGTGGAGTCCGGGGACGCCAGCTACTTCGTGGAGGCCGAGGCCGCGCGCGCGCTGGGTCGCGTGCGGGCTCCGGACGCCCTGCCCCTGCTGGAGGCCGCCGCCGCGCGGCCCTCGTTCCAGGACGTGATTGGCGCGGGCGCCATGGACGGCCTGGCGGAGACGCAGGATGCGGCCGCGTTCCCGGTGGCCGTGGCCCGCACCGCGTATGGACAACCGGCGTTCCTGCGCCGCGCCGCCGTGGTCGCCGTGGCGAAGCTGGCGGAGGGCGCGAACCGCAAGCGCGAAGCGGTGGACCTGTTCGCCCAGCTCCTGCGCGACCCGCAGTTCCGCGTACAGCTGGCGGTGTGTGAAGCGGCCTCCACCCTGGGCGACCGGCGCCTGCTGCCCGCGCTGGAAGGCACGGCCTTCAGCGACCCTCGCACCCGCCGCCATGCCCGCGAGGCCGTGCGCGCCCTGCGCGAAGGGACGCCCCAGGCCCGCGAGGTCGCCTCGCTGCGCGAGGAGCTGGACGCGCTCAAGCAGGAGACGCGCACGCTGCGGGAGAAGCTGGAGACGCTCGCCCTGCGTGAAGCCCCCGCCGCCAGAGCCAAGCCCAAGCCCAAGGCCAAGACCAAGACCCGGTCCGCGAAGCGCGGCCGAACGCCCGCGCCCAAGCGGCGGTAGGCAGGCAAGGGCGGCGGCATCCCTCTCCAGGATGAGCCGCCCGCCTGCCTTCCCTCCAGGGAGACTGCCGGAGGGTGATACCCGGATTCGACGCGCCGGACCCGCGGACAGTGTGTACCTGTAGGCAAAGGGGACGCGCACGGGGCGGCCATCCACGCACCCGTCAACGCCGGGGGACCCCCATGTCCCGGCAGGACCCAGGCCACGCACCGTGACGTGGGTTCCCAGGAGCGAGGCATGGTCGCAGGAGGAGGCGCACGAGAGCTGGAGGCCGTCCTGGACGCCGCGGTGGAGCCGGTCGTCGCCTGCGGCGCGGATGAGCGCATCCTGCACATCAACGCCGCCACGGAGCGGCTGCTGGGATGGGAACGTGCGCAGCTTTTGGGCAGGCCGGTCTCCGACCTCTTCCCCGCCCGCCTGCACCACTTCCACGGCCTGAGCCTTCCGCGCTACCTGCTGTCGCGCCGCAAGGTGCTCGGGGGACGGCCGACGCGGGTCGCCTCGCGCCGCCGTGACGGCGTGGAGCTGATGGTGGAGCTGACGGTGGGGGCCAGCGGCGAGGGTGCGCAGGAGCGCATCGTCCTCACGATGCGACGGCTGCATGAGGTCATCGACACGCTGGAGGAGCCGGTGGAGCACGTGCCGGGCAGCCCTGACGACCTGGCGCATTCCGGAGAGACGGGGGACCGGCTCTACCGGTTGCTGGTGGAGAACGCCCCCCTGGGCATCTTCCACTTCGACCGCGTCGCCATCATCACCGCCTGCAACGAGCGGTTCACGCACCAGATGGGGACGTCCAAGCGGAACATCGTGGGCCTGCACCTGTTCACGCTGCGCGACGAGGGGCTGATGGCCTGCGTGCGCGAATCGCTGGGCGGGCGCACCTGCGACTACGAAGGGGACTACCGCTCGCTCACCAGCGGCAAGGTCCTCCCCGTGCGCGTCCGCTTCGCGCCCTGCTACGGCGACGACGGCGAGGTGGAGGGCGGCGTCGGCATGGTGGAGGACATCACCGACCGCCGCCGCGTGGAGGCCGAGCGCGAGGCGCACATCGCCCAGCTGGACCTGCTCTTTCGCAGCGCCCCGGTGGGCATCGGCTTCGTGGGTTCGGACCTGCGGTACGTGCGCGTCAACGAAACGCTCGCGCGCATCAATGGCAAGCCCGCCGAAGCACATCCGGGCCGGACGCCCCGGGAGCTCTTCGGCGCCCACGCGGGCAGCGCCGTCGAGGACATGCTGGGCCAGGTGCTGAAGACCGGGGAGCCCCTGGTCCAGCAGGAGTCGAGCACCGACGAGGACCTGGGACTCCACGGCCCCCGGCGCCACCTGAGCGGCAGCGTCTACCCGGTGCACACGCCCGGCGGACGCGTGCTGGGGCTGGGCGTGCTCGTGGAGGACATCACCGAGCGCAAGCGCGCGGAGGAGGAGCGCGCGCACCTGTACCGCGAGGCCCAGGAGGCCATCCGCGTGCGCGACGACTTCCTCTCCATCGCGAGCCACGAGCTGAAGACGCCGCTGACGCCGCTGAGCCTGCGCCTGGCCACGCTGGAGCGCCGCCTGGAGCGCGGCGAGCACGTGGACCCCAGCGTGCTGCGGCATGCGCGCCACCAGCTCACGCGCCTCACCGGCCTCATCAACGACCTGCTGGACGCCTCGCGCATCGAAGCTGGCCGGCTGTCGCTGCACCCGGAGGCCACCCGCTTCGACGTGCTGGTGGAGCACACGCTGACGTCCATGGAGGGCCAGCGCGGCAACCACGTCTTCGACTTCGAGCGCCCCCCGGAGCCGGTGTCCGTCCAGGGGGACGCGTACCGGCTGGAGCAGGTCGTCTTCAACCTGCTGGAGAACGCGCTCAAGTACAGCCCGGATGGCGGCACCATCCGCGTGCGGCTGGCGGTGGGCGAGGACGTGACGGTGCTGTCCGTGAAGGACCCGGGCATCGGCATCCCCCTGGACCAGCAGCAGCTGCTCTTCGACCGCTACTTCCGCGCGCGCAACGCCTCCACCCGCTCCTATGGCGGGCTGGGCCTGGGCCTCTACATCAGCCGCGACATCGTGGAGCGCCACGGCGGCCGCATCTGGGTGGAGAGCGAGCCGGGCCAGGGCTCCACCTTCTACGTCGCGCTGCCGACACTCTCCGCCGCCCGGCAGGCCCCCGCGCGCACCCAGACGGATCGCCACCTGCACTGAACCCGGCGTGAAGCGGGCGCTGAAAGAACTTCAGCCGCGGGGGCCGCAAGGGCCCCAGGCCCGATGCAAAGGGCTGGAATCCCACGCTTCCCTCCCCTGGCACGGCGGCTGCTCTAGGGGAGTGGACGGGAGGGAACACCACAATGGAAAACATGACGATGCAGGCCGAGACCCCCATCAGCCGCGACAACGAGGGTTGGATCGTCCGGGTGAAGGTCGCGGGGCGCATCCAGGAGGTGCGCTGCGCTTCGGAGAACCAGGCGCGCTACTTCGCCGCGGTGCTGTCGTTCAACAACGCGGGTCGTCCCAACCGCCTGCGCAACTAGGCCCCGGGGAGGATGGAACGCCAGGACGCGCGGGCCTCGTGAAGGAGGCGCCGCGCGAGCAGCAGGCCCGCCAGCGTCAGGCATTGCGGCGGGCGATGTCGGTGGACAGCACGTTGGCGAAGGACACCCAGCCCAGGTACGGGGCCATCAGCCACGGGGCCTTGCGGTCCACGCCGCTGGCGGCGGCGGTATAGGCCACGATGCTGCCCAGCAGGGCCCAGTTCTCCACGGCGGCGGCGCGCACGTGGCGCTTCCTGAAGAACAGGTAGGACCAGGCGGAGTTGAGCCCCAGCTGCACGAACCACAGGCCCAGGGCCGTGGAGCGCTTCGTGCCCGCGGGCGAGCCCCAGATGCGCCAGCCGGAGACGGCGATGAGCGCGTAGAGCGTCGTCCACACCGGACCGAAGAGCGCGGCGGGAGGCTGGAAGGGCGGCTTCTTCAGCCGCTTGTACCAGCCCTGTGACACGGCCTCGCGGGTGCCACGCGCGCCCAGGTAGACGGCCCCCGCGGTGATGGCGCCAAACGCGCCCAGCGCCACCGCCGACTCGCGGTTGAGCGTGGCGTTGTGGTCGAGGCCCTCGGAGCCTCCCAGTTCGCTGAGCTGCATGGCGTGTCCCTCCCTGCTGGCGAAGAAGTCGTGTGCGAAGCCACAAGCTGTGTCCTCGCGCCACGGCCCGCCACGCGCGCCTGCCTGCCCGTCTGGCGGCGAGTCCTGCGGATGACGCTTCCTCGCGCCGGGGGACGCACCGGGCGCGTCGTGTGGACCGCGCCCGGGGTCGCATCCCCGCCTCCCCACCTCAAGGCGCGGGGGCGGGTGCGGACTCCAGGGACGCGCGCGCTTCGGTGGCGACGCCCGCCGCCAGCCAGCCCTTCACCAGCAGCAGGTGTTCGGCCTCCGCGTCCAGGGCCTGCTGGAAGCGGTCCGCGAGCGAGTCGTGGCCCAGGCCGCGCGCCAGGTCGATGAGCAGCTCCCAGCTCGCGTTGTCGGTGAGCTCCGCCACGAGCAGCGCCTCCGTGCACTGACGCAGGTTGGTGCGCGCATCCGAGATGGCCGCGGGCACACCCATGGAGATGACCGCGGAGAGGTCCGCCGACGGCGTCATCGCCGTGGGGTCCGCGCCCATCTTCTCCAGGGCCTCGTTCAGCAGCGCGAAGTGTCCCAGCTCGTCATCGAGGATCTTCGTGAGCAGCTCGCGCGACGGGCCTCCCTCCCAGCTCCCGTACACGTCCAGCTTGGACAGGGCGCCCTCGTAGAGCCGGACGCCGACGCGCTCGAAGGCGAGCCGCTCCCCCAGCTTGTCGATGAACACGGTGGGCTTGCTGCCCTTGAGCATGTCCACCGCGGTCTTCGCCAGGCCCTTGAGGCTGGACGGCGGCGGCACGTGGCCCAGGCCATCCCCCGCCTCGCGGGCGTACTGCTTGCGCACCTCCAGGATGCCCTGCCCGTCTCCCGGGCTGCTGGGCGTCGCGCGCTGCGCCTCCTGGATGATGTCCTGACTGTCGATGGGCGACGTCTTGATGCCGGTGCGGTTCATGCCCACGTCGGCGACGGTGTCCTTGCTCATTGCAGCCTCCTGCCTTCCAGCACCGAACCCATGCGCTCCGCCTTCGCGGCGAGCTCCGTGCCCGGCCTCCAGTGGTATCCGGCCGCCACGGTCTCCGTGGGCGACCCCTCCGAATTGAGCTGTTCGCGGTACTGGACCGAGCGCGGGTCCTCCTCCGCCGGCCCCACGTAGTCCATCCCCCTGGAGCGCATGTCCACCTCTTGCGACAGCACCTTGCGCACGAACTCGCGGTGCTCCTTGAACGCGATGGGCTCCGGGAGCGTGCGGGGCAGCACCTCCGCCGGGTCGCGGCGCTCCAGGTTCTTGAACAGCTCCATCACGTAGTGCAGGTGGCCCAGCTCGTAGTCCACGAAGCGCTGCCACACCGCCTTCACCTGCGGGTTCGTCTCATACGCGAGGCACGAGTAGTAGTTGTAGACCTCCGTGGCCTCGTGCAGCAGCCACTTCTCCAGCATGGATTCGTCCGGGTCGCAGAGCGAGCCGTACTGGGTGACGTGCTGCTCCTCGATGGAGGCGATCTCCGCGTAGAGCTGCCGCGCGAGGGGGTCCGCGAACTGCGGCCCCACGGTCATGTAGTAGTCGTGAGTCTGGAACTCGGCCGCGGTGATGGTGATGGCGTGCAGCTTGGACAGCGGATCCGCCGTCTTGTGGTCGTAGGACCGGCGCACGTCGTCCAACGGGTGGCGGTGCTCCACCGACGTGGGCCGCCCGGGACGGATGTCCGAATAGGACTGGATGAGGTTGTTGGGGTCCTTGCCCTCCACCCGGTCGTAGAGCGCCGAGTAGCGGTACAGGTGGTCGAAGTCCTCCAGCATCCCGAACCGGTAGGTCTGCGCCAGGTAGGGGTCCGGCTCATGGATGGCCACGCTGGCCGTCACCTCGATGGCGAGCTGTTCGAAGCCGAGCGTCGTCTCAAGGGCGCTCTGGTCCGGCGGGTTGAGCCAGTTCACCATCGTCTGCTGGTGGTGCTCCGCGCGGCGCACCAGCGCCAGGTGGGGCCGCAGCTCCCGGTTGAGTCGGGCGAAGATGTGCTTCATGCGCAGCGCGTCCGCTTCGATGCCGTTCATCAGGATGACGCGCGTCCGGGTGAACGCATCGTCGTCCAGCTTGCTGTAGGGACGGCGCACCAGGTCCTTCCAGGTGAAGAGCTGCCGCTCCAGGGGGATGCCTTTTTCTTGGAAGAGGTCCAAAGCCACGGTGTGACTCCTTCGGAAGGGGAGCGGGACCCCAGCGGTCGGGCTGCACTGTGTCCGCCCCGTGAACGGAAGGTCTGGCGGCGTCCCGGTGCTGGCAACCGCGAGGCCTGCGCTGGCCGGCCGACACGAGGGGCTGCAATGGCTCGCAAGGACTCCTGCTCTACCGGCTCTTACGGAGCCCGCTGGATGAAGGTCCAATTCCCGGGGCGCGCCGGAGTGACGGAGGAGCCCATCCCTGGGTTAGCGTCCCCGTCCTGACCTCTCGGGGAGGGGCCGTCGTGACGGGTGAGCCGTGGAAGACCCTCCAGCAGCGCTGGCGCAACCATGGGGCGCAGATGCTGGGCGTCGCGCTGGTGGCCACGTTGGTCGCGTGGGCGTGCGAGCGCACCGGCTGGCTGAAGGGAGTCGAGCACGTCGCCTACGACCGGGCCCTGCGTGCGTACACGGGGAACCGGGAACTGTCCTCGAACGTGGTGGTGGTGGCCATCGACCAGCCCACGCTGACGGGCATCAGCCAGGACGTGCAGCTGCGCACCAACTTCGGCAACTGGCCGTACACGCGCACGCTGTGGGCGAGCATCGTGGAGGAGCTGAAGGCGGCGGGCGCGAGGGCGGTCCTCTTCGACGCGGTGATGGACGAACAGGCGTCGGACGAATCCACCGACCTTGGCTTCGCCCAGGTCTTGCGTGAGACGGACCTGCCCTTCTACGTGGGCATGGTGGCCAACGGCACGGCCAACCCCCTGCCCCGCGCGGACTTCCAGGTGCCCGTGCCGCTGGCCGCGCCTGAAGCCGCGCCCCCTTCGCCGGAGGACACCTTCCCGGAGGACGCTCCCGAAGAGTTCGAGGATGGCCCCGAGACGGCCACGCCCTCGCTGCCCCTCGGGGCACTGGCGCGCGCACTCGCGTTTCCCGCGCGCAGGACGGACGACGGGCAGCCGCTGCCCCTGCTCCAGTACTGGTCGAATAAGGAGAAGCGGTGGCTGCCGCGCCATCCGGTGCTGCCCACGCCCGCGCTGGTGGGCGCGGTGGACGGATTCGGACTGGTGGACACGGAGGCGGACGCGGACGGGGTCATGCGCGGCACGCGCTTCGTGTACTCGGATGGCATCAACACCTACGCGACCCTGCCGGTGCGCCTGGTGGCGGACCTGCTCGGCGCGAAGGAGGTCACCCTCTCCGTCCGCGCGCTCCACCTGGGCGAGCGGACATGGGCCGTGAACGCGGACGGCAGCGCGGCGTTGGACTTCGGCGGCCCGCTGCACGAGCGCTACCCACTGGTGAGCCTGCTGGCCGTGCTCAACGACTGGATCCTCCGCAGCGAAGGGAAGCCCGTGCGCCTGCCCGCGGACACCTTCCGGGGCAAGGTGGTGGTCATTGGCGGCACCACGCCGGGCATCAACGACATCAAGGCGACGCCCTTCTCCTCCACGGAGCCGGGCCTGGCGAAGCAGGCCGCGGTGGTGGACACGCTCCTGTCCGGCGAGTTCATCACGCGCCTGCCCCACGGCATGGAGCTGGGCATCACGTTCCTGGTCGCGCTGCTGTCGGCGGTGCTGCTGATGACGGTGCGCTCGACGCCGCTGGAGGTGGGGTGGACGCTGGGGCTGCCCGTCGGGCTGTACGTGGTGGCGGGCGTGTTCCTGAAGACGTCCCACACGCACCTGCTCACCGCGATGCCGGCGCTCGCGGGCATGGGGGCCAGCGTCGCGGCGCTGGCGTTCAACCACCTGGTGGCCAACCGCGAGACGGAGTTCATCCGCCAGACGTTCCACCGCTTCATGGAGCCGAAGCTGGTGGAGCAGATGATCCGCTCGCGGCAGCTCCCGCGCCTGGATGGGGAGAACAAGGAGATCAGCGCCTTCTTCAGCGACATCCGCGGCTTCTCCACCTTCAGCGAGCACTTCAAGGAGGACCCGCGCCAGTTGGTGCGCATCCTCAACACGTACCTGACGACGGTGAGCGAGGCGCTGCTGCGCGAGGGCGGGTGCCTGGACAAGTACATCGGCGACGCGGTGGTGTGCCTGTTCGGCGCGCCCATGGACCAGGCGGACCACGCCGTGCGGGCCTGCCGGGGCGCGCTGGCGGCGAAGGCGGCGGTGGAGGTGCTGCGCGTGGACTTCCGGCAGAAGGGGTTCCCGGACGTGTACACGCGCATCGGCGTGAACAGCGCGGTGAACTTCGTGGGCAACTTCGGCAGCGACCAGCTCTTCAGCTACACGGCCATTGGCGACGGCATGAACCTGGCCGCGCGGCTGGAGGGTGCGAACAAGGCCTACGGGTCGGTCATCATGATTGGCCCACGCACCTACGAGCTGGCGAAGGACCACATCGAGGTGCGCGAGCTGGACCGGGTGCGGGTGGCGGGCAAGACGGAGGCCGTCACGGTGTACGAGCTGCTCGCGCTCAAGGGCCAGCTGCCGCCGGAGCTGCGACGCACGGTGGAGCGCTACCACGAGGCCCTGGCGCTGTACCGGCAGGCGCGCTTCGCGGACGCGGTGGCGGTGCTGGAGGCGGAGGTGGCGCGGGCCCCGGAGGACGGACCCACCGGGAAGCTGCTGGAGCGCTGCCGTGAATACCTGGAGGCCCCGCCCGTGGATTTCGACGGGGTGGCGAATTTGGAGAAGTGACGGCGTATGCCGTTCAGGGAGCACGATGACACGGGGACTGAAGACGGGCGTCCTGCTGCTGGCGCTGGGGGTGCCAGCGGCGGGGGCGTGGGCGGCGAAGCCGGGGGACAAGCTCTACGTGAAGGCGCGCAACACGCGCGTGCTCGTCAGCGCCGCGCCCACCGCGAACGTGGTGGTGGTGCTCCAGCCCGGCCAGCAGGTGACGTGGAACGGCGCGGATCCGAAGAACAAGCAGTGGCACCTGGTGAAGGAGCCCGGAGGCAAGCCCGGCTACGTGTTCCAGACGAACCTGTCCACGAAGCCGCCCAACATGGAGCTGGTGGCCAAGGACGGAGCGACGCGCGCCATTGACCCGGCGGCCTTCGTGTCCAGCGGCGCGGCGGTGAAGGCGCTGAGCCCCGGCGCGGAGAAGTACGGCAAGGACAAGGGCGGGGACTACGCGACGGCGGTGAAGCAGATCCAACAGGTGGAGGCGCTGGCCGCCGCCGTCACCCCCGCGAAGATCGCCGAGCACGTGAAGCAGGCCGGGCTGTTCCCGGTGGTGGCTCCCAGCACGAGCGTCGGCCCGCAGAAGGTGGCGCAGAGCCCGGCGGGCAAGCCCACGAAGGGGGCGAAGTGATGCGCGCGTACCTGAAGGTCGTGGCGTCGGTGGGCCTGGGCCTGGGCCTGACGTCCTGTGCGCAGGTGACGAAGGGCCTGAAGGCCGCGAAGCTGGGCGGCGACGTGGACCGCTTCGTGGCGGCGTCGGAGAGCACGCAGAAGTGCGACAAGCTGGGCGTGGAGCCCGCCATCCAGGAGGAGTACGCGCTGGGCAGCGCGCTCGCCATCCAGTGGGTCCAGCGCGGCGGCGGGCTGATGCTCTCCACGGCGACGGACCAGCAGCTGACCACGTACGTCAACACCGTGGGCCGTAACCTGGCCATGCAGTCCCCCCGGCCGACGTTGCAGTGGACGTTCGGCGTGCTCAACGACACGCGCAACTTCAACGCGCTGTCCGCGCCGGGCGGCTACGTCTTCGTCACGCGCAAGCTGCTCCAGGGCGTGGAGAACGAGGGCCAGCTCGCGGGCGTGCTGGCCCATGAAATCGCCCACATCGTGATGAAGCACGCGCTGCACCAGTACGCGACGGTGAAGGTGAGCGGCTGCAAGGGCGCGGTCGTGAGCAACGCGATTGTTTCGGCGGCGGCGGGCCGGCTGCTGTCGGCCAGCGACCGTGACGGCAAGCTGGACCTGGATTCGGACACGGGCCTGCTGGCGGACCTGACGGAGAAGACCGTGGAGGTGGCCAGCAAGGGCCACCGCAAGGAGGAGGAGCTGGCGGCGGACCGGCTGGCGGTGGAGCTGATGCTGTCCGCGGGCTACGACCCGGACGCGTACCGGCAGCTCATCGCGAAGACACCGGAGGGCGGCGGCTTCTTCGCCAACCACCCGAAGCGGGACGAACGCGTGCGGCGGATCGCCGAGGTCGTCCGCGAACAGCAGGGCGCCCCGGGCACGTTCGCGGAGCTGTCCACGGACTCGCTCCGGACCCCCGCGCTGCCGGGCAGCTTCACCACGGTGAAGGGCAGCGGCGTGGCGAAGGACTCGAAGTAGGCGTGCTCAGCGCACCGTGGCCTGGCTCAGGGCGCGGTGCACGGACTCCAGGGCCTTGCGCGCCTCCAGCAGCTCGGCGCGTTCGGCGGTGAGGGAGGCGACCTGCTGGGCCAGCACGTCGCGCTCGCCCTGGAGCGTCTCCACGGCGCGACGCAGGGACGCGGACTCGTCCTTGGCGGTCTCCAGCTCCACGGCGAGGCGCTCCTCCTCCGCCAGGCTGTCGGCCAGGGCCGCCTTGCCGCGCGCCACCACCTGCTCCAGCGTCTCGTGCTCCTTCGACGCGGCCTGGAGGGCCTGACGGGACTCCTGGAGCGACAGCAGCGCTTCGTCGCGCTCGCCTTCCAGGGCGGCCAGTTCGCGCTCCAGGTCGGCGAGCAGCTTCACCCGGCCTTCCATCTCCGCGGTGAGGCGGCGCGCCTCGTCCATGCGCAGCCGGGCCTCCTCGGTGGCCTTCTCCGCCTGACGGCGCGCCACCTCCAGGTCCTGGGTGAGCGTGAGGTTGAGGGCCTTGACCTTGGTGAGGTCCGCCTGGAGGTGGGTGATGCGCTCCACGGCGCGCTGGCCGGCCTCCGCGACGGTGGCGGGCAGCGGCTCCGGACGCGGGTTCTCGCGCACGGCCTTGAGGCGGGCCTTGAGGCGCTCGCGGCGGGCCTCCGAGTCCAGCTCCTCGCGCGGCGGGGCCGGCGTCTGCACTTCGACCTGGGCGGGCGGGGACTCCTGTCGGGCCACCGGCTCGGCGGTGGTGACGGTGGAGGCCTGGACGGCAGCGTACGTCGTCATGGGCTCGGCCTCGGGCATGCGGAGGGCCTGAACGCCCATCCGTCCATCGAACTGTACCCCTGGCGGGGGCCCGGCGAAGGTGACCGGCGCGCTCCGGGGAGCTTCCGCCATCGCCGGAGGCGGCGAGGCGAAGGTGACCGGAGCGTCCCTGATGGCCTCCGGCGGCGCGGTGAAGGCCGGAGGCTGCGCGGCGGCGGCGACCGGCTCCGCGGCGGCCGGCTCCACGGCGAAGGACTCCAGCGTGGATTCATTCAGCTGCGCGGCGTGCGCCACGGAGACGTTCCACGCGGACGCGGCGACCGCTTCGGCGACCTCCCGGTGCGACACCGGGGACACAGCCTCCGCATCCCACGCTGACTCCTCCGCGGGCGCGGCCGTCGCCGCGCTCCAGCCGGGCGCGGCCTCCGGGGACTCGTGCTCCAGCCACGGCGCTGGCGGCGCCTCTTCCTCTTCGCGCCGCGCCTCCGGGGACACCAGGGCGGACAGCGCGTGCGACACCGGCGAGAACGTCGGCGCCGTCACCGCCGGCAGGCCCGGGGTGGCCTGCGCGTGGGCGGAGGGGGTGTTCAGCGCCGCTTCAATGGCCTCGGCGGCGGTGGGGCGCGGGGCCCGGCCGCGCTCGATGCGGGCACGCACCTCCGCGGACAGGTCCGGCGACTCCGCGACGGGCGGGGGGGCCTCCGGCGCGGGCTCGGCGGCGCTCGCCGTGGGCTCGGCCGGGTCGAGGGCGCCGGTGAACGCCCCCAGGCGGAGGCGCGGCTTCGCGCGGGACACGTTCTGTTCAAAGGCTTTCTTCATGGCGGAATCTCAGCCGGCTTTCGTGGCGCCGCCGCTCTTGGACGGAGCATGCGCGGCCACCAGGCGCGGCAGCACGTTGTCGAGCATGGCCTGGATGTCGGTGGCCCCCTTGGACGTCGGATCCGCCACGAACACGGGGCGGCCCTCGCTGGAGGCCTGCGCGAACTTGGTGCACTGCCGGATGATGGTGGGCAGCAGGTACTCCGGGTAGTGCGTCTGGAGGGCTTCCAGCGCCTCCTTCGCCAGCTTGAAGGTGGCGTTGAAGGAGTTCACCACGATGAACACGTGGTCCAGCACGTGGTTCAGGTCCTCCTCCAGGCTCTGCACCGTTTCAAAGAGCAGCTTCAGGCCGTGGAAGGAGAGGAAGTCCGCGAGCACCGGCACGAACAGGTCGTTCGCGGCCATCAGCGCGTTGAGGTTGAGCAGGCCGAAGGACGGCGGCGCGTCGAAGACGATGAAGTCGTACTGCGCCTCCACGTCCTTGAGCGCGTTGCGCAGCTTGAACTCGCGGCCGGCCATGGGCATCAGCGCCAGGTCCACCGTGGACATGCTCAGGTTGGACGGGATGAAGTCCAGGTTGGGCAGCGTGGACTTCTGCACCACCTGCACGAGCGGCGTCTTGCGCACCAGCACGTCCAGGAGCGTCTTCTCGAAGTCCTCGCCCTCGTAGCCCAGGCACTTGGTGGCGTGGCCCTGGCTGTCCAGGTCGATGAGGAGGACGGCGTAGCCCAGCTCCGCCAGGCGCCACGCGTAGGACGTGGACAGCGACGTCTTGCCGGTGCCGCCCTTGAAGTTGAGGAACAGCTGCCGGCGGTGGCCCGCGCTGGGGGGGAAGCGGTTGAGCGTCGTCCTCAGCTCCCACACGTCTTCCGGGCCGTAGCTGTCCTTGCGCAGCTCCGCGGGGATGCCCTTCGGAGTCACGCCGAGCATCTCGGCCACCTGCTTCGAGCTGTACGTCGGCGCTTCCATGAACGACCCTTCGGATGACGTGTGAGGCCCGGCCGATGCACCTTGCCTCAAGCGGCGAAGTATTTGTGCCCCCTTCGCACGATGGCCCCTCGGGCCACCAGCAGGGCAACAGCCTCCTGTGCGAGCTCCGCCGGAGCGGACAGCCCGGCCGTCAGCTCAGGGAGCGAGCGTCCCCGGACGGCGACCCGCACCTCCTGCAACATCGCCCCACACAGCGCCTCCACGGGTGAAGGGCCCCGGCGCGGAGGAACCGGCGGCGTGACGGGGGGCGCCGGAATCCGCGTGGGCGGGGGCGCGCCCATGGCCACCAGCGCGGCCTGTACGGGCGTCAGGCGCACCGACGGGGCCTGGGCAGGCGGGGGCGCGGCGGGGACGGAGGCGACCGGCCGCGACGGAGCGGGGGCCGAAGCGAAGGAGACGGGCCCGCCATTCGCGGCCCGCGCGGGCACGGCCCCCTGCATCACGGACGGTGCGCCGCGAGCCACGCCCACGGTGGCGACCGCGAGCGCGGGGGCGGCCATCGGGGCCACCGTCCACTGCGAATCATTCGAGGCCTGTGCCGCCAGCGGTTGTTGCGCGGCGTGGACCGCCATCGCGGGCACGGCGTTCGCGGCCGGGGACGGCTGCGCGGCATCCACGGCGACCCGCGAGGAGGCATTCGCCACCGCCTGGCGTGCGACGTTCACCGCCGCTTGCGCCGCGTTCACGTTCGCCTGCTGCGTCGCGTTCGCCGCCTGGGCGATGCTCAAGGCCTGCTGCGCGGCATCCAGCACCGCCTGCCGCGCCGCGTTCGCCTGGTGCGCGGCACTCACGGCCTGAGGCGCGACAGCCACGGTCGCCCACTGCGCCGCGTTCGCCGCCACCGGCGCCACGTTCAGGTTCGCCTGCGGCGCTGCGTGCATGGCCTGCGCACCATTCACCTGCTGCGCGGCGCTCATGACCTGCGGGGCGACGACACCCACGGCCTGCGCGCCATTCGCCCGCTGCGCGACCACCGGCGCCACGGCCTTCACTTCCAGCGTCGCGCGCACGGGCTTCACGGGCAGCGTCGCCAGCCGGCGGATCTCCCGACGCCGGTGCGTGTCCTCCAGCGCCACCACCGCGGACACGTCCTGCCCGAGGATGCGGGACAGGCTCTGCGCCGCCGCCTTGCGCACGCGCACCTCGCGGTCATCCAGCGCCTCCAGCAGCAGCGCACGCGCGTTCTCCCCACGTCCAGCGCCCAGCGCCAGCGCGGCCAGCGCGCGGACCTCCGAGTCCGTGTCGTGGATGGCGTCCTCGCCCAGCCGCCGCGCCGTCTCCCCTTCCAGCCCCAGCGCCAGCAGCGACGCGCGCCTGCGCACCGAGCGGTCCGAGTCCTTCATCGCCTGCGCCAGGTGCGGCGCCGCGTCCCGGGGCGCCAGCACCAGCAGCGCCTTGAGCGCCGCGATGCGCACCTCCGGCACCGGCGAGGACAGCAGCGGCGACACCACCGACGCGCCCTCCTCCCGGCACAGCCCCGCGAACGCCTGGAGCAGCGCCACCTGCGCCATCGCGTCCGTCTCCGCGTGCAGCGCCGCCGCCAACGCGGGCGCCGCCGCCGGATGCGCCAGCGCCTTCAGCCGCTCCGCCGCGCGCACCCGCGCCGCCGCGTCCGCCGCCGACAGCTCCCGCACGGAGAACCCGAACAGCGTCTCGTCCGTGGGGCTGCCCGCGTGTCCGGACAGCTCCGCCATCTGCTCCGGGCTCACCCGCAGGCGGCCCTCGTTCTGGAGCCGCTGCGCCTCGCGCGCCACCGGCGACAGCCCCGCGTCCCCCGCCACGTACGCGGCCGAGGCCCGCTGCGGCACCGGCGGCGCGGGGCGCTCCGTCCACGGCACCTGGGGCTCCGGCGTCTTGAGCGGCACCGCGGGCCCGCGCATCGGCGTGCGCACCGGCGGCACCGTGTCGTTGCGGAGGATCACCTCGCTGCGCAGCTGCGAGATGAACGACGCCAGGTCGAACCCCAGCTCGTCGTCATCGTCGTCGGACGCGCCGCGCGGCTGCCCGGAGGAATGGATGCGGCTGGCGTCCAGCAGCTTCTCCATCAGCTGGTTGCGCTCCAGGCGCAGCGCGTGGTTCAGCCGCGTCAGCTCCTCGCGCTCCCCCAGGGCCCGGCCGCTGCGGACCTCCAGCTCCGCCAGCTCCCGGCGCAGGTCCAGCTCCCGCTGGTGCGCTTGCGCCAGGTCTTCACGCAGGTGCGACAGCTCGTCGCGCGCGTTCGCCAGCTCGCCATGCAACTGCTGCGCACGGGCCTCGAAGTAGACGATCTTTTCGAGTGCGCTCTTGAGCAGCGCGTCCGGACGCTCGTCACTCACGGCTGAGTCTGGCCTCCCCGCAAAAACGCTCGGCGGCGCTCCCCGGTTCGCGTCACCGAAGGGAACCCCCGGCTCTCCCGACCTCGGTCGGGGGGCGCACCTTACGTCAGCCCTACGTGCTACGTAAACCACGGAAACACCAGGGGTTTTCCCCTCTGGAGACACGCTGCGATTGACAACGCCGCCCAGGCCGATTTTTCGGCCTCGCGCCCGCGAGCACGCGTGCTCCAATGCGCCCATGGCCCCTTCGCGCATCGACACCGCCGTGACCCGGATGTTGGGCATCCGCTATCCCATCATCGCCGCGCCCATGTTCCTCGTGTCCAACGCCGCGCTCCTGGAGGCCGCCGGACGCGCGGGCGCCATCGGCGCGGTGCCGTCGCTCAACTACCGGACCGCGCAGGCGTACCGGGACTTCCTCGCCACGTTCCCGAAGGACGTGCCCTTCGGCGTGAACCTCATCCTCAAGTGGGCCGAGCGGCTGGAGGAGGACATGGCCGCGACGGTGGAGCGCAAGGTGCCGCTGGTCATCACCAGCCTGGGGGACCCCACGCCGGTGGTGGAGCGCGTGCACGCGTACGGCGGCAAGGTGTGGAGCGACGTGATTTCCCTGCGCCACGCGCAGAAGGCCGTGAAGGCGGGCGTGGACGCGCTCGTCGCGGTGGGCTCCGGCGCGGGCGGCCACGCGGGCCACCTGAGCCCGCTGGTGCTGGGGCCGTGGCTCAAGCAGGAGCTGGGCGTGCCGGTGGTGCTCGCGGGCGCGCTCTCCACCGGGCGCCACCTGGCCGCGACGCTCGCCATGGGCCTGGACGGCGCGTACCTGGGCACGCGCTTCCTCGCGACGGAGGAGGCCGGCGCCGCGCCCGACTACAAGCAGGCGCTGGTGGACTCCAGCCCGGAGGACCTGGAGTACACGAAGGAGGTGACGGGCGTGCACGGCAACTTCCTCAAGGGCGCGCTGGAGCGCTTCCGCGCGGGCCAGGGCAAGGCGTGGAAGGACACCTGGAGCGCGGGGCACGGCGTGGCCTTCGTCAAGGACGTGCTGCCCGCCGCCAGCGTCGTGGAGCGCATGGTGCGCGAGTACGCCGAAGCGCGCGCCGCGCTGCCGTCCGTGGACGACGCGGGCTGAGGTCCTCCCGCCGCGCTGCCCTCGGGTGAGACCCGCTCCGGCCCCTCTTCGCCGGAGCGCGCGGTCTCCCCGGACCCTTCAAGAAAAGTCCGGAAGCGGGCGGAACAACCCCCAGGGTCGTGCGACCTCGCGAGGCCTTCCCCTGACGTCGTGGGAGGGGCGCCCAAGCCCGCGCCTACCACCCCGGTTCGACGCTCGCATCACGCGAGAAAACAGCACCCGGGAAGCCTTGCGAAACGAGCGCGTCGGAACGGCGGAAACCGCGAGTTGTCGCGGGTTTGCGGCGTTCGTCCGCACGTCCGGAGATGTCAGACCCCACTCGTAATCTGTGTCTCACGAGGTCACGCAAGGCAGCGACTTCTCCCCGGCACCTCTCCGCCCCCGAAGCGGGGGGAGAAGCTCCTCTTTCGACAGGTTTTCGACGCCATGGAACAACGACTGGCCACCCTCATTGGAAACGCAGTCCGCGCGTCCCGGCAGCGGCTGGAACTGACGCAGGCCGATGTGGCCGAGCGCGTCGGCATCGCCACCGAGGTCTATGGGCGGCTGGAGCGCGGGCACATGCTGCCCAGCGTCCGGACGTTGCGGAAGTTGTGCCTGGTGCTGAGCTGCTCATCGGACGTGCTGCTCGGGTTGAGCGCGACGGCGGCGGTGACGGAGGACGGCGCGCCGCAGCTCGCGGAGGATCCGCCGGAGTACCGCGAGCGTCCCGAGGTGCGCCGGCTCATGCGCACCGTGCGCAAGCTGGACTCCCCGCGTCTGCGGCTGCTGGGACAGGTCGCGCACGCGCTGGAGCGATGAGCGCGGACGGCCCGCGAGGCTACTCGGCCACGGGCTCCGTGCCCGCATCGACGGAGGCGACACCTTCCCGGCGCGGCGGCTGGGAAGGGGCCCCCGCCGCGGGCAGTCGGAGGATGAAGCGCGCGCCGCCCTCCGCGCGGTTCTCCGCCTCCAGCGTCCCCCCGGCGCGCGCCACGTATTCGCGGCACAGCGCCAGTCCCAGGCCGGTGCCCTTGCCGGGCGGCTTGGTGGTGAAGAAGGGCTCGAAGAGGCGCGGCAGCGCGGACTCCGCGATGCCCGGCCCGTTGTCCTCCACCTCCACGCGCACGACTCCGGCCTCCATGCGCGCGCGCAGCACGACGTGCGCGGGGCGGCTGGGACGCACGGACTCCAGGGCGTCCGCGGCGTTGATGAGCAGGTTCACCAGCACCTGCACCAGGTGACGGGGGGTGACGCGCGCGGGGGCCAGGTCCGGCGCCACGTCGTGCTCCACCACGCCCAGGCTGCGCAGGCGCACCGAGGCCAGCCGCTGCGCCTCCGCCAGCGTCTCCGCGACGTCGCAGGACTCCATGCCGCCGGGCTCGTCGCGGGAGAACAGGCGCAGGTCGGTGACGATCTGCTGGATGCGCATCACGCCCTGCTGCGTCTCCTCCAGCACGCGCCGCACGTCGTCCAGGTCCGCGGGCACGCCCTCCGCCCACTCCTCTTCCAGGTAGCGCAGGTTCGACTTCACGTACGCGAGCGGGTTGTTCACCTCGTGGGCCACGCCCGCGGCGAGCTGCCCCACCACCACCAGCCGCTCCACCTCCGCGCGCTGGCGCTCCACGCGCACGCGGCGCAGCTCGCTGTCCGCCAGCTGGCGCAGGGCCTCCACGCGCTCCAGGTGCGCGGTGCGCTCCGCGCCCTGGAGGCGGCGGAAGGTCTCCGCGCCCCAGGCGGACACGAGGAACGTGAAGGTGAGGCTGATGGACTGACTGAGGAACGCCGCCCACGGCGCCCGTGACAGCCACGTCGTCATCACCACCGCGCCCAGCGTGCCCACGATGGCGGACCACACCGGCAGCCGCTGGCCCGGGGTGAAGACGGCGACGAGCAGCGGCACCGTGTAATAGGCGGCGAAGAGCGGGCTGGAGAGGCCTCCGGTGATGTGGATCATCACCGAGAGCGCCGTCAGGCTCACCGCGCCCGCCGCGATGCCGCTCGCCGGGCCGCGGATCCACCCAACGCCCACGAGCGCGCCCAGCAGCACGAACACCGCGCCCCATATCAGGTGGGTCACGAAGAACGCCGGCTGCATCCCGCCCAGCACCAGCGGGTGCGCCAGGGAGCCCAGCGTGATGAGCAGCGCGCACCACCAGTAGGTGCGCCGCTTCACCTGACGGCGGACGCGTTCGTCACCGTCCACGTCGCCGTGCGTCTTGGGACCGAGGAGCGCCACCCGGAGCTAGTCCGCCCGTGGGCGCGTCGCGCGGGTGCGAGGGGCGAGGGACGGCTTCATGCGGTGTTCTCCCGTGGGCGACGCAGGCGCCGGGATTGACCCAGCCGCACCCCATCACGCCCCTGTTTCTTCGCCTGTCCCACGCCGGAGGGCAAGATGGGGTCGGGACACACGGCGCGAAGACGGCAGCCTCGACACTCCGCGCCATTCCACACCGCGTCAAAAAGGGCCGTCGTCCGGTCGATGACGTCGAAGTCCTCCGTGACGAAGCCCATCTCGAAGTTGCGCACGTCGTCCCCCTTGGCGCCCAGCCCCGCGCCGGTGAGGTTCGCGCTGCCCAGGTAGACCCACGCCCCGTCCACCACCACCGCCTTGAAGTGCACGCGCGGGCAGACCTTCAGCTCCAGCCCCCCCTTCACCAGCCGCGAGCGGGCGTCGAACGCGGCCCGGAACGGCCGGCTGGGCAGCTCCGCGTGCAAGAGCCGCAGCGCGACGCCCCTGGCCGCCAGCCCGTCCAGCACCTCCAGCAGCGGCACGAACTTGCCCCGCGCCCCCTCCACGTACATGGCCTTCACGTTGGCGGTGGCGATCCACACCGACTCGCGCGCCTGCGCCAGCTTGCGCAGCACCACCTCCCGGTACAGCGCGCTGCCCGCCAGCAACTCCGCGTCCATGGGCCTCATCATGTCACCCAGCGTCGCACACCCGACTACACTGCGCCATTCCCCCGGAACCGTTGGCCCCCGGATGGATGACCGCCGGTCAGCTTGACGGGTGACCGCTGGTCATTTAACTCCGGGTGATGGTGGGCACTCCGGCACCCAGGCGACAGGCTCCCGCGCGCGCGCGGCGGGACGAGGACAAGGAAGCGCGGCGGCGGGAGCTGCTGGACGCGGCGCGGGCGCTGTTCGAGGCCACGTCCTTCGCCGAGGTGAAGATGGCGGACGTGGCGGCGCGGGCGCGGCTGGCCAAGGGGACGGTGTTCCTCTACTTCCCGACGAAGGAGGCGCTGTTCCTGGCGCTCCTGGACGACCTGCTGACGGCGTGGTTCGCGAAGCTGAACCAGCAGCTGGCGCAGGGCGAGGGGGCGTGGAGCGCGGAGCAGCTGGCGCGCACGGTGGCGCAGTCGCTGGAGGGGGAGGAGACCTTCACCCGGCTGCTCGCGCGGATGCAGACGGTGCTGGAGCAGAACGTCACGGTGGAGCAGGCGCGGCGCTTCAAGGAGCGCGTGCTCATCTCCATGGGAGAGACAGCGGTGCTGCTCCAGCAGCGCCTGCCCTTCCTCACCCCCGAGGACGCGGGCCAGCTCATCCGCCACGTGCACGCCCTGGTGACGGGCCTGCGGCAGATGGCGGACATCGCCCCGGTGGCGCGCGAGGTGCTGACGCTGCCGCACATGGCCCCGCTGCGCGTGGACTTCACCGCTGAGCTGACGGCGGCCATCACCACCCTTCTTCGCGGGCTCCAGGCCCGCTGACCCACACCCCGCGGTACCGGCCGTTCTTTTGCGAAATGGAGCCCGTCATGTTGGAAGCCGTCGCGTCCCTCCTCCCCCAGCCCTCCGCGGAGATCGAGCGCATCCGCGCGGTGTTCGAGGCCCAGCGCGCGAACCGCTGGAACCTGTCGCGCAGCACGGCCGCGGAGCGCATCGCGCGGCTGCGCAAGCTGCGCGAGGCCATCATCCAGCGCCGCGCGCAGCTGGCGGAGGCCATCCACCAGGACTTCCGCAAGCCGGCCATGGAGGTGGAGCTGACGGAGATCCACCCCACGCTGGAGGAGCTGAACCACACGGTGAAGCACCTGAAGGGGTGGATGAAGCCCAAGCGGGTGGCGACGCCGCTGACGCTCAAGGGGGCGTCCAGCCACGTGCGCTACGAGGCCAAGGGCGTGGTGCTCATCCTGTCGCCGTGGAACTACCCGTTCCAGTTGCTGGTCGCGCCGCTCATCGCGGCCATCGCGGCGGGCAACGCGGTGATGTTCAAGCCCAGTGAGAAGACGCCGCACACGTCGCGCTTCCTGGCGCAGCTCACCCGGGACCTGTTCCCGGAGAACGAGGTGGCCGCCTTCGAGGGCGGCGCGGACGTGGCGGAGGCGCTGCTCCAGCACCCGTTCGACCACTTCTTCTTCACGGGCAACCCGAACATCGGCCGCAAGGTGATGGCGGCGGCGACGAAGTACCTCTCCAGCGTGACGCTGGAGCTGGGCGGCAAGTCGCCGGTCATCATCGACGAGTCCGCGAACCTGACGGCGACGGCGGAGGCGCTGGCCTGGGGCAAGTTCATCAACGCGGGCCAGACGTGCGTGGCGCCGGACTACATCTACGTGCCGGCGTCCAGGCAGCAGGCCTTCCTGGAGGCGTTCAAGGCGGTGCTGACGCGCTTCTACGGCACGACGGAGGAGGAGCGGCAGGCGAGCCCGGACCTGGCGCGCGTGGTGGATCCGGCTGCCTGGAAGCGGCTCAAGGAGGTGTTGGACCGCACGGTCGCCGCGGGGGCGAGGCTGGAGACGGGCGGCACGGCGGACGGGCCGTCCCGGTACATCTCGCCCACGGTGTTGTCCGGGGTGACGAAGGCGATGCCCATCATGGAGGGGGAAATCTTCGGGCCGGTGCTGCCGGTGCTGACGTACGAGCGGCGCGAGGAGGTCTACGCCCACATCAACGAAGGCGGGAAGCCCCTGGCGCTGTACGTGTTCTCGCAGGACTCGAAGATGGTGGAGGAGGTGCTCCAGCACACGACGTCCGGCGGGGTGGTGGTGAACAACGTGCTCATCCACGTGGCGAACCCGAACCTGCCGTTCGGCGGGGTGGGCATGAGCGGCCTGGGCAACTACCACGGGCACTACGGGTTCAAGACCTTCAGCCATGAGCGGGCGGTGATGGTCCAGTGGATGAAGTCGCTGGCTTCGGTGTTCTTCCCGCCGTATCGGGGAAAGACCCAGGAATGGGCCTCCCGCGCGACCCGGATGCTGGAGTAGGCAATTCGCCGGTTCGCGGGGTGTTCACCCGGCGGGGTGGCCCTGGCGTGGAAAGAGGAGCCGGCATGCGCGTGGTGTCAGTGGAAGAGGCCCTGGTCCCGGCGGACCTGCAGGAGGTGTTCGACCGCCTGCAGGCGCGCCGGTGGGCGCTGGCGAAGACGGGGCCGAAGGAGCGCCTGGCGCGGCTGGAGAAGCTCAAGGCGCTGCTCCTGGAGCGCCGCGAGGAGCTGGCGGACGCGCTCCACGAGGACTTCCACAAGCCCGCGGCGGAGGTGGAGGCGACCGAAATCCTCCCCGTGCTGCTGGAGCTGGCGCACGTGCAGAAGCACCTGAAGGCGTGGATGAAGCCGCGCAGGGTGGGCGCGCCGCTGCTGCTCGCGGGCACGAAGAGTGAAGTGCACCCGGAGCCCCGGGGCGTGGTGCTCATCCTGGCGCCGTGGAACTACCCGTTCCACCTGCTGGTGTCGCCGCTGGTGGCGGCGGTGGCGGCGGGCAATGCCGTCTTGTGCAAGCCCAGTGAGAAGACGCCGGGCACGGCGCGCTTCCTGGCGCAGCTGCTGCGGGACGTGTTCCCCGCGGACGAAGTGGCGCTGGTGGAGGGCGGGCCGGAGGTGGGCGAGGCGCTCTTGCGGCTGCCGTTCGACCACTTCTTCTTCACCGGAGGGCCGCGCGTGGGCCGCCGGGTGATGGAGGCGGCGGCGCGGCACCTGGCGGGGGTGACGCTGGAATTGGGCGGGAAGTCGCCGGTCATCGTGGATGCGTCAGCGGACGTGGCCACGGCGGCGGAGCGGATTGTGTGGGGCAAGTTCCTCAACGCGGGGCAGACGTGCATCGCGCCGGACCACGTCTGGGTGCACGCGTCGAAGGAGGAGGCGCTGCTCGCGGGGCTGAAGGACGCGCTGGAGCGCTTCTACGGCAAGTCGGAGGAGGCGCGCCGGGCGACACCGGACTTCTGCCGCATGGTGGATGACGGGGCGTTCCGGCGGGTGAGCGGGCTGATGGACCGCACGGTGGCGCAAGGGGCGCGGGTGGTGGCGGGCGGCGGCGTGCACGCGGAGACGCGCTACATCGCGCCCACGGTGCTGGCGGACGTGACGCCGGAGGCGCCGGTGATGGGGGAGGAGATCTTCGGGCCGCTGCTGCCGGTGCTGCGCTTCGAGTCGTTGGACGAAGTGGTGACGCAGGTGCGCGCGGGCGGGAAGCCCCTGGCCCTGTATGTGTTCAGCCAGGACGAGGCGACCGTGGAGCGGCTGCTCACGGAGACGAGCGCGGGCGGCACGGTGGTGAACAACGTGGTGTTGCACAACGTGAACCCGCACCTGCCCTTCGGTGGGGTCGGCCAGAGCGGCGTGGGCGCGTACCACGGGGAGGCGGGCTTCAAGGCGTTCAGCCACGAGCGCGCGGTGGTGCGCCAGGGACGCACGGCCTTCACGAACCTCTTCTTCCCACCCTACCGGGGCAAGGCGCAGCGGCTGGCGCGGCTCGCGAGCAAGCTGTTCGAGTAGCGGCCCCCGCGTCCATTGAACGCGAGGGCCCGGGCCTTCACGTCAGCTGCGCAGACCGGGGGCTTCCTGGCCCGTGCGCGCGACGTACTCCGTGTAGCCGCCGCCGTACTTGTGGATGCCGTCCGGCGTCAGCTCCAGGATGCGGTTGGACAGCGCGCCCAGGAAGTGCCGGTCGTGGGACACGAACAGCATCGTGCCCTCGTAGCGCGACAGCGCGGTGATCAGCATCTCCTTGGTGCCCATGTCCAGGTGGTTCGTGGGCTCGTCCAGCACCAGGAAGTTCGGCGGGTCGTAGAGCATCTGCGCCATCACCAGACGCGCCTTCTCGCCACCCGACAGCACCCGGCACTTCTTCTCCACCTCGTCGCCGCTGAACCCGAAGCAGCCCGCCAGCGCCCGCAGCGAGCCCTGGCCCGCGCGCGGGAACGAATCCGACAGCGACTCGAACACCGTCTTCTCGCCGTCCAGCAGGTCCATGGCGTGCTGCGCGAAGTAGCCCAGCTTCACGCTGCCGCCCAACGCCACGGAGCCCTCGTCCGGCTGCGTGGTGCCCGTCACCAGCTTGAGCAGCGTGGACTTGCCCGCGCCGTTCACGCCCATCACGGCCCAGCGCTCCGCGCGCCGCACCAGGAAGTCCAACCCCTCGTAGATGGTCCGCTTGCCGTAGCCCTTGTGGACGTTCTTCAGGTTCACCACGTCGTCACCCGAGCGCGGCGGCGGCTGGAACTCGAAGAGCACCGTGGAGCGGCGCTTGGGCGGCTCCACCTTCTCAATCTTCTCCAGCTTCTTCACCCGGCTCTGCACCTGCGCCGCATGCGACGCGCGGGCCTTGAACCGCTCGATGAACTTGATCTCCTTCGCGAGCATCGCCTGCTGACGCTCGTACTGCGCCTGCTGCTGCGCTTCGTTCTGCGCGCGCTGGCCCTCGTAGAAGTCGTAGTTGCCCGAGTACGTCGTCAGCGAGCCACCGTCGATCTCCACCACCTTCGTCACGATGCGGTTCATGAACTCGCGATCGTGCGACGTCATCAGCAGGCCGCCCTCGTACCCCTTGAGGAAGCCCTCCAGCCAGATGAGCGACTCCAGGTCCAGGTGGTTGGAAGGCTCGTCCAGGAACATCGCGTCCGGGCGCATCAGCAGGATGCGGGAGAGCGCCACGCGCATCTTCCAGCCGCCCGACAGCGCGCCGACGTCGCCGTCCATCATCTCCTCGGTGAACCCGAGGCCCGCCAGGATTTCCCGCGCCCGTCCCTCCAGCGCGTACCCGCCCAGCTCCTCGAACCGGCCCTGCACCACGCCGTAGCGCTCGACGAGCTTCTCCATGTTGTCCGCCTGGTCCGGGTCCCCCATGGCGGCTTCCAGCTGCTTCATCTCCGCCGCGACGGTGCTCACCGGGCCCGCGCCGTCCATGACCTCGGACACCGCGCTGCGGCCGGCCATCTCCCCGACGTCCTGGCTGAAGTAGCCAATGGTGACACCCCGGTCGATGGAGACCTGTCCTTCGTCCGGGTACTCCTGGCCGGTCATCATCCGGAACAGCGTCGTCTTGCCCGCGCCGTTCGGGCCGACGAGGCCCACCTTCTCTCCCTTGTGGAGCGCAGCCGAGGCCTCCACGAAGAGGAGCTGCTGCCCGTGCTGCTTACCGATGTTGTCGAGACGGATCATGTGCGTACCGAAGAGGCCCGGGAATCAGGCGGCGCGCCCTTATGCCACGGCCCGCCCCCCAGGGGGATGCTTCCGAACCCCCCACGCCCCCGACTCCTTGCACACGGCCAGGCAGGCGGGCCCCCGTCCGGGATTCCGCCCTCCTTGGAATGGGGCTTCAGTCGTCGCGGTGCACGGTGCCCGGTGAGAACGCCGGGGTGCAGATGGCCACATACTCCGCGCCCTCCTCCTCGGGGGTGCTGTAGCGGACCCACTCGCCCGGCTCGCACACCACCGTCTGGCCGGCGTGCACGTCCATCACCCCGCCCTTGTGCTCCACCCGCAGCGTGCCCGCGAGCACCAGGGTGATTTCACGGAACTCGGGGGTCTGCCCCGGCTCCTCCCACCCACCCGGGCTGCGCATGTGCGCGACGCTGATGTTCTGCGTCTTGGAGTTCATCCGACCCACGTACTCGTCGATGAGCTTCGGCTTGTTGCCCACCGCCGTCACACGAATGGGCCTGGGGATGAGCGTAGGCATAGGGGTTGCCCCAAAGCATAGAGTGGCGCCGTGCTGACCGTCGACCCCCATCCCCTCCTCGACCTCGTCGCCTTCACGTCCACCTTTCCCGCCCCCCTGGGAGAGCTGCCCGCGCCCGGGTGGCTCCAGGACCTCCTGAAGCCCGGCGCCGCAGCGCCCCTCCAGAGCGACGACGCCGTGCGCGGCGCCGTGCGGGACCTGCTGCGCCACGGCGGCTACAAGCCCACCGGCCGGGGCAAGCCCGCCTCCGAGTACCTGGTGCGCGCGTCCGGGGACGGCTCGCTCTCCACCATCAACGCCGCGGTGGACGCGTGCAACGCCGTATCGCTGCACAGCGGCCTGCCCATCAGCGTGGTGGACCTGGACCGCGCGCAGGCGCCCTTCCGCGTCGCCACCGCCATCCAGGGCGACCGCTACGTCTTCAACGCCTCCGGACAGGAGATCGACCTGGAGGGCCTGCTGTGCCTCTTCGACGCGGCCGGCCCCTGCGCCAACGCGGTGAAGGACGCCCAGCGCACCAAGACGGACGGCGCCACGCGCCGCACCCTCACGCTGCTGTGGGGCACGAAGGAGCTGGCGGGCCGGAGCGCCAGCGCCTTCGCGTGGTACCGCGAGCTGCTGGAGCGCCTGGGCGCCACCGTCGAACACCCGGTGCCCTGAGGCGGGCTACTCGCGGCTCGCGTCGGGCTCCAGCCCCAACCCCTCCAGGATGCGCCGCACCACCTCGTCGGGTGACGGCGTCACGTCCACCGCGAGCGCGTCCTCGGGTGGCTCCATGGCGGCCAGCTGGCTGACCAGCAGCCGGGGCGGCATGAAGTGGCCCTCGCGGCGCTGGAGCCGCTCCTGGATGACCTCCGAGGGAGCGTGCAGGTACACCCAGCGCTCTCGCTTCGCGTCCACGGAGAGCCGCTCGCGGTAGCTGCGCTTGAGCGCGGAGAACGCCAGCACCAGGGGCTCGCCCTGGGCGAGCGCCTTCTCCATCCGCGCGCGCAGCAGCACCAGCCAGGGCTGACGGTCCGCGTCCGTCAGCGGGGTGCCCGAGGCCATCTTCTGACGGCTCTCCTCCGAATGCAGGTCGTCCGCGTCCTCGAAGGCCCACCCCATCCGCTCCGCGAGCGCCCTGCCCACCGTGGACTTCCCGGTGCCCGAAACGCCCATGACGATGACCACCATGCCGTTGCCGTCTCCTCGCGCGCGCGCTCCCATACCGCGACCTTCCCACGCCTGACGCCACGCGGAGCAGCGCGTGCGCATGGCGCACCGGACACCGCGTATGAGCGTCCGCTGCTCAACGCCCGGCCCCCTCTTCACGATGCGCATTTTCACGGCGCGCCGTGAAGCCGCTACCCTGCGCGCCATCATGATCATCGTAGGAGCAACCCCTGGCCGGGCCTTCGTCCGGCTCCTGCTGGCCAGCGGCATCCTGTCGCTGGTGGCGCTCGCCGCCTGCCGCGACCCGGCCGCCGCCGCGGGCACCGCGCTCTTCGTCACCACCGAGTTCGAGCCCTCGCTGAACCTCACGCAGCTGCGCGTCTCCGGCACCGTGGCGGGCGGCATGGACGTGCCCGCCGCGATGATCCCCGAGGCCGCGGACCGCACCCTCCAGAACGGCGAGACCTTCCGCGTCCTGCTGGGTGACGCCGCCAACGGCGCGCAGGCCACCGTGCGCGTGGAGGGCCTGCGCGACGGCACCGTGCTCGCCGTCGGCGAGGCCAGCGCCACCGTGCGCGACGGCTACGAGGTGGAGGTCACCGTCCAGTTGGGCTCCGGCACGAAGCCGGATGGCGGCACCAGCACCTTCTGCATGGACTGCCGGGACGGCTGCTGCCGCGACGGCGTGTGCACGTCGCGCACGGCCCGCACCTGTGGCGTGGGCGGCGTGGCCTGCGAGGACTGCACGCAAGACAAGGCCGACACCTGCACGGCCCAGGGAACCTGTGGCTGCGGCAACGGACCGGCGTGCGGCGCCAACGCGAGCGCGTGTTTCGGCGGCCGGTGCGTCTGCGGCGGCGGGCCGGCGTGCGGCCCGGGACTCGCCTGCAAGGGCGGACAGTGCGTCTGCGACCCGTCCACCTGCGACGGCTGCTGTGACCGCAACAGTTGCATCGAGTCCCCCAACAAGAACCAGTGCGGCAGGAACGGCCAGGCGTGCAAGAAGTGCGACAAGAAGTGCAACCCCGACGGCACCTGCGACGACGACGACTGACGGCCGCTACCGCACGGTGAACGGGCGCGAGTTCCCCGAGTACGGGTGCACGCGCCCGTCCCAGCCGGACTTCCAGTGGCCCTCGTGCACCAGCCGGTAGGTGCCCGGCGCCGTGTCCGCCGGGATGGGCCAGTCGATGCGCACCTTCGAACATCCGAGCGTGGGCACGCAGTACTCGCGCTGCCAGTGGTAGCGCGCGCCGCCCTCGCCGTCGTGCGCCACGTCCCGCCACGTCCCGTCCGCCTCCCGCCGCTGCACCCGCAGGAACGTGCCGCCAGTCTTCAGGTTGTTGCGAGGATGCCCCGACCAGAAGGTGGCGCTCGCCGTGTCGCCCCGCGCGTACGCGGGCTTCGCCTCCTCCGCGACGTCACCGAAGTCCACCCACAGGTACTTGTCGTCGAACACCACGCCGGGCTGCAGGCCCACCACCGCCTTGCGCAGGTCCCGGGGCGTGGGCCCCGGTGACACGGGCGCCCCGTCGCGCAGCGCCCCGGCGAGCCCCGTGAAGGACTGCTGGAGCGCCGCCAGCGTCCACGGCCCGAAGTGCGTGGACGCGCCCTCATAGTCCTGGCGCGCGTACTCCTCGCGCGTGGACACGTAGCCCGCGTACGCGTTGGACAGCCCCGCGATGACCACGTCCGTCACGCCCGTGCCGTGGAGCTGCGCGCGCACCGTGTCGCGCAGCCTCCGGCCCGCCATGGTGGTGAGCTCGAAGGGGACGGCCACCAGCGCCAGCGGTCCCACCGTCACCAGTTGCAGGGGCAGCACCTCCGGGGTCCACGGGTAGGGCTTCATCGCGCCCATCTCCAGCACGATGGGCTTCTCCGCCTGACAGGGCGTGGTGACCAGCGAGCAGGTGAACTGGTTCCACAGGTCGTGCACGGACTCGCACGTCGCGCCCTCCGCGCCGAAGCCCGGGCCGTCCTCCGCGCCCGCCAGCATCGACACGCCGATGGTCGCGGGACACGTGCGGCGCGGCGCGCCGTCCGTGAACGCGGGCGCCACGTCCACCGCGTCCATCTTCACGTAGGTGTGCCGGTAGTCCACGCCCCCCAGCACCGGCATCGCGGCGGTGGCCCACAGGTGCGCGGCGAAGTCGTACTGCTTGCGCGCGGCCAGGGCCGTGGACTCGAAGTCGTCCGCGCCGCCGCCGTTCGTGCCGCCCAGCAGGTTGGGCGTCACGTCGCCCTCGTTCGCGTTGGCGAAGGCGGCGACGAAGGTGTCCGGCCCGCCGGGCCGCAGGCCCCCCTCCCCCGCCTCGAAGTAGCGCGAGGCCAGCCCCTTGTTGTCGCCGCTGATGAAGGGGTTGGTGTTGCCCAGGGATGTGGCGTGCACGGCGAACCAGTTGATGAGCCCCAGCTCCTGCCCGTCCGCGCGCGTGAACCGCAGCAGCGTCATGCGGGGGTCCACGTCGTCCGGGTAGCGGGCGCGCTCGGACTCGGGGTTGCGCAGGTAGGCCTCCGGGGAGCGGTTGGCGCTCGCGCCGCGCAGGTCGCCGGAGGCCAGGCGCAGCGTGCCCTCGGCCAGCCGGTCGTTGGCGCGGACGATGGAGTCTACGATGCCGGAGACGATGGCCTCGAAGTTCTGCGGCACGAAGCCCAGGGTGGTCAGGTTGTAGAGCGTGTAGTGGCTGTAGCCGCCCGGACCCGCGTGCGTGTGCGTGGCGCTCAGGAGCACGTTGTCGTCCGAGTACACGTCCCCCAGCTTCGCGCGCAGCCGCTCCACCACCTGCTGCTTCACCGCCTGGAACAGCTCCCCCAGGTCCGCGCTGACGATGGCCACGCGGCGGCCATTGCACGGCGAGGCGATGACGAACGCGCGCGAGTACAGCCGCAGGTGGATGCCCTCCGTCTTCTGCGCCACCTGCGCGTAGCCCATCATCCCCACCTCCGCCGCGGGGCCCGTGATGTCGGAGCGCGCCGCCCCCACCAGGAAGTTCGCGGAGTCGGCGCAGGCGTCCGCCACGGGCGGTGTCGCCGCGCGCGCGGCCGGCGGCAGGCCCGGGTGGCCCGGCCCCAGCGCCAGCACGCTGCCCAGCAGCAACCCGAGCACGGGAGCGAGGCGAGCGGTCCGCTTACGCATGACATCCTCCAGGGCCCACGGGGCACGGGCCCCGGGCCGGCGTCTTCGGGCTTCGGGGGCATCCCCTCCCCACCCGATGAAAGGCCAGGGTGGCCCTGTCGCACCGGATGGGACAGCACCTGCGAGGACAGGCCGTCCAACGCACCACACTTGAACATGGGAGCGCGGCGGTTTCAGTCCGTTGGGCGGCAGCGGCACGGGGGCCCGCCTCCACGCCGGGACGAGGCGTCAGGCCACGCGGGCGGGGCTCGGGCCGGTGCCGCGCACGGCGGAGTGCAGGGCCACGCGGAAGGTGGCGCCGTGGCCGGGGGCGGACTCCACGCTGATGCTGCCGCCCAGCGCGCGCACGATGGTGTCGCAGATGGACAGGCCCAGGCCGGTGCCCTGGCCCGGCACCTTGGTGGTGAAGAACGGGTCGAAGATGCGGCTCAGGTGTTCCTGCGCGATGCCGCGTCCGGTGTCGCGCACGTCCACCACCACCCGCCCGTCGCCGTCCACGCGGGTGATGAGGCGGATCTCATGCTCGTCCGTGAGGCCCTCCGGAATCGCATGCGCGGCGTTGATGACCAGGTTGAGGAACACCTGGAACAGCTTGCCCTCGTTGGCGCGCACCGCCGGCACGCTGCCGTACTGCTTCACCAGCCGTGCGCGCGGCCGGATTTCGCTGGCCGCCATCTGCGTCACGGAGTCCAGCACGCGGTGCAGGTCCACCGGCTCGTCGTGCGCATCGTCCACGCGGGAGAAGACCTTGAGCTGGCGGACGATCTGGCGCATCCGCTCCGAGCCCTCGCGCGCGTCGTCCAGGACCTGCTGGTACTCCATCAGCTCCTCGGCGCCCAGGGGCCGGGGCATGGGGCCCAGCGCGCGGTGCAGGAACTCCAGGTTGGACAGCACGTAGGACAGCGGGTTGTTCAGTTCGTGCGCGATGCCCGCGGCCAGCATGCCCATGGACGCCAGCCGGTCCCCCAGCATGAGCTGCGCCTGCATGCGCTTGCGCTCGGTGAAGTCGCGCGCCACGGTGACGCGCGCGGGCACCCCGTCGAAGAGCACCCCCAGCGTCACCAGGTCCGCGCTCACCACCTGCCCGTCGCGGCGCAGCAGGGGCACCTCGTGCGAGCGGGCCGCCAGCCCCCCGTCCTGCGCCTCCTCCAGGTGGAGGCGCGCGACCTCCTGGTCCTCGCGCCGCACCAGCCCCAGCAGGTGCCGGCCCAGCAGCTCCGCCGGATCCTGGTAGCCCAGGTAGCGTGCCATGGCCGGGTTCACCGACAGGAGCATGCCGTCCGTCGTGTGCACCACCACCGGGTCCGGGAAGCCTTCGATGAGCAGGTGGAAGCCCGCCTCCGTGCGGCGCAGCGTGGCCTCCGTGCGCACGCGCAGCGCGTCCGCGGTGTGCTGCTCCAGCGCCAGCGACAGCGCGCCCGCGGCGCCGGACAGCAGCTTCAGCTCCACCGGAGACCACATCCGGGACTCGGCGCAGTTGTCGAAGCCGATGAAGCCGAACAGCTCCCCGTGCACCGTCAGGGGCAGCACCAGCAGCGCGCGGATGCCCTGCGCCTTCAGCGCCGGCGCCGTGCTCTCACCGAAGGACTCCGGCGGCCCCTGCACCGCGTCGCCGCGCGACAGCTCCAACCACTGGCCCAGCCGGAAGGCCTCGTCCACCGGCCACCCCTGCGTGCCCAGGCTCTCGAATTCGCGCGACACGCCGGGCGCGGCCCACTCCGCGCGCTGGGACTGGAGCATCCGGCCGGCGCCGTCGCGGTGGAACTCGAAGACGTAGGCCCGACTGGCCCCCGCCACCAGGCCCAGCGGCTCCAGGATGGCGTTGTACAGGTCGCCCGTGGACTCCGGCGCGAGCAGCCGGCGCTGCACCTCCACCATGGCGCCCAGGTAGCGCTCGCGCGTGGCGGCGGCGTCCTCCGCGAGCCTTCGCGGGGTCACGTCCACCAGCGTGCCCAGCACCCCGCCCAGGCGCTCCGGGTCCCCCGTGACGGACACCTCCACCCAGCGGGGCTGCACGCCCCCCGCGAGCCGCAGCTCCAGGCGCGCCGGACAGTCCACGCGGGCCACGGCCGTGCGCAGCAGCGCGCGCGCCTGGTCGCGGTCCTCCGGGTGGAACAGGTCCACCAGCAAGCGGCCCTTCCACGCCGCCGCGGGCACGCCCATCAGCCGCTCCCACGCGAGGCAGGTCATGACCAGGCGGCCGGCCGCGTCCAGTTCGAAGACGACCTCGCGGAGCAGTGAACCGGCGCGCTGGAAGCGGCGGGTGTCCACGACGTCGCCCACCAGGGAGGCCTGTCCTGGCGCGGCGCCGCTCCCTGTTTCGCGTTGCTCCTGCGACACCGCGGCCTCCCCACGCATGAAACGGCTCATACCCGAAGAAGGGGACAACCCATCCGGTTCACCCGGGCGCCCGTCCCCTCGCCGTATCACCGCGAGACGAAGCATAAGTCGCTCGAATGTTTCAAAGTCAATGGACCCGCCTGGGACTCAGGGTTTCCCCTTAGTATCCGGGGGCTCCCAACCTCCCGGGATTCCAGAGCGTGGCCGGTCTCGGCGGTCCCCGAGCAGACGGGCGGGGGAGCCTCCCACGATGGCCCAGGGGGGCACGTCGCGGGTGACGATGGCGCCCATGCCCACGACGGCGTGGTCGCCCACGGTGACGCCGTCGGTGATGCCCGCGTTGGCGCCCACCCAGACGTCCTGGCCGATCACGATGCCCTTCGACGTGACGGGCTGGCCGCGCACGGGGCGATCCGGCGCGAGCCCGTGGTCGAACGCGTAGAGCGTGGCGCCGCTGGCGATGCGGGTGCCCTCCCCGATGCGGATGCCGGCCACGCCGCCGTCCAGGTTGACGCGCGCGTTGAGGCTGACGTGGGGGCCCAGCTCCACGGGGCCGTGCATGAAGACATCCGCGGCGATACTGCACCCAGGTCCAATCCGGACGGTGCGCCCGGGCTCCGCGAAGATGCGCGCCTCCGGGGCGATGAAGCACCCCTCCGCGATTTCAACGGTCTCCAATTCGCGCAGGCGGTCCTGCACCTCGCCCTGCCACGCGTGCGCCCACTCATGGTGGCGCGGCTTGAGGACGAAGTAGAGCCACGGCATCCAGGACAACCGCAGCTTGTGCTGTTGGCGGCGTTGCGCTTGGAGATCCACGGGCCCTGACTACCACGGCCCGCGCCCGTGTCAGGAGGCGGCGGGCACCACGGTGAAGTGGCAGCGCTCGCGCTCCTTCGCCACGGCGTCCATGTCCATGGGCACGGGCTGGAGGCGGCAGAGCATGTCGTCCGGCTCCCACGGGTACGGCTGGCCGTCCAGGCGCACGCGCCCCTCGGCCACGGCGCGGGTGGCCTCCACCAGGGGCAGCCCGGCGACGTCGCGCATCAGCGCCTCGAAGCGGCCCTGGCGCTCCGGGGTGGAGAAGTGGAAGCGGCCCCGGGCGACGAAGGCCAGGTGGTACCACATGGGCCGGAAGGCCAGCCCCGCGAGGTCCAGGCGCTGGGCCATGGTGAGCAGCACCTCCGTCGTCTCGCGCGACAGGCCCAGGCCGGGCACCTCCTGGCCGGGGAGCTGGGGGCGCGTGTCGCTGAAGCGCGCGCGCGGGTGGCGCAGGCTCAGCCAGTTGGCGAAGAGGAAGCTCTCCCCCTGGAGGACCTTCTTCTCCAGCACCGTGTCCGACAGCAGGTGTTCCCGGCCGCCCGCGTGGCCCAGCACCATGATGCGGTCGCCGGTGCCGCCCGTGGAGGACACCTCCACGCGCAGGCGGCTGTAGCCCAGGCGCTCCGTGTAGGAGAGCAGGCCGTAGCGGAAGAGCGCGTATTCGATGCCCTGCGCCGTGTAGTGGCCCAGCACGCGCGGCTGCACCTCGGGGCCCAGCCGCAGCGGGCCCTCCAGGTCCTCCAGCGTGATGGGCTCCTCTCCGGGCGCGGGTCCAGGGCCGGAGCCCGACGCATCGGTGAGCAGGTGCGCGATGCGCTGGAAGCGCGCGCTCAGCGGGTCATAGCGCGCGGTGATGCGCTGGTGGCCCAGGCCGGCGAGCACCAGCACCGTGCCCGCGAACAGCTTCCAGGATTCGGCGTGGTAGCCGCCGCCGGGCAGCCACACGCTGGCGCGGCCCCGGAGCGCGGAGGCGATGGCGACGTCGCGCTTGCGCGCGCCCGCCAGCGTGATGCCCACGCGGCCGAAGCGGTCCCCGCGCAGCACGTCCCCGCCCGCGATGACGAAGGTGAGGTCGGAGCGGGGCATGCGCGACAGCAGGTCCTTCACCTTCTGCACGTAGGTGGCGTCGTCGCAGCCGTCCGGCACGCGCGTCTCGTCCACGCCCGGGGGCAGCACGCCCCAGTCGCTGCCGGACACGGAGCCGATCCACGCCGTCGGCTGGCCGGCCAGACACGCGGCGGTGCCGTCCGGCGGGTGCGCGTCCAGGTCCAGCACGGCCACGGAGCCGTCGAAGCCCGCGGCGCGCAGGTCCGCCACGGCCACGGCGATGTCGTTGACGGTGCAGAAGCCGCCGCCCCGCTCCGGCCGGGCGTGGTGGAAGCCGCCGGCCATGTTGACCACGGGGCCCTGCCGGGCGACCGCGAGCCGCGCCGCGCCCAGCGTGCCGCCGCACACGAGCCGCACGGAGTCCAGGAGCGCGTCCACGGGGACCTCCGACGGGTCGGTGGCGTAGATGCGCGCGAGCGTGGCCGGATCGGAGAGGGACTCCAGGTAGCGGGCTTCGTGCACGCGCGCGAGCTGGGCGTAGGACACCGGCACGGGGTGGCGGACGTCCACGGCGCGCACGACGCCGGACTCCAGCAGGTACCAGGTGGTGAAGTCGGTGCTGCGCGGCTCGATGCCCACGGAGGACTCGATGCCGGACAGGGGCAGGCGGTACGCCTCGTCGTAGAAGACGGGGACGCGGCCGCGTCCCAAACCCAGCCGCCACAGCCAGGCCTGGATCATCCGCGCCTCCGGGGAGGGGGCGGGAGCGGACGGCGAGGCTGTGCGTGGGAGGGAGGCACGGAGGACACAGACCCTACGCGCCAGGGGGCGCGGGCGGGGGCTCTTTCTTCATGCGCGGGGGCCATCAGCGCGAGCCTCACTCCACCGGGCGCCGGGCCTCTTCGCGCAGCGCGGGGCTGCGGCGGCGCATGCTCCGGGCGGCCACGGTGACGAGCAGGGACCAGGCGAGGCCGGCCACCCAGCCGCCCAGCACGTCGGTGGGGTAGTGCACGCCCAGGTACACGCGGGTGCAGCCCACCAGGACGGACAGCAGCAGGGCGACGGACAGGATGTAGACCTTCACGCGCCGCTGTTCGGCGAACTGGGCCAGCAGGGCGCCCAGGGTGAGGTACGTGATGGCGGACAGCATCGCGTGGCCGCTGGGGAAGCTGGTGGACATGGTCTCGGTGAGGTGGGGCACGACCGAGGGGCGTGGGCGGTGGAAGAGGTTCTTCAGCACCGCGTTGAGCAGCCACCCCGTCACGGTCGCGCCGAAGACGAACAGGGACGTGCGGTAGCGGCGGGCCACCAGCAGGAAGCCGCACACGGCCACGGTGATGAGCGACAGCACGGGCGCGCCGCCCAGCGACGTCACGTCCCGGGCGGTCTCCGCGAGCCACCACGGGCCCCGGGGCATGGCGGGATCCTCATCCTGGCGCAGGGAGCGGACGATGCGCTCGTCGATGTCCTGCGTGTCGCCCTCATGCACCTCGTCCGACAGGACGACGAACCCCAGGACGCACGCCACCACCAGCAACAGCAGGCCCAGCGGCCGCGTCACCATCACATCCCAACCCGACAGCCACCGCCACGGCCCGCGTAACATGGCCGTGACATAGGCCGTGGACCCCGGGCCCGCCACCGGCATTCGTGCGGGAGTGTCGGACAGGCTCCAGGTCCCGGGCCCCGCTCAGCGGGAGTCCACCGCGAGCCCCAGCCCTTCCGCCCCGGCGGCCTTCGCGCCGTCCAGCGCCACCACCAGCCGTGCGTATGGGGCCCGTGCGTCGGGCTGGAAGAACAGGCCGCGCTGGCCGCGGGGACGGGCTTCCAGGAAGCGGCGCAGGCGCGGCACGTAGTCCGCTTCGCTCACGGCCTCCCCTTCCAGGAGCAG
The DNA here is from genome assembly GCF_026626625.1 of Corallococcus sp. BB11-1. Taxonomy (NCBI): domain Bacteria; kingdom Pseudomonadati; phylum Myxococcota; class Myxococcia; order Myxococcales; family Myxococcaceae; genus Corallococcus; species Corallococcus sp. BB11-1. The sequence continues at coordinate 813,162 of NZ_JAPNJY010000001.1, read as the reverse complement.
CGTCCCGTCCGCCGTGAGGCGCACGAGGCCCGGGGACAGCGCCTTCGACGGTGGGGCGTCGGTGGGGGTGGTCTCCGGCGAGGGGAGCTGGAGCATGAGCTCGCGGCGCATCAGCGGCGTCACCACCATGAAGATGATGAGCAGCACCAGCACCACGTCCACCAGCGGCGTGACGTTGATGTCGGATTGGAGGGCGGACTGCGGCTTCACGAGGAACTGGCGTTTGGAGCGCATGGCGGTGGGCCCTCAGTGCGTCTTCTTCACGGCGACACCCAGGGACACCTTCAACGCTCCCGCGTCTCGCGAGCGCTGGAGGAACTCCAGCACGTCGCCGCACGTCAGCGCTTCGTCCGCCTTGAGGAGCAGACGGCGCTCGGGGTGTGCGCGCAGCTCCTCGCGCACGCGGTCCTGCAAGTGCGAGGCGTCGGGGAGCGCTTCGGTCCCGACGAACAGGGCCTTGTCGGCGGTGAGGGAGAAGATGAGCGGCGCTGGAGGGGTGTCGCGGTGCTCTCCCTGCGCCGCGGCGGGGAGGGCGACGTCCTTGCCCTGCTCGGACATGGGGGCGCCCACCATGAAGATGATGAGCAGCACCAGCACCACGTCCACCAACGGCGTGACGTTGATGTCGGCCTTCACTCCACCCCTGCCTCCCACGGCCATTCCCATGCGCAGCCTCCACGTCTGTCCTTGTGAACCGGACACCATGGGACCACGGGCCCGGAGAGGCGTTGGCCGTGGGCAGCCGGTGGTTCGGTCATCGTTCGGTCATGGCACCCAGCGGATGGGCTGCTATCACCTGGGGACGCTCGCCTCGTGAAGGCACTCAACCCATGCGGTTCTTCAAGTCGTCCATGATGGTTCAGTTGATGCGAACAACAGAGGGCGGTCCTGTGCTGAGCGAGGACGACCTCGACTCATTTGAACAGCGGTACGGGTTGAGGCTCCCTCGCACGCTTCGGGCGTTCCTGCTGGCCACCAATGGTGGAAGGCCCGAGCGCGACCTCTTCAAGCTCCACGGGCTCCAGGGAAACCCGCTGGGCCGGATCCACCTGTTCTTCGGGCTGAACGATCCCGTCGAGTCCTGCAACCTCGACTGGAACCTGGAGGTCTTCCGCGAGCGCATCCCTCCCGGACTGCTCCCCATCGCGACCACGGAAGGCGCCGATAAAATCTGCCTCTCGCTGACCGGAGCAGAGGCTGGGAGCGTCTTCTATTGGGACGCGCATGCCCAGGAGGGAGAGACCCGTCTCTACCCGCTGGCGGAGAGCCTCGGCGCCTTCATCTCGGCGCTCCGGTCGGATGCGCTGTCACCTGTCGTCCTGAAGGCCTGAGCGCACGTCCTCGGGCGTACGCTCGGGCGTGGTCGGCATTGTCAGCGGCGGACGGGCTGCTATCACCCGGGGACGTTCGCACCTGGGAGGCACCCGCACATGGCCATCGCCACCATCAGCCCCACCACGGGCAAGACGCTGCGCACCTTCGACGCGCTCTCGTCCGAGGAGCTGGAGCGCAAGCTGCAACGGGCCGCGGACACGTTCCGCACCTACCGCGAGACGTCCTTCGCGGACCGCGCCCGGTGGATGCGCCGCGCCGCCGAAATCCTGGAGATGGAGGCCGACCGCTTCGGCCGCCTCATGACGGAGGAGATGGGCAAGCCGCTGGAGGCCGCGAAGGCCGAATCCATCAAGAGCGCCACCGCGTGCCGCTACTACGTCACCCGCGCGGAGAAGCTGCTGCGCGACGTGCCCATCGACGTGGATGGCGACACCGCCTTCGTCCGCTACCAACCCCTGGGCGCCGTGCTCGCCATCATGCCGTGGAACTTCCCCTTCTGGCAGGTCGTGCGCTTCGCCGCGCCCGCCCTCATGGCCGGCAACGTGGGCCTGCTCAAGCACGCCTCCAACGTGCCCCAGTGCGCGCTCGCCCTGGAGGAAGTGTTCCTCAACGCGGGCTTCCCGGAGGGCGCCTTCCAATCGCTGTTCATCGAAACCTCGGAGGTGAACCGCGTCATCGAGGATCCGCGCGTCAAGGCCGTGACCCTCACCGGCAGCGAGGGCGCGGGCCGCGCGGTGGGCGCCGCCGCGGGCAAGGCCATCAAGAAGGTGGTGCTGGAGCTGGGCGGCAGCGACCCGTTCATCGTCATGCCCAGCGCGGACCTGGACAAGGCGGTGGAGACCGCCGTGTCCGCGCGCCTCATCAACAACGGCCAGTCCTGCATCGCCGCCAAGCGCTTCATCATCGCGGAGCCCATCGCCAAGGAGTTCGAGCGCCGCTTCGTGGAGCGCATGAAGTCCATGGTCGTCGGCGACCCGATGGACCCCAAGACGGACGTGGGGCCGCTCGCCACGCCCGGCATCCTGGAGGGCCTGCACGCCCAGGTGCAGCAGAGCGTGAAGGCCGGCACCCGGCTGCTGCTGGGCGGCAAGCCCCAGGGCGGCCCGGGCAACTTCTATCCGCCCACCGTGCTGGCCGACCCACCGCCCCAGGCGCCCGCGTTCCATGACGAGCTCTTCGGCCCGGTGGCCACGCTCCTGCGCGCCCGCGACCTGGAGCACGCGGTGGCGCTGGCCAACGCGACCCCGTTCGGCCTGGGCGCGAGCGTGTGGACGCAGGACGCGGCCGAGCAGCGCCGGTTCATCGACGGCATCGAGGCCGGCATGGTGTTCGTCAACGCGCTCGTCGCGTCCGACGCGCGCCTGCCCTTCGGCGGGGTGAAGCACTCCGGCCACGGCCGCGAGCTGGCGGACCTGGGCATCCGGGAGTTCGTCAACGCGAAGACGGTGCGCATCTCCGGGCCGTCCGGTGCCCCGCCCCCGTCGAAGCACGCGGGCGAATAGGGCCGCTCAGCGCGTGCGCACCCGCCCATCCATGGGTGCGCCGTGCACCTCTTCCAGGGCCTCGGTGACGGCGTCCATCTCCGCGCCCAGCTGCTCCACGCTGCGGCGCAGGCCCGCGCCCGCCACGTCCGAGTCCGCGCTGTCCGCCGAGCGCGCCCGCACCACCTGCGCGTAGAGGTTCTCCAGCGTGTAGGCCAGCCGCGTGTACTCCGCCTCCAGCCGGTCCGCCGCCCGGGTCAGCTCCGCGCGCTGGCGCACCTGTTCGTCCAGCACCTGCAACGCCGCGCGCAGCCGGTCGCGCACCACGACGTCCTCTTCCTGGGCCCAGCGCCGCTCCAGCCCCTTGCGCTCCTCGCCCAGCCGCTGCACGTCCTCCGGCGCGGCCACCGTGCGCAGCTCCCGCTCGCGGCGCAGCAGCTCGTGGCAGCTCTTGCGCAGGTCCTGCACGGTGCGCTCGGGTGAACGCACGAACTCCTGCAACACGCCCGGCGCCGCGCGGAACTCCGCCAGCAGCTTGTCGCACACCGCGTCCACCCGGACGAGGCGCGGATCCTTCGGCGCCTCGGGCACCTTCGCCTCCACGGGCAGCACCTGGGCTGGGGGCTCCTCCACGCGCGTCAGCAGCGGGTTGTTGCGGGGGCGCAGGTGCCGGGCGGCCTTCTGGAAGAACGCCAGCGCCACGAACAACAGCCACCAGTACTGCGACCACATCCGCGCGGCGGTGGCCACGCACGCCAGCGCGACGATGAGGAAGCCCACGCCCAGCACCGGGTTGCGCGTGGCCGCTTCACGGGCCTCCTTCTCCGCGCGCTTTGCCTCCCGCCAGGCCTTCTGCTGGGAGACGTAGGCATCCCGCTTCGCCTGCCGCTCCGCGCGGCGCAGGGCGTCCTTCGACTCGCGCTCCCACTGCTTCTCCCACCGGCGACGCTCCTGCTCCGCGCTTCGCTCCCACTCCCGCTCCCAGCGGTCGCGCTCCCGCTCGGTGGGCAGGCGGCCCATCCGGCGCACCCACGCCTCCAGGGCGGCGTCCTTGCGCGCACGGCCTTCCTCGATGGCCGCCTCCAGCCGACGCAGGCGCTCGGCCGCATCAGGGGGGGACGGGGAGGCAGGCGGCGCTTCACGGTCGCGGGGCACGCGGTGACGCTAACAACTTCCCCCAGGCTTGGGGACTGGCCGGCCCGTCCCATAAGGCCGGGTGTTGGGGGCATGGCGGGCAGCCGACAGGTGGCCACTCCCGCGCGGTGGCCCGGCCGAGGGGGATGCGGTAGTTGCGGGGGACGATGACCCATCCCGCCGCGTCCCGCCGCTTCCAGTGGTTCAGTCTGGGCGTCCTCGTCTACACCCTGGCCGTCATCCTCTGGGGCGCGTTCGTGCGGGCCACCGGCTCCGGCGCGGGCTGCGGCGACCACTGGCCCGTCTGCAACGGCGAGGTGGTGCCGCGCGCCCCCACCGTCCAGACCCTCATCGAATACACCCACCGGCTCACCAGCGGCGTGGCCACGCTGCTCGCCGTCGCCCTGTACGTGTGGGCCCGCCGCGCCGTCCCCAAGGGACACCCCGCGCGGCACGCCGCGGGCTGGGCGCTGTTCTTCATGCTCACCGAAGGGCTCGTCGGCGCGGGCATCGTGCTGCTCCAGTACGTGGCGCAGAACGCGTCCATGTGGCGCGCGGTGTGGATGGGCCTGCACCTGACCAACACCTTCCTGCTGGTGGGCGCGCAGACGCTGGTCGTGTGGGCCGCCGCCGGCCGGGCGCGCATGGTGATCAAGGGCCAGGGCCCGGTGGCCGTGATGCTGGGCCTGGGCGTGGCCGGCATGGGCATCCTGGGCATCAGCGGCGCGGTGGCCGCGCTGGGCGACACGCTGTTCCCCGCCACCAGCCTGGCGGACGGCCTGCGCCAGGACATGTCGGAGACGGCGCACCTGCTCTTGCGCCTGCGCGTGCTGCACCCGGTGTTCGCGGTGGGCGTGGGCGCGCTGCTGGTGCTGGTGGGCCGGTGGGTGGCCCGTCTGCGCCCCTCGCCGGAGGTGAAGCGCGCGTCCATGCTGCTCACCGGCATGTACGTCGCGCAGCTGTGCGTGGGCGTCATCAACCTGGTGCTGCTGGCGCCGGTGGCCATGCAGCTCATCCACCTGCTGCTCGCCGACTGCGTGTGGATGTGCCTGGTGCGGCTGTGCGCGGCGGGGCTCGCGGAGGATGCGCCGCGCTTCGAGCCCTCCCCGGCCCCCGCGTCCAGCGTGGAGCCGGTGTAGCCCGGGCCCTACTCCCGCACGCGCAGCCCCCGGGGCACCACCGTCCGGGCGATGAGTTCGAAGAGGCCGCTGACGGCGAGCGCGAGCACCGCTGACGGCACGGCCCCCTCCAGGATGAGCCCCACGTCGTCCAGGCGGATGCCGGTGAGGATGGGCTGGCCGTAGCCGCCCGCGCCCACCAGCGCGCCCAGCGTGGCCGTGCCCACGTTGATGACCGCCGCCGTCTGGATGCCCGCGAGGATGGACGGCGCCGCCATGGGCAGCTCGATGCGCCACAGCCGCGCGCTCGCCGGCAGGCCCAGCGCCTCCGCGGACTCGCGCACCTCCCACGGAATGCCCCCCAGCCCCGCCGTCGTGTTCCGCACGATGGGCAGCAGGCTGTAGAGGAACAGCGCCGCGATGGCCGGCTTCGAGCCGATGCCCAGCAGCGGAATCATGAACACCAGCAGCGCCAGCGACGGCACCGTCTGGATGACGCTGGACAGCCCCAGCACCGCCTGCCCCAGCCGGGGACGGCGCGCGGCCACCACGCCCAACGGGATGGCCAGCGCGATGGCCCCCAGCAGCGACACGCCCACCAGGAACAGGTGCTCCCGCGTGCGCTGCCACAGACGCGACGCGGTGCCCTGCGTGCGCACCTGCGTCGACAGGCCCAGCGACGCCTGGAGGAAGTCGGACGCCACCTGGGCCTCGGGCACGCGCTCCAGCCGCGCGCGGGCGTTGAGCTTCACCATCTGCGCCTCCGTCAGCGCGCCCTCCAACCGGCGCACCGCCTGGAGCGCCTGGGGGGCCTTGGCCTCCAGGTCCTCGCGGTAGAGCAGCACCGCGTCGTACGCGGGGAAGTGGCGCCGGTCGTCCTCCAGCACGCGCAGGCCGTACGCCGCGATCTCCGCGTCCGTGGAGTACAGGTCCGTGAGCTGGAGGGCGCCGCTCTCCAGGCCCCGGTAGGCCAGGTCGTGGTCCAGGCCGCTCACGTCGCGCTGGGGCAGGCCATACGCGTCGCGCAGCGCGGGCCAGCCGTCCCCGCGCTCCATGAACTCGTTGCTGAAGCCCACGCGCAGCCCCGGGTGCTGCTTCAAATCCGAGATGCGGCGGATGCCCAGCCGTTCGGCCTCCGCCTCCTTCATGCCCAGCGCATACGTGTCGTTGAAGCCGAGCGACGCGCTCATCCGCAGCCCCTCCGCCGCGAGCGCCTTGCGCAGCGCGGCGTCGTCGGGCAGCGAGCGGCCGGCGAACAGCTCCTGGCGCAGCGTGCCGGTGTACTCCGGATACACGTCCAGCTCGCCCCGGCGCAGCGCCTCCCACAGCACCGTGGTGCCGCCCAGCTCGCGGCGGTGCGTGGTCCGCGCTCCGGCGTCCTTCGCCACCTGCGTCACCAGCTCGCCCAGGATGACGGACTCGGTGAACTTCTTGGAGCCCACGCGCACCTCGGGGGTCTCACCGGGCGGCTTCGCGCACGCGCTGAGGCCGAGCAGCAACAGCAGCGCCAGCGCTCCCGCCCGCGTCATCCGGACCTCCCCACGGGCAACGGCCGCTGCGCCTGGATGAACCGCGTGACGAAGCCGTCCGCGGGCCGCGCCTCCAGGTCCTCCAGCGTGCCCTGCTGCACCACCTGTCCGTCGCGCATGAGCACGATGCCGTCGCCCAGCCAGGCCGCCTCCGCCAGGTCATGGGTGACGAGTACCACCGTCTTCTTCAGCCGCTCGAAGATGCCGCGCAGGTCCGCCTGGAGGTCGTGGCGCACCAGCGGATCCAACGCGCCCAGCGGCTCATCCAGCAGCAGCACGTCCGGATCCAACATCAGCGCGCGCATCAGCGCCACCCGCTGCCGCTGGCCTCCGGAGAGCTGTCCGGGGAAGCGCTCCAGCGCGTCCGCGGGGAAGCGCGTCAGGTCCATCAACACGCCCTGCCGTTCGCGGATCCGCGCCTCCGGCCAGCGCAGGTGCCGGGCCATCAGCGTGACGTTCTGCGCGCCGGTGAGGTGCGGAAACAGCCCGCCGCCCTGGAGCGCGTAGCCCACGCGCTGGCGCACGGCGAGCAGCGCGTCCCCGTCCTCCGGCAGGGGCTGGGCGTCGAAGAGGATGCGGCCGGTGTCCGGCTTCGCCAGGCCGTTGAGCAGCCGCAGCAGCGTGGACTTGCCACAGCCGCTGGGGCCGATGAGCACCGTGGTGGCGCCCTTCGGCAACGTCAGCGACAGCGGGTGCAGGGCCTGCAACGCACCGTAGCGCTTGGACACACCTTCCAGGATGAACACGAACGCCACGTCCCTTCAGCGCGGAGCGAACACGCCGTTGCAGGAGGCCGGAAAGGGGGAGTCCTTCGCGAGCAGGCTGCACGCGGCGAACAGGCCCCGGCCCTGCCAGTCCACGCCGCCCGTCCAGACGACGATGTCGCCCCCACCGTCCGGAGACGGCGCGGTGAAGCGGGCACAGCGCGTGGCCACGCCCTCCAGGTAGCAATCCCGCACCTCCACGGGGCCGGCGCCGGGGAGCGCGTCGCGCAGCTCCTCCACGCTCTGGTCGCGCCAGCGCTCCACCTGGGACGCGCCCGGCTGCACTGGCTGGAAGACGCTCCAGGAGAACGTGGAGTGCTCGCAGCGGATCCGCCCCGCGCGCGTCGTCGAGTCCGCCAGCTGGCAGCCCTCCGGCACGGCCAGGACCCGCCACGGCAGGAAGGGCGGCGTGACGAGCGAGGACGGCGACAGGACGTCGCCCTCCGGGTTGCCCCGCGTGGCCAGGTACGCGAACAGCTCCAGGCAGCGGCCCAGGTCCGCGCGCGCGTTGTCCCGCGCCACGCACCCCAGCTGCCGCACGCGCCCCGCCGAGGGCGTCACCGCCGTGAGGTAGCCGCCCGCGCTGCAAGGCGCCTCGCCCTCCGGGCCCGCGCACTTCGCGAACCGCAGGGACGGGTGCGCCCGTCCCGCGAGCGGCAGCTCCCCCGGGACCTCCGTGAGCCTTGAGCCCAGCCGCGCCTGGACGCGCGCGTGCCCCGCCTCCAGGGCCTGCGCCTCGCTCACGCCCGTCAGCTCCTCCAGCCATACGGAGAGCCCGCCGCAGCGGTACGTGCGCGACGTGGCGCTGTACGGCAGGGGCACGCAGCCCTCGAAGGGCTTGCGCGCGTCCTCCACGAAGGGCCCCACGGGCGTGGCGCCCACGAGGGGGACGGCGGGGGCCACCGGGACGGTCGCCTGACAGGCGCCCCCCAGGGCTCCCAGCCCCACCCATCCCACCATCGCCAGAGCCTTGCGCATCCGCGAGGGGATAGGCGCCGGGCCCGGCCGAGTCAACCGGCCTGAGTGGCCCGACGCCCACCGCGCTACATCCCGCACTACTTCTTCATCTGCTTCTCAAGCTCCTTCGCTTCCTTCTCGTGGCCGGACACCACGCCCTCCGTCTGGCTCAGGATGGCGAGGAAGGTCGCGTCGTTCTTGTACTCGCCGCGGCCCTTCTTGAGCATCTCGTTGCCCTTCTTCTGGTCCTCCGCGATGCGCGACAGGAAGGCCTTGTCGAACTCCGGGCCCTGCTTCGCGCGCAGCTCGGTGAGTTCCCTGTTCGTCTCGTCGATGGACTTGCCCAGCTTCTCGCCGGCCTTGTCCATGCCCTTGTCGTAGCCCTGCTGCACGCCGGAGCCGCCCACGCCCATGTCGGACGTGCTGCCGTCCATCAGCGCGCTGACGGTCATCTTCTGGTTCTCCGCCCACGTGCGCAGCGTCTGGTTGTTGCTCTCGTGGTCGGTGCGGATCTTGGTGGCGAACTCCTTCACCCGCGGATCCGTCGCCTGCTCCTCCGCGAGGCGCGCCAGCTCGATCTGCCGGTTGTTGAAGACGGCCAGCGAGCCCACGAACTTCACGCGCTTGGCGGCCGCCTCCCCCACCTGCTTGCCCTGCTTCATCGCCTCCTTGTCCTGCTTGGCCATGGGGTCCTCGGCATGGGCCGCGAAGCCCAGCAACCCCGTCATGACCGCCGCCGCCACCGCCCGCGTCTTCCAGTTCTTGTTGCCCATGGTCCCTGCCTCCCGTGCTTCGTCCGAATGGATCAATGACGGGTGCAAGGTGGTGACGCGGAAGGCGGTTGCCAGGGCCGCCCGGCCGACAGCCCCACCCCCGAGCGCGAGCCCCCCGGGATGATTCCCTGTCACCGCGCCAACAGCCCTCCGTGCCGGGCGCGGCTCAGGGAGGCGGGGGCGTGACGGGGAACGCCTTGTAGGCGTCCTCCAGGATGAGGGTGCTGGAGCGGAACCTGGGGGAAGCCTTCGCCGCTTCGACGTCCAGGCCCTCGCCGTGGCCCCGCCCCTGGCCCTCGAAGACGACCTGGGGACCGTCGAAGGACGCGCGCTGGGGACAGGAGGGCAGCTTGAGGCCCGCGCGCACCAGGTCGCAGGGCAGCGAACGCGCGTCCTCGTAGGGCGAGTTGGGGTCGCCCTCCGTGCGCAGGTAGCGCACGCGGCCCTGCTCGAAGCGCAGCGCCACGAGGCGGTTGCCCAGCAGCGCCTCCACCTGCGCGCGGGGGCGGGCTTCGCGCCAGGGCGTCTGTCCGCCTTGCGAGAAGGGCAGCCAGACGTCCCACTTCAAGGGAGGCTTCTTGAGCGCGCCGATGTCCTCGTTGCGCCGCGTGGGCACGGTGCCCCGGAAGGCCTGGCAGTGGGTGGTGTCACAGATGGCGCGGCCGGGGTGCCGGCCGTGCGCGTGGCGCTCGTTATGGAGGACCACGCGGCCCAGCGCGGCGCGGGCCTCCTCCCGCAACGTGACGTCCTCGGCGGTGATGACGCCGACCATGTACTGGAAGCGCGCGGTGCGGAAGACGAAGTCCGAGCCGCGCCGGGCCTTGAGCGCGCTGGCGGTGGTGGGCACGCCCGGGGGCGGGCGGTACGGCGGCGGTGTGGACCAGGTGAAGACGCCCGCGTAGTCACGGCCGTCGGGCACGTCCGGGAAGCGCACGCGCCAGGGGCTGCCCAGGCACACCGCCGGGCCCTTCGCGGTGAGCGCATCCAGGCGGGCGAAGTCCGCGGCCACGGGGCGGGGCGCGCCGTCCTCCAGCGCGAAGCCCGCGCCCGCGCAGCGCGCCTCCACGGACGCGGACGGCAGCAGGCCGAACACCTGCACGTGCGCGGCCTCCTGGCCCGGCGCCAGGTTCCGCACGCGGGCGAAGACGCCGGGCAGCTCGTCCACGAACTGCCGGGGCATCTTGCCGGGGCGCACCGCCACGAGGACGTGGTCCGCGTCCACGGCGACGACCCACCCGAACTGGGGCCGGCTCGCGGCATCGCGCACCGTGCCCGTCTTCGTGGCCACGCCCTTCAGCGCTCGCGACGCGGGCAGGCCGCTGAGCGTGCCCTCCTCCACGTTGCCGGTGAGCAGCGCGATGACGTCCGGACGCGCCTCCGCGAGCAGCCGGTATGCCTGCGCCAGCCCCCACGGGGACAGGGCCTGTCCGGAGCGCAGCCCGATGGCCTCCGTCATGTCCGCCGGCAGGCCGCTGAGGCCCACGGCGGAGAGCACCGGCCCCCAGACACCGAAGGCCCTGGGCGCCTGGCCCGTGGCCTCCCAGTCCAGGAAGTAGCCGTTGCACGAGCGCAGGAGCGCGAGCCGTGCGTCCATCTTCGCGGGCAGCCCCGAACCACACTCCCACTCCTGCACGCGGCGACGGGGCGCGAGCAGCGGAGGCGGCGCCCCCTTCGCCCCGGGAGGCGGAGTCCCCGCCGCGTACAGGAACGGCTTGAGCGTGGAGCCATACGGCACGGCGCGGTGCACGTCGCCCAGCGAGAAGAGCACCTCCCCCGAGTGCCGGCTCACCACCACCGTGGCCTCCGCCGGCGCCAGCACCGCCACGTTCGCCAGCTCCTCCACCGTCAGGGGCGACACCCACCGCGTCCCGTCCTGGCACTGGCGCAACCGGCGCGACAGCGCGGCGGGGAACCCCGGGTGTTCGCCCAGGATGCGCGCCAGCCCCCGGCGGGCCCGGGGCGTGTCCAGGGAGGGCGCGCTGGCCACCTCCTTCGCCGCGAGCGACAGCGACTGGTAGGCCGCCCCGCGCCACGCGACCAGCTCCCCGCTCACCGTCAGCGCGAACGCCTCATGGAAGAGCCGGTCCTCGCGGGACGCGGGACAGGCCCACCACAGCAGCTGGTGCGCCAGTTCGTGGGGCAGCGCCATGAGCAGCGAATCGTCCAGCACCCCCGGCGTGTCCTGCCGCAGCTCCACGACCCCGGGCCGACTCCGCCCGTTGCTCCCGGGAGGGAGGGTGGTGCCCTTCTGGAGCGTCACGGCGGCGGGCGCCCGCTTCGGGAGCCCCCCCGCCTGCTCCGCGTACCGCGACGCCACCGACTCCCAGGAGGAGGCCGCCAGCGCGCGCAGCCGCGGCTCGGGCGTCAGGTCGCCTTGCGTGACGAAGGTGGGGGACGCCGCCAGCAGCACGGTGGTGACGGCGGCGGCCCACCCCATGACTACAGGTCGCTCACGGACGTCTTCGAGGGCACCACCGTCAGCACGTCCGACGCCGTGCGGCCCCGGATGCGCGCCGAATACATGTCCTCGATGGTGGCCGGCGGCGCGGCGAACGTGCCCGCGAACTGCGCGCGCATCACGTAGCCCACCGTGCGCGGGCTGTCGCTCCACCACGCCGGCTCCTCGAAGAAGAAGGTGGCCTGCGCCGGATCCAACTGCCGGCGCTTGAGCGCCTCCGGCACCAGCGGCAGCGAGTGCGGCGGACCGCGGAAGGCCTTGTCCTCCTGGAGCGCGACGAAGCCCGCCGGCACCGCGTCCTCCACCACGTAGTACGCCGAGCGCGCGCGGTTGTCCCCGCGCGCATCCAGCGTCAGCTCCACGTAGACCTCCTCGCCCTGCGTCACCGTGGCCCCTGACTCCAGCTTCACCTTCCCGCCCTCGCGCAGCGCGTAGTACGCGCGGTTGACGGACATGCCCTCCGCGCGCGCCCGCACCTGCTTGAGCGGCGTCGTCGCGGCGGCGCGCAGCGTGGCCACGCCGTCGAAGCTGGCCACGTCCACCGTGCGCGTCCCCGCCGGCAGCGTGGCGACGAGCCCCATGCCGCGCGACGTGAACCTCACCGGCGCCGACGCGCCCTTCACCTCCGGCGGCGTCATGCCCTTGAACGCCTTCGCGTCGCGCTCCACCAGCCACAGCGAATGCAGCAGCGCCGTGCTCCGGTCGAAGGTGGACAGCCCCGGCTCGCTCAGCATCTCCAGGATGCGCTTGCGCGCGCGCGTGACGTCCAGCGAACCGAACGACGCCGCGTGCGCCGTGATGGCGGAGAGGCCCACGCGCCGCAGCGGGAAGCGGTAGAATGCCTCCGACGTCTGGGCCTCATCCTTGAGGCTCGCGAGCTTCACGAAGCCCTCGCCGCTCTGCTTCACCAGCTCCTGGATGCGCGTCTGGAGCGCGGGTTCCTTCATCACGCCCGCCTTCTCCGCGGCCAGCACCGCGAGCGCCAGCGAGTACAGGTCCCCGGGCTTCGCCCCCTCCACCAGCGCCCGCACCCGCGCGGCCTGCCGAGCCCCCTGCAACCGCGCCAGCACGTAGGCGCGCGTGGCCTCGTATTCGTCCGGCAGGCCCTCCTGCGCCTCCAGCCACTTCGCGCTCTCCGCGATGCGCGCGTCGTCGCGGTCCACCAGCTCCGCCTCGGCCGCGTACGCCAGACCGTCCAGCGCGATGAGCGTGAGCGGCAGGCTGGGCTCGCTGTAGCCACCGAACCAGGTGAAGCCGCCGCCCTTCACCGCGAGCCCCAGGATGCGGGCCGTGCCCTGCACGGAGCGGCTGCGCGCCTCCGCCAGCAGCGCCTGCGACTCCGGATCCAACTTCTCCAGCGCGCCCGCCTTCTGGAGCACCTGGTACACGGCCACGTTCGGCACCGTCGTGGAGACCAGCTGCTCCAGGCACCCGTACGGGTACGTCAGCAGCTCGCGCACGTTGGCGAGCGCCGCGTCCACAGTGGACGGCTGGAGCACCAGCTCCACGCGCGTCAGCGTCGCGGAGTCCGGAGCCTCCAGCGCCAGCGCCCCGCCGCCCCACGCGCTCACCCGCACCGCGTCCTCCACCGAGGCCGGGGCCACGTCGAAGCGCTTCAGGTCGCGCAGGGGGTCCTTGCCGCCCGTCACGTCCACCACCAGCTCGGCGGGGCCCGTCTTCGACGCGCGCAGCGTCACCGGCACCACCTGCTCGCCGCCCTGCCCCAGCTCCAGCTTCTTCTGGGTGACCTCCGCCTGGAGCGCGCCGCCCGGCTGGATGCGCAGGTCCAGCAATTGGCTGCCCTTGGACCTCTCGCCCGCGGACAGGCGCACGGAGGCCAGGGCCTCGTCGCCCTCGCGCAGGAACTGCGGCAGCGCCGCGTAGACGTTGAGGCCGCCGCGCGTGGCGAACTCGGAGGTGCCCTCACCGAAGCGACCGGACGTGTCCGCCGCCACCGCCGTCACCACCCAGAGCGTCTGGTTGGAGGGCAGCGTGAAGCGCACCGTCGCGCGGCCGTCCCGGTCCGTCACCACCGCCGGGTCCCAGTGCGCGGTGTCCTTCTCCAGGTCCTTCGCACTCCGGGTGGGCGGCTTGATGGACGCGAACGCGTGGTCCGGCAGCCCGGCCAGCTTGCGCGCCAGCTGCTCGCCATAGCCGTAGCCCTGGAACTCCGCCGAATAGAAGCTCGTCACGTTGTCGCGCGAGGGCGGATAGAAGAAGTCCAGCACGCCCGGGCGGAACTCGCCCTGGATGGCGTAGACGGCCTTGTCCACCACGCCCACGGACAGCTGCGCGGACACGCCCTGGCCCTCATGGTCGGTGACGCGCACGTCCACCACCTGCTCGGTGAGCGGCAGCGCCTCCGCGCGGCGCGCCTGCAACGCCACGGTGAGGGTGCGCTCCTTCGGCACCACGCGGAACGCCACCGTGCGCTCCTCCCAGCGGCCCGTCGCCGTGGGGTACGCCACGGACGCATACACCGCGCTGCCGAAGCGCTTCTCCACCGGGAACGCGTGCACCAGCGTGCGGCCCTTCAGCGGCACCATCGTGGTGCCGTACAGGCCCGCGCCCGTCAGCGTCACCCACACCGGGCCGCTGTCCCTGCCGCCCTGCCCCCAGCCATCCGGCATGAGCGCCACCAGCTTCGCGGAGTCCCCCGGCGACAGCGTGCCGGACAGCGAGGCCAGCGTGAGGTTGGGCACCTGCGCCACCGGCTCGTCCGCGCCGCCGATGACCAGCAGCGACTCCTCGCCCGTCCACGCCTCGCCCTTCTTGTCCTTCACCGTCACGCGCGCGAGCACCGCGCCCACGTCCGACGTGGGCACCTTCTGCCGCGCCGTGCCGTCCTGCGCGGTGGTGAAGGCGTGCGAGCCCAGCGGCTTCTCGCTGCCGTCCGCGCGGCGCAGCACGAAGGCCACCTCGCCGGAGGTGACGCCGTAGGGCTTGCCGGACAGCGTGGTGGCGCGCACGGACAGGAGCGCCTCCGAGCCCTTGGCCACCACCGCGTCGGAGTAGCGCGCCACGCCCATCACCTCCACCTTCGACAGGAAGAAGGCGGCGGTGCCGGTGGCGAACGTCTCCTGATCATCCCGCGCGCGCACGGTGAGGCTGTAGCGGTACGGCAGCCGCTCCTCGCCCGGCTTGAGCGCGGGGACGGCGATCTCCACCTCCGCCTCGCCCTCCGCGTCGAACTCGCTGGCGCTGGACCACGGGTCGTCCGTGGCCGAGCGCTCCGCCACGGAGGAGTACAGCCGCTCCGGCACGCTCAGCTTGCCCTCGCTGCTGGACGCCGACCCGTACGTCACCGCGCTGCCCTGCCCGCCCTTGCCCGCGTCGTCCACCCACGCGGGCGCGTCCAGCAGGCTGCGGTAGAGGAACACCTCGTACTTCGCGTCCTTCGGCACGCCGCCCGCGTAGCGCCGCGCGCGCACGTTGACGCTCACCGTCTGGCCGGGCACCACCGTCTCCGACGCCGGCTGCACCTCCAGGTAGAACGTGGGCTTCACGTAGTCCTGCACGCGCGCCTCGCCCTGGTGGGGCTGCGTGTCCAGCTCCGCCTCGATGCGCAGCACGCCCGTGCCCAGGTCGGACGGCACGCTGAGCGTGCCGTGGAACGCGCCGAACTCGTCCACCGCCGCCTGCGTGGTGATGGCGCGGCCCTCCTGCGACACCAGCTTCACGCGCACGTCGCGCTTCTTCGGCGTGAACAGCCGCGCGAGGAACGTGTCCGGCTGGCGCACGAGCCCGCGGAACTTCACCTCGTTGCCGGGCTTGTAGATGGGCCGGTCGCTGTAGATGAACACGTCCGGCGCCACCGCCAGCGCGGAGTAGAAGTCCGTGTCCACGATGGCCGTGTCCTTGCCGGACGACACCGTCGCCAGGATGCGCGGCTCCGTCACCGCGAGCGTCAGCTCGCCCTTGTCGTCCGTCGTGCCCGTGGGGCCCTTGCCCGTGGGCAGGTACACCTGCACCCGAGCACCCGCGCGGGGCTGCTGGTCGCGCCCCGCCACGCGCACCAGCACCTGGCCGTCGGTCTGCTTGAGCTGCACGGTGACGTCGCTGACGACGAGCACCACCTGGCCCTCCACCCGACCCTGCACCAGTTGGAGCACGTAGGCGCCCGGGGGCAGCGGGGCCAGCAGCACGCGGCGCTCCTGGAAGCCGCCACCGCCACCGGCGCTGAAGCCCGGCACGTTGAAGCCGCGCTCCTCACCGCCCAGGTCCAGGTTGAGCCACTGGCTGCGCATCACCGTGAAGCCCGGCGGCGCGCCCACCAGCCGCTCCGGCCCCGGGGCCATCTGCGTCAGCGGCTCACCCGAGCTGCCTCCTGGCGGCGGGGGCGGCAGCGCCTCACCCGCCTCCTGGCGGAAGTCGGGGCTCAGCGCCTCCAGCAGCGCGAGCCCGGGCACGCGCACCCCGTTGAGGCCCCGGCTCAGCCCCCGGCCCGGGTTGATGAGCGTGGGCGGCACCTGGTACGCGCGCCGCAGGTCCCCCTGCGCGCGGATGAAGGCGTCCAGGTCCGCCGGCTGCAACACGCGCAGCTCCACGGGGCCCGTGTCCTCGAAGGCGACGTCCACCGCGACGGGCTCGCCACTGCCGTAGGCGCGGGGCACGGTGATGTAGAGCGGCTTGGCCAGCGCCACGCCAGACACCAGGAGCGCGGCCAGGGCCGCGAAACGCACCGACGTCTTCATGTCCCAAATCCTTCCGACACCAGTTCGGGGCCGTAGCCCACGACCTTGCCGCGAAGCCCCAGGTACGGCAGGGACTCCAGGTCGCGGCGGGCCGCTTCGATTTCCGGAGGCGCTGCCTTGGGCAGGGGCGATGCGCGGTCCACGCGCGCCTCCGACGTGTAGCCGTCCATCAGGAGCCCGCTGAGCAGCCGCCCCGTGTTGATGCCGAGCATCACCGACGCGGGCTCGCGCAGCCCCGTCACCACCGGGCCCGCGGCGTTCAGGAGGTTGGGCGCGCGGCCCTCGCACGCCTTCTTGAGGCGCTCAAGCTCCGCGTCGCTCGTGGCCATCACCACGTGCTTGCACAGCGTGGCGGTCTTCAACGTCCGCGCGCCTCCGGAGAACAGCGCCCGCACCCCTTCGGCGTCCTGCTCGCTGCCCCACAGCAGGGCCAGCTCCGGCTCCAGCGAGGCGTTGCCACGCGGCGTCCACACCAGGGCCACCTGACGCGTGCGCGTCCGGACTGACTGCGCGCTCTTGCCCTCCCAGTGCGTCTTCAGCACCTCGGGCTCCAGCGACTCGGGCAGCGTCAGGTTGAACGTGAACAGCACCGGCGTCTCCTCCGGCACCAGCTTCAGCAGGTCGTCCGCCAGGGGGCGCGTGTCGGGGATCGCGGTTGGCGACACCGCCCCCGCGATGCCCCGGCCCACCAGCCGGTCCCCCTCCACGCCGAACTGCAACCGCGCGTTCCCCTTCAGGCCCAGCACGTGGGTGAACAGCTGCGCCTCGCGGCCGTAGGCGTCCGGGTTGAAGCCCACCTCCACGTCCACGCCCTCGCTGGCGCCCAGCTTCGGCAGGGGCGTGCACAGCCCCTGGAGCAGCACCACCGGGTTGCGCGCGAGCACCACGCGCTCCTCCGTGCGCGCGGTCCACACCGTCTGCTCCGCGACCAGCCAGCGCGACAGGTGGAAGCCGCCCTCGGGCACCTTCACGGTGCTGTCCGGGCAGCGGTCCGCGGTCATCGCCCCGCGCTTCGCCACCCCGTCCAGCGCGTCCCACGCGGCCCGGGACTTCCTGTCCGCCCTGGGCACGAGGAGCGCGGGCGTGCCCGCTCGCGACGCACCGCTGAACCACACGGTGCGGAAGGGAGCATCCAGCAGCTGCCCGGCCACCACGTCCACCACCGCGCCCTTGAAGGACGCCTTGAGGTCGGCGCCGGTGGAGCCCAGGAACGGGGCCCACTCGCCCACGAACCCCTGTCCCAGCGGCTTGCCCCACTGCTCCTTCAGCCACGCGTTGCGCATCAGCGCGTCGCGCACCTTGCCGGGCGCATGCACGTCCACCCAGAGGGCGGCGGTGGCGGGCGCGTCCGGCACGTCCATCTTCGTCGGCTCGGACGGCACCTCCGGCATGCCCTCCACGGTGGCGCCCGCGGACGGAGGACCCTGGCGCTCGCCGGAGGAGAAGGCGGGGCCCGAGGAACCGCCACTGCCGCGGCCCAGGACGAAGGCCCCCACGCCCACGCCCACCACGAGTGCGCCGACGAGCGCGACGCGCACCGCGGACGAGGGGCCCGGCCCCTTGGAGGGCGGCGGCGGGCTCACGGGAGACGTCATGACATCCACTCCTTGAAGCGGAAGAAGCCGAGAAAGGCGGCGTTGGCCGGCACGGGGCGCCACTCCAGCGGCGCCTCGGTGGCGAGCGAAGCGAGGACCCCGGTGCGCACGGCGGCGCCCCGCTCACCGGAGTGGTAGACGACGCGCGCGGGGGCATGGGCCCGGTCCTCCGGGCGCACCACGAGCATCAGGTGGAAGACGGGCCCCGCGTCGTGCTCCTGGCGGAAGGCCACCACGTCCCCGGTGCGCAGCGCGTCCCGCGTGGCCGCGTCCCGCCCCAGCGCGGTGAAGTTGCGCGCGAGCAGCGTCTCCGCGTCCGCGAAGTCGGCGGGGGCGCCGCGCGTGTCCTTCCACAGGGGCGTGGCGAGCCGCTCGGAGGCCACGCGCCGGTAGGCCGTGCGGTAGGCGTAGCGGATGAGGCCCGCGCAGTCGCGCTGCGCGGGCTGCCACGCGGCATCCGGGGCCCGCACCTGCGCGAGCGCCACCTGCGCCACCTCGCGGCGCAGCAGCCGGGCGCGGGTCTCCGGCGAGACGGCTCCGGCGGCCGGCCCTTCCGCCTTCGACGGCGCGGCGCCTCGCGGGAGGTCCCCACGCGCGCCCGGGCCCACCGGGGTCGCCGGGGCGGCGTGCAACAGCAGGGAGAGCAGCAGGACGTGCATGGAAGGAATCGGGTTTCGCGGCGACCGTCGCCGTCAGTACCCGTCTTCGCCGTCGCCCGAGTCGGACCCGGACGCGTCGCTCTTCTGGAGCTCCTTGAGCGCCTCGTCCAGGTTCGTGGGCCAGCGGTCGCCCTTCGGCTTCGGGTCGGCGGACGGCACGTAGACCTCCGCCTGTCCGTCTCCCAGGATGTTCACCCACGCGAGCACGCGCGTGGTGCCCGGCGTCGCCAGCGGGATGCGCACGCGGCGGCGGACCTCGCCCGGCGTGCCCTCGAAGAGCGCCAGGTTGAGCGTCGCCACCGTGTGCGCCTTGTCGCCGCTGGGCCAGTAGTTGGTGGCCACCAGGTACACGCCCTTGGGCGGCGAGCGGTGGATGTAGAGGTAGGGGCCGTACGCCGGCTGGTCGAAGTCTCCCCCCTGCGAGTTGAGGAAGAACGTGCCGCCGGACGGGCTGTCCGTGTCCGCCCAGTACACGTGCGCCATCGCCTTCACGTCCAGCGTGTCCCCCGCGCTGCTCGCGTCGGTGGGCTCGTAGATGTGCAGGTCCGTGTAGACGCCGTCCGTGTCGCTCGTGAGGATGGCCTTGAGCGGCACCGGAGGCACCTGGGCGTAGCTGGTCGCCTGCGTGCGCGCCGTGCCGCCCTTGTTGGTGGCCATCACGGTGACGATGTTCTTGCCGCTGGCCGCCGGGAACTTCCGGCTGAACCGCCCGCCCTGCGTGCGCATCAGGTAGCGGTCGCCGTTGATGGAGACGACCACCGGATCCACCGTGGGGTCGCTCACCGTGCCCTCGATGAGCAGCATCCGGTCCACGGTCCACCCGCCGGACGGCGCGCTCAGCCTGACGGTGGGCGGTTTGTCACCCTTGCCAATGGGCACGCCCTGCTGACGGGCCGGAGCCGACGGCGCTGTCTGCGACAGCAGCGCGGCGAGAAGGAGGTTGAGCATCGGGCGCCTGGCGTGGGGAGCGCGAACCGCGTGTCCGCGAACGAACACAGCGTGCGGCAAGCCCACCCGTCATTTCAAGCCACCCACCACTTCACGGCCGCACGGCACCGGACAGGCCCCCCCACCCACGACGCCACCGCCGCGAGCCCCTGCCCTTCCGTGGGAACCGTCCGCCCGCCCGTCCCCGGGCCCGGGCACCCACGATTCACGGAAGGGGTCCGTGCGTCACACACTCCCCGCGGAAGCACATCCCCGCGGGCCCTGCGCGCGACCCACTACGCCGGAGGACGTTCCCAGCCGTGGCTCTCCACGAGGCCCGACACCAGCGCCGCCAGCGTGTCGCGGATCTTCTCCACGTCCGCCGCGGACTTGCCCGCCGTGTCATCGACCATCGCCCATTCCACGCGCTCCTGGTCCGGGACCGCGGGCGCACCCGACATGCTGCCCAGCGTCACCAGCACCTTGGCGCTCTTGGCCAGCTCCGCCGTCAGCTGCGTCGGCTTCGCGCCCGTCATGTCGACGGTGATGTCCTTCATCGTGGCCAGCACTTCAGGCTGCACGCCTTCGGCCGGCTGCATCCCCGCCGCGATCGCCCGGGCCTTGGAAGGGTCCGCCATCACGTTGAAGAAGGCCGCCGCGATCTGCGAGCTGCCCGCACTCTGCTTACAAGCGAAGATGACCGTGTTCATCGCACCGCCTTTGGAGTGTTGAGAATCATGAGGTTCAAGCCTTCCAGGGAAGTATCACATCCTGCGCGAGGGAGAAGACAACCCTCGACCCAACCCTTCCAACACCATACAACGCGCTGCGTCAATGCTGTAAGTCTGGGTAGCGGCTGACTCCGGGCCGGTGCCGTCGCCGGGGGGATGCCTAGGTTGGGAGGGTCATGCAAAGCACCCCCTCCTGGGCCTGGATCGTCTTCTGGGCGTTGCTGCTGGCGCTGCTGGTGGTGGATCTGCTGGCCCACCGGGGCGGGCGGGGACAGTCGCGCCGCGCGGCCATCCTGTGGAGCCTGGCCTGGGTGGGGTTGGGGCTGGTCTTCTGTGGCTTCGTGTGGGTGACGCTGGGCTCCGAGCGCGGCCACGAATACCTGGCGGCGTGGCTCATCGAAAAGAGCCTGAGCCTGGACAACGTCTTCGTCTTCCTCGTCATCTTCCGCAGCCTGAACGTGCCGCCGAAGTACCAGCACGAGGTGCTCTTCCTGGGCATCTTCGGCGCGCTGGTGTTCCGGGCGCTGTTCATCTTCGTGGGCGCGGCGGCGCTGGAGCGCTGGGGCTGGGTGTCCTACGTCTTCGGCGCCATCCTGCTCATCACCGCGTGGCGCGTGTTCCGCGAGGATCCGTCCAGGCAGCAGGACAACCGCGTCGTCCAGTGGCTCTCGCGCCGACTGCCGGTGAGCGACCAGGTGGAGGGGCCGCACTTCTTCGTGAAGCACCAGGGGCGCCGGCTCGTGACGCCGCTGCTGCTGGCGCTCATCGGCCTGGAGGTGACGGACATCCTGTTCGCGGTGGACTCGGTGCCGGCGGCGTTCTCCGTCACCACCGACACGTTCATCCTCTACAGCTCCAACGCCTTCGCCATCCTGGGGCTGCGCGCGCTGTACCTCGTCATCGCCGGGGCGGTGGGGCAGCTGCGCTACCTGCACTACGGCCTGGCGGGGGTGCTGGCGTTCGCGGGCGTGAAGATGGTGGTGGAGCAGTGGGTGCACATCCCGCCGCTCCTGTCGGTGGCCATCATCCTGGTCGTCATCGGCAGCTCGGTGGGCGCAAGCCTCGCGCGCCGCTCGCGCGAAGCGGAGGCCTGAGCCTCCGCCCGGACATCCCGGGAGCTTCAGGGCGTGGCGGGGCGCCGCGCGGTCTGCTGGGGCCGGGGGTTCACCAGCAGGTCGTCGAAGGTCTGGTTCGCCGCCTTCGCGACGCGCGCGCGGTGCTTCTCCACGAGCGCGGCGTTGGCCAGCTTCACGTCCTTGCCCGAGGCCTGCTCCAGCGTGGTGATGTACTTGCGCAGGCTCGCGCGGCGCTGCTCCAGTTGGAGCCGCTCCGACTCACCGAGCTTCGGGTCCTCGAGCTGGGGCGTCAGCGCGGCGAGCTGCTGCTCCAGCAGCGCCAGGTTCTCCGGCGCGGAGGGCTGGGACACGTTGGCCAGGGCCGGGGTGGGCGGCGCGACGGGGGGCGGGTACACCACGGTGGTGAGGGTCTGGAACTCCAGGGGCGACATCTTCAGCGTGTCCAGGTTCGTGGCGAGGACGGCCTGGGCCTTGGCCACCATCCGCAGCGAGGCCGCGGCGGCCTTGAGCAGGGTGCGCGAGTCGCGGCGGTCCAGCCCGGCGGAGTGCTGCTGCACGAACGTGACGGACTCCTTCGCCAGGACGGCGTAGGCGGGCAGGGTCGCCTCGCGCACGGCGAGGTAGGTGTCCAGCCGTGCCTCGTCCAGCTTCAGCACCTGGCCCGCCGGGGGCGGCGTGAAGGCATACCGGGCGTTGAGTTCCGTGAACCGCTGGGCGAGCGCCTGGGCGTCCATCACCGCCTCCACGCCCGTGCCCTCCATCTGGCGGTTCGCCCAGAAGCCCGTCGCGACGAGCCCCGCGACGCCCACGCCGAGCAGCCCCACGACGCCCAGCACTCCACCGATGACCCACTTCTTGTTCATTGCGTCGCTCCGCTCCGCGCCCGGAAGGCAAGGCCATCCCCACCGGAGGGCCCCGTTGCTACCCGGGCCGTCCCTCCAGGGCAAGCGCGCCCAGGCGCTCCGGGTGGGTGGAGGAGGGCGCCGGGCAGACGGCCGGGCCCATCTCCGCTAGGAAGACGCGCATGTCCGGACGGGAGGAGTCGGTGCGCGGCAAGGCGACGGTGAGCCCGGAGGTCGGGCCGACCTCCAGCGGCCCGGAAGACCTTCCGGTCGCGCCGGACGGTTTGCCTGTCGCAGCGAGCGGTATCGCGAAGTCGGACGGCCCCCTTGTCGCCTCAAGCGCCGCCACGACGGCATCCGCGCCGCAGGGCGGTTCGTGGCGGGCTCAGCGGGAGCTGTGGGGCGAGCCCCGCTGGCGCCGCTGGGTGTTGGCGAGCTCGTTCGCGCGGCTGGGTGGGACCATGGCGCCCTTCGCGCTGCTGCTCGCGGGCGAGCGGGCCACGGCTTCGTTCGCGCAGGGGGCGTGGATGGCCAGTGGCTACGCGATGGGCATGGCCGCGGCGGCACCGTTCCGGGGCCGCACCCTGGACCGGCGACGCCTGCCGGGTGGGCTGCGCCCTCCCCTGCTCGCCCAGGCCGTGGTGTTCCTGGCGCTCGCGCTCGCGTGCTACCTCAAGGCCTCGCTGTGGGTGCTGCTGCCGCTGTCCGTGGTGGGCGGCGTGGTGCCCGCCGGGGTCGTCGCGGCCTACCGCGCCATCCTCCCCGCGCTGGTGCCCGGAGGGCGGCTGGAAGCGGCGTTCGCCATCGACGCGGTGCTGATGGAGGTGCAGTGGATCCTGGGCCCGTCGCTGGTGGGCATGCTCGCGCTGGCGCATCCGACGCTGGGCGTGGGCGCCATCGCGCTGACCGGGCTTTCGGCGCTGGTGCTCAACCTCTTCCTGCCGGAGCGTGAACCCCTGCCCGGCCCCCCGGTGGCCGCCACGCTGGCGTCGCTCGCGCCCTTCTTCCGGGGGCTGCCGAGGCTCCTGTACCTGTCCTCGCTGGCGGTCGGGGTGAGCTGGGGCGTGGTGGACGCGGCGCTGCCGCCCCGGCTCGTCCAGGTGGGTTCGCGACCCGAGGCCTGGGGTGCGCTCACCGCGCTCCTGTCCGCGGCGAGCGCCGTGGGAGGGCTGCTCTACACCAGCACGCTGAAGGGGCGCGTCACGCTCGACGGCGTCATCCTGCGCCGCTGCATGGGGTTTCTCGCGCTGTGGGGCGTGCTGCTGGTGCCGCTGGCGCGGGTGACGAGCCTCTGGGCCCTGGGGGCGGCGCTCGCGGCGGCGGGCCTCTTCCTGGCACCGCAGGCCGCGATGCAGGCGACGCTCCTGCAGCGCCAGCTCCCGGACGGCCGTCAGGCGGAGGGGTTCGCGCTCTCCAACGCGTGCTTCGCGCTGGGCCTGGGGTTGGGCAGTGGCGTGGTCGCGGTGCTGCTGGAGACGGCGGGACCGCATGGCGCGCTGCTCACCGCCGGGGTGCTGCCCGTGCTGGTGGCGCTGGGGGGCGCGCTCGCGTGGCGCTCCCGCGTCTGAGCGCGGTGGCTCACGGACCGGCGGTCAGCGGAGGGCGGCGCGGCAGGTGCACGAGGAACGTGGTGCCGTCCTGCGCGTTGGAGCGCACGCGCAGGCGCCCCGCGTGCGCATCCACGATGTGCTTCACGATGAACAGCCCCAGCCCCAGCCCATGGGCCGCGCGGTTGCCTTCGCGGGCCTCCGCGCGCTTGAGCGGTTCGAACAGGTGGGGCATCAGGTCCTGCGGAATCGGGCGGCCCTGGTTGTGCACCGCGAGCGTCACCGTCCCCGTCTGGCCCCGCAGCCGCACGCGCACCGGGCAGTGCGCGTCCCCGTAGGCGAGCGCGTTGTTCACCAGGTTGGTGATGACCTGCGCCAGCCGGTCCGGATCACACGACAGGTGGGCATCCCCCCGGTGGTCCACCTCCAGGCGCCGGTCGGGGTGGGCCTGCTGGATTTCATCCATCACCTGGCGCACCAGCTCCAGCAGGTCCACCGCCTGGGACGCCATGGGGATGCCGCCGCCCAGCCGGGCCTGGGTGAAGTCCAGCACGTCGCGCAGCATGCGGTGGGCGCGCTCCGCGCTGGAGAGGATGCGGGCGACGGCCTTCTGCTCGCGGGGCTCCGCGTCCTCGCGCCTCGCCAGGACCGAGGCCGCCATGGTGATGGCGGAGATGGGGTTGCGCAGGTCGTGCCCGACGATGCCGATGAGCAGCTGCTCGAACTCCGCGCGGCGCTTCGCCTCCTTCTCGGCCGCGTACCGGTCGGAGACGTCCTGCATGGCGCCCACCATGCGCACCGGGCGGCCCTGGAGGTCCTTCACCACGCGGCCCCGGTCCGCGACGAAGGCCCAGGTGCCGTCGCCCCGCCGCAGCCGGTACTCCTCCGCCCAGCGGCCTTCGGTGCTGTCGAGCGCGTCCAGGAGGCTCCGGCTCACCCGCACGCGGTCCTCGGGGTGCAGGCTGTCCGTCCACCACGCCATGTCCATGACGGGCTGCCCCCGGGACGTGTCCAGCCGCAGGATGCCCGCCGCCATCTCGCTGAAGCGGATCTCGTTCGTCAGCAGGTCCCAATCCCAGATGATGTCGCGGGTGGCCAGGGTGGCCAGCCGGTAGCGCGTCTCCGACTCGCGCAGCTCCTGCTCCGCCCGACGCCGCTCGGTGATGTCCAGCGACACGCCCGACACGTTCACCACCCGGCCGTCCGCTCCCAGCGTCGGCAGGAAGCGGACCTCGAACCAGGTGTCGAAGATGTACAACTCAGTGGACAGGCGCTCGCCGGCCAGCGCGCGCAGGACGACCTCCAGCACGTCCCGCCGGTCCCGCAGCAGCTCGAACACGGAGCGCCCACGCATTGAATGGGATTGCGCGGCCACCGCGGGCACGCCCTCCCCCTCCACCAGGGTGATGGTGCCCTGCGCGTCGAAGGCCCACAGGACGACGGGAATCTGGGTGAGCACGCGCTGCAACTGCTCGCGCGCCTCGTCGCGCTCCTGGCGCAGCGTGCGCGTGGGGGTGAGGTCCGTGGACACGCCGCACACGGCCCACGCCTCGCCGTCCGCCACGGTGGGCAGGGGGAACTTCAGCGTATGGTAGACGTGGATGCCGTCGGCCTGGGGCACCTCCTCGTCGAACACCAGCGACCTTCGCGCCCTCAACACCTGGCGGTCGTTCTCCAGGAAGTGCTCCGCCGTCTCCCGGGGGAACAGCTCCATGTCGGAGCGGCCCAGCACCGTGCGCCGCGAGTGTCCGGAGATGACCTCGAAGGGGCGGTTGATGAAGAGGTAGCGACCGAGCGCGTCCTTCGCGTAGATGGCCGCGGGGGCATGGTCGAGGATGGTCTGCAGCCGTCCCTCGCGCGTGCGCAACACCTGTTCGTGCTCCTGGACGTAGTGCCCCACCGCCTCCGACAGGCCCGCGTCCAGCGCGTGCCAGAGCGCCCGCAACTCCTCCGGGAGCAACGGGCGCTGGGAGCCCTCCAGGGCCTCCTGGACGACCTCGCGCAGCAGGCTGTACTCCTCCACCAGGGACTCCACCCCGCCCCCTGAGTGGAAGCGGTGACGCCCGATGTCGCGGGCCGGCTCCCGGGTCGCGACCTCGGCCCACTCCGTTCCTGAGTCCTGGCGCAAGCTGAGGACCAGCGCGTCCACCAGCCGGAGCATTCCCTGCAGGCGCGCCTGGAGCGAGGAAGGGTCGCTGCCGAAAGAGGGGCCCATCCGGGCCACCCAGCGCCGCACGATGTCCTCGCGCTGCCCCTGCACGAGGTCCGCGAGCGAGCTCGCCGAGGAGGCGAAGGGGTTCATGCCCCTGCCTCTCCGGAGACACCGGTCGGATGGAGCAGGCCGCCTGCTGTCGGAAGTCTGGACGTCACCGTGCCCCTGCCTCCTGAACGAGCCCGGAGTGGAGAGAAGATGGCCATTGCGTCCCCCAGAGTGGATGGGGCCTGCGGGAGGGGGTGGGGTGGGTTGCCTACCTCTGGGATGGGACCCCGGGGGGTGGCAGGCAGCCATGGAAGGCCTTCGCACGCCGCTGGGCCCTGCCGGCGACATGGGCGACACTGCCGGCAGGACACACGAGAGGAATCGCGTCATGGCATTCGCGGCACGCAGGGCCAATGGGCAGGGCGAGGGGACATCATCAGGGTGGCAGCCGCAGCGGGCCCGTCCCCGGGGACAGGGCATGAAGGCAGGGGGCCAGCCATGACCAACCCCCGACCGGTGGATCCGCTGGAGGCCCTGGGCCGAGGCCACGTGCGCAGCGTGTGGGAGGTGCTGGAGGCGATGAGCATCCTCATGTCACGCCGCAACGAAGGCCTGCCCCTGAACCTGCCGCAGGTGACGCTGTACCTGCGCAGCGGGCGCGAGGTGGTGGGCGTCCTGCGGGAGTACGGCGAGTTCCGGCAGGGCCGGGGCGTGCTGCTGAACACGTCGGGCGGGCATGGGTCCCGGGGCGAGAGCACGGATGTGACGTTCGTGCCGGACGGCGTCATCGAAGCCATCACGCTGCACGACGCGACCGTGCTGGCCACGCCAGCCAGGTCGATGCCGGAGTCCTCGCCCATGCACCTGCGGCGGCACCTGCCCGCCATGGCCGACAAGCTGTCCACCGCCTGGGGCACGCCGGTGACGGCGGAGTTCGGCCCGAGCACGGACCTGGATCAAGCCAGCACCGTGCAGGCCCTGGCGTGGCTCATCGAGCGCACGGGCGCGGTCGTCGGCGACATGGCCGCGACGCCCGACGTCGGAGCGGTGCTCAAGGAGCAGGTGCGCAAGGTGCGGCTGTTCGTGGGCGACACCTTCCGGGTGAAGCTCACGGACCACACGCTGGACCTCACCACGTCGCGCTTCCCGGCGGCGTGGCCGCTGGACCGGGAGCTGAAGCTGGCCGTGACGGACGCGCTGCCGTAGGGCGGACGCGGACGGGCGCCGTCCCTTCGGGCACGGCGCGGGGCAGCGGCCCCACATGCCCCGGCGGGCACGGCGGGCCTCGACCTCCAGGGCCTCGAACTCGCCGCGCCGGGAGGTGCCGGCCGGCGGGACGAACAACGTGCACGCGTAGCCACGCTCCACGAGCAGCGCGTTCACGTCGTGGCCGTCCACGGACACATAGGCGAGCCGCCGTCCGAAGCGGTCCGTGCACGCCTCCGCGTCCCGCAGCCGCACCGTGCGGCCCTCCACGAGCGAGCGGTTGAACGCCGCCGCTTCTTCACCGAAGCAGTCGTGGTGGCCGCGCGTCGTCTCCGGCGTGTCCGCGAGCAGGTAGCGGATGCGCTCGCCGTCCTGGAGCACCACCGTGTCCCCGTCGATGACCTGCGTCACCACGCCCGTGACGGGGCCGCACGCTCCTTCCTCGCCCCCACACGCCAGCAGCAGGCTGAGCAGCAGCATGACTCCCGCGCGCAGCATCCTCATGGCGCGCACGTCCGGTTCTCGCGGCCCGGGGTGCCCCGGTCTCCCGCGCCGTACGTCACGCCGGCCGGGGTCGGACAGAAGGCACCCGCCGCATCGTTGCCAGAGGCCTCCCGCACGCGCGCATCCAGCTGCGATGACGCCCCGGGTGTCGCGGCCTGCGTGAAGGCGACCGAGTCCAGCACGGCCCCCCGCGACACCAGCTTCAGGACATGCGCCCCCGCGCCATTGCCCAGGCCGAAGCCGAACGTGCCGAGCACCCCGGGCAGCCCCCCGTTGAGCGCGGGGTCCTGGGAGCGCGCGAGGACGGCGTAGCCACCGGCCTTCACCGTCAGACACAGCGCGGAGTCCAGCACGGTGCCGCCCGTCTCGTTGGAGAGCATCACCCCGTTGAGGTCCACCTCGCGCGACGCGAGCACCTCCACCCACTCCCCCAGCGCATCCGGCACGGCGGAGGGATCCGCCAGGAACTCGGTGAGCACCAGCGAGCCCGCGGTGGGAACGCGGGGCGCACGCGGCTGCCCCGTCGTCCGGTCGATGCAGCCGGCCTGGGACACCCCCGCGTCCGCTCCGGAGCAGACGCGGTTGGAAGCCCCCGGCGTGCCCAGGTTGCCCCGGTCTCCGTAGGGCTCCGTGGCCACGCACCAGGCGGTCGGAAGGTCGTTGTCCTTCGCCTGTGCGCTGAGTGGCGCCGACACCTGGGTGGCCACGCCCTCCTGCGCCGGGCCATACAGCGCGCTGTCGATGAGCACGCCTCCCGCGCGCACGGCGACGACGCCGCCCGCGTTGCGCAGGTCCACGGAGAACGTGGCCAGGGGCTCCGGGAGCCCGCCGTTCACGTCCGGCTCCCGCCTCCGGGCCAGCAGCGCGGATTCACCCGCGGCGAGCGACAGACAGCGCTCCGACTCCAGGCGCGTGCCCGACGTGTCCGTCCCCACCGTGAGGCCATTGAGGTCCACGGGCGCGGTGGCGCGCACCTCCAGCCACTCGCCCACCGTGTCGTCCCCGCGCGGGTTGGCCATCACCTCCGTGATGACGAGGTCGCCTGGACGCGCGGCCCGGACGTCCCGGGGCGCGATCGCCCCCGGAGGCAGACACGTCCCCGCATGCCCCACCGCGGCTCCGCCGTCCGGTGCGTCCGGGCACGGCGCGTTCGCGGCGCCCGGGCTGCCACGCGCTCCGCCCGGCACGACCTCCGGCGCATCGCACCAGCGCGACGGGTCGTCATTGCCTTCCGCATCCGGCACACGCCGGCCGTCATGGATGCGGGCCGCACCCGACTTGGACGGCGCGGTGAGCGCCACCGAGTCGAGCACGCGCGTCCCGCAGCGCAGCCCCACCAGCCCACCGCTGTTGCCCAGCGCGCCGAGCGCGTCGCCATACGTCTGGTCCACGTGCTCGGGCAGGGGTCCGTCGCGCACGTCCCCCATCACGTAGAAGGCCCCCGCATCCAACGGGAGCGCCGTGGTCAGCGTATAGGCCCGCTCCTGCGCCCCTTCCTCCCGGGCGGTGAAGAGCGTCACGCCCAGGAGGTCCACGGTCTCCCGGGAGGGGTTGTGGAGCTCCACGTACTCCTTTCCGGTGTCCGCGCCCGAAGGGTCGTTGAGGTACTCGGTGATGACCAGGTCCCCCGGGAGCAGGGCATCACACGCCGCGGACTCCTCCTCCCACGCGGGCACCCCACAGCCCACCAGCCATCCCAACCCCAATCCCAGACATGCCCTCACGCCCCATCCCCACACTGCCCAAGCCGCCACACGCCACTCCCTTCAAAACCGCGTCTCCACTTCCAGCGCGAACAGGTGCCTCGGCGCATCCGGTGGTGTCTTCGCACCGCGCGCGTCCTTGAGGTCGAGCACCCACGCGTACCGCGCCCGCGTCGTCACCGCGGTCCCCACGGCCCAGCTCGCATCGAGCGTCGCCCGGAAGGACTGCTCCAGCCGGTTGCGCGTCGCCAGGTCCTCGTCCTTCCACACCGCGCGTCCCCGCAGCCGCACCGCTTCGCACGGCCGCACCTGCGCCTCCGCCACGGCCTGCGCGTCCTCGCGCACGCCCTTGTTCACCGGATCATCCACCCGTGCATGCGCGTACTGCGCGGCCACCGTCACGGCGTCGTGAAGCTCCGCCTTCACGCGGGCCGTCAGGCGCAGCAGCGAACCCGCGCAGGGCTCCTCCCCCGTCCCGTCGAAGCAATCCCCCGCCACGCCGACGTCCTTGTCCCGGTACTCGCCCCACAGCGAGGGCTGGAGCAGCGCATGCGCCCGCCAGTCCACCCGCGCGGAGGCCCGCAGGTTCACCGTGCCGGCACTTCCCGCCACCGCGCCATCAGCGGGCAGCGTCCAGGCGTCCACCTCGCCGCGCAGCCGCCACGCCTCCAGCCGGTGCAGGTAGCGCGCGCGCGCGCCCACTTCGTTCCGGGCCCGCGAGCCCTCCAGCTCATCCGGCCCCGACACCGCCCCCGTGTAGGGATTGGCGAACCCGCGTCCATAGGCGCGCAGCGATACCTCCAATTCCTGCGACGGAGCGGCCACCACCGTGCGCTGGAGCACGCCGAACCCACCTCCTCCACCCGGCGTGGCATCGAAGCTGCGCGCAGCCTCCATGAACAGGTCCACCGGCCCGTGGCCCCACGCCCCGTCCACCCCCACCGCGCCGAAGCCCCCACCCGCCGGGTAGCCCGCGCTGGAGCGGAAATCGAGCGCCGCACCCTCCACGCTCCACACCGGCCGCGCTCCCCAGGCCGTCATCCCCAGTTGGGCCCGGGGACTCCACGCGAGCGTCGCGTGGCCGCCGCCCGCCCATTCATGGAACACACCGGGCAGCGTCCTCGACACCACGCGCCCCGCCCTCGTCCCCGGGCCTCCGAGCCACACCGGGGGCGCCTTGCACGCATCCCGCGCGTCTTCACACGAGGCGCGCTCCACCAGCGCATGCGAGAGGAGAGAGCGGGACTGATACGAGCCGAAGCCCGTCACGGACACCTCCGCGTCCGCCCCCACCGCGCCCCGCACCGTGCCCACCACGCCCCGGAAGCCCTCCTCCCACTGGAAGTCCGGCGTCACGTCCGCGGCGCGCTCCTCGGGAGTGCACGCCCCCTCCCCCAGGAAGCACCACCGCTCTACGTCCCCGGGCGCGCGCACGACGTCGTCGGGCAGGAAGCCATCCGGCGTGGGCAGGCCCGTGGTGTCCAACGTGAGGCGCTGCCCGAAGCCCAGCCGGTACGTCCCCACCAGCAGCGAGCCCCGCATCCCCGTCCACTGCCCGTGGAACTTGGGCACGACCACCGACACGCCGGGCGCCTCCGCCACGAGCGTCCGGAGGCGCGCGTCCCGGTGCACCCCGCCCAGCCTCCGCCGCGTCAGCGACGTGAGCACGCCCACCCTCCAGCCCTCCGGCCCCGCCACGCGCACCTGGAGCGCCCAGGGCGGGAGCACCGGATCCGACGCGGCGAACGCCGTCAGCAACCGCGCGTCCCCCGACACCCGCTCCGGCGCCGCCTGCATGAGGAACGGCGCCAGCCTCCGGCGCTCCTCCACGGACAGCACCGTCCTCCGTCCCCCTGAGGCCGCCTCCCCCAGCAGCCCGTCCACCCGCGCGTACGTCAGCCCGGGCAGTCCATAGAGGGTCGCGCGCGAGGCGTAGGCCGGGTCCACCCCCGAGCGCCGCAGCACCGTCAGCGCCGCGAGCGTTTCCGCCGTGATGGCCCCGTCCTCCCGCAGCGCGAACAACGCCTGCTCGCCTGTGTCCTCCGGGTCGACCTCGTAGGACGCCGCGCGCGCCACCCCGGGCACCACCAGCAGGAACAGCCACACGCAGCAGAGGAGGAGACGCACGCGGCGGGCCCTCTGCACGAGCGGGACCACCCTTCCCTACAAGGTGGCCTCAACGCTGTCCCATCCCTTCCGCGGACGTGGCGTCCAGGCAAGGGACGGGGGCCGCGAGCCGTGCGCGAAGACGTCGGGCGGTGCGGCTATGCTGCGAGGCACATCTTCGTGAGGGCCGGCATCGCGGCCCCAGAACAGCTCATGGGCCACGTCCACATCCTTCGCCACTTCTCCTCTCCCCAGGAGGGGTTCAACCGCACCGTCCGCATCTACACGCCGGACAACTACGACGCCTGGAAGGACCACCGCTTCCCGGTGCTCTACATGCACGACGGGCAGAACGTCCTCGCGCATCCGGAGTCCGCCGTCTTCGACACGTGGTGCGCCAACCGCGTCCTCGAAGAGGGCGTGAGCGCGGGCCGGATGGAGCCGTGGCTCATCGTCGCGGTGGACTCCGGGCCGGGCCGCTTCCAGGAGTACTCGCCGTGGGACGAGCCTCGCAACGGCGTCGTCGCGCGCGGCGAGGCCTACGGGCGCTTCCTCGTGGAGGAGCTCAAGCCCTACATCGACCGGACGTACCGCACGCGCACCGGCGGCGAGTGGACGGGCACCATGGGCTCGTCGCTGGGCGGGCTCATCTCGCTGTACCTGGGGTGGAAGTTCCCGCAGGTGTTCGGCCGCATCGGCGCGCTGTCGCCCACGGTGATGTGGAGCCAGAGCCGGTTGTTCGACGCGTGGCGCGCGCACAGCCAGCGGTGGACGCGCATCTACCTGGACGCGGGCGCCACGGAGTCCATCTTCGCGGGCGGCCTGCCGCTGGACTACGGCCAGCGCACGCGCGACTTCTTCCACCACCTCAAGGGCCTGGGCTACGGCGACCACGAGGTGTCCCTGGTGCTGGAGCCCGGCGGCGAGCACCACGAGAAGGACTGGCAGCGCAGGCTGCCCGGCGCCATGCAGTGGCTGCTCGGTTGAGTCCGCGTCCGTGACGCGCACACCCCGGTCGGTGCCGCCCGAGCAGCGGCAGGTCTACGTGCAGGTGGTGGAGGGGCTGCTCCAGCACGGCCTGCGCGGGCAGGTGTCCCCGCGCCTCAAGGAGCGGCTGCGCCAGGCGGGCGTGGACCTGGACCGGCCGCTCCTGCCGCTCTACCCGGTGCCGCTCTGGGCGCGGTGCCTGAACATCATCATCGAGGAGACCCAGCCGGGCGTCCCCCGCGAAGAGGCGTTCCGGCGGCTCGCGCGGGCGCACGTGGAGGGCTACGGCGCCACGCTGCTGGGGCGCGCGGTGATGAGCGTGATGCGCCTGCTGGGTCCCCGGCGCGTGGTGCAGCGGCTGCCCGAGGTGCTGCGCGGCACGGACAACTACACGGAGGCGACGGTCACCGAGCTGGGGCCCGCGCACCACGAGCTGCGCATCAACTCCGTCATCGACGCGCCCGGCTACGTGGAGGCCCTCTTCGAGGCGGTGCTCCAGGTGGGCGGCGCGCACGCGCCCCGCGTGACGAAGCTCCGCGAGGACGCGGACGGCACGGTCTACGTGCTCACCTGGACGGAGCGCTGAAGGCGTCGCTCACGTCGTCGCCTGGATGAAGCGCACCGCCTCCTGCATGGACTCCTTGTCCGCGTGGCGGGTGAGGTACATCTCCTCGCCCAGGAGGCTGTGGTAGATGGGCGGCAGTTCGCGGTGGACGAGGAGCGAGGTCCCCATCCGCTCCACGATCTGCGCGTGGGTGTGGCGGTAGCGGCGGCCGTGCCGGCGCGCGCTGTGGCAGACGTGGTGGCGCGGCGTGTACTGGAAGTCGCCCACCGGGTCGCCCGTCACGACGCGGGACCAGAGCCGGTACACGTCGATGTCGCACGTGTAGTTCATCATGTCCGTCATGAAGCCACCGGGCGGGCGCAGGTTGGCCTCCAGCACGACGAAGCGGCCATCCGGCAGACGGAAGAACTCCAGGTGGAACCAGCGCTCGCGCAGGCCGAAGGCGGCGACCACCTGACGGCCCAGCACGTCGAGCGCGGGGGGGATGTTCTGGAGGCTCCAGAAGGAGATGTCGCGCCGTTCGGTGACGGTCTCCATGCCGCCGTCGCTGTACTCGTGGCTGAGCGTGAAGACGATGGCGCCGTGGCGGTCCACGATGCCGTCGTAGGTGACGATGGTGCCGCGCACGAAGGGCTGGGCCACATAGGAGGTGGGCAGCGGGTGCGCGAGCGCGGCGTCCACCTCCGCGTCGGTGGTGACCTTGAACGTGTGCGCGGCGCCCACGCCCACGTCGGGCTTGAGCACCAGCGGATAGCCCACGCGGGCGGCGAAGGCCTTCACCTGATCCGCGTCGCGCACACGCAGCAGGTCTGGGTGGGGGACGCCGGAGGCGTGGAACACCTCCGCCATGCCGGACTTGGAGCGCAGCTTGAGGATGTCCGCGGGCTGGAGGCCGGGGACGTGGAAGTCCTCGCGCAGGCGGGCTTCGACTTCGAGCCAGGACTCGTTGAGGGACTCGATGCGGTCCATGCGGCCGTGGCGCCAGGTGAGGTAGCCGGTGGCGCGGACGAGCGCGTCGTAGTCCGTGAGGCTGGGGACGAAGAAGTATTCGCGGAGGGACTCGCGCAGCTCCGGGCGCAGGGATTCGTAGGGCGTGTCACCGATGCCCAGCACGGTCACGCCGCGCTCGCGCAGGGCGACGGCGAAGTGGAAGTAGTGGCTCGGGAAGTGGGGGGAGATGAAGACGAAGTTCATGGCTCCTGGCGGGCGGGGCCCCCGCTGGGGACGACCATAGCGGCACCGCCCCCGCCCTTGAAGCCCGGCGGGAAACACTGTCCACCAGCGGGGCTCGCCCCGGGGCGTACCGGGGAAACAGGGGGCCCATGGCGGAGGATTCCGACGAATTTGCCCGGGCCCGGGAACAGATGGGGCGTCACACCATCCCAGAGCTCATCGACCTGCTGGAGAGCGAGGACGTGCGCACGCGCTTCCTGGCGGAGATGTGCCTGAGGGACGCGACCTCCACCTGACTCCACTTCCAGCCTGCGGGTCCGCGGGCCGAACGGGAGGCGGCGGTGAAGGAGTGGCGCGACTGGTGGGCCGCGCACCGGGAGACGTTCAAGAAGCGGTGGGGCTCACGCAGTGGGTGATGGTGCGCGAGCCAGGAGCAAGGCTCAGCTATCCACCGCGAACAACAGGGACCAGTCGTTCCCGGACTTCGTCCAGGAATTCGGCCAGGCCCACTTTTTTACCCCGGGTTCGAAGCACGTCCAGGGAAGTGGAGCGCAGACACTCTTCCTCGCGTTCCAGACGGCCAGAGGTCAGTGCATCCAGCACTTTCTTGGCATCTTTCTTCGCGCCGTGCTCTTGGGCCGTCAGTCGGTGGGCATCGCGAACAGGATGGAACGAGAGGCGCTGCTCTTCCTGACGGAGCACGTCCTCTTCGGATTCCTTTGCATCGAACCCAGCGAGCACCCAGCACTCCCGCTTGGGCTCCGCCACACCGATGACGACCTCGAACGGCCAGGGCTTGTCATCGCGGGCCTGCTCCAGACCGTTGCGTCGCTCCGCATCCGCATCACTGTCACGAATCAGCATCACGGCCTGCGGCTTCGGCTCTGCATCCACGAAAAGCAGGAGCGCACGCCGGGCCATCAGGGCATCGGGTTCACCGGGCTTGTTGCCGAAATAGCCAAAAAGGCCCCGGAGCCCGACACGCGTGGCCTCGGCTTTCACGGAGGCCCATCGAAGGAATGGCTCCGCAGGCGTCAGCCCCCGCCACCTGCGCTGCGTGTCCAGCATCGCGTCGTCAAGCCAATCGATGGCTTCGACCAATACGCGGTCGGCGAGCGCGCAGGCGGTATCACGGTCTGAACGGGCCTCACAGACCACACCAAGTTCGTACGCGGGCTCACTCATGCGGAGGGGACGCAGGTACCTTTTCCATCCAGCTTTCGCCCACCGTGCTCCAGAACTCCCCCGGGCTCATCAAGCCCTTCCACTTCTCGAAGTCGGGGTGCGCAGTCAGCTTTTCGCAGCGCGCGAACCCGTTCTCCGCCAGGAAGGTCATCCGAACTTCCTCTGGCTTCAGGTAGTTCAAGATGAAAGGGGAGTGACTGGTCGCCACGATCTGCAACTCTGGGTCGTTCTTCTGAATGGTACGGAGAACTTCGATGAGCTTCCCCTGAGCGGTAGGGTGGAGCGACAATTCAATGTCATCAATCAACACCAGTCGCGGCTTTGGAGGCCCCATCAGCACCGTCAGAAGCCCGAGAACCATCAAAGTCCCCTCGCCCGCCGAGTCCGCTGGAACCTCTTTCGCCCCCTGCATGTCCAGGACGATACGATTACCCCAGAGGGTGCGTCTCTCAGACACTTGAGTCTTCTGCTCATCAAGCGCAATGGTGCGCAGACTGTTCTGCGCGACCGCAGCGCGCTCAATGCGAATCCTTCGAACAGATGGGACAATCCGCTTCAGCGCCAGCTCGATTTCCGCGAAAAGCTCATCATGGCTCAGCTTGAGGTAGGCCAGCGTGGAGGCGAGCCCTGCTCCATCACTTACGACTTCGGGCACGGGAATTTCGCTGTACGATGCTTCAGCCAGTTTTCGCGGCTCGAAGCGCAAGATGGCGGTTGC
The DNA here is from genome assembly GCF_026626625.1 of Corallococcus sp. BB11-1. Classification (NCBI taxonomy): domain Bacteria; kingdom Pseudomonadati; phylum Myxococcota; class Myxococcia; order Myxococcales; family Myxococcaceae; genus Corallococcus; species Corallococcus sp. BB11-1. Next base: position 777,195 of record NZ_JAPNJY010000001.1, on the reverse strand, counting down.
CTTGAGCAACGCTCCTAGCGCGTCGTAGCGGTTGATCTCGTTCGTCGAGTAGCCTCGACTCGACAGCACCGAGCCATCCGTAACTGATAAATCCTCTCCGCCCCATTTGCCGCGAACAGGAACATACTGCTCAGGAGTGTGACGCTCGCCCTGTATCAACGAGCCACGCAGATGAACTTCTCCGCGTATACCTCCCCAGATGCCAAAAAACTTCAGTGCACCAGGCTGAGTTGATCCGAACGAGCGGAGTTCTGCTGGGATCCAGGAGGCAGTCATCCGTCCAATAAGAGCTGGCGCAACATGAGTGGCCAGCATCCGCAGCCCCTCCAACACAGTCGTCTTCCCCGACGCATTGGGCCCGACCAGCACGGTGAACGGTTCCAGCTCCAGGTCGAGCGAGCGGTACGCCTTGAAGTTGCGGAACTGCACCTTCTCGATCACGCGTGCACCCTCCTCCGCCCTACGACTCCGCCCCAGTCAAACCAGGGCGGAGCCTGAACCACCGTCTCAGTTCTTCTGCAGCGGCCGGTAGCGGATGCGGTGCGGCTCCAGCGCGTCCGGGCCCAGGCGCTTCTTCTTGTCCGCTTCGTAGTCCTCGAAGTTGCCCTCGAAGAAGAACGCCTTGCTGTCGCCCTCGAACGCGAGGATGTGCGTGGCGATGCGGTCCAGGAACCAGCGGTCGTGGCTGATGACCACCGCGCAGCCCGCGAAGCTGAGCAGCGCGTCCTCCAGGCTCCGCAGCGTCTCCACGTCCAGGTCGTTCGTCGGCTCGTCGAGCAGCAGCAGGTTGCCGCCGCTCTTGAGCATCTTCGCCAGGTGCAGCCGGTTGCGCTCGCCGCCGGACAGGTCCTTCACCCGCTTCTGCTGATCCGTCCCCTTGAACGCGAAGCCCGCCAGGTACGCGCGGCTGGGCACCGTGCCCGCCTTGCCCAGGTCGATGAGGTCCAACCCGCCGCTCACCTCCTGGAACACCGACTGCTCGCCGTTCAGCGCGTCGCGGCTCTGGTCCACGTAGGCCATCACCACCGTCTCGCCAATCTTCAGCTCGCCCGCATCCGGCTTCTCCACGCCCGTCATCATCCGGAACAGCGTCGTCTTGCCCGCGCCGTTGGGCCCGATCACTCCCACGATGCCGCCGGGCGGCAGCTTGAAGTTCAGCTCGTCGATGAGCAGCCGCTCGCCGTATGCCTTGCGCAGCCCCTTCGCCTCCACCACCAGCCCGCCCAGCGGCGGACCCGGCGGGATCATCACTTCGCCCGTCACGTCCCGCTTCTGCTGCGACTGGTTGAACAGCTCCTCGTACGCGGCGATGCGCGCCTTGCTCTTCGCCTGACGCGCCTTCGGAGACGCCCGCACCCACTCCAGCTCGCGCTTGAGCGTCTTCTGACGGTGGCTCTCCGACTTCTCCTCCAGCTCCAGCCGCTTCTGCTTCTGGTCCAGCCAACTGGAGTAGTTGCCCTTCCAGGGCACGCCCTCGCCCCGGTCCAGCTCCAGAATCCACTCCGCCACGTTGTCCAGGAAGTACCGGTCGTGCGTGATGCACACGATGGTCCCCGTGTATGCCTTCAGCGCCTGCTCCAGCCACGCGACGCTCTCCGCGTCCAGGTGGTTGGTGGGCTCGTCCAGCAGCAGCAGGTCCGGCTTCTCCAGGAGGATGCGGCAGAGCGCCACGCGGCGCTTCTCACCGCCGGACAGCTTCGTCACGTCCGCGTCGCCCGGGGGCAGGCGCAGGGCGTCCATCGCCATCTCCAGCGTGCGGTCCAGCTCCCAGCCGTTCGACGCGTCGATGGCGTCCTGGAGCCTCCCCTGCTCGGCGAGCAGCTTCTCCATCTCCGCGTCGCTCATGGGCTCCGCGAACTTCGCGCTCACCTCATTGAAGCGGTCCAGCGCCTGGCGGATCTCCTTCAGGCCCAGCTCCACGTTCCCCTTCACGTCCAGGGAGGTGTTGAGCTGCGGCTCCTGCTCCAGGTAGCCCACCTTCACCGTGGGGTCCGGCTGCGCCACGCCGAAGAACTCCTTGTCCACCCCCGCCATGATGCGCAGGAGCGTGGACTTGCCGGAGCCGTTGGGGCCAATCACGCCAATCTTGGCGCCAGGGAAGAACGACAGGTAGATCCCCTTGAGGATCTCCTTGCTGTTCTTGACCTTGCGCAGGTCCTGCATCGTGAAGATGAAATTCTGGGCCATGGCGGCCTCCTGGGTGTCATGCCGAAGCGTGAGCGGGCCTGAGCGGATAGCAGGGAGCCCCATCCGGCTCAAGGCGTGAACGCACTCCCCGTGTCCCGCTGGACGGGCTGCGTCACGCGGACGGGGCCCCGGGACGGCCGGCCGCTTGGGCAGCGAACCCGGCGTGAAGGTGTTAGAGGAAGCCCGCCATGTCCGAGCCCGTGCCGACGACGCCCGCCCTGGAGCTGCAGGGCCTCTCCAAACGCTACGGAAACTTCACCGCCCTGCACGCCGTGGACCTCAGCATCCGGCCCGGGGAGATCTTCGCCCTCCTGGGCCCCAACGGCGCCGGCAAGACGACCCTCATCGGCAGCGTGTGCGGCCTGGTGAAGAAGTCCGCCGGCACCATGCGCGTCTTCGGCAAGGACCTGGACCAGGACCCCGTGGGGCCCCGCTACCAGGTGGGCCTGGTCCCGCAGGAGATCAACTTCGACCCGTTCTTCTCCGTCGCGGAGTCGCTGCGCATCCAGCAGGGCTTCTACGGCCAGAAGCGCGACGACGCGCGCGTGGACGAGGTCCTCACCGCCCTGAACCTCCAGTCCAAGAAGGACTCGCTCACGCGCGCCCTGTCCGGCGGCATGAAGCGCCGGCTGCTCATCGCCAAGGCCCTGGTGCACCGGCCCCGGCTCGTGTTCCTGGATGAGCCCACCGCGGGCGTGGACGTGGAGCTGCGCCGCGACCTGTGGACGTACGTCCGCAAGATCGCCAGCGAGGGCACCACCATCGTCCTCACCACCCATTACCTGGAAGAGGCGGAGGAGCTGGCGGACCGCGTGGGCATCATCAACGAGGGCCGCCTGCTCATGGTGGAGGACAAGGACACCATCCTGCGCCGCTTCGGGGAGAAGCGGTTGGTCGTCACCTTCTCCGAGAAGCTGCCTGCCCTGCCCCCCGCCGGCCAGCGCTTCTCCGCGAGCCTGTCCCCGGACGGCCGTACGCTCACCTACGTGGAGCGCGAGAACTGCGCCCCGTCTGGGGAGCTGCTCCGCTCGCTCTACGCCGACGGACTGCCCATCTCCGAGGTGGAGACGCGCCGCCCCCGCCTGGAAGACGTGCTCATCGAAATCCTCCGCGGCCGCCCCATGCAGGCCGCCTGACACCCCCGCCCTTTCTGGAAGACCCGCCCCACACCCCATGAACGTCCTCGGGATGCAGACGCTGTTCGCGAAGGAGGTCCGGCGCTTCATGCGCGTGCCGGGCCAGACCGTCCTGTCGCCCCTCATCAGCACCACGCTGTACTTCATCGTCTTTGGCTATTCGATCTCCGGCCGCGTGCACGAGGTGGAGGGCCACCCGTACCTGCACTTCATCGTGCCCGGGCTGGTGTTCCTCGGCATCGCGAACAACGCGTTCCTCAACAGCAGCTCCTCGCTGTTCATCACCAAGATCCAGGGCACCGTGGTGGACCTGCTCGTCGCCCCCCTGGGGCCCGGCGAGCTGATGGTGGGCTTCGTCGGCGGGGCGATGATTCGCGGCCTCGTGGTGGGCCTGCTCACGTGGGTCGTCGCCTCCGTGTTCTCCGGCTTCAGCCTGGAGCACCCGCTGGCGACGCTCTACTTCCTGTTGCTGTCCAGCTACGTGTTCAGCGTGCTGGGCATGCTCGCCGCCGTGTGGGCGGAGAAGTTTGAACAGATCAACTTCTTCCCCACGTTCGTGATGCTTCCGCTCACGTTCCTGGGCGGCGTCTTCTACTCCGTGCGCGAGCTGCCCTCGCCCTGGAGCCAGGTCAGCCTCTTCAACCCCATGGTCTACATGGTGGAGGGCCTGCGCTACGGGATGCTGGGCAGCAGCCCGTTCTCGCCGTTCGTGGGAGGCGCCATCCTCGCGGCCACCGCCGCGGTCGCCACCGGCGTCACGTACGGCGTGCTGCGCTCCGGCTACAAGATGAAGGCCTGAGGCACCGGGCCTCCGGCGCCTGCCGCCTGCCTGCCACCTCCACGGGTAGGGAGGCGAGCCCCTCCCCGCCGCACAGGCTCCCTGTCTTTTTGGAAATCGGCTGTTTCCTGCCCGGTGAGAAAGAGCGATATCCTCTGCTCACCTCATGGCGGTCGCGTTCGGGAAATATGAGCTGCTGAAAAAAATCGCCTCGGGCGGCATGGGACAGGTGTTCCTGGCGCAGGAGCACGGGACGGGCTTCGAGCGGTTGGTCGTGCTCAAGCTCATCCTCCCGCACCTCGCCGAGGACGAAGAGTTCCTGGACATGTTCCTGGAGGAGGCGCGGCTCGTCGCGCGCCTGTCGCACCCGAACCTCATCACCATCCTGGACCTGACGGAGATTGAAGGCCGTCACTGCCTGGCGATGGAGTACGTGCAGGGCGAGGACGTGCGGCGGCTGGACCGCTTCTCGCGCAAGCAGGACAAGCCGCTGCCGGTGGGGCTGGTGGTGCGCATCATCGCGGACGCGGCGGCGGGCCTGTCGTACGCGCACGGCGCGCGCGACGGTCAGGGCCAGCCGCTCCAGTTGGTGCACCGGGACGTGTCTCCGCAGAACGTGCTCGTCGGCTTCGACGGCGGCGTGAAGGTCATCGACTTCGGCGTGGCGAAGGCGGCCACCAGCGGGCAGCAGACGGCGACGGGCGTGCTCAAGGGCAAGTACCCGTACATGTCCCCGGAGCAGGCCAACGGCCAGCCGGTGGACGGCCGCAGCGACCAGTTCGCGCTGGGCGTGGTGATGTGGGAGCTGCTCACCGGCAAGCGCCTCTTCAAGGGCGACACGGACCTGATGACGCTGCGGCTGGTGCGCGACTGCCAGATTCCGCCGCCGTCGCAGCTCAACCCGAAGCTGCCGCCCGGCCTGGATGAGGTGCTGCTCAAGGCGCTCGCGCCCACGCCGCAGGGCCGCTACCCGGACTGCGCCGCGTTCCGGCTGGCGCTGGAGGACTACGCGCTCAACCTGCGGCTGCCCTCCAGCAGCGCGCACCTGGCCGCGTACCTGCGGGACCTGTACGCGGAGCGCATCGCCGCGGAGTCCGACCCGTCCAAGCTGGACCAGCTGGCCGAGGACGCGGACCTGGATTCGCAGTCCAACTCCTCGCGCAATGGCATGCCCACGTCGGGCGCGCGGGGGCTCGCGTCGTCGCGCGCGTCGAAGCTGGTGGGGCCTCCGTCCCGTCCGCCCACGCGCGTGGGGCCGGAGGCCACGCGCGGCACCGCGGCCCTGGCCCCGGTCGTCCAGAAGCGGCGCGCGTGGCTGCCGTACGTGGCGGGCGGCGTGGCGTTGGTGTTGAGCGGCGCGGCGGTGGTGTGGCTGCGCGGCGCGGAGACGGCCGTCCCCCAGGCGCCCGTCGCGACGGTCACCCAGACGCCGGAGGCACCCCAGGGGCGCACGCCGGAGACTCCCGCGCGTCCCACCCCTCCGGAGGACCTCCCGCCCCAGCCGGTGCGCCTGCTGGTGACGAGCGAGCCGCCGGGCGCCACGGTGCAGGTGGCGGGCGAGGAGCGCGGCACCACGCCCGTGGCCCTGCCGCTGGTGCCCGGAGAGCCGTCGGTGGCGGTGACGCTCGCGCTCAACGGGTATGAGCCGGTGACGCGGCAGGTGTCCGCGGCGGACGCGCCCACGGTGGCGGTGGCGATGCAGCGCCGGACGGCGCGGACGCCGAACACGCCCAAGAAGCCGCCGTCCTCGTCGTCGCTGGGCATCAAGACCGGGCGTTGAGGCTCCGCGCGCCGGCGATGCCCGCGCTCAGGCCTTCCGGCGTGACTCCGCCGCCACGATGACGACGTAGCCGTCCGGGTCCCGGACCCAGAACTCCCAGCGGCGCGAGTTGCGGTTCTCGTGGGGCGCTTCCACCCACGCCAGCTTCAATCCCTGCGCCGCCTGGACCGACGCCTCGAAGTCCGTGGTCTCGAACCAGAGGAGGACCCCGTGCCCGTGCGGCGCCGAGTCCGGCCCCATCAGGTTCGGGTGCTCCTCCAGGTCCCAGGCATGCAGTTGCAGCACGGGGTCGCCGTTGCTGACGAGCATGTCGTACTCGTCGCCGCCGTGGGTGCCCTCGCAGCCGAGGAGCGCCTGGTACCAGCGGCTGCTCGCGGCGACGTCGCGGACCGCGATGAGGGGCTGCGCTCGGACCTGGGGGGCCCTGCGGGGCGTGCTCGGCATGAGGCCTTCCTTGGACGTCGGTTCCTTCCGGAAGACGGGGCCCGCGCAGGCCCCGTCCCGGAAGCGCGCTACCGCTTGAAGTGCTCCGCGATGACGCTGGCCACGCCGGCGGTGAGCTTCTTGCCGGTGGGGATGTGCAGGAACTCGTTGGGCCCGTGCGCGTTGCTGCCCGGCCCCAGCAGGCCGGTGATGAGGAACTGCGCCTCCGGGAAGCGCTCGCCCAGCATGCCCATGAAGGGGATGGTGCCGCCCTCGCCCATCGCCATGGCGGGCTTGCCGAAGCAGGACTTGGACGCGGACTCCACCGCGCGCGACAGCCAGCCGGCCAGGGGCGGCGCGTCCCAGCCCACGCTCGCCTTGTCCCCGTCGAACGTCACCTTCGCGCCGTACGGCGGATCCTTCTCCAGCACGTCCTTCAGCGCCTTCGCCGCGACCTTGGGGTCCACGCGCGGCGGAATCCGCATGGACAGCTTCAGCGTGGTGAAGGGGCGCAGCACGTTGCCCGCGCTGGCGAGCGCCGGCATGCCCTCCACGCCCGTCAGCGCCAGCGCCGGACGCCAGGTGCGGTTGAGCACCAGCTCCTCGCCGTCCTTCGTCACCGGGCCGGAGCCCTCCACCCAGGGGAACTTGGTGTACAGCTCGTCGCCCAGCGTCTGGGCCGCCGCCTTCGCCTGTTCGCGCCGGCCCTCTGGAATCTGCGTGTGCAGCGCGTCCACCTTGATGTGGCCCGTCTGCTCGTCCTCCACGCGCGACAGCAGCTGCCGCAGGATGCGCATGGACGACGCCACCACGCCCGTCGCGTCACCGGAGTGCACGCCCTCCGTGAGGATGTCCACGCGCAGGTTGCCGGCGACCATGCCGCGCAGGCTGGTGGTCATCCAGAGCTGATCATAGTTCGCGCAGCCCGAGTCCAGGCACACCACCAGCGACGGCTTGCCGATGCGCGGCGCCAGCGCTTCGATGTACGCGGGCAGGTCGTAGCTGCCGGACTCCTCGCACGCCTCGATGAGGACCGCGCAGCGCGCGTGCGGCACGCCCTGCTCCTTGAGCAGCCGCAGCGCGGACAGCGACGCGAACGCCGAATAGCCGTCGTCCGCGCCACCGCGCCCGTAGAGCTTGTCGCCCTCGCGCACGGGGGTCCACGGCGTCAGGCCCTCGCGCCAGCCGGTCATCTCCGGCTGCTTGTCCAGGTGCCCGTACAGCAGGACGGTGTCCTCGCCGCGCGTGCCGGGGACTTCCATGTAGATGACGGGGGTGCGCTCCTTGCCGTCCGGCGTCTTCAGCCGCACCACCTCCACCGTCAGCCCCGGCAGGTGCGCGGCCTGCGCGCGGCACCAGTCGGAGATGAGCTGGACGGCCTGCTCCATGTGCCCGGACTTCACCCAGTCCGGGTCGAAGGCGGGCGACTTGTTGGGGATGCGGATGTAGCGCTCCAGCGCGGGCAGGATTTCCTGCTCCCAGATGCGCTCGGACGAGGCGAGGGCTTGGTCGACGTTCATGGCGGCGCCATGCTGCCCACCCCGGCGCCCCCTGTCGATGGAAAGCCCCACCCGGCCCCCCGGTCGCCGGGCGCGCGGCCTGCCGTCTTGCGTCAGGCCGCGCGGAGTCCGGGTTTCCCGAGGGGTCTGCCTCACCACTTATGGCTGGATTTCACGGACACTCAGCCACTTGAAGTCCACGTCGTTCGCGTTGTCCCAGCGGAACACCGCGATGGGGCCGCCCCAGGTGATGGGCATGGGCCCGGTGGCGCCGCCGCAGTGCTGCGCGTCGCCGCCCCACGCGCCCGCGTCGGTGTGGTCATAGACCTTCTTCCACGTCACCCTGTCCGCGTTCTCGTTGACGTACATCTCCAGCTTCACGGCCGTCCTGCCGCTGACGGTGACGTTGCGCATCACCGACTTGAAGCCCACCCAGCGGCCCTTGAGCGCGGAGGTGGCGGCCTTGTAGGGCGTCTGCTCGTAGGAGACATGCCAGGTCTCCTTCTGCCAGCGCGCGCGGCCGTCGTAGTGGAGGCCGGCCTTGTAGCTGCTGCCCTCACAGCCGGAGTGGTCGTTGTTGTGCTTGCCGCCCCGGGCGTACCAGTCGAAGTTGTCGGATGCGACGGACGCGCTGTTGAGCTTCACGAAGCCGGTCATCTCCACGTTCTTCCAGTCGTTCGCGGCCTGCATGTAGCCCCGGCTCGCGAGCACGTCCCGGTCGTAGGTGGGGATCTTGTTGTCGTCGTAGCCGGTGGACGTGAAGACGCTCAGCCGCACCTGCGAGTCCCTCACCTTCCAGGAGCCGTCGCTGTTGCGGGTGAGGGTGTCCTGCGGGTTGAACCGCCGGTCCGACGTGGCGTTGTCCGCCAGCGTCCACGCCTCCCCGCCCGCCTTCGACGGGTAGAGCATGGTGACGCCGAAGCGGTCCCGGCCCACGGGCGCGGGCAGGTCGCCGGTGATGGCGGCCCACTCGGCGATGCTGGCCCAGGCGTTGAGCGAGTTGCCGTTGACCGTCACGCGCACATAGCGGGCGGTGCGCGTGGCGAAGGTGTAGCGCTCGAAGTTCGCGGTGGTGCCGGACGACTTCGTGGAGACGGCCGTCGTCCAGGTGGCGCCGTCGGTGGACGTGGCGAGGACGAACGTGTTCACGCGCCTGTTTCCTTCGTGCCAGGCGATGTCCACGGCGGACAGCGACTTCACGGCGCCCAGGTCTCCCCGGAGCCACTGCCCCACCCCCAGGCTGGACCAGCGCGTGGCGAGGTTGCCGTCGACGGTGGCGGACGGCCGGTTGCCGTCATCGCCGCTGGCGGTGACGGCGGTGAAGCCCGACGCGGCGAGCGCGGGACCCGCGGACACGAGCAACGCGAGCGCGCCCGTGCTCGCGACATGACGCTTCCATCCCCCCCGGGATGCCTTCAACCCATGCGTTTGGGACAAGGTGCTTCCTCACGACTGGGCCGCGAAGGGACGCACGTCTTCAGGGCCCGGCGGAAGCGGCCGGACCGGTGACGTCGCGCGAGCGCTCGCGGCACGTGGACCTGCTGGCGTCGGTGCCGTCCGCCCTGCCGGGAGCAGGCAGACTCCAAGGGACTCCCGGACGGCGCGCGATGCGTCCTGCGCGGTGTGGCGAGCCCCACTACCGGCCCTCCGCCCGGTCCATTCCCAGACAGGGATGTTTCAGCCCCTGAAACACCACGGCCCGTCTGCCCCTCTTCCGGGGTGACGGGCCGTGCGTGGATTCAGGTCTCGCGTTGCGTGCGAGCGTGTGACGCCGGGTCCGGGTCTGCTACTCGCGCAGCCTCACCACCGCGGCCGAGGGGCCCTCCAGGCGCACGACGTTGCCCGTCAGCGGTGATGCCTCCACGGCGCCACCGAAGCGCGGCGACTCGCTCCACAGCACGATGCCCGCGCTCGCTTGCGGCGGCAGCGCGTGCACCAGCGAGCCCCGGAGGTTCACGATGACGAGCAGCGTGTCGCCCTCCGCGCGGCGCTCCAGCACGAAGGCGTCCGGCCCCAGGGCGCGGGCGTCGTGGGCGCCGGTGCCCTGGCGGTTGGACAGCACGGGCTCCGTGGCGCGCAGGCGCAGCAGTTCCTTGTAGAGCGCGTGTACACCCGCGTGCCTGGGGTTCTCCGGCTCGCTCCAGTCCAGCGTGGAGCGGGTGAAGGTGTCGCGGTCCTGGGGGTCCGGCACCTGTTCACCCTTGAAGCGCGAGAAGCCGGAGAACTCCTTGCGGCGGCCTTCCGTGACGAGCTTGCCCAGCTCCGCGTTGTGGTCGGTGAAGTAGAGGAACGGCGTGCTCGCGTTCCACTCCTGGCCCATGAAGAGCAGCGGGGTGAACGGCGACAGGAGCAGCAGCGTGCTCATGGCGCGGTAGGCGGCCGGGGACACGTCCTCCGACAGGCGGTTGCCGAAGGGCCGGTTGCCCACCTGGTCATGGTTCTGGATGCAGTGGACGAAGTGCCACGGCGCCAACCCTTCTGACGACGTGCCGCGCGCGTGGCCCAGGTTCTGGGACTTCTGGCCCTGGTAGAACCAGCCCTGGCGCAGCGTGGTGGCGATGTCCTCCGCGCTGCCGGTGTAGTCCTGGTAGTAGCCCTCGTGGTCGCCCGCGAAGGCGCGGCGCAGCTGGTGGTGCAGGTCATCCGCCCAGACGCCGTCCAGGCCGTAGCCGCCGTCCTTCACGGGTGTGACGAGCTTGCGCTCGTTGCGCTCGTCCTCCGCGAAGACGACGACGCGGCGGCCGTTGCCAGCGGCGTGGGCGCGCTCGACGATTTCGGCGAGCAGGTGCGGCTGGCCGTCATCCACCAGCGCGTGCGCGGCGTCCAGGCGCAGGCCGTCCGCGTGGTAGTCGCGGATCCACATCTCCACGTTGGACAGCACGAGCGAGCGCACGAAGGGGCTGCCCTCGCTGTCGTAGTTCACCGCGTCGCCCCAGGGCGTGTGGTGCTTCTTCGTGAAGTAGTGGGGCGAGTACGCGCCCAGGTAGTTCCCGTCCGGCCCGAAGTGGTTGTAGACGGCGTCGATGAGCACCGCGATGCCGTGCGCGTGCGCCGCGTCGATGAGCCTTCGCAGCCCCTTCGGCCCGCCGTAGGTGGCCTGGGGCGCGAAGAGGTCCACGCCGTCGTAGCCCCAGTTGCGGGCGCCGGGGAAGCTGGCCACGGGCAGCAGCTCCAGCGTGTTCACGCCCAGCTCCCGCAGGTGCCCGAGCTTGGGGATGAACGCCTCGAAGGTGCCCTCCGGCGTGGCGGTGCCCACGTGCACCTCGTAGATGACCAGCGACTTCGGATCCGGCCCCTTCCAGTGCAGGTCCGTCCACCCATGGTCGGCGACGACGACCTCGGACGGGCCGTGCACCCCCGCAGGCTGGGAGCGCGACCACGGGTCGGGGAACGGGTCGCCGCCATCCAGGCGGAGCTTGTAGCGCAGGCCGGCGCCCTGTCCGGGCAGCGCGCCGCCGAAGCAACCCTCCGCTTCCGGGGTGAGCGGCAGCGTGCGCAGGACGCGGTCCTCCGCGTCGTACAGCACCGCCTCCACCTGCTTGTGGCCGGGAGCCCAGACGCGCCAGCGCACCGCGGGTCCATCCTCCACCCAGGCACCCAGCCGCGGCGCAAGGGAACGTGATTCAGTCGATTGAGCCATGGGTGCCCCTGTTAATGCGCACGCGCGGGTCCGGGGAGCATCCCTTGGCGGCCCGGGGCACCGGTGTTCACGGGCCGACCTCTGGGAGCCCGCGAGTGCGGACCGGCGGACGGAGGGCCGCAGGCCCTCCAGGCGGATCGGCAGCGACAGGGCATCCGCTACATCCTGTTGGAAGCGCACGACCCTGGAGGTAGTATCCGCACCCGGTGAATGCCTGCTTGCCCCGTGGCGGGTCCTTCTCTACCCTATTTCAAGTCTGTCGGCTTTAATTACACTTCCTTGAATTGCATGAATTGACATGATAGTGAACAATCCCCGGGAGCGAGCTTTCCAGCCAAGACATCGACCATGGGGATTCAGCGAAGCTGCCGCCTGGTGTGGTTGGGATTGCTCGCCGTGATGGTGGGCTGCTCCACGCCGAACCCCGATGTCCGGGTGCGTGTGCTGCCGGATGGACGCATCCAGGTGACCGGACCTCTTGCGGGCCCCTTCAAATCCACGGCGGAGCTCGCTGGGAACGCCTGTGAACTCATCACCCGGCAACCGGGTGCGTCGTCAGGTGAGTACGGGATTGAGTACTGCGCGTTGATCTACTTCTCGAGCGCGGAGGACGCGTTCTACCTCAGCCATCTGTCTGACATTCAGGGCAGCTACAAGGGTCAGACAAAGTCATGCCTGGTTCCCACCGACCTGGATGATCCCCAGCACCTGGACGCCATCATCCTGGGGAGGGGTCACAGCCATCCCCACAATCGGCGCTTCTCCCAGAAGGACCTGGGCGAAAAGCGCCGGTGGTTTCCCACCCGGATCGCTGATTCACGAACCGGCAAGGTGCTCGACCGGGAGCTGCTGCTCTTCTACCGGGAGAAGGCGGGCCAGTGCCGCGCCTACCAATACAACTATGCCGCACGCGTCGTGAGTGCGCTCCGCGAAGGAGCCTGGGTCCCCATCGGCGCGGTTCTCGACGACGAGGGCAACATCGAACTCCATGCAGGACAGGACTGGACGCCATGACCGAACTCAGGCGCATGCGGAGACTGGCTGCGGCCCTCGTCGGGATTGCGTTCTGCGGACTGGTGCAGGGGTGCAGCTACTTTGGTTATTACAAGTACGAGCGTCCAGAGCGAATTCCCAAGGAGGTCGGGGAGCGCATCCGGGACCCCGACCCCAAGACATTCGTTGCCACCACCACCCTGGATGGTCCCACCCTGGCGGCGCTCCAGGTCGCGCTCGCTGACTTCATGCCCCCCGGAGTGAAATCCTCCGGCGACTACGAACCGCTCGTGCGCTGCTTCAACCGCCGCGACGTCATGGACGTCCGCATCAACAAGGTCAGCGACGACCTGTACCTCGTCAGCTTCGCAGCCAACCTGGATCGCTGCGGTCTGCATCCCGACATCGTCGTGATGGACGCGGGCGCGACCTACCTCATCGACGGCCAGGGCCGCATCCTCGACATCCGGTAGCGGCGGGACGCGCATCGCGCCCTGCCCGGGTGGCTTGTGGCCCCCGGGCCCTCCCGGGATGATGGGGCGTCCGTCGCACGCCGCCCTGTCCTGGAGTCCACCGAAGATGCCCCCCCGCCCCGGCGCCGAACCCACCCCCTTCCCCGAAGGCCCGCCCGTCCAGGAGCGCGTGGCCGCCCTGGAGGTGCTGTCGCCCCAGGACATCGACGCGCGCCTGGGGGACCTGGGCTACCGGGGCCAGCCCGAGGCCCGCCGCGCCGCCGCCGTCATCGCCTACCGCCACCTGCGCCGCATCCGCCGCCTGTACCTGGAGGGCCTGGAGCCGGAGCCCGGCACCCGCGAGAACGCCCTCTTCCTGGGCCCCACCGGCTCCGGCAAGACGTTCCTCGTGGAGCTGATGTTCCGCGAAATCCTCGGCGTGCCCACCGTGCTCGCGGACGCCACCCAGTTCTCCGAGACGGGCTACATCGGCGATGACGTGAGCAGCCTGCTGTCCCGCCTCTACGAGGCCGCGGACCGCGACGCGGAGTGGGCCGCCTGCGGCGTCATCTGCATGGACGAGTTCGACAAGCTGGCCACCAGCCGCTCCGACAGCCGCTTCTCTGGTCAACAGACCACCAAGGACGTCAGCGGCTTCGGCGTCCAGCGCAGCCTGCTGCACCTGCTCTCCGCGTCCAGTTCCACCTTCCCCCCGGACTTCGGCTTCACCAGCCGCATCCGCGCGGAGACGCTGGACCTGTCCTGCCTCACCTTCATCGCCTGCGGCGCGTTCAGCGGTTTCCAGGGCACCGCCCTGAACATGACCCACGTGGAGCGCGTGGGCTTCGGGCGGGACCCCGGCAAGGGCGGCACCCGCGACGCGGAGTCCATCGCCACGCGCATCACCGAGGAGCACCTGGAGAACACCACCGCGTTCTCCCGCTACGGCTTCATCCCGGAGCTCATCGGTCGCTTCAACCGGCTGGTGTCCTTCGCCCCGCTGGACGCGGCCACCCTGGGCGACATCCTCCAGAACAACGTGCTGCGCACCTGGGAGCGCGAGTTCGAGCACGAGGGCCTCCAGCTCACCGTGACGCCGGAGGTGCGCGATTGGATCGTCGCCCGCGCCATCAAGCGCGAGACGGGCGCGCGCGGCCTGCGCACCGCGCTGGCCCCCGTGCTGGAGGCGGCCGCCTACGAGCACTTCGGGCACGGCCGCGCCGCCACCGTGCGCCTGGTGCTCAAGGACGACGCCGTGCACGCCCTGCGCGACTGAGCGCCCCTCCCCACCGTCGGGGGCAGCCGACACGGCGGGGCCCGGTCCGGGGGGCCCCCGACGCGACGGTCAGTCGGGCCCGTCCTTCATCCGCGCGTCACAGGCCTTACGGTTGAGGCACACGACAGCGCGCGGAGGCGGCTTCATGGCACACACCAGCAAGGAAATTCCCAGGGACCAGTGGGCGAGCTACCTCGCCGACATCAGCCGGCGGGTGCGCAACGAGCGCGTGCGCGTGGAGTCCATCGTCCGCGCCCAGCCCAGCACCCGCACCCAACGCGTCACCCTGGAGTCCCTCAGCGAGCAGACCGGTGACCAGGACATCGCCCGGAGCCTGCCGCTGGTGGAGATCTCCCTGGAGCTGAAGGGCAGCGACACCGGCGCGGTGCAGATCATCGTGGGCCACGACGACGACGCCATCACCCACCGCGTCCTCGAACCGGAGCGCATCAGCGCGGAGGTGGACTCGGACAGCGGCGCGCTGGAGTGCCTGGAGATCATTGAGCGCGGCAGCGGCAAGCTGCTCGTCTTCTTCGAGCGCGAACTGGACGTGGACAGCCCGACCCTCCACGGCTGAAGCGGGCCCGGCCGGAAACGAACGCGGGACCGACGAGAGCGAAGAGGCTCCCACCGGTCCCGTGCGCGCGGCATCACCCGCGCGAATTCAGCACGTCACGTCGCTCACGGGTACAGCGCGCGGGCGCCCTGCTTGTCCAGGGTGGTCAGCACGAGGTCGCCCGTCTGGGTGCCGTTGCACTGGGGGTAGTGCATGACCGAGGCGCGGTCGTAGGTGGAGGTCAGCGCGCGCCACTGGGAGTCCTCGTAGCAGCCGGACGCGGTGGAGCGGGTGTGCTCGTGGCGGAAGCCCAGCGTGTGGCCCAGCTCGTGACGGATGACGCCCGTCAGGGACCACGCGCCCGTGCTGGTGAACGCGCTGCTGTTCACGAGCACGTTGCGGCCGGAGCGGCTGGAGTTCGGGAAGAACGCGCGCGCCACGTAGGACTGGCCGCTCACCGGGCGCACGTCGAACAGCACGCCGGTCTGGCTCGCGGTGCAGGACGCGTCGTACTGGGACAGGTACGTGAAGTTGACGTTCGCCGTGGCCTCCCAGGCCGCCGTCGCGCTCGCCATCGCGTTGACCATCTTCGTCTTGTTGGCGCCGAAGTTGTTGCTGATGCAGTACGTCAGGTTCATCTTCTGCGTGGCGTTCCACTTGATGTCGCCGCCGATGTAGTACACGGCGAGACCGTCCTGCGACTGGCCCAGCTTGGCCTCCACGACGTTGTGGAAGTAGGCCGCCAGCTCCTCCTCGGACTCCAGCGCCTCGTCGCCGTTGACGATGATCTTCCCGCCCTCCCACGGCTCACGCACGGCGCTCGCCCTGAACTCCTCCCACGACGGCGTCACTTCGGCTTCCTGCTGGGACTCGGGACCACCACAGGCGGCACCGAGCAGCGAAACACCGGCCAGCATCGCAACAGAGCGGAACTTGAGCATTGGGAACTCTTCCTCTGTCCTACGGGGGATTGCGCCGCCACCGCCTGGCATCTCCGCCAGCCGCGACAGCTGCGTGCCGGCCCATTGAGCAACTGTCGGGCCAAGTTCCCGACAAACCCTCTCAGGGGGAGAAAATCCGAAAACGCGGGATAGCTGGAGTGACTTCACTCCACGCCCCCGCGTCTCCGTTGTCACCCTTCGTGACGTTCCCTTGACCAAGTGCCCTGAAGCACTGGGCTTTCCATCCCCTGTTCACTGCGTCCGGGAAGAAGACAGGGGGGTGTCCTGCTTCCGGTCAGCCTTCTTGCTTCTCTTTGAGCTCCTAGAGGATGGCGCGGCGCACCTTCCAATAGGTCTCCTTGGCCATGCGGAAGGCGCTGGAGTCAGCGGGCAGCAGGGTGCGCAGCAGCTCCGCGGACTGGGTCTGGAGGGGTCGCACGCAGTGGGCATCCAGTTGGTGGCGCAAGTAGCCCACCATGTCGCGGCTCTTGTACTCGTGGAAGTAGTTGCGCAGCTCCGCCTCCGTGCGGGCCTTGCCGTTGTCCGCGTACTTGGCCACGTAGGGGCTGAAGTCCGGATAGAGGCTGCCCTTGCCGAAGCCGCCGTGGATGGTGGTCTTCATGAAGTTGCCGATGAGCAGGTCGTCGAACACCTGGTACTTCACGGCGGTCATCAGCGAGCCCCGGGGCGCTTCGAAGGTGATGCCCTTTTCGAAGCGGCGCTTGTTGAATTCGATGACGTGCTCCCTGCCGCCCACGCGGAAGCGCAGGAAGTCCATCACCGTGCCCAGGTGTTCGACGGCGCGGAAGTACTGCTCCAGCTGCTTCACCTCGTCCGGCTCCAGGCACTCGCTCCAGTCGTCACCGTACTCCCTGGGGTCCACCGGCGTGAGGGTGCGCTCCCTGGGGTTGATGGAGACGGAGGAGTCGTTGGTGAAGTCGTGGCGCAGGAAGGCCGGGAGCATCTGGCAGGTGTTGGAGCTGAAGCCCCGGGCGTAGTCGGGCAGCGTGGTGGTGTACTCAGCGGCCCAGAGGCTGTCGGCGCGCTGGTACTTGTGCATGGAGCTGAAGGGGACGAAGTAGCGCACCCCGTACGTCTCCGCCTGCCGCGCGATGGTCTGCCCCACGGGCGTCTTCGCCGCCGCGTACGGGAGGATGCGCTTCCCGTCCTCGGTGAAGAAGTTCATCATGTCCGCGTCGCCGTAGCCGGACAGGGCCAGCAGGAAGGTCTCGTCGTATTCCTTGATGACCCGGCGCACGAAGCGGCCCTGGCCGCGGTCCCCGGAGTCGTTGAGGTTGACGATGAGCCGGCCGCCCACCTCCACCAGCAGCACCGCGTCCTGGTTCACGTCCGGCAGGCACAGCACGCGGATGCGCGGGGACAGCCGCGTCCACTCGCGGTCCGCCAGCACCTGGACGCGGAAGCCCGCCTCGCGCAGGTCGTCCCGCATGCGGTGGCCCACGTGGTTGGGCACCAGCAGGGTGCGCTCGCGCAGCTTCTCCAGCGACTCCATGCTCAGGTGGTCGGGGTGGCCGTGGGAGAGCCACACGTAGGCGCAGTCACGGATGGCCTGGCGCTGCTCTTCCGGAATCTCGTGCGACAGCGTCCAGCTGCCGAAGTACGCCGTGCCGTCCGTCCAGGGGTCGGTCACCAGCACCGGCCCGTTGTCGTGACAGATGAGTGTGGCGTTCCCAATCGTCTCGAAGCCCAGCTCCATCGTTGCGCGCCCCCTTGAAACCCCCACGTCGCCCATGCGCGTGTTGGGTGAGAAGGTGGCACCCGCCCCTACGCCTACAAGCTTGGGAAACAACCTTCATGCCCGGCCGGCCGCCCTCCGCGCCTGCGACCCAGGAAAAGGCTTTCCCTTGTCAGGTGGCTCCGCGCCCTCCCGGGTGCCTGTCCTGCCCACGCCGGGCCTGACGTTCCCTTGCGCGGTACGGCGAAGGGCCCCGGGCGTGCCCCGGATGGCGCCCGGGAGTCCCGGTGTCCGGCGGCGGACGTCCTAGCGACGGCGGGACACGAGCGAGAGGATCTGCGCGCCGTAGCGTTCGGTGAGGGCGGGCCCCACGCCGTGGATGGACAGGAGCTCCGCGCCGCTGGAGGGCCGGGCGCTGGCGATGGCGTCCAGCACGCGGTCGGTGAGGATGCGGAAGGCGGGCACCTTGCGCTTGCGCGCCTCCGTGAGCCGCCAGGCCTTCAGGGACTCCACCAGGGCGGGCGCGGCCTCAGGCGCGGCGAAGCCGGGCTCGGGCGCCTGCCGCGACGCGTTCCAGGACGCCGCCCGGGAGCCCGTGGAGGGCTCCGGCGTGGTGCGCGCCTTCCAGCTCCGGCCCGGGGCGGGCGCGTCCGGGGGGAAGGACTCCTGGGTGAAGTCCGCGCCCTCCCGGTCCACGCGCGGGGCCTGCCACGGTTCGGCGCCGCGCCGGGTGCCCGTGCTGGCGGCGCGCTTGCCCCGTCCCGTGGAGGCGGCCCCTGCCCCGGTGCTCGCGCGCTTGCGAGGGGCCCGCTTCGAGGCCGCGGGGGAGGCCCGGCCCCGGCGCTTCTTGGGGGACTCCTCGCGCGCCTGGGGGAGCACCACCTGTCCGGGCGCGATGACGCGCGCGCGGCGGCCCGTGTCCGTCAGCGACAGCCGCTGGAACAGGATGACCTGTCCGTCCTTGTCGAAGGAGTCCGAGTCCAGGCGCACCAGCCCGGAGCGCGCCAGTCCGCCCACGAGCCGCTCGAAGTCGCGCCGGTGGAGCGCGTCGCCGAACAGCTCCCGGTGGAGCCGGCCGGTGGCCTGTCCGTCGCGGGCATGCAGGGCCTCCAGGATGCGGCCCAGGGCGTGGGCCTCCACCGCCGAGGGCTCCTCGAAGCGCACCACCGCGCACGTCTCCGGGGCGCACACGTCGCACAGGCCGCACGCCGCGCCGGAGTCCTGCAGGTCGCCGAAGTGCGCGACCAGGTGCCGCATGCGGCAGCCGTGCGCCTCCGCGTAGCGCCCCATCTGCTCCAGGTGGAGCTGCTTGCGCTCGCGCTGCGCGATGTACTGCACCGCCCAGCCCGCGCGCCCGCGCCGCACGTCCTCGTCCGGCGTCATCTCCACGCCGCCGTGGATCCACAGCTGTTCGAGCGCCTTGTCGAACACCTCCGGGTCCCCGCGCACGCGGGCCTGGAGGGAGCCCTTGGGCTCCAGCTCGTTGGACGTGGCCTGGTACAGCCGCTCCAGCACGGCGGGGTCCGGGTAGTCGCGGCGGTGGAAGAACTCGTGCGTGCGCCGGTCCACGAACGCGTGCAGCAGCACCGCGCGCGAGTCCTTCCCGTCGCGGCCCGCGCGCCCCAGCTCCTGGTAGTAGCCCTCCAGGCTGGCCGGCAGCGCCGCGTGGATGACGGTGCGCACGTCCGCCTTGTCGATGCCCATGCCGAACGCCGTCGTGGCGACGATGACCTCCAGGTGCCCCTTGAGGAAGGCCCCCTGGATGCGGTCGCGGTCCGCGGGGGGAAGGCCCGCGTGGTACGGCGCGGTGTGGAAGTCCGAGGAGAGCAGGTCCGCGTACTGCTCCGCGTGCTTGCGCGTGGAGGCGTAGACGATGGCGGGCCGGTGGGCCGGGTCGCGCAGGAGCGACAGGATGGCCTCGCCGCGCGCCCCCGGGTTCAGCTCCCGCACCTCGATGGCGATGTTGGTGCGGCGGAAGCCGTGGATGAAGGTGTGCGCCGCGCCGCCCGTGGAGCCGCGCAGCCCCAGTTGCTGGACGATGTCGCGCTGCACGTCCGGCGTCGCCGTGGCGGTGAGCGCCACCACCGGGGCCGGACGCAGCAGCGGCAGGCGCGAGCCCAGCAGCCGGTAGTCCGGACGGAAGTCGTGGCCCCACTGAGAGATGCAGTGCGCCTCGTCGATGGCGATGAGCGAGGGGGTGCGCCGGGCCAGGAACTCACCGAAGCCGGGGACGCCCAGCCGCTCGGGCGCGATGAAGAGGAAGTCCAGGCGGCCTTCCAGGTACTCGGCGCACACCTGCCGGGAGGCGGCCCGGTCGCGGCCGGAGTGGATGCGATCCGCCGCGAACCCCAGCGACTGGAGCCGCAGCACCTGGTCCTCCATCAGCGCGATGAGCGGACTGACGACGAGCGTCGTCCCCGCCCGCGCCAGGCCCGGCAGCTGGTAGCACAGCGACTTGCCCGCGCCCGTGGGCATCACCAGCAGCAGGTCCTCGCCGGACGTGGCCGCGCGGCACACCTCTTCCTGGTACGGCCGGAAGTCGGAGAAGCCGAAGGCCTCCTTCAAGAGGCCCCGGAGCTGGTTCGGCGGCGTGGGCGCGCGGTGCACCCGCTCCGGCCGCCCGCTTCCCATGTTCACGCCCTGGGGCTGACGCTTGGCCCGGCCGAAGCCCTCGGACGACGCCTGCACGAACGCGGTCCGCACCTCCGCGGACGGAATCCGGGGCGGAGGTTCCTGCCCCCGCGGCGGCGCCGCGCGGGGGTCCATGGACGCGCCACCGGACTCGCCTGCAATCGGAGACATCGCCGCGCGTGACCCGGCGACGGTGTCGCGCGGCGCGCTGGAGCCCCAGGTCGCGGCCTGGGGACCCGCCCCCTCCCACGCGGCACCGGAGCGGGCCTCTTGGGCACCGCGCGCCAAGGCCTCGCCCGTGGCGGACAGGGCTTCGCGGGCACGGAAGAGTCCTTCGGCGGGCGCCTGCGCGGGATGCTGTCGGGAGGCCTCGAAGCGCCCGTTCGCGGGAGCCGGTCCTCCGCCTCCACCGTGGGACGCAGCACCGCCGAAGCGGCCCGCCTCCGACGACAGCCGGGCGGGGTCCTGGTGCGGGCCTCCCCGGACGCCGCCTTCACCGGACGCAGGGGACCGGACACCGCCGGACTGCGCCGGGGTCGGCGGCAGCGACGCGGGCGCCTGTCCCACGACCTCGCGCACGTACGCTTCAATGCCGCTCAGGAACGAGCCCAGCTCGCCCTGCCCGCGCTCGATGCGCTGGAGCCACGCCTCCCACTGGCCCGTCATGACGGGGGACTTCACGTCCGGGTGCACCACCTGGATGAGGTGGATGCCCTTGTCCGTGGCCTCCAGCCGCTTGCCCTGGCGGATGAGGTACTCGCGCTCCAGCAGCACCTCGATGATGGACGCGCGCGTGGCGGGCGTGCCCAGCCCCGTGTCGCGCATGGCGTCCGCCAGCTCCTTCTCATCCAGGGTGCGCCCGGCGGACTCCATCGCCGTCAGGAGCGTCGCGTCCGTGAAGCGCGGCGGCGGGCGCGTGCGCTTCTTCACCGCCTCCACGTCCTCCACCGTCTGCGCCTGTCCGCGCAGGAGCCCTGGCGGCAGGTCCTGGGGCTCGTCGTCCGGCTCGTCGTCCCGGTCCTTGTCCTCGCCCTTCTTGCCCTCCGCGCGGGGACGCGGCGCCTTCTGCCCTCCGCCCAGGTCCAGCACCTTCCACCCCACGCGCTCCACCTGCGTGCCCGCGCTGTGGAAGCGGTCCACCACGGCCCCGGTGTCTCCCTTGGACGTCACCGCGGTGATGACCGTGGTGACCTTCCAGACGTGGTCTTCGTGCCAGGCCTGGAGCACGCGCCGGCACACCAGGTCATAGAGCCGCTGCTCGTCCGGCGACAGGCGCACGCCGGAAGGGGGCGTTGGCGTGGGGATGATGGCGTGGTGGTCCGTCACCTTCGCGTCGTCCACGTAGCGCTTGCCCAGGGGCCGCTCGCCCGTGCCCGGCGCCAGGTCCTCCGCGTAGGGCGCCTGGATGGCGCGCACCACCTCCGGCAGCGTGTCCGCCACCGACTGCGACAGGTGTCGGCTGGCGGTGCGCGGATAGCTCAGCAGCTTGTGCTTTTCATAGAGCGCCTGCGCCACCTCCAGCGTGCGCTGCGCGCTGAAGCCAAAGAGGCGGTTGGCGTGACGCTGCAGCTCCGTCAAGTCGTAGAGCAGCGGCGGCGGCATCCGCTTCGTCTCCGCGTCCAGCGACTCCACCGCCGCGAGCCCGCCCCTCACGCGGTCGATGATGCGCCCCGCCTCCACGCCGTCCACGTCCAGGCGCCGCGCCTCGCGCACGCTGTCGAAGCCCGGGGGAATCACCGGCTTGCCGTCCGGCCCCGAGCGGAACCACGTCCCCTGGTAGCGCGTCCCGGGCGCCGCGCCCTTGCCGCGCGGCGCGAAGGTGGCCACCAGCTCCAGGTAGTCCCGGGGCACGAAGTCGCGGATGGCCAGCTCGCGCTCCACCACCATGGCCAGCGTGGGCGTCTGCACACGGCCCACGGACAGCATGCTCCCGTAGGTGCCGCTCGCGAGCGTGTAGAGGCGCGACAGGTTCATGCCGACGAGCCAGTCCGCCCGGCTGCGGCCCATGGCGGCGTCGGCCAGCGGCGCGTAGGCCCGGCCGTCCTTCAGCTTCTGGAAGCCTTCGAGGATGGCGCGCTCGGTGAGCGAGGACACCCACAGCCGCCGCACCGGCTTGCGACACCCGGCGGCGTCGTAGATGTAGCGGAAGATGAGCTCGCCCTCGCGGCCCGCGTCGGTGGCGCACACCACCGTGGACACCTCCGGCGCGTTCATCACGCGGCGGACCACCTCGAATTGATCCTTCGTCTGTGGGGACACCACCAGCGGCCAGTCCTCCGGCAGCATGGGGAGCTGCGAGCGGTGCCAGCGCTTCCACTCGGGCTTGATTTCATGTGGCTGGGCCAGGCCCACCAGGTGGCCCAGGGCCCACGTCACGATGTAGCCGTTGCCGCGCAGGCAGCCTTCACCGCGCTCGGTGGCGCCCAGCACCCGGGCGATGTCGCGCGCCACGGCCGGCTTCTCCGCCACCACGGCGAGGATGGAGCCCCGCCCACCCCGAGCTGCCTGACCGTTCGCGCCACCGTCCCGCGCCACCGTGCTGTCCCATCCGGGCGACTCGCCCATTGCATCCCACCTCATGGCCTGTCCCCACCCACCCTGCCCGCCCACCCGCGGGGTCGGGCCCCCCGCGCTCCACGGCCCTACCCTTCACTATCGCGGCAGGCTGACATGGCCAGGGCCCGCGTGTCCCCCTCCGTAACGCCCGCCGGCACTGCGAGCAGCCGGGAAGGTCTGGCCCCGCCGATCACGAAGGGCCGGATCCAGGGAAATCTCCCAACCCTGCGCCGGGCTACCCCCCACGCTCCGTATCCTGGAGCGGGCCGGTTGAACCCCCAGCGTCATGCCAGAGCGAGAAGACCCGTCCTCGCCAGGGCACACCGCAGGTGCGGAAATACGAGGTTGGAACGATGAGCGACGACAAGCTCCTGCTGACGCTGTTTCCTGACGAAGCCGGGTCGGCGGAGCTCCAGGTGAGCGTCCGTTCCGGGGCCTTCTCGGGACAGGGCAGCGCATGGTTCGGCCTGGCGCAGCTCCGGGCCTTCGCCTCGGCACTGACCGCCTTCCCCCTGGGCGAGGAGGCGCGGCGAGGCCTCGTGGGGGGAGCGTGGTCCTTCCACGAGGCCGACAAGGCCTACAAGCTCGACCAGGTCTTCGTCGCGATCTCCGCGTACCCCATCAACACCCGGGGGAGCCTGGGCGTCCAGGCTCGGCTCGCGACCCGCACGGACCGCGCCGAGCGCCCGGAGTCGGTCAATACCGCGGCAGTGGAGCTCAAGACGACCTACAGCGCGCTCGCCCGCTTCTCGGAGCAGTTCGCGCTGCTGCTCGATGGCAAGGCCCAGGAAGCCGTCCTGCTGACGGACGACACCACCTGAGCCGTCCTCCCGGGGTCGCCACCGGGAGGAGCTGCTTTCGCCAGAAGCTCAGTGCACCGGCGCGGGCCGGGCCACCGACAGCTCCGGGCGCGGCGGCGGAGCCACGGGCACGGTGGGCCCTGCGTTCAGGGCCGGCATGCGGGGCGCCACGTTGCCTGTGATGAGCCGCAGGTCCCGGCCGCCCTTGGTGAAGAACGTGTAGCCCCAGTTGAGCATCACCGACAGGCGGTTGCGGAAGCCAATCAGGTAGGCGATGTGCACGCCCGCCCAGACGAGCCACGCGGGCAGCCCCCGCATCTTCCACTTGTCGAAGAGCACGCCCACCGCGTAGCCCCGGCCGATGACCGCGAAGTTGCCCTTGTCGTGGTAGCGGAACGCCCGCGGCGGCTTGTGCGCCAGCCGGTCGCGCACCGTCTTCGCCACATGCCGCCCCATCTGCATCGCCGCCGGCGCGATGCCCGGCACCGGCTTGCCGTGCTGCTCCACCGCCGCCACGTCGCCAATCACATACACGTCGTCGTACCCCGGCGCCGTGAGAAGCGGCCCCACCTTCACGCGGCCCGCGCGGTCCAACGGAACGTCCAGCGAACGCACCAGCGGTGATGCCGCCACGCCCGCGCCCCACAGCACCGTGCGCGTGGGAATGCGCTCCTCGCCAATGTTGACGCCCTCCGCGTCCACGCCCGTCACCATCGCCCCGGTGCGCACCTCCACGTGCAGCTGCTCCAGGTCGCGCTTCGCGTCCGCGGACAGCTCCTCCGGATACGCCGTCAGCACCCGGGGCAGCCCCTCCAGCAGGATGACCCGCGCCTGCCGCGTGTCGATGCGCCGGAAGTCCTTCGGCAGCGAGTGCCGCGTCATGTACGCGAGCGCCCCCGCCAGCTCCACCCCCGTGGGCCCCGCGCCGATGATGACGAAGGTCAGCCACTCGCGCCGACGCTCGGGGTCGGACTCACGCTCCGCGGCCTCGAAGGCCGTCAGCACGCGCTCGCGGATGCGCACCGCGTCCTCCAGCGTCTTCAGGCCGGGCGCCACCTGCGCCCACTCCGGGTGCCTGAAGTACGAGTGCGCCGCGCCCGTCGCCAGCACCAGCGAGTCGTAGGGAATCTCTCCGCCCTCCACGAGCAGCACCTTGCGGCGCGGATCCACCGACTTCGCCTCCGCCAGCATCACCTCCGTGTTGCGCGCCTTGAGCACGCTGCGGATGGGCGCGGAGATGTCCGCCGGGTTCAGCACCGCCGTCGCCACCTGGTACAGGAGCGGCTGGAAGAGGTGGTGGTTGTAGCGGTCCACCACCGTCACCCGCACGTCGCGGGACCTGCCCAGCGCCTTCGCGGCCTCCAGCCCGCCAAAGCCCGCCCCGACGATGACCACGTGATGCCGGCTGTCCTGATGGCTTTCCATGGCGGGAAAGGTGCGGCCGCATGACGCGGACGACCAGCACCCCCAGGACGTGCTTGCTTCACCGGCACCGCCTGGTCGCACGGATGCCCGGCGACCAGGCAATACCCGCGTCTACTCCGCCGCCTTGGCGGTCCCGGTGCCCTTCGCCTGGTGCCACGCGGCGAGCAGCTCGCGCTCGCGGTCCGCGGGGATGCCCGCGCGCTGCTTCTCCTGACGCTCCGGAGGCAGGGCGCGGAACCACGCCAGCGTGTCGCGCACGGTGTCCGCCATGGGCCGGATGGTCAGGCCCGCCTGGATGGCGCGCTCGATGCTCACGCGGCCCATGCCCCCTTCCGCGCCGGTGCGCGCCGACCAGATGGGGATCTCCGCCATGGGCATCACCTTCTGCTGCTCCAGGAAGGGGGTCTCCACCCAGGTGAAGCGCGCGTCGCTGCCCGTCACCTCGCGAACGCCTTCCAGGAAGGAGCGCATCTTGATGGGCTTCAGGGGGCCGGTGACGTTGAAGACGCCCATCGTGCGGCGCTCCACGTTCCGGATGATGAAGGCGGCCAGGTCGCGCGAGTCGACGAACTGCACCGGATCCTCGCCGTCACCGGGGGCCAGCATCTCCCCGCCCCGCGCCACGCGCAGCGGCCAGTAGGTGAAGCGGTCCGACCCGTCGTCCGGCCCCACGATGTAGCCGGGGCGGATGTTGAGCGCGCGGCCCGGGAAGGCGGCCTCCGCGGCCTGCTCGCAGAGCGCCTTGAAGGCCCCGTAGCTCTGCTCGGTGATCTCCTCCGGCGCCGACGGGTCGATGGTGGCCACCGCGGCCGTCTCATCCAGGTTCGACTTCGTCAGCTCCTTGTAGACGGAGATGCTGGAGATGAAGACGTACTGGCCCACGTTGGGCGCCAGCAGCTCCGCGGAGGCCTTCACCATGCGCGGGTAGTAGCCGGACGTGTCGATGACGACGTCCCACTTGCGGCCCGCGAGCGCCTTGAGGCCCTCGCCCTTGTTCGGGTCGCGGTCGCCCTGGAGGGTCTCCACGTCCGGGAAGCGGCCGGGGTTGGACTTGCCGCGGTTGAAGAGCGTGAGGGAGTGGCCGCGCTCCTTCGCCCGCTCCACCAGCGCCGGGCCCAGGAAGCGCGTGCCGCCCAGGATGAGGATGCTCAGGGGCTTGCCCTTGGGGTCCTCCGCCTCCGGCCCCGCGCCAGGCCCCGCCTTGGGGGTCGTCGCACAGCCCAGGGTCTGGGCCACGCCCAATGCCGCCGCTGCTTGAATCACGCCTCTTCGGGTCAACTTCATGCCGTGGTTCCTCCGGGAAGGGTCGTCTGCGGAACTGCTTCAGGGGGGCGCGTGCGCTGCTGCCGCGCCAGGTACAGGGACACCGCCAGCCACAGCGCCGCCATGGGGACCGCGACCAGCGACAGGCCCGTCATCCCCATGCCCATCGCGGTGAGGCCGCCCTGCAGCCAGGAGCTCACCGTGTCGCTGCCGCGGTAGACCACCGTGTCGATGAAGCTCTTCGACTTGTAGCGGGCCTCGCGGTCCACGGTGGTGAAGAGGATTTCGCGCGACGGGCGCTCCAGCGCGTAGTGGCTGGCGCCCCGGAGCGACTTCACGCCGATGAGCACCGCGAGCACCGGCGCGAACGCGAGCACGCCAAAGCCCAGCATGGTGATGACCGGCGGCACCGCCATGGCCACGCCCAATCCCAGACGGGAAATCACGCGTCCGGTGACGAGCGTCTGAAGGCCCAGCGTCAGCACCTGCACCCAGAAGTCGATGTCCGCGAAGGCCGCCGTGCGCGCCGCCGCGTCCTTCGCCATCCCCGCCACCAGCTGCACCTCCTGGTAGTACAGGAACGTGGAGGTGGCCGCGTACAGCAGCACCTGGAGCCCCAGCGCCAGCAGGAACGGCGAGCGCACCAGGAGCCGCAGCCCCGCGAGCATCCCGCCGCCCACGGGCCCTTCACGCGTGGCGGGCTGGTGCTGCACGTCCCGCGCCCAGCGGCCCAGGCGGCGCACGCACTGCGCGCTCACCTCCAGCATCACCGCGGACAGGAGGATGAGGTTCACCGGGCCCACGCCCTCCGCCAGCCGTCCCACCAGGAACGGGCCGACGATCATCCCCGTCGTGCCGCCCGCGGCGATGAAGCCGAAGAGGCGCTTGCCCTGGTCGCTGGCGAACACGTCCGCCATGAAGCTCCAGAAGATGGAGACGACGAACAGGTTGTAGACGCTCAGCCAGACGAAGAAGGCCCGCGCCACCCCCTCCTTCGCCACGCCGAGCTTCAGCAGCACGAAGAAGACCAGCAGGTTGACGAGGAAGAAGCGGTAGACGCGCGGCACGACGACGCGCCGGGGGTAGCGCGCCACCAGCATGGAGAAGGCCGGCACCGCCAGCAGCATCACGCCGAACGTCACCGTGAAGAGCCAGGGCAGGTGCTTCACGTCCCCCGCCGTGCCCATCTCGTTGCGGATGGGGCGCAGGATGGCGTAGCCGCACATCAGCGTGAAGAAGTAGATGAACGAGCCGAGGACCGCCCCCACCTCCTCGTCCCGGACGTCCACGAAGCGCTTGAGCATGATGGCGGCGCCCTCAACGGCGGTTCTGGCAGGCTATTCCCAACCTGCCCTTCTGGGGAGGAAAGTCGCTATTGCCCGGCGAGGATTTCACGCACGGTGGCCTCCACGCGGGGCAGGGCGTCCTCGATTTCGGCCACGGAGGTGGCGCCCACGGAGAGGCGGAACCAGCCGGTGTCCTCCTTCAGGCCGAAGGCCTGGAAGGGCACCATGGCGAAGCGGGCCTTCTCCAGCAGGCGCTTGCGGATGGCGTCATTCGTGGTGAGGCCGTCCCTGCCCACCAGGTCGAACTGGACGGACAGGTAGATGGCGCCCTGCGGCGCGATGGCGCGCACCGGCAGGCCCGCGTCCTTCATGCGCGCGAAGCCCCGGTGGAGGGCCTCCAGGCGCGCCTCCACGCTGGAGCGCATGGCCGTCAGGAAGGCTTCGGTGGCCTGGGTGTCGTCCAGGTAGCGGGCGGTGGCGACCTGTTCGGCCTTGGGGGCCCAGGCGCCCACGTGGCCCAGCACGTCGCGCATGCGGGAGATGAGGGTGGGCGCGCCCACGCCCCAGCCCACGCGCACGCCGGTGGCGGCGAACGCCTTGCTGATGCCGTCCACGAACACGGTGTAGGGCGCCATCTCCGGCACCAGCTCCACGGGCGTGACGTGCTTCGTGCCGCCGAAGCTCAGCACCCAGTAGATGTGGTCGTACATCAGGATGAGCGGCTTCTGGCCCCGGCCCTCGCGCGCGCGGTTCTCCTGGACGATGCGCTCGCAGATGGCGCGCAGCGCTTCAGGGTCCACCATGGTGCCGGTGGGGTTGAGCGGGCTGCACAGGCAGAGCAGGCGCGCGGTGGACAGGTGCGGCTCCAGTTGCGCCAGCGTGGGCATGAAGCCGGAGGCCGCGTCGGTGGTCACCACCACGCTCCTGGCGCCCAGCATGTGCGCGTAGTGGTTGTTGTTCCACGACGGCACCGGGTAGACGACGACGTCCCCTGGATCCAACACCGCGCGGTAGGCAGCGTAGATGATGGGCCGCGCGCCGCCCGCGATGAGGATGCCCTCCAGCGGGTACTTCAGCCCCAGGGAGCGCTCGTAGAAGCGCTGCACGGCCTGGCGCAGCTCCAGCACGCCGTCCGAGGGCGGGTAGTTCGTCTCTCCGGCCTGGAGCGCGGCGCCAATCTGGTCGCGCAGGCCGGCGGGGATGGGGAACTCCTTCGGGCTGAAGTCGCCCACGGTGAGGTTGCAGACCGGGGTGCCCCTGGCGACGAGCTCGCGGATCTCCGCGGCGATGCGGAGGATTTCGCTGCCCACGAGTCCACGCACCATGGTGCCCACGGTGGTGTCGTCGCGCGAGGGACGCGGGAGGGAGGTCAGGTCGAGGGCCATGCGGCGCAGGTCTCCAGTGAGGGGGCTCGAAGGGGTGGCCCGGGACGCGGCCGGGCGGACCCTATACGCAACCCGCCCGGGCGTGGGGCCCACTTCCGGCGCGGCCCGTCCGGGTGGAGGGGGAACGGCGCGGCGAGCCACCTCCGGGCCCGCGCCTGTCGGGGAACCGTCGCTGGCGCGGGGAGGGCGGAGCATCTTCCGTGACTCGGGCGCGCACCTTGTGCGAGGAAACGGAAGTCCCGGTGGGACGCGGTTCAACTGGAAGGCCGGAGGAACAGGATGCGTCTGCGACAGGGGTTGTGCGCGCTGGGGATGCTGGGCGGGCTGCTGGGGGCGGGCTGCGAGAAGCAGCAGGAGCCGCCGACGGTGCCCATGGACGTCCCGGCCGTGCCCGCGCCCACCAACACCGTGCCCCGGGCAGGTGCCGCCGCCACGCCGACGGCACAGAAGGTCGTGGACTCGGCGCCCGCCCAGGGCACGGGCAGCACGGGCACCGCGCAGGGCACGGGCAGCACGCAAGGCGCAGGCAGCGCGGGCACCGCGACGGGCACGGGCAGCACCACGGCCACCGCCACGACGGACGCCGGCAGCGCGGTGGCCGCGGACAGCGCGTGGACGCTGGAGCCCGCGGAGAAGAAGCGCGGCGAGCCGCCCTCCATCACGATGCGCTCGGTGCGCACGGGCACGCACGCAGGCTACGACCGCACGGTGTTCGAGTTTGAAGGCCCCCGCCTGCCGGGCTATCAGGTGTCGTACGTGAAGACGCCGGTGCAGGACTGCGGCTCGGGGGATGACGTGCCGGTGCCGGGCAAGGCCGCGCTCCAGGTGCGCTTCACCCTCGCGCAGCTGCACAACGAGCAGGGCCAGGCCACGGTGGCGCAGCGCACGTTCAAGCCCGCGCTGCCGTCGGTGCTGGAGCTGGCGCGCGTGTGCGCCTTCGAGGGCGAGGTGACGTGGGTGCTGGGCACCACGCGCCGCGCCCCGTTCCGCGTGCTGGAGCTGCGCGACCCCACCCGCCTCGTGCTGGACGTCCAGCACTGAGGCGACGGGCACCTAGTGCCTCGGTGGCTGCGCGCGCTTCCTCGCGACGAGGTCGCGCGCGTCACGCTCCGAGTCCGCGAAGTCCACGTCCACCATCCACCTGCCGGTGAAGTACAGCGCCAGCATCAGCGCCTTGGCCCCCGCGAGCTGTCGCGGGCCCGTGCCGACGTAGATGTGGCCCCGGAACCACTCCGCCTTCGAGTGCTCCACCAGCAGCTCGCGCGCCTCCTTGTCGATGAGCGAATTCGTCACGTCGGAGATGAGGAAGACCGGCTGCTCCGCCGCCACCTCCTCGCACACCTCCAACAGCTTCCGGCAGTCCTCCACCTTGGAGGGACCATTGAACTTCATCACCAACAGGTCTGGCTCCTCGAAGTGCGCGTGATGCCCTCCGAAGCTCCACTCACGATGACTCGACACACGGCCCCCGCCTCAATCCTCACCTCAACTTGCTTATCCTGTTAACCCCTCCAACCAGGATTTCAAGACGAGAATTCAAATCCCAAACGCTCTCGACTTCTTCGAGCGTGAAGTCGAGCAGCCCTGACGTGGGTCGTGGCGACTGGGGTTGGGTCCCTGATGACAGACGTCCTGCCGGACCCGGGGCAGGCTGGGCGCGCGCAACTCAAGGCAAGACGCCAAAGCGGTGGATGATAGTGGTTTTCCACTATCCCCCTGACGAGGAGGTTCCCGTCACACTTCGCCTTGCGGCGACTCCGCGCCCCACCGGAGCCGGGCGGCGGCGCCGTCCAACCGTGCGAGGAGGTCCGCGTGGCGGCTTCGCGCTTCGGGCCCACCCGCGCGCAAGGCCATGGCGAGCACCTGCGGCAGGTTGAGGGCGGCGCCCGCGCGCAGGCGCTGCTGGTATTGCCAGTCCCAGTCATGGGGGAGGCGCAGCGACCAGTTGCGAGCGTCCACGGAGCCCGGGGCGTTGTACGTGTCCGGCATGCCCAGCAGGTCCGTGAAGAACACCATCACGCTGCGGGCGCGGCTGGTGAAGAGGTCCGCGAACTTCGCCTGCGCGAGCAGCCCCGGCTCATGCGCGAGCTGGCGCGCGAAGTCCTCACGGCCCTCCGCCTCCGGGTGCAGCCGCTGCGCGAGGTAGTCCGCCTGGGCGCGCAGCAGGTGCTTCCACTGCCACTCACCCACGAGCCGCCAGAGCGACTTCGTGTCGTGGTTGCCCACCATGATCCAGTCCTCGGGGGACGCGTTCTCACTGCGGTACACGTCCGCCGGGTTGTCCAGGTCCGCCTTCTGCGTGACGCGGAAGCGGCCCAGCCCGTCGCGCGCCATCACCTGGGACAGCTCGAAGGGCAGCGTGCTCAGCACCTCGCACAGCACGTCCTCGCGGGCACGTCCCCGCTCCCGGGCCGCGCGCACCACGGTGTCGAAGAGGCGCGCGTAGCGGCCCACCTGTTCGGGCGTCAGCGACTTCACCCAGCCATCCGCGTGACGCGCCCGCGCGCGGTCCAGTTGCTCCGGGGCGACGATGGCGTAGCGGGCCAGCTCCGGGTGGTCCGGCAGGTCCGGTGAGGAGAAGAGGCGCGCCCCGCCCTGCACGGCGCGCAGCGGATCCGCCTGGCCCGCGCGGTACACCCACGGGCACACGAGCCCGTGGGGATGGTCGATGCGCAGCCCGTCGTACTCGGAGAGCATCTTGCCCAGCCGCGCCTCCATGAAGCGCAGCACCGGGCCGGGCCCCACACCGTCCGGGGCGACGTAGCGCGAGGGGTCCAGCACGGGGTAGTTCCACGGCTGGCCCTCCGGGTTGGTGCGACTGGGCGGCGCCCCCATGAGGTACGCGGACAGGAACAGCCCCTGCCGCGTCCAGGTGTCCCGGGGCGAGAACCCAATTTGGAGATCGCCGTACAGCTTCAGGCCCCAGCCCGCGGCGCGCTCGCGAAGGACGCCGTGCTGTTCGTGCACGAGGAGCTGGCGGAAGGCGTACTGCTCCACCGCCTCCGCTTCGAGCGTCAGCAGCTCCCGGATGCGCGCTTCGGCCCGCGCCTCTTCTCCGGGCCGGGGTGCGTAGAGGCGCCCGTCCAGCGACTCCGCCCAACCCCGCCAGTCATCCGGAGTGCCCTTGCGCGCCCCGAGCACGTCGAAGAGCGCATCCGGCTCCAGCCAGGCCCGGTGCTCCTCCCGGAACGCCGCGAAGCGCTGGTCCAACGCGTGGATGGCGGCGGGCGCATCCGCGCGGGTCCGCTCCCGGAGGAACGTCTCCCAGGCCTCCTGCAATGCCAGCGACTGGGAGCGACAGGCGTGGCGGTAGCGGGCCTCGGGGCCTCCACCTTCGGGCACCTCCGCGGACAGCCGCGCCAGCGTGTCCGCGGACAGCAGCGCGCCCCAGGGCCCGTGCGGATCCGTGAGCGGCGCGAGCGCCACGTTGAGCGTGTTGCGCGAGAACAGCGTCCCGTCATACGGCGACGGGTTGTGCGCCGTGGTCTGCCCCTGGGGCCCCAGTTGGACGCCGGTGAAGCCCAGGTCCCGGGCGAAGGCGAGGAAGCGCGCGGCGCCCCCGGAGTACGGCGAGCCCCGGCCCACGTCCTCGCCAGGGAGGCCGGGGAAGCTGGGGTCATGGAGGCTCAGGACCCAGCGGGTGACGCCCAGCGCCTCCAGGGCTTCGGTGATGAGCGAGCGGTGCGAATCGGGCAGCGGGGACGGGAGCTCCACACTCCTGACCCTATGGGCTGGAGCGGGGAGCGCCAACCGTTCCTTTGGGATGACGCAAGCGACCTCCGCGCATCAATCCTGGCGGGCCTGGGGCTGGGGCCTGGGCTCACCTCCGCCGCCGTGCACGGGCCCGGACGCGCCGCCCTTGAACACCTTGCGCAGCCTCCGGGTCATCCACGTACGACCGTCCGAGAGAATCTCATACACCGTGGGTATCACCAGCAGCGTGAGGACCGTGGAGGTGATGACGCCGCCAATCACCGCGCGGCCCAGCGGGGCCCGGAAGTCACCGCCTTCGCCGCTGCCCAGCGCCACCGGCACCATGCCCGCGATGAGCGCCAGGGTCGTCATCATGATGGGCCGCAAGCGGATGCGCCCCGCCTCGATGAGCGCTTCGCGCAGGGGCATGCCCTTCTCGTGCTGCCACTTGGCGAAGTCGATGAGCAGGATGGCGTTCTTCGCCACGATGCCCATCAGCAGGATGACGCCGATGAGGCTCATGATGTTCAGCGTGTCCCCGGTCGCCACCAGCGCCAGCACCACGCCGATGAGCGACAGCGGCAGCGACACCAGGATGGCCAGCGGATCCAGGAACGAGCCGAACTGGATGACGAGGATGAGGTACATCAACATCACCGCCACGCCCAGCGCCAGGAACACGCGGCCGAACACCTCCTCCTGGTCCGCCGACTCGCCGCCCGTGGACAGCTCGTAGCCCGGCGGCAGCCTCACGCCCTCCAGGCGCGTCTGGACCTCGCCCATCACCTCCGACAAGGAGCGGCCCGCCACGTTCGCCTGCACGTTGATGACCTTCTCGCGGTTCAGGTGGTCGATCTGCGCCGGGCCAATGGTCTGCCTCACCGTCGCCACCTGCCCCAGCGGCACCACCACCGGCGCGCCCGTGGGGCCCGCGCCAATCACCAGCGGCAGCTGCGCCAGGTCGGAGGGGTTCTCCCGGAACTGCGGCGCCAGCCGCACCATCACGTCGCGCGTCTCGCCAATGGGGTCCACCCAGTCACCGGAGTCCAGCCCCGCGAAGGCCGGCCGCAGCGACTGCGCCACCATGCCCACCGTGACGTTGAGCTGACCGGCGACGCCGCGGTTCAGCTCCACCTCCAGCTCCGGCTTCTCACCGCGCGTGGACAGCCCCACGTCCACCGCGCCCGGCACCTGCTTCACCTCCTTCATCACCTGCTGGGCCAGCTGGTTGAGCCCCTTTGAATCCGGCCCGCGCAGCTCCAATTGGATGGACTTGATGGCCCCGCCGAAGCCGCTGGTGAACACCGACACGGACGCGCCGCCCACCGCGCGCAGCTCCTCGCGCAGCGTCTTGCCCAGCACCTCCTGGCTCGCCTTGCGCTCGTCCTTCGGCTTGAGCCGCACGTACACCAGGGCCTGGTCCACGCCCGGCGAGCGCAACGGCAGCGGCACGCCGATGGTCGTGTACGTGTACGCGACCTCCGGGTGCTCGCGCGTGAGGCGGGACACCTCCTCCACCTTGCGCCGCGTGTAGTCCAGGCTGGAGCCCGCGGGCGTCTCCACCAGCATCTCGATTTCGGCGCGGTCGCTCACCGGCACGAAGCCCGCGCCGCCAAAGAGCCCCTGCAAGGCCACCGCGCCCACCAGCGAGCCCACCGCCAGCAGCACCATCGCGAGCCGGTGGTCCAGCGCCCACGCGATGACGCCCTTGTAGCGGTCCGCCTGCCGGTCGAACCAGTGGTTGAAGCGCTCCAGCCCCCGCGAGATGAAGTTGCGCCGCTGCCCCTTCTCAATCTGCGGGTCGGGCCAGTACGCGCTGAGCATGGGGTCCAGCGAGAAGCTGACGAACAGCGACACCAGCACGGAGATGGCGATGGTGAGCGCGAACGGCTTGAACCACTGCCCCGCGACGCCGTACATGAACGCCACCGGCACGAACACCGCCACGATGGAGAACGTCGTGGCCGCCACCGCGAGTCCAATCTCGTTGGTGCCCTCGCGCGCCGCCGTGTAGTGGTCCTTCCCCATCTCCACGTGCCGCACGATGTTCTCACGCACCACGATGGCATCGTCGATGAGGATGCCGATGGCCAGCGTCAGCCCCAGCAGCGACATCGTGTTGAGCGTGAAGCCGAAGGCCCAGACGCTCACGAACGACGCCAGCACGCTCACCGGCAGCGCCAGGCCGGTGATGACCGTGGAGCGCCAGGAGTTGAGGAACAGGAACACCACCAGCACCGTCAAGAGCGCGCCTTCAATCAGCGCCTCCTGCACGTTGAGCACGGAGTTCTCCACGCGCGTGCCCGCGTCGCGGACGATCTCCAGCCGCGCGTTGGCGGGCAGCTGCTGCTGGAGCGCCTTCACCCGCTCGCGCACGCCGTCCGCGACCTCCGTGGTGCTGTAGCCCTTGGACTTGATGACCTCGATGCCCACCGCCTGCGCGCCGTTGTAGAGCGACAGCGTGCGCGGCTCCTCGGTGCCGGCGAACACGTCCGCCACCTCGCCCAGCCGCAGCGTGCGCCCGTTGCGCTCCGCGATGGGCACCTGGGCGAAGTCCTCCGGCGTCGCCAGCCGGCCCTTGAGCCGGATGGTGCGCTCCTGGAGTTCGGAGTTGAGCCGGCCCACCGGCGCCGCCAGGTTCTGCGCCTGGAGCGCCGCCACCACCTGCGCCACCGACAGGCCCGCCGCCTGGAGCGCCGTGGGCCGCACCTGCACCGTCATCTCCCGGTCCACGCCGCCCACCACCGTGGCCTGCGCCACGCCCGGCACCGAGCGCAGGTCCCCCACCACCATGGGGTCCGCGATGAGCGTCAGCGCCGGCACGTCCAGCGCGTCCGACGTGAGCACCAGCGACACGATGGGTTGGTCCGCCGGGTCGAAGCGCGTGAGGATGGGCTCCTCCATCTCCGGCGGCAGGTCCGCGCGCTTGCTGGAGATGGCGTCCCGGATGTCCTGCGACGCCTCCTGCACGTCCTTGTCGAAGTCGAAGAAGACGGTGAAGTTCGCCAGGCTGTCCGTGGCGCTGGACGTCGTCTTCTTCCCGTCGATGCCGGAGATGCTGAAGATGGCATCTTCAATGGGCTCGACGATTTCACGCTCCACCGTGTCCGGGGCCGCGCCCGGGTACGCGATGGTGACGTTGATGACCGGCTGCTGCACGTCCGGGAACTCGTCCGTCTCCAGGTTGATGAGCGCGACGATGCCGAACACGACGAGCGCCACCATCGCCGTGACGGTGATGATGGGGCGCTTGATGGCGAAGTCGGAGATGAACACGGACGGCTCCTGCACGGCTTCAACGGGTGGGGCGCGCGGTCCGCGCCTATTCGACCTTCACGGGGGGCCCTGACGGCGTGCCCGCATCCGGGGCCTGCGCGGGCGCACCGGAGGCGCGGCCCGCACCGCCCACGCCGGGGGCCTCCCGGGGAGCCTTGGGCTTGCGCGGTCCTTCGGGCGCGGCGGTGAGCTTCACGGGCGTCCCTTCCGTCAGGTCGCGCGCGGACCCGAGCAGCACCATGTCCCCGGCCTTCAGCCCCGAGCTCACCTCCACGGTCTGCGCCACGTCGTCCCGCAGGCCGAGCTTCACCGCCACCTGCTCCACCTTGCCGTCGGTGATGCGCTGCACGGTGGGCGGCTCCTGGCGCGTGTCCAGCGCGTCCACCGGCACCGCCAGCGCCTGCTTCGCCTGCGACGCCACGCGCCCTTCGGCGAACAGGCCCGCCAGGAGCGTCTGTTCGGTGTTGGGGATGCTCACGTAGATGCGCACCTGGCCCGTCGCGGGGTCCACCGCGGGGTTGATGAGCTCCACGCGCCCCTTGAAGGCGCGGTCGTCGTAGCCGGTGACGCGGAAGTCCACCGGCGTGCCCACCCGCACCTGGCCCAGCTGCGCCGCGGGCACGGACGCCTCCAGCCGCAGCGTGGCGGGGTCCACCACCGTGAAGAGCGGCGCGCCCGGCTGGACGATGTCGCCCATGTGCACCTGCCGCTCGCTCACCACGCCCGTGAACGGGGCGGTCACCTTCGTGCGCCCCAGCTGGTCCTGCGCCAGCTTCAGCCGCGCCTGCGCTTCGGCGAGCTGCCCCTGCGCCTGCGTCCGCGCGAGCTGGGTGCGCTCGAAGTCGCGGCGGGTGATGACGCCCTGCTTGACGAGCATCTGGTTGCGCTGCTCATCCGCCTTCGCCACCTGCAAGGCATTGCGCGCCACGGTCAGGGTGGACCGGGCCGCCAACACCTGCTCGCGCAGCGTGCCCTCCTCCACGCGCGCCAGGAGGTCGCCCTCCTTCACCACCTGCCCCTGGTCCGCCTTCACGTCCAGGATGCTGCCCCCCACCTCCGCCCGCACGCTCGCCAGCCGCCGCGCCTGGAGCGAACCGGAGATGAGGGGGCCGCTCTGGAGCCGCAGGGGCACCACGCGCACGACGTTCTCAGGCCCCAGGGACACCACTGCGGGCGTGGTGGGCGCGGGCGCGTCCTCCGCGCGCTGTCCGCACGCGGCCCCCAGCCAGACGACCCCCAGCAGCGCCCCCAGCCGCAGGCCCGCGCGCGCGGACCGGCGTCCCGTCGTTGATTCGGCTCGTCTCACGGCCTGCCTCCCCGTTCCCCCAAGCCCTCCCATCCGAAACGAACGAGGGAGGTCTCCGGGGCCGGGTAAACGTGGTGCCGCCCCCCCGCCCGGGGAAGCCGCCCTGTCCGGGATGGTGGGTCCGGCGAACACCCCCGGGCCCCTCTCCCGGCAGTCAGGGAGGCGGGCGCTGGAGGGCCCGAACGTCAACGGCCTCCGCCCCGTGCACCGGGCGAAGGCCGCGCATGACGTCGAACCCCTCACGCCCGAGGGGCAGGCAACCGACAGGCCGTCAGTGGACGGACGCGCTGGTGCTCAGGAACGCGGAGGTCAGGCAGCTCTGGTTGGCCACCTGGTCCAGGAACGTCTGGCGCGCCAGCATCTCGTTGAACGTGCGGGTGGGCGCCCCGTCCGCGGGGTCCGGGACGACGAGCGGGCCGCTGAGGAAGGGCGACAGTGCGCCGTTCCAGTCCACGTGGGTGAAGTGGGTGCCAATCTCATCACCGTGGCAGCCGTCGCAGGTGTTGAGCGAGAAGACGTGCCGGGCCTGACGGTTGGGGATGCTCGCGGGGGGCAGGCTCCAGAACGGAGGGTTGAGCGGGTTGGCGGAGGTCGACGTCACGATGGCGCGACCGGACCGGAACGGGCTGGCCGTCCACGCGAGCGGGACGGTGTACGCGCCGGCGACGATGCTCGGGGCGGTGGCGTTCACGTAGGACGGGAACAGCGTGCTCTTCACGGAGGGCTTGCGGTCCGGCGTCTGCGCCACGGTGTGGCTGTTGAGCAGCCCCAGGATGGGGGGAGGCGTGGTGGAGAACGACGACGGG
Organism: Corallococcus sp. BB11-1; assembly: GCF_026626625.1. Classification (NCBI taxonomy): domain Bacteria; kingdom Pseudomonadati; phylum Myxococcota; class Myxococcia; order Myxococcales; family Myxococcaceae; genus Corallococcus; species Corallococcus sp. BB11-1. Next base: position 739,411 of record NZ_JAPNJY010000001.1, on the reverse strand, counting down.
TTGATCTGCGAGTTCCAGAGGCGGAACTCCCGCAGCTCCCACGGCTGGGCCAACCACTCCTCGTTGGTGCGCACCTGGTTGATGGAGCTGCGGTTGGGCTTGCGCGGCGACAGGTCCCGCTTCGCGAACTGTTCGGTGAGGTTCTCCAGCGCCGCGTTGTAGGTGGCGCTGCCCGGCGTCAGCGACGACAGGGCCTGCCACTGCTGCGCATAGGCCTTGAGGGCCACGCAGCCGGTCTTGTCCACCCCGTACTCCAGGATGACCAGGAAGGGGACCGTGTAGCAGGAGCTGCCCGTGCCCTGGGTGGCGGCGAAGATGAAGCGCCCCTCACCCGCGTTGCCGGCGCCGTAGGCGGGGTTGCCGCCGGCCAGGTCCAGCCGGTTGACGATGGCGATGAGCTTGAAGGGCGACTTCGCCAGGTTCAGCTCGCCGGAGGCCAGCTTGGGCCAGGGGGTGATGAGCTTCGGCACGATGTTGCCGCGCGGCGGGTTGACGAAGCCGTTGATGGTGCGCGGCGCCTCCCACTGCTTGAGCCACTCACGCACGAAGGCGGTGGGGGGCACGCCGGTGAACGGCTGGTTGGCCATCTCCGTCATCAGGTAGTTGAACGTCCACTTGCCGTTCGGGTTGCCCGCGTTGGTGCACGGGTTCCAGGTGCGCGTCGGATCATTGATGACGCCCGGCGCGGTGATGAGCAGCGAGCGCGCGGGGTCCACCAGCGTCGCCAGGCCAATGGGCCGGATGGGCACGCGCTGGCCGACCTGGAAGACGCTGGTGGGCAGCGGCGTCACCGGGACGGTGCGCACGAGCGCGCGGTTCTCGAACACCGCCGTCGTCAGCTGCGTCTGCGACTGGGACTGCGCCTGGGCAATGCGCTGCTGCTCCGCCTGGAGCGCCACGAAGTCGAAGGTGCCGGACGCGGTGAACAGCAGGTCGCCCGCGACCGCGTCACCATTCTGGCCATCGTCGCGGAAGACGAGCTGCTGGGCGCCGTCCACCATGGACAGCGTCTGGCCGCGGAACTGCTCGTTCTCCGAGCGCTGCGCGCTCAGCTTCAGCTCGAACACGGAGGCCGTGGCCTTGCCAATCGCGGCCTGCGGGATGGCCACCAGCGACTCCACCACGGGGCGCGCCACCTGCCCCTCCAGCGCCTGGTCCACCGTCCCGAGCGACTCCTCCAGCACCACGTCCTGGGCGGAGGGCTCCGTCACCGGGGCCCCAGGCTCCGAGGCCTCGGGCGCGGGCTGTCCACAGCCCACCGCGAGCGACGAGGCCAGCAGCGCGAACGGCAGGCGCCACCGCGCACTCCGGGAATGCTTCCACAGCGAAGACAGGTCAGGCTTCATGGGTGCTCCTTCCACGACGGGGAACAGCGACGGCAGGCATCCGATGGGGCACCCTCCCCCGCCCCGCCCGTCGGGTCCGAAAGGCACGCGCCCCGGTCCCGTCCCGTGTGAAAGCAGTCACGCCCCACCCAGCGCCGGCGCCTCGCGGCACCGACGCTGAATCAGGCGTTTCCCATATCATGAAACACTGACAATTAACGACTTGCTGGTTTTGTAACCTATCCCGCTACAAGCCAGGGTTTGCCGTAGCCTGGGAGGTTACAAGCCGCTGGTGCCGTACGGCGTCTCGCTGATGAGGCGGGTGCCGGACTGGAAATGGGTGGTGTCGCCGCAGTTGGCGAGGGTGGTGGGGTTCGCGCACGTCACCGGCGCCTGGGCGCGCGTTTCACTGGTGAAGCAGCGGGCGCCGCCCTCGTTCCACTCCGCCTCCGTGGTCCAGGACTCGGTGTCGCCCTGGACGCCCGCGGCGTCGAAGAGGTTGACCCACTGGCCGTCGGTGGTGTGGGAGACGCCGTCGCCGCAGAAGTCCGCGCGCACCATCCGGGTGCAGGCCTGGTGGTGGCCCGCCAGGCTCTCGCCGTTGGCGGCGGTGGCCCAGGGCTTGTAGCCAAAGTGCATGCACTTCGCGATGGCGGCGCCCTCGCAGGCGAAGGTGAAGGCCGCGGCGTCGTTGATCTTCGCGCCGCCCCCTTCCACGCCCTGGCGGTAGTCCCAGCGGCCGGCCACGGCGATGGCGGAGGCCGCCGCGCCGCTCGAGTCCTGGCACACCGGGCGCCAGCCGCCGTCGCTGCCCTGGTAGGAGACACGGTAGGACCACAGGTCGCTGTCCACGCCGGTGCCCGGGGTGATGCTGTCCACGCGCAGGGGCAGGGTGGAGCCGTCCCCCAGCGTCCCGACGAAGCGCGCGCCGGTGAAGCTGGTGCCCGTCACGGGGTTGGCGCCGTCGAGCCCGACGAACACCGAGCCCTGCAGCCGCACGTTGCTCAGCGCCTTGCCGCTGACGGACTGGGCGCCCGCGTAGGCCACGGACACCAGCATGCCGCCCAGCTCCGTGTTGTTGAGGTTGCGCCCATTCAGGTTGCGCCCATTCAGGTTGCGCCCGTTGGGCGACGCCAATTCCGCCACCTGCGTGCGCAGGGACGGAGCCTCGGGCTCCGACGATTCCGTGCCACAGCCCACCGCCACGACGGCAAGACACGCCGCGACCACTCGCTGCAACGTCCTCATCTGGATGCCCCTTCCCTGCCCGACCCCGACCCCGCACCGTGCTTCAGGTGACAAGGTCCGTCCGGCGACGGGGAGCGGCAACCGCTGAAGGCCCCGCCGGGCACTTGCAGCGTCCAATGGCTTTCACTTGCAGCAGACCGGAGGGCGAACCCCGGCGTTCTCCAGGGGTTCTACCGTCCGGTGGTGTTCACTGCCCCGGCACCGCGGACGGGGGCAGGTCCGCGCACACGCGCAGGCCCACCGCGACGTCGCGCATGGAGGCCTCCGGCAGCTCGCGGTTGGTGGAGCGCGCGGACGTCACGGCGAACGAATAGCTGCCGCCGCGCGCCACCGGGCGGCCGGGCTCCAGCCACGAGCGCGCCCACTCCCACACGTTGCCCGCCATGTCGTCCGCGCCGAAGGGGCTGCGGGACGCGGGGTGGCTGCCCACGACGTCCGGGCCGAAGCCGCCCGGGTCCTTGCCGTAGGTGGTGTCCACGTTGGCCTCGTCCGGGCCCAGCCGGTTGCCGTGGGGGTACTCGCGGCCGTCCACGCCGCGAGCGGCCCGCTCCCACTCCAGCTCCGAGCACAGCCGCGCCCCGGGCACGCGGCCGGACGTGGACAGCCAGGCCACGTAGGCCTCCGCGTCGGTGAAGGAGATGCCGCTCACCGGGAAGCGCCGCCAGTCCTGCTCCGCGCGCAGCATCCGCCGGGCGTAGCGCAGGGGCTCGCCGCTCTTCGCGGTGTAGAGCACGCCGCCCGGCTGGAAGCGCAGCTTCCAACCACCGGCCTCCGGCTCCAGCGCGAGCACCCCGGCATAGCCGCCCGTGCCCACGCGAGGCTGGCGCCGGGCGCGCTCCTGGGCGGGCAGGGCCTCCAGGTACGCGAGCCAGTCCGCGAACGTCGTCTCGTGGCGGGCGATGAGGAAGCCCGGCACGGAGACCGGGTGCAGGGGCACGGCGTTGAAGAAGTCGCGCACGCTGGCCTCCGCGGCGCTGCCGAAGCGCACCTCGCCCGGGGGCACGTAGGCGAAGCCCGCCGGGAGCGCGCCCGCGCGGGGCAGCGGCAGGACGACGCGGCGCGCTTCGCCGCGCTGCAGGAGCAGGGGCTGCACCGCCTCCTCGCGGCCCGGGGCCCGCACGGTGAGCCGGTAGGGGCCGGGAGGCAGGGCGACGTCGCTCAAGGGGGCCGTGCTGGCGGCAGGCACGGGCTCGCCCGCGACCTCCGGGCCGCCGGGCTCGCGGGTCAGGGGGCGCAGCTCCACGGAGGCGCCGGGCGCGTCCGTGTCCAAAGACAGGCGCGCGGGCGCGTTCCAGTTCCGCCAGCGGGTGCCGTCGCTGTCGTAGAGGCGCATGCGCTGGATGAGCGCGGGCAGCACGGGCTCGCGCTCGCTTTCGGCCCACAGGGCGCGCTCGTAGAGGAAGTCCGCCAGCGTGTCGCGCACGTCTTCGCGGCCGGGGGCCAGGGCCAGCGCGCGCTCCAGCCGGTCCGCCACGACGTCGAAGTGGTGGGCCAACTGGGTCGCGTGCCCCGTGGCCTTCGCCCAGTTGCGGTCCCCGTCCGCCTTGTGGCCGGTGTCGTAGAGGCGGAAGGCCTCGGCGCGCTCGGCCCGGAGCGCATCGCGTTCAGCGCGCACGGCGCCCAGCTCCGTGGTGGCCGCGCCCAGTTCGGCGCGCACGCGCCCGTCCAGGATGCGGCGCTCGCGCCACTGGAGGCCCAGGTACACCAGGGCCAGGGACACGAGGAAGCCCAGCGCCAGGCCCTGCTTCAGGCGCCGGCTGCGCACGCCGGTGCGGCGCGAGGCCTCCAGGAAGGCCTGTTCGCGCCGGGTGAGTTCAGAGGGCTCCAGCACCCCGGTCTCCGCGAGCTGGCGGGGGCCCCAGAGGGACTCGCGCGCATGGCCCAGGCGCTCCCACTGCGCGGCGGCGGCCTCCAGCCGGGCCTGCACCTCGCGGCGCTCGCCTGCCTCCACCAGCCAGCGGGCCAGCGTGGTCCACCCGGTGAGGAGCGCCTCGTGGGCCAGCTCGTACGCGGTGCCGCCCTCCCCTTCACGGGCGACGAGCAGGCGCGCGCGCACCAGGGCCTCCAGCGCGGCGCGGTAGCGCGGGTCGTCGCCCACGAGCTCGCGGTCCGTCTTGCGCGCGCGGGTGCCGTCCTGGGTCACCAGGCGCAGCATCACCCCGCGCGCCGCCGAGCGCTGGTCGGGCAGCAGGCGGGCCACGGCGGCGTCCGCATGTCGCGCGAGCGCGCCGGACACACCGCCCAGCGAGTCCAGCGCCGCCTGGGCCATCACGCCCCGGGACTCGTCGCGCGCGTCCCACAGCTCCGCCAGCGCGAACTGGAGCAGCGGCAGGCCGCCGTCGGAGGCCGCCGTGGAGGCGACGAGCGCGTCCACCACCGCCTCGGATTCGAAGCGCACGCCCTTCACGCGCGCGGGGCCGACGATGGCCTCGCGCGTCTCCTCGGAGGTGAGCGCGCGCAGCAGGTACAGCGCGTGCGGCACCTCCGGCCCCAGGCCGGGCACGCCGGTGAGGCGGGTGAGGAAGTCGCTGCGGCCGGTGGCCAGCAGGCGCAGCCCGCCGGCCGCTTCTGTAAGCGAGCCCAGCGCCGCGCCCGCGAGCGCCGCCTCCTCCGGCGGGGACAGCGTCACCAGCTCCTCCAACTGGTCCATGTACAGCAGCAGGCCGCCCTGGGTGCCCAGCTTCGCGCGGAGCCGGCGGCCGAGCGACGTGGGGTCCTGGCGCAGCGTCTCCGCCAGGGGCGCCTCGTCCACCTCCAGCACGGGGGCGAGCGCCACGGCGAGCGCGGAGACGGGCCTGCGTCCGGGCACGAGCCGCGCGGTGCGCCAGCGCCGGCCGTCCTCCAGCGCGCCGTCGCACACGGCGGGGAGGATGCCCGCGAGGCACAGCGACGACTTGCCGACGCCGGAGTCGCCCGTCATCAGCAGGAAGGCCTCCGCCTTGAGCCGCTCCAGCACGGCGCGCTGCTCGCGGCGGCGGCCGAAGAAGAGCGAGCGGTGCTCGGCCTCGAAGGCCTGGAGGCCGCGGTAGGGATTGCCCTCCGGGACGACGACGGGCACCTCGTCCCGCGTCAGGGCCTCCAGCGCGTCGAGCAGCTGCGCGGCGGACGCGTGGCGCTCCGCCGGGTCGCGCCTGAGGCACTTGTCGATGGCGGCCGCGAAGCCGGGATCCACCGACGAGGCCACCTCCGCCAGGGGCCGGACGTCGCGGGTGCGCACGGCCTCGGACAGCTCGCGCCACGGCACGTCGCGGAAGGGGCCCCGGCCCGCGCACAGCTCGTAGAGCACGACGCCCAGCGAGTACACGTCGCTGCGCGCGGTGAGTTCCTCCCCGGCCCAGGCCTCCGGGGACATGTAGTACGGCGTGCCCACCAGCGAGCCGCGCGGCAGGGACGGCAGGAAGACGCCATCCAGCGACCGGGCCCCCAGGGCGGGGCTCGCTTCGGGGTCCCAGTCCGCGGGCAGCTCCGGCGGGGGCATGGGCGCGCGCGGGGCGGTGGGCTCGCTGCTCTCCGCGCGGTCGAGCAGCTTGGCGAGCCCGAAGTCGAGCAGCTTCACCTCGCCGCTCTCGGTGAGCACGGCGTTGCCGGGCTTGATGTCGCGGTGGAGCACGCCCCGGCGGTGGGCGGCCCCCAGGCCCCGCGCCAGGTCCCGCCCGATGCCGAGCGCGCGCTCCCAGGACACGGGCCGGGCCAGCCGGTCCAGGCTGACGCCCCGGATGAACTCGGAGATGAGGTACGGCTGGTCCTCCAGCTGTCCCACCCGGTACAGGGTGACGACGTTGGGGTGCTGGATGCGGGCCGCGGCGCGGGCCTCCACCAGGAAGCGCGCCAGCGCGTTGGAGCCCAGCGACGGGATGAACTTCACCGCGACGGGGCGCTCCAGGAGCGTGTCGTGCGCCAGGTACACCCGGCCCGTGCGCCCCCGGCCGAGCGGCCGCACGATGCGGTATTCGTCGAACTCCTCCGGAGGAGTCCACGCGTCGGATGGAGGGGACGAGGCGGGAGAGCCCACCGGGGTTGCCTACGCATCCCGCGTCCGGGGGTCAACCCGGGGGCCGGAGAGAGGTGGGCCAGCAGCAGGAGCGTGGACCCGGGTGTCCACCCGTGGACACTCCGAGCTCCAGGCTCGGGTCACTCCTGACCCGAGCGGGGCTTGGCCTTGCTGGGTTTGAGCATGTTGCGGATCTTGTTCTCCAGGTCCTGCGGCAGGCAGGGCTTGGCGACGAACTCGTCCGCGCCCACGGACAGGGCATGTTCGGCGTTGCCGGCGAGCACATGGCCGGTGAGGGCCATCACCGGGATGTCGCGGGTGCGCGTGTCCTGCTTGATGCGCCGCGTCGCCTCCCAGCCGTCCATGACGGGCAGGGACAGGTCCATGAGGATGATGTCCGGCTCCCCTTCCTGGGCCTTCTCCACGGCCTCCAGGCCGTTGCGGGCGGTGTCGACCTCAAACCCGCAGAATTCCAGGTACTCCGCGTACATCTCGCGGGCATCGTCGAAGTCATCCACGACGAGGACGCGCTTCTTGGAGTTCACGGGGGCCGGCCCGCCACTGGCGGTCGGTTCGCCCTCCGGGGATGTCAGGACCGCGTTCTTCATGGAGCAGAGGCCTCGCATGTAGGGGAGGGGCGGGACGAATCTAAACACGTCCTCGAAAAAGTGCCCGTTCTCGCAAGATTTCCCTGGACGGGACGCAAGGGCGGGGCCGGCGCCCGGTGTGAGACGGGAGCACGGTGAACGACAGTGTAGGTGCGCGGAGGAACTGGGATTCAGTGGTTGAGGCGGTACACGTAGATCCGAGGGCCCGAAGAGGACGGGCCCGGCGGCTCTTCGGTCCAGGCTACGAATACCTTGCTGTCAGGGGCCACGCCCAGCAGCGGCTGGCGCTTCGAAAGCATCCCAGGAGTCGCCTTGAGCACCCCACCGAGATCCTCCCATTGAGTCCCGTTCAACCTCCGAACCTGGACAATTGTCGTCGCGTCGGTCGACAGCCCTTGCTGACCATATAGAGCAACGATGGGCCGCCCAGAAGCGTCGAACTGCACGGCACCGACCTGTGTGTACTGGGACTCACTGAGTTGTTCGAACACGTCCCCTACATTGGCCCAAGCACTTCCATTCCACCGTTTCACCATGGCCTGGAGTTGGCCCGAAACAAGCGCCATCGTGCCCACGCAGGGTGCCCCAGCTGCATCGAAAGCCAGAGCGGCAGGGGCTTCCGTCAGCGTGATTGCCAGGTTCTGCCACGCCGCTCCCGTCCAGCGCATGGCGTAGACGACATCCGGACTTCCCTCTGACGCCCCCTCAAGCCACGTCAAGAATGGATGGCCTTGGGCATCAACCTTCATGCGGAGGAAGTGGACGGTGGACCCCTGTCGCAGGTCAATGGCAGCTCCCATGAGGTTCCATGCGCTGCCGTTCCACTGGCGGACCACGACCTGGTGCTGGGCCTCATTCTTCTCCTCTGTGGCGAGAATCGGATGACCTTGCGGCCCCTGCCCCCATTGCCAGTTCCAGGCACGAGCGTTCGGCAGGACGGGAGTCACGGCAGGCGCCAACTGCTCCCAGGCCTGTCCATTCCAATGACGCACGACCCACCGATGGACACTGGCCTCCGGGTTCTCATGCCACATCACCGAAGGCCCCCCGTCCAAGCCCATACTCAGACTGCTCTGCAGGGCATTTCCGGGCCCACTTGGAGCCAGCGGCGTCCCAATGTATTCCCAGGCATTTTCCATCCAGCGTTTGACATGAACCTTGAAAGGCTCGTCCCACCCCTCAGTCCAGGCAACAATCGGTCTCGAATCAGCTCCGACACCGAATGAGATGTTTTCAATGTTGGGGTGCGAGGGCTCCGAGGTGAGCGGCTCGCCAACGGGAAGAAAACCCGGAACACGCCACATCCAACCCGCTTGGGACGTCTCTACGCGATTGCCCGCAAGATCCGTGATTACCCCTCCAATGGAGACCTGGATGGAACTATTGACTGGCAATGGAGCTGATGGCTTCAGGGTCAGTATCTTCCCATCCTCTGAAAGAAGGACTTCTGCCGCCAGGGCTCCGCCATCCGATACCAACTGGATGGACTGCGTCCCCACGGTTTCAGGATGGAGCGGTTCGGAAAACCCCGCCTGTATTACGGTCCCTACGGGAACCAAGGTTGAGCCGGTTGCGGGGGCCTGGAAGACCATCTGCGGGCGTGTTCGATCAATCGTGACCGTACGCGCTGGGCTTACAAAAACCTGACTACCCCTGAAAGCTTTCACTGAAAGCACATGGACGCCCTCAGGAGTCGCCCCGGTGTCCCAGTCCAACGTATATGAAGCAGGGAGTGAAGCGACCGGCGCTCCATCTACCAACAACTCCACGCGTTCTGGAGTCGGGCCGGTGACTTCCATCCGAACCTGCAGCGTGCCGTTCGTGTAGGACTCAGGACCTGGCGACACCCAACTCACCGTGACAGGGCGCTCATCCTGGCTTCCAGCATCCGAAGGCGCATCCGAGTCCAACTCGGGAATCTGGAGACAGGCGCTCGACAGAAGCAGCATCAGTACTGAGCATTGGAGCCGGCGTAGGGTCATGGAGTTCTCTCACAGCAAGAATGCAACCAACCCATTCCATGAAGGACCGGAGTCCATGTGAACAAAGGGAGTCTCCAGTACCGGATGGAGCATCCCAATCGCGGGACGCCTTTGTTCATCTCTTGACCCATGTCTTCCCATAAAGACAAGCGCCCTTGTGAGTGACTCACAAGGGCGCTCTGTCTTCTAGGCTCGGCGACAAGGCGTGCCTGACTTTACATGTCCGTCACAGGCGACCGCCAGACAAGCCTTCTCAGGGAGAAGTCGGAGGCTGCTGCCCGACCAGCGTCACGGAGACCGCGATGTTCGAGGTCACCGGGACACCCCAGACGGACTCATACACATCCGTATTGGGGCTCGGGAGGAATTCGAACGCCAGTTGCAATGGCACGATGGCGCCAGACGAAAACGTCTTGAGCGGCGTGCCCGACGAGTAGAACCGGAAGTAGTAACGCGAGCTGTAGTTCGACAGACGCGGCGCGAAGGCCGGCCGAGGATCCGCGTACATCCCCCCCTCCAGGGGAGCGCTCTGCGGCTCGTAGGCGAGGAGCGGGAATCCAATGGCGGACTTGTTCGTGGGATTCCACTCGCCAACCCCAAGCGCGCTGCTGGCATTGAGATCAGCGTTCTCGAAGAAGACGTAGGCAGGAGTGCCGCTGCGCATCATGGGCTGATTGAAGTTCAGCGCCACGACTTCGCCCGAGTCCAGGGAGCCGCTGCTGTTGATGTCGTAGAACGTAGCCGACGTTGTAACGGCGATTGCCGGTGCGCTGAACTGCGACCCGCCAATGAAGAAACCCTTCGCATCAATGGTGCTGCCACCTTCAGCGGAAGTGGCGCGGAGGATGACGTTGTACTCCTTGCCCTCCTGGACGATGCCCGAGCCCGGAGAGAGGGTCGCCGAGTAGCCGCCGTTGTTCACGGTGGCCGTCACCGGCAGCGTCTCCTTCGCGTACTCATCCGTCAGACGCACGAGCAACGAGCCCGGCTGCACCGGCTGGTTGAAATACACGTAGACCGGCTCGCCCGGGCGGACCAGGTTCCGAAGAGGATCCAGCTCCGGATTGGCCTTCATGCTGGGCACGCTGCTGCTTTCAATGGCAAGCGCCGCAGGGTTGCCCGGCTTCGAGTACGGCAGGTTCACGACGCGCGCGACGCTCGAGGTCACGATGGAGGCACCCGAGTAGCTCATCACGAAGCCGCCCGTCTCCGGGGCGCCGTCGCCGTTGGCGTCCAGCGGGGACACCCACAGGTTGTAGCTGCCGTTCAGCCGCGCCAGCTCCGTCCCGGAGGGCACGCCGTTGAACGTCAGCACGCCCTGGGCGTCCGCCGTGGCCTCCACGTAGACCCGGCTCACCACGGAGGTGCCCGTCTCGTAGTTGCTCAGGATGATGGAGCCCGCACGGTCCACTTCCAGCGTGCCCTTCGCGCCCGCGGCCGGGCGGCCGTCCGGCGTCACCACCTGGAAGGACAGCGAGCTGTTCAGCTGCGCCAGGGTGATGGGACCGAAGCTGGCGTTGCCGTTGTTGATGGGCACCGTGCCCGCCTCGGCCGGCACCGTGGACGTCGCGCGCAGCGTCGCGTAGCCCGGCTTGCTGAACGTCAGCAACACCTGCGCCGCCGCCGGCACGTCCGTCATCACGAAGTTGCCGTTGGCGTCCGTCGTCGCCGACTTGCCCGCCGCCTGGCTGCCGATCGTCATCGCCACCGTGACGTCCGCGAGCCCCTGGAGGTTCGTTCCCAGCACCTGGCCAGAAACAGTCCCCTTCGGCGTCGAAGGCACCACCACCGACACGTTGTTCGGATCGCGAATTCCGTCCGCGACACCATCATTGTCCGCGTCGGTCGAGTCGCCGCACCCCCAAGCCAGCAGCGGCAATACGGCCATCACCAAATGCTTCTTCATCGTCCCCACCTTGAATTTTTGACGGAATTTTCACGCCCCAGCTGTCAAGAAAGGGCGGATATCGGACACTCCCCGAGCCGAGGCCACTGCGTCAAGGTGGGGGGATTTCGACCCAGCCCCTCCGTAGGATGACACGCCATGTCAGACGTCAACCACCCCTGCCTGGGTTGCGCCATCGTGCGGGGAGACACCCGCACCACCGGTGGCGTCCTGGCGCGCGCCCCCGGTTTCGTCCTCCACGCCGTGGCCTCGCCCAGCCCCGTCCCCGGCTGGGTGGTGCTGACCAGCGAGCGGCACGTGCGCGGCTGGTACGACCTGGAGGAGACCCCCTCGCGGGAGCTGGGGCCTTTCGCCGCCCGGGTGATGCGCGCCCAGCGCGAGGTGCTCGGGGCGGAGCACGTCTACGCCTTCGCCATTGGCGACGTGCTGCTGCACTTCCACCTGCACCTCGTGCCCCGCTTCGCGGACACACCACCGCACCTGCGGGGTCGGGGCGCCTTCGACGCGGCCCCCTCCGAACACCGTGCCCCGGAGGAGCTCGAGGCCGCCGCCGTCCGGCTGGCGACGGCGCTCGCCCGCTGACCCACGCCGGAGGTGCCCCCTGCCTCCGGCGCCCATCCCTCGAATCCGCCTCCAGGCAGGCCACTGTCATGGACCTGACATGTCATCGGGGGGAGAATGCAGGACGTCACCATGCGTGTGTCCTCCCTCGGCCCGTGGCTGCTCTCACTGCTGCTCCTCACCACCGGTCCCGCCCTGGCGGACAACACGGCGGATGAGGCGGACATCGCCTTCGAGCTGGGCAACGACGCCTACTCCCACGGGAACTACACCGAAGCGCTGCGCTCGTACTTCACCAGCTACCGGCTGGTCCCCAACCGCAACGTCCTCTTCAACATCGCCCGCTGCTTCGAGGCCCTGGGCAAGTTCAACGAGGCGTACCGCTACTACAACGACCTGCTCGGCGAGGACCTGCCCACCGAGGACGCCGCCGAGGTGTCCCGCTCCCTGGAGCGCCTGCGCCCCAAGGTCGCCCTGGTGCGCGTCACCACCAACCCCCGGGGCGCGGACGTGTTCGTGGACCGCACCGACCTGGGCAGCCGGGGCCGCTCGCCCCAGACGCTCGCGCTCACGCCGGGTCGCCACAAGGTCCTCGTGCGCAAGGACGGCTACCGCCCCACCGAGGCCATCGTCACCGTCACCAAGGGTCGCGAGACGCCCGTCGACCTGGACCTGGGCCTCATCACCGGCATCGTGGACGTCACCGGCACCCCCGCGGGCGCCGAGCTGCGTGACTCGCCGACGGGCCCCCTGCTGGGCCGCATCCCCGCGAAGCTGCGCCTGTCCCCGGGCCAGCGCGTGCTCCACGTGCGCGCCCCGGGCCACGCGCCCGGGCAGTACGTCCTCGACGTGCCCGCCGAGGGCACCCTGCCGCTCGTCGTCACCCTGAGCGCCCAGACGCGCCCCACCGGCCGCGTCGTCGTCACCGCCAACCACGACGGCGCCACCGTGCGCGTGGACGGCCGCCCCGCGGGCTTCACCCCCACCGTCGTCACCCTCCCGGAGGGCGAACACGTGCTGGAGGTGGAGAGCCGCGATGTGCGCCCCATGCGCCAGAAGGTCACCGTCATCCCCGACCAGGAGGTGAAGGTCCACGCCACCCTGCGCTACGAGCCGCCCCCGGTGCGCGCGGCGTCCAAGAGCCTGCTGTCCGTGGACGAGGCCCCCGCCTCCACCACCGTGCTCACGCCGGAGGAGCTGCGCGCCTTCGGCTGGCGCACCCTCGCCGAGGCCCTGGCCGGCGTGCGCGGCTTCTTCCTCACCGATGACCGGACGTACACGTACCTGGGCGTGCGCGGCTTCTCCCCGCCGGGCGACCTCAACACGCGCATCCTCATCCTCTGGGACGGCCACGCGATGAACGACGTGTGGGCCGGCCAGGGCTATGCCGCCCACGACCTGAGCGTGGACCTGGAGGAGGTGGAGCGCATTGAAGTCGTGCGCGGCCCCGGCAGCGCCCTGTACGGCACGGGCGCCTTCTTCGGCGTCATCAACGTCGTGCCCCGCGAGTCGCTGGGCCTGGACCGACGCCTGGAGATCACCGGGGCCGTGGGCGCGATGGGCTCCACGCTCGTGCACGCCACCACGTCGTGGGAGGACCCCAACCGCTCCATCCTCTTCAGCCTCGCGGGCATGAACGCCCGGGGCGCGGACACCACCCGCCTGGGCGACCCAGGCCCCATCGTCACCGGCCTGGACGGCGAGAAGGCCGGCACCGGGTCGCTGCGCGCGCGCATCGGCAACCTGTCCCTGGTGGCCCAGCTGCATGGGCGCACCAAGGACGTGCCCACCGCGCCCTATGGCACCCAGGTGGGCGCGCAGGGCACCCGCGTGCAGGACGTGCGCGGCTTCGCCGAGGCGAAGTACGAGCGCGTCCTCTCCGAGCGCATCAACCTGTCCCTGCGCGGCGCGGTGGACCTGAGCCGCTACGAGGGCCACTTCAACTACGGCGGTGACCAGACGAACACCGACTCCGGCGCCGCGGACTGGCTCACCGCCGAGGCGCGCGTGCTGGTGGGCCTGTTCGACGCCAACCGCCTCACCTTCGGCGTGGAGGGCCAGCACCAGCTGCGCGTGGATCAGAAGAGCGTGGGCCCCTCCGTGGAAGAGCCCCTGGGCACGCGCACGCGCTCCCTGGTGTCCGTGTACGCGCTGGACGAGTGGCGCCTGCACCCGCGCCTGAGCCTGTCGCTGGGCTTCCGCGTGGACAAGTACACCGACCTGGACACGCTGCCGCTCACCCCGAGGCTGGCCGTCATCGGCCGGCCCTATGACAAGGGCCTCACGAAGCTCGTCATCGGCCGCGCCTTCCGCGCCCCCAACGTCTACGAGCTGTTCTACCAGGACAACCTCCTCACCCAGCGCCCCGCCGAACAGCTGCTCCCGGAGACCATCACCACCTTCGAGGTGGAGCACTCGCACGACCTCACGCAGGAGCTGCGCCTGACGGTCGCCGGCTACCACAACCGCATCTCCCAGCTCATCACGCTCAACACCGAGACCGCGCCCACGCCCCGCTGCGGTCCCGACGGCGCGCCCACCCAGTGCCTCGTGTACGCGAACAGCTCCGGGGAGACGCTGGCGTGGGGCGCGGAGGCCGGGCTGCACTGGCAGCCGGGCCGCTGGCTGCTGGTGGACCTGAGCTATTCCTACGTGACGCTGCGCAATGCCTCGCAGGACGTGGTGCAGGCCAAGCCCGCGCACCTGGCCTCCGGGCGCTTCCTGCTGCCCGTGGGCAACGGCGACATGCGCATCGCCACCCAGGCCACGTACCAGAGCTCGCGCGTGGACAACATCTCCGGCGCCGACAGCGGCGAGGCCCTGCTGCTGGGCTTCGGCGTGTCCGGCGACTACGGCCGGCTGCGCTACTTCGCCGGCGTGAACAACCTGCTGGACACCCGCTACGCCTTCGTCGTGGGCGAGGACGTGTCCGCCGGCCCCGTGCCCCAGTACGGCCGCACCTTCAACCTCCAGCTCACCGGCAGCTTCTGACCGCCTCGCACGCCATGGCCGACGACACCTTGCTCGCCTTCATCCACCCCGGACACCCGCTGTATGACGGGGAGCTGGAGCTGCGCTTCCGCGTGCTGCGCGAACCGCTGGGCTTCACGCGCGCGGACGTGAAGTTCCCCTTCGAGGACGCGAGCCTCCACCTGGTGGCCCACGCGGGCGACACCGTCACCGGCTGCGTGCTGTTCCACCCGGAGGACGCGCACGGCGGCCGGCTCTTCCAGATGGCGGTGGCGCCCTCGCTCCAGGGCCAGGGCCTGGGGGCCCGGCTGGTGCGCGCGCTGGAGGACGAGCTGCGCCAGCGCCGCTTCCGCCACGTGCACCTGCACGCCCGCGCGCAGGTGGTCCCCTTCTACGAGCGCCTGGGCTACTCGGTGTACGGCGAGCCCTACGTCGAGGTGGGCGTGCCCCACCGGAACATGCAGCGCGACCTCTGAGGCTCCCGCGTCAGGTCCAGACCACGAGCCCCGTGCGCGGCTGCTTCCCCCAGAAGCGCCCTCCGGGCGGGCAGGCCTCCTGTCCCTTCCCCCTTTCGCGGGGCGCGTGCGCCGGGCAGGCTGCGGGCCATGATTCGACCCCTTCTTCTGTGTGCCGTGCTGGCCCTCGCGGGCTGTGGTGACTCCTCCGGGGACCCCGCCAAGGAGACATATGCCGACGCGCTGGGCGTGGACCTGGCCGCGATGAACAAGAGCGACTCCGGGCTGTACACGCAGGACCTGACGGTCGGCGACGGCGCGGAGGCCTCCCCCGGCAAGGTCGTCCAGGTGCACTACTCCGGGTGGCTTCCGGATGGCACGCTGTTCGACAGCAGCATCCCTCGCGGCACGCCCATCTCCCTCGTCCTCGCCAAGGGCCGCGTCATCGACGGCTGGGTCGAAGGCGTCTCCGGCATGCGCGTGGGCGGCAAGCGCAAGCTCGTCATCCCCTCCGACATGGGCTACGGCAGCGAGGGTTCGCCGCCCGCCATCCCCAGCAACGCCGTGCTCGTCTTCGACGTGCAGTTGCTGAACACCTTCTGACGTCCCACGCCCGACGCGCGAGGGATGCCCTCAGACGCCGGGCGTCCCACCGGACACCGGCGGCGCGGGCGGGGCGCGCTTCTTGGGCGGCAGGCGCGAGCGGCCCTTGGGCCCCTTCAGCGCCACGCCCAGCAGCATCGTCGCCGGCAGCATCATGCCCAGGCCCTGCGTGAGGTCCTTGGGGGGACGGGCCACCACGCCCAGCACCATGCCCGCGAAGAGCAGGGCGCAGACCAGACGCAGGATGAGGGCATTCACGCGTGACTCCCGGGAGCCGAGCCCGGGGGCCCGGGGCGCCGGGTTCCTGGCTCGATGACGAGCGGCCAGGAGCATAGCGCGCGGCGCCCCGCCGCGCCGTTCGTTAAGGTGGCCCCGTGAGCTCCCTGAAACGCTTCCAGCCCGGGTACGACACGCCCGCCCGCTCGCGCGACACCGCCCTCCTGTTCCTCGCGCGCGGCATGGACCTGCTCGTGTCCGACCACGACGGCCACCTCGCCCTGCCCCGGGGCGCGGACCTGCCGGAGCCCGCCGCCAGCGCCCACTTCCTGGGCGTGCTCGATGACACGGACTGCTACGCCGTGGCGCTGGCCGGGGACTTCACGCCGCCGGAGGGGCTGAAGTTCGTCCCCGCCCGCTCGCTCTACAAGCAGGTGGATGAGGCCACGTTCGCCGTGGCGGGCCGCGCGCTGTCCATCGCGGAGTGGGACGTGAGCCACCGCTTCTGCGGCAAGTGCGGCACCCCCACGCAGCTCGTCGCGGGCGAGCGCGCGCGTCGCTGCCCCGTGGACCACACGCCCTTCTACCCGCGCATCTCCCCGGCGGTCATCGTCCTCATCACCCGGGGCGACCAGATGCTGCTGGCGCGCAACGCGTCCTTCCCGGAGCCGTTCTTCAGCACCGTGGCCGGCTTCGTGGACCCCGGCGAGTCCCTGGAGGAGACCGTCCTGCGCGAGGTGAAGGAGGAGGTGGGCGTGGACCTGAAGGACCTCACCTACTTCGGCAGCCAGCCGTGGCCCTTCGGCCGGTCGCTGATGGTGGGCTTCATGGCCGAGTACGCGGGCGGCGACGTCACCGTGGACGGCAAGGAGATCGCCGAGGCCCGGTGGTTCGACGTGGACGACCTGCCGCGCATCCCGCCCCGGCTGAGCATCGCCCGGCACCTCATCGACACCTTCATCGACCGGGTGAAGGCCCGCCGGCCCACGTCCTAGCCGCGCCCGGGAGCAGGCGGCCGGCCCGGAATTCCCCGCCCCCCGGGGTGCGTTCGTCCCGGGATGGAGCACCGGGCTTGACCCACGGCCCCCGGGTGCGCTTGATGCGCCCCTCCATCCCCACAAGCCATGCCCGCCGCACGACCGCACATCGAGCCCCGCCGCGTCCCCACCGCCGACTCCGTGGTGGTGAAGGAAATCTACCTCTCCCTCCAGGGGGAGTCCTCCCACGCCGGCCTGCTCTGCGCCTTCATCCGCCTCACGGGCTGCCACCTGCGCTGCTCGTACTGCGACAGCGAGTTCGCCTTCCACGGCGGCAACCGCATGAAGAACGCGGACGTCGTCACGCAGATCCTGGCGCTCAACACGCCCGCGGTGGAGGTGACGGGCGGAGAGCCCCTGCTCCAGCCCGGCGTGTACCCGCTGATGGAGTCGCTGCTGGACGCGGGCCTCAAGGTGCTCCTGGAGACGAGCGGCGCCATCGACGTGCGGCTCGTGCCCCCGGCCGTCCACAAGATCGTGGACATGAAGACGCCGTCGTCGGGCGAGTGCGACCGCAATGACTACCGCAACTTCGCGTCGATGAACGCCAACGACGAGCTCAAGTTCGTCATCGGTTCGCGCGAGGACTACGAGTGGTCCCGCGCGCTCATCACCGAGCACGCGCTGGGCTCCCGGCCCTACGGCGTCCTGTTCTCCACCATCTTCGACAAGCTCCACCCGCGCGAGCTGGCGGAGTGGATCATCGAGGACCGGCTCCCCGTGCGCTTCCAGCTCCAGATGCACAAGTACATGTGGGACCCCAACGCGCGCGGCGTGTGACGCGCGCGACCGGGCCGGCCAAGGACGTCCGGGCTCAGACGAACAGCAGGAAGCCGGCGAGCGCGGCCCACAGCGCCACGCCCAGCAGGTTCAGCGCGGCCACGATGCGCAGGCCGAGCGTCAGCCCGCCCCCGCGCAGGAACACCCCGGGCTCCGCGGGGTGCCGCAGCTTCCACGTGGCCAGGGCGGTGCCGCCCACCCCCGCCGCCAGCGACGCGCCCAGCTGCAGCAGCGTGGCGGCGACCCCGCTCATGCGCCCGGGCTGCGTCGTCCACGACAGCTGCGTCACCGGCGCGGAGAGGAACAGGAGCCCCAGGACGTTGGCGGCCAGCATCGCCTGCACCGCGCGCGACGGCCGCGTGTCCCGCCAGCGCCGTTCGCCGCACGGCTCGCAGTACGCCGCCTCTTCCAGTACCTCCGTGCACGCGCCGCACAGGAAGCCGCCGCAGCGCGCGCAGAGGGCCACCGCCGTCACGTCCGGATGCTGACCACAGCGGGCATCCGGCAGGAGGACGGAGGCCGGGGCCACGCTAGAAGCCCGGGGGCGGGGTGCGCGCCGCCACCGCGGCGATGCCGTGGACTCCCATGCCCAGGAACACCGCCGTCAGCACCGTGCTGGCCACGAAGCCGGCGACGATGAGGTTCTTGCGCGGGTGCTCGAACTGGCTGAAGGCGTACACGAGCATGTAGCAGGGGATGAGCAACACCATCACCCCCGTGCCCACGCTGCGGCGGAAGGCGTGGTTCAACAGGGTGACCGCGCACACGAGCGAGACGACCCCGAACAGGATGGCGAGTGGCAGGAGCGGCACGCCCCCTCCCTTAGCATGCCTTCGCCCCTTTCGCGGCGGACGGACGCATACTAAGGACGGCCCGCCGCCCACCCGCCGAGGAGGTCCCTCCCATGGCCCTGTTCAAGACATTCCTCATCTTCATCCTGGCCGGCACACTGCTGGGCACCCTCATCGCGTCGCTGACCGCCCCCTCGTACATCGAGTGGAACAACAGCACGCCGCTCGCCGCGCAGACCATGTGCAACCTGCCGGAGGTGGTGCGCAGCGTGACCGCGTCGCTCATGCATTCGCAGCTCATGGGCGCGGCCATCGGCTCGGGCGTGGGCCTGGTGGCGGCCATCCTCGTCGCCGTGCGCGCCCGGAGCCGCTCGAAGCAGCGGCCCGGCTCACCGCCCCCTCCCGCGACCGTCGCCGGGTAGGGGCCGCGAGCGTCATCCCCGGCGCCTACTGCTTGGGGATGACGTAGATGTCCGGCGACTTGCCCAGCAGCACGCCGCCGTTGCCGTCCTTCACCTCCACGGTGAGGTAGATGGCCTGCTTCGGGTTCTCCGGGGGCGGCGGCACCGTCCAGGTGGGCGTGGCCACCGTGGTGCTGCTGAACGCGCCGGCCGGATTCGGGGGCACCTGCGACCAGAGGAAGAAGATTTCATCCTCGTCCTTGTCGGTCACCTCCAGTTGGAGCTGGATCTCCGTCCCCTCCTCGAACTTCAGGCCCCCCGGCGTCGACGGCGAACCCAGGGGCCGGGGCCCCGCGGTGATGACGGGCTGGTGGTTGGGCGCGTAGCACCCCAAGACCCCCCATCCCAAAGCAAGCAAGACGAACACGGCAGAGCGTGACCGGAGCATGGACTTCTCCCTGCGAGGAATGGCCCCACCCTAATTCGGGCTCCGCCCTCCCGTACACCCGCCCCGGCGACCCAGGCGGATCATCACTCCAGGATGAAACAACCGCGGACGCCGCGCGGACTGTCGCGCAGCCCGCATCCCGCCCCACGAATTAAATCCATCCGGCCAAGATTCCGGGGGGATGCGCGTTAGCGCCGTCCGGGACGCCGCGCGAAGAGCCGCAGCTTGTCCGCGCGGGTGAGCCGCTTGATGGCGGCCTCGCGGCGCAGGGCGGCGCCGCGGTCCTCGGCGGGCTCGCTCCACACCAGCGTCACCGGCAACCGGGCCCGTGTATAGGCGGCGCCCTTGCCCCGACCATGCGTGGCCAGCCGGCGCTCCAGGTTGTTGGTGGCGCCCGTGTAGAGCGTGCCGTCGCGACAGCGCAGCATGTACACGGTCCAGGCGGCGGGGGCGGCTTCTGACACGGCGCCCCCACTCTATTCCGCCCGGAACGCCCTGCCCTTTCAGAAAAGCTTCTGCCTCCCCGGCGGACGGGCGGCCAGGCGCGCCAGGTGGATGCGCCGCCGGCCATTGCTCCGGACCTGCGTCTTGCGCACGCGCGCCATCACGTCCGACACCTGCGCCAGCGGATCCGCCCTCCAGGCGGCCAACAGCTGCGTCTCATGGACCACCCCCACCAACCCTCCTCCCGTCCCCACCACCCCGACGAGGCTCACCCGGTGCCTCTCCATCACCTTCAAGGCACCCAGGAGGGTGTCTGTGGGAAAAACTGTGGCAATGAAGGACGACAACGCTTCCTTGAATCCCCGGCCCTGCCGCATTTCTACGACCTCCCAGCGAATACCTCGTACCTCCTGCAACTGCCCTGCCGTCCCATGAAAGTCCCTGTGCGACACGGCGGCATTGGCCCGGGGTCGGGCGTAGACTGAAGACGTGACACCACGACAGGCAGCGGCACCCCGGTTGAGCCGGATGGCGGACCTCTTCACGCGAGCAGTCGAGCGCGGCAAGGAGGGGTTGCTGACACTGAGCTTCAAGCCGGATGAGCTCTACCGGGTGCCCACGGACGACGGGGCCTCCATCGCGCTGGGGCGCTACCACCCCCGGGGGGAGCGCCGGTACGCGGAGCCCGTCGTGCTGTGCCATGGGCTGGGGGCCAACCGCTTCCACATGGACTTCAACGAGCAGTACAGCCTGGCGCGCTACCTGGCGCGGGCGGGGTTCGAGACCTGGGTCATCGAGCTGCGCGGCCGGGGGCTGGCCGGGGCGTGCGCCGACTGGAATTTTGATGATCAGGCGGAACACGACGTGAGAACCGCTTTGCGCACGGTGATGTCCACGGGTGCCCAGCAGGTCCTCTGGGTGGGCCACTCCAAGGGCGGTCTGATGCTCTATGCCCACCTGGCGAAGAACCCCCAGGCGCCGGTGAAGGCGGCGGTGGCCCTGGGCGCGCCCTTCACCTTCGCGGTGCAGCCGGGGCTGCGCGCCTTCGTCCAGCGGGTGGAGCCCCTGCTCAAGCTGAAGGTCATCCCCACCCGCCGCGTCACCAGCATCGCCTTCTTCGGGGCGCCGCCGGGGCCGCTCACCCGCTACATGATGCTGGCGGAGAACATGGATCCGCAGGTGGTGCGCTGGGCGCTGGCCAACGTGCCGGCGGACATCGCGGGGGGCGTGGGGCGGCAGTTCGCCCGGTGGATCGTCTCCAACAAGTTCACCTCCTACGACGGCGGGTACGACTACCGCGAGCCGCTCGCCGGGGTGCGCATCCCCTTCCTGCTGATCGCCGGGAGCCGGGACCTGCTCGCGCCGCCGCTGGCGGTGGCCCGGGCGAAGGAGCACCTGGGCGGGCCGGTGAAGATGCTGGTCGCCGGGCGCGGCCACGGCTTCGCGGAGGACTACGGCCACGCGGACCTGGTGCTGGGCCGCAAGGCGCCGGACGAAATCTTCCCCCAGGTGGAGGCCTTCCTCACCACCCACGGCACCCGGCTCTAGCGGCCCCGGGCGCGGACGGGGGCTCGGGTTGTCCGGGCCCCGACGCCGTGCTACCCGGGAGGCCGTCCCATGGGCCCATCCGTCCGCTTCCCATCCCGGCCGTGACGTCCCGCTTGAAAGCACGGCGGCCCGACACCACCGTGGAAGGTCCCCCGCTGTCTCCCCTGAGGCCCCCGCGCATGCGCCCTGCTTCCCTCCGCGCCTCCCTGCTGTCCTGGTCCGCCGCCCTGGTCTTCGCAGCGGGGGTGCTGGGCACGTCCGGTTGCCGCCCGCCGACGCAGGAGGGCCCGGACCCCACGGTGGTCGCGACCGTGAACGGCGAGTCCCTGAGCCGGGCGGACTTCGAGCAGGAGCTGGGCCGGGAGCTGGCCACCACGGAGGGGCCCGAGCCCACGCCGGAGGAGGTGGAGCCCTTCAAGCGCGCGCTCGTGGACACGCTGGTGAAGCGGATGCTGCTGCTCCAGGCGGCCAAGCAGAACAACATCGCGGTGACGCCCGAAGAGGTGGACCGAGGCGTGCTGCGGCTGTCGGGCGACTACCCGGCCGGCAACTTCAACGAGGTGCTGGCCCAGGGGCAGCTGTCCATGGCGGAGCTGCGCGCGCGCGAGGCGAGCCGGCTCACCATCGAGAAGCTCTTCACCCACCACGTCTATTCGCGCGTGGCGGTGACGGAGGAGGAGCTGCGCGCGTACTACGCGGCGCACGAGGCGGACTTCCAGGAGCCGGAGGAGGTCCACGCGGCGCAGATGGTGGTGAAGGGCCTGGACGAGGCGCGAAGGCTCCAGGTGCAGCTCAAGTCCGGCAAGAAGTTCTCCGACCTGGCGCGGCGCTATTCGCTCAGCGCGGACGCCAAGGTGGGCGGGGACCTGGGCTTCTTCCCCCGGGGACAGATGCCGCCCGCCTTCGACGAGGTGGTATTCAAGCTGGGGGTGGGGCAGGTTTCGGACGTGGTGTCCACGGAGTACGGCTACCACCTGTTCAAGGTGCTGGAGCGCAGGGCGGCGAGGAAGCGGGAGCTGGTGGAGGTCCGCTCCAAGGTGGAGGCCCGCCTGCTGGAGACCAAGCGGGCGCAGGCGCAGGAGGCCTTCGAGAAGGAGCTGCACGAGAAGGCCCAGGTGGTGGTGAACGAGGCCACGCTGCAGACCATCCGCGGGCGGCCGGCGCCGCAGGCGGCGAAGTGAAGGACTTTTCCGGGGGCCTGCCGGTTGGCCATCCCGGGGTTTCGTGGAGAGGGTCGTTGCGATGAAGAACCTGGTGGCGTTCCTGGCGGCGGTGATGCTCCTGGCGGGCGGCACGCGCGCGCGCGCGGAGCTGGTGGACAAGGTGGCGGCGGTGGTGAACCGCGACGTCATCGCGCTGTCGGAGGTGCAGCTGCGGGCCGCGCCGGAGCTCCAGCGCGTCAACGCGGAGGTGGACTCGCGCAAGCGCGCCGAGGCCCGCGCGCAGCTCATGAAGAGCGCGCTGGACACGCTCATCGGCGAGAAGCTGATGGAGTCCGAGGTGCAGCAGCTGGGCATCACCACCACCGACGCGGAGGTCGAGGAGCTGGTGCAGGACGTGCTCAAGCAGAACAACATCTCCGACATGAAGCAGTTCGAGCAGATGCTCGTGAACGAGGGCTACACGCTCGCCAGCTACAAGGACATGCTGCGCAAGCGCGTGGTGCGCGACAAGCTGCTGCGCATGAAGGTGGGCCCCAAGGTGAAGGTCACCGAGGAGGACCTGAAGGCCGCGTACACGCAGTACACGCGCCTGGAGAGCGAGGACGTGGAGGTGCACGCCCGCCACATCCTGGTGCAGGTGGACGCCAAGGCCACGGCCGAGCAGGTGGCCGCCGCGAAGCAGAAGGCGGAGGGCATCGCGAAGGAGGCGCGCCGTGAGGGCATGGACTTCTCCGCCCTGGCGCGCGCCCGCAGCGAGGGCCCCAGCGCGGCGGACGGCGGCGACCTGGGCTACTTCAAGCGCGGCGTGATGGTGCCCGCGTTCGAGAAGGCCGCCTTCAACCTCAAGGAGGGCGAGGTGAGCGAGCCCATCCGCACCAACTTCGGCTGGCACATCCTGAAGGTGGAGGAGCGCCGCAACGTCGCGGTGGCCTCCTACGACGAGATGAAGCCCAAGCTGGAGACCAAGCTCCTCTCCGAGAAGACGGAGAAGTTCCTGGAGCAGTACGTCCAGGAGCTGCGCTCCAAGGCCAACGTCGAAGTGAAGATGTGAAGCGCGCCCCGGTGGCCACGACGCCCGCGCTGCCTCGCGTGGGCATCTCGCTGGGGGACGTGTCGGGCATCGGGCCGGAGGTGACGGCCCTGGCGCTGGCCCGCCCCCAGGTGCGCCGCGCGCTGGTGCCGGTGGTGTTCGGGGACGGGCCCACGCTGGAGGGCTTCCCCCTCTTGCGCCGCTTCCCGCGCGTGGCCCTGGAGGACCTGGGGCGCACGACGGGGCCGGCGGTGGTGGAGGTGACGCGGCTGGCGCCGAAGCACCGCGTGCCAGGCAAGCCGTCGCGCGAGGGAGGCCGGGCGCAGTACGCGTACGTGCGGGCCGCCATCGACGCGATGCGCGCGGGCACGGTGGACGCGCTGTGCACCGCGCCGGTGTCGAAGGAGGAGATCTCCCGCGCGGGCATCCCCTTCATGGGCCACACGGAGGTGCTGGCGGACGCGTTCGGCGTGGACGTGTTGATGATGATGGACGGGCCGCGCGTGCGCATCGCGCTGGCGACGAACCACGTGCCCATCTCCGCGCTGCCGACGCTGCTGACGGTGGAGAAGCTGGTGGCGCAGCTCCAGCTGCTGTCGCGCAGCCTGGAGCCGGTGGTGGGCCGCAAGCCGCGCATCGCCGTGCTGGGGCTCAACCCCCACGCGGGCGAGGGCGGGATGCTGGGGCGCGAGGAGGTGGAGGTGATTGGTCCCGCCATCCGCCGCGCGCGCGCCCGGAAGGTGGATGCGCACGGGCCCATCCCCGCGGACGGCCTTTTCGCCCGGCCCGACGAGGTGGGCGCGAAGTACGACGTGGTGCTGGCCATGTACCACGACCAGGGGCTCATCCCGGCCAAGGCGCTGGACTTCGAGCGCACGGTGAACGTGACGCTGGGCCTGCCGGTGCCGCGCACATCGCCGGACCACGGCACCGCCTATGCGATTGCCGGCACGGGCACCGCGAGCTGCGTGCCCATGATGGAGGCCCTGCTCAAGGCCGCCCGGCTTTCGCGAGGACCTGCTTCAGGTGCTGCGCCAGGTCCTCGCCGTCCGCCACCGGGTCGATGAGCTTCGCGTGCGTCCCCTTCGCCGTGGCGTCGGGGACGACGAGCGTGGTGACGAGCCCCGTGGGGCAGTGCCCCAGGCAGGACGCGGGGATGAGCTGGGTGCGGTTCGCGAGGCCGTGCGTCTTCAGGGCCTCGCGCACGCGGCGCGGCAGGTCCGCCCCACCCGCCTCCACCGGCAGCCGCACCAGGCAGCGGTAGCACAGGTGCACCTCCGTCGGGTCTGGATGCTCCACGGAGGGGGGCGCGCGCTTCGTCATGACCCGGGAGAGGATAAGCGCCCCGGGGCCGCGGTGCTGGCCGTTCCTAGAAGACGAAGGGGAAGCGCACGGGGGCGTCCAGGGCCACGCGGTGCACGGGGAACTTCCAGCCGCGCACCCGGTCCTCGACGCAGCCGGCGAGCGGCGTGCCGCGCAGGGAGTCCGTCTCCATGGCCACGCCGGACACGCTGCCGGAGGTGTCCACCGACCAGCGCACCTGGAAGCGGCCGCCGTTCTCCAGGGCGGTGCCGGCCTTGAAGCTCTGGACGCAGGTGGCGATGTCCGGCTGGTTCGTGAGGACCACGCTGCTCACGTCCGAAGGGGACAGGCGCTCGGGGCCAGCGGCGCTCGGGGCCGGCGGGATGTAGACGGTCTTCTCCGGGGCCTGCTCCGACGCCTGCGCCTGGGCGGCGTCCGCCTCCTCGGTGAAGCCCATCTCCCGCGCGAAGTCCTGGTCGAACTCCGAGCCCGGCGGCGCGGCCTCCTCGGCCTCCGCGGCGGCGGCGGCCAGGCGGGCCTGCTCGATCTCCTCGGGGGTGATCTCCCGGCCGAAGGACAGCTCCTGCACCTCGCCCGTGTCCTCCGGGGATTCGAGCGTCGCCGCGCGCGCCGCGACGGGCGCCTTCTTCTTCGTCACCGGGGCCACCGCCGTGGACGGCCGGGCGTCCGGGGCCAGCGTGTTCAGGCCGGTGGTGAGGCCCACGTTCGCCGGGCCCGTGAGCCCGGGCGTGTTCGGCGTGAGGGATTGCGCGGCACGCTGCGCCTCCGTCAGCGCGGACGCGCCCACCGTGTTCGCGACGGACGCGGCGGCCTGCTGGAAGTCACCCGACGCCTGCCAGCCCGGCGTCGCGGACTGCGAAGAGGTCACGCCCTGGAAGCCCTGCACGCCCGGAGTGCCCGTGGCGTTCCGCGAACCCGGGGTCCCCGCGATGCCCGCAGCGCCGATGACGTTCTGCGAACCCGTGGCGGCCTGCGTGCCCGTGGCGTACCGCGGGCCCGTGGACTGCTCGAAGGACGCCGTGCCCTGCTCGGTGGACTGGGGCTGCGTCAGGCGCACGGCCGCGACGACCAGGAGGCCCGCGGCGAGCGCGCCCATCGCCACCGCGCTGACGAAGGAGAGGGGGTTCATCCCCAGGATGCGCGTGGACACGTCCGCGATGGCCGGCGGCGGAGCCTCCGGGGCCGGCGCTTCGTAGGGCACCCACGGCTGCGGCGAATAGGCTGCGGCCGGAGAGCCCGGCGCGGCCCAGGCGCTCGGCGGGGGCGCGGCGTCCCACGACGTCACCCCTCCGCATGAGACGTCGTGCAGGGCGTGGGCGAACGTCGGCGTGGACGGCGACGCCTCGGCGCGCAGCCACTCCGGGATGACGACGTTGGCGGCCTCGTCCGACAGCGTGAGCGCGGGCTCCGTGTCGTCGTTGGAGGGCGGCGGCAGCGACTGCAACCAGGACTCCTCCGTGGAGGCCAGGTCGAGCAGCGTGCGCATGGAGCCGGTCGCGGCGACTTCCTGCACGTCGTCGGTGTCTTGAGAAGGACCGGAGAAGAGCGCGCGATCCAGGCACGCATCCAGCTCCGCGTCGAAGGCTTCGGAGTCGTGGGAGAGGCCCGCACCGCCCGAGGAAACCGGGGTGCCAACACCCTGCGCACGCAACAGCCCATCACCCGTCAGAAGCTCGCTCACGCCACCCTCCCGCCGCCCGTACCGCGCCAGACCACCCACCCACCCGACTGCCAGGGGGCCGATACTAGGAACGGCCCCCGTTCGCGCTACCGCGAGCGTCGTGTCGTGAACGTTCCAGCCGCCGTTTTCCCGTTGGCACGGGCAGAAACGTACGGCCCCACACTCCACGGTGTGGGCCCCTGTGCCGAAGGGGCCCGGGTTTCCGCCCTCCGGATCAGTAGCTCGGGGCGGTGCCCGACTTGGGCTTCAGGCTGCTCGGTGGCGCCTGGACGCCGTTCACGCGCAGCCCCGGGTGCATGAAGGACGGGGCGTTCTGCAGGAAGGCCGACGGGAAATCGAGCGTGGGCTTGGAGAGCTCATCCAGCGCCTTCACCTGGTCGGGCGTGAGCTTCAGGTCCAGCGCGCCCAGGTTGTTGTCCAGCTGCTCCAGCGTGCGAGCGCCCAGGATGGTGGACGCCACGCCGGGACGGTTCTGCACCCAGGCCAGCGCCACGCGCGCCACCGTCGAGGCCTGCTCCTTCGCCACGCGCTCCAGCAGGTCGATGAGGGCGTAGGTCTTCTCGTTGAGCGAGCTCTCCGCCCACGCGCCGCGGTCCGCCTTCTGCTTGCCCGCGTTCTGGCGCGTGTACTTGCCGCTGAGCGCCCCGCTGCGCAGCGGCGACCACGGCGTCACGCCCAGCCCCAGCTCCCGCGCCATGGGGATGAGCTCCCCCTCCACCGTGCGCTCCAGCAGCGAGTATTCAATCTGCAGCGCCACCAGCGGCGCCCAGCCCCGGAAGGTCGCCGTCACCTGCGCCTGCGCCACCTTCCAGGCCGGCGTGTCGGAGAAGCCCACGTAGCGGACCTTCCCTGAGCGCACGAGGTCGTCCAGCGCGCGCATCGTCTCCTCGATGGGCGTGTGCGCGTCCCAGGCGTGCATCCAGTACAGGTCGATGTAGTCCGTCTGGAGCCGGCGCAGCGACTCCTCGCACGCGGCCATCACGGACTTGCGGCCCGCGCCGCCGCCGTTTGGATCCCTGTCGAAGAGGTTGCCGAAGAACTTGGTGGCGATGACCACCCGGTCGCGCTTGGCGGGGTCCTTGCCCAGGTGGTCCCCGATGATCTTCTCCGAGTGGCCGAACGTGTACACGTTCGCCGTGTCGATGAAGTTGCCGCCCCGCTCGATGAAGCGGTCCATGATGGCGTTGGACGTCTGCACGCTGCTGCCCCACCCCAGGTCCTCGCCGAACGTCATGGCTCCCAGGCAGAAGGGACTGACGCGCAGGCCGGAGCGGCCCAGGGTGACGTAGTGGTCGAGCGACATGGCGGGTTCCCCGTGAAGCGAAGGGTGGAGCGGACGAAGACCCGCGGAGCCAACCCCACACGTCCCACCGCGCCAACAGCCCTCCACCCCGGACGTCCAGCGCGGAACAGCGCCGCGCCGGGTTCCGACCTCCGCAGGACATCCGCGCGCGTCAGCGGCTCGCGGACGCCGGAGGGTCCTCCAACGCGCAGCCATAGACGGGCGTGTCGCCGCCCTCGCCGCCTTCACGCAGCACGCGCTCCAGCGCCATGCGTCCCGGACTCTCCCCCTCGTGGCCGCGCGCCACGGTGATGCCACCGCTGAAGCGCAGGAGGCCATCCGCGCCATAGAGCACCACGTGCCCGGAGGTCGTCGCGCCGAAGTGCTTCGCCTCCAAGCCTCCGGGATCTCGCAGCACCGTGACCCCGGGGATGCGTGCGGCGGCGCGCCACAGCTCGCCCTGCTCCCAGCCGTCCTCCAGTCCCTCCGGGCGCAGGAACAGGACGAACGCGTCCGCGCGTCCGCCCGCGTGCGCCATCAGCTCCGCCAGCTCCGTCACGCTGGCCCGCGTGCAGGGACACTTCGGGTGCGCGAGCATCACCAGCACGGGCCGTCCCGCCTGACGTGTCAGCCGCGTGGCCTCCGGCCACCGCGCCACCTTCGCCTGCGCGATTCCAGGCGTGGCGGAGTAGCGCGCCAGCACAAAGAGCCCGGCGCCAATGCCGCCCAGCCACAGCGCGCCCGCGAGCACCAGCCATCCCCGGGTGGAAGGTCCCTTCATGCGCGCGGCGCCTCCTGGAAGACGCCGACGCTACCGGCTCCGCCCGGGCCCCGGCAGGACCCCTCCCCGGAGTCCAGGAGAGTGTCCGGTTCAGCTCGGGGACGGGATGGGCGCGCGGCCGGACTCCACGACCTGCGGCCCGGTGCCCGGCAGTTGCACGGCGGACGCGTGCTCCTGCTGCTTCTCCAGCAACTTCACCTGCGCGCGCGTGCGGTGCAGCCCCTCCCCCAGCCACTCGTAGGCCCGGTGCAGGAAGAAGGACGCGGCGCTGAGCGCGAAGATGGAGGCCACGAAGCGGGTCTCACGAGGACGCACCGTGGACGCGGCCACGAAGCCCGTGGCCACCCAGGGGCTCAGGCAGAAGGGACAGTCCAGCAGCTCGCCCAGCGCGCGCCGGGGGCCGTCTCCTCGCGCCTTCTCCACCACCTCGCCCGCGGTGCTGTCGGACTCGTAACGAACGAAGGGCGCGCGCAGCGGGGCCGTCACCTTGTCCAGTGCCACCAGCCGCGACACCGCGTGCGTGGCGACACCGAACAGCGCCAGGTCCCTCCACCCCAGGCGTTCAGGCAGCCCCCGCCCTGATGCGCTCATCCATCCCAGGAAGCCGAGCATCGACGTGCCGAACGTCCCGATGAGCGCCGCGTAGGAGCCCAGCGGGTGGTGCTCCGAGTCATAGCCGGCGAACGGTCCCGTCTCCTGAAGCGCTTTCATGCGGTGGGCAGCCTCCGTGTCCGCCAAAGCTGTGCACGCCCCCCGCGCTCCAAGCATCCAGGCGGTCAGGCCCATGGAGCCTCGCCCGAGTCCGTCATGTCCAGCACCGCCGCCCCTCGCACGCGGCCTTCGCGCAGCGCCTGGAGCGCCTCGTTCGCGGCGGACAGGGGGAACACCTGGACCTCCGTGCGCACCGGCACGCGCGGCGCCAGCGCCAGGAAGTCCAACGCATCCGACCGCGTGAGGTTCGCCACCGAGCGCACCACGCGCTCCTCCCACAACACCGAATAGGGGAAGGAGGGGATGTCACTCATGTGGATGCCGCCGCACACCACCACGCCGCCCTTGTCCACGGCCCGCAGCGCGGCCGGCACCAGCGCGCCCACCGGCGCGAAGAGGATGGCCGCGTCCAACGGCTCCGGCGGCGGTGCGCCCGAACCTCCCGCCCACACCGCGCCCAGCTCGCGCGCGAATGCCTGCCCCTTCGCGTCGCCTTCGCGCGTGAAGGCATACACCTTGCGCCCCTGGTAGCGCGCCACCTGGATGAGGATGTGCGCGGCGGCGCCAAAGCCATACAGCCCCAGCCGGGGCCCCTCGCCCGCCATGCGCAGGCTGCGAAAGCCGATGAGCCCCGCGCACATCAGCGGCGCGGCCTCCACGTCCCCGTACGACGGTGGCAGGGGGAAGCAGAAGCGCGCGTCCGCGACGGTGTACTCCGCGAAGCCCCCGTCCACGTCGTAGCCGGTGAAGCGCGCCGCGTCGCAGAGGTTCTCCTTCCCCGCGCGACAGAAGCGGCAGTGCCCACAGCTCCACCCCAGCCACGGCACGCCCACGCGCATCCCGGGCACGAAGCCCCCCACCCGCTCCCCCATCCCCACCACCGTCGCCACGATTTCGTGGCCGGGCACCAGCGGCAGCTTCGGGCGGGTCAGCTCGCCGTCCACCACGTGCAGGTCGGTGCGACACACCGCGCAGGCGTGCACCTTCAACAACACCTGCTCCGGCCCGGGCTCCGGCAGGGGGAGGTGCTCCTCCCTCAACGGCTGCCCGGGTGCATGGAGCACCATGGCCCGCATGGTCCCTGGCATCGCCCGCCTGCCTTCCCCCCCGCGCACGTCGCGGGTGATGAAGACAAGGTAGTCAGTGCCAGATGACCCGACCGCTGCCGTTCACCCGCGCCTGGGTGGAGAGCGCGTGGCCGAAGAGGTCCACGCTCCCCGACGAGTCGAGCGTGACGACCACCCCGCCGCCGTCCACGAACGCGGTGACGTTCCCCGACCCCTGCGACGCGATGTCCACGTCCACGGCCCGCAGGCCCTGGGCGCTCATCCGGCCGCTGCCATCCAGCCGGGACACCAGGCGGTTGGTCGCGCCCGTGAGGGTCATGTCGCCGGAGCCTTCCATGAAGGCGCGCACCAGCTTCGCGCTGCCGGACCACGTCAGCTCGCCCGAACCGGACTGGGTGAAGTCCACCCACTCCACCATCCGCTCCCCGGCGGTGCACAGCTCCATGCGCCCGGAGCCGCTGTGCTTCGCGTCCAGCGTGTGGGCCCCGCCGCAGAAGGACAGCGTGCCGGAGCCCTTCGACACCAGCCGCACGTCCTCCTGGCCCTGCTCGAAGCCCTCCACCCGCAGGGTGCCGGAGCCACGGTGGGTGACGCCCACCACGCGCGGCATCCGCACCTCCACCCGCGCCTGCCCCTTGGGATTGAACGAGCCGTCCGTCGCGATGACGAGCGTGTCCTCGGCAACGATGAAGGTGTGCACGCTCGACTGGAGGTTCGAGTCGATGATGACCTTCACCTCCGGCACCTCCCCTTCCATCACCACGACGTCCAGCGAGTCGTGGTTCTCCACCTTGACGAAGCCCGCAGTGACGCGCGCCTCCGTCACGGTGTCGCCGTTGCCCTGCAGGTCATCGGTGAAATAGCAGCCGGTCGTCAGACCCGCCGCGAGCACTGCCACCACCAGGCGCTTCCACATGGTTCCCTCCCGATTCATGACGAAGTCCTCGCGCTACAGCTGCACGCCCAGGAGCACGCCCGGCCACACGCGCACCGTGGTGTTGCCCTCGTCGGAGACGCTGCGCCACTCAGGCCCGATGCCCAGCTCCTCCCACCGGTCGCCATTGTCCCACGTGACCAGCGTGTTGCCGGTGATGCCGCCGATGAGCGCGAACCGCTTCGCCACCTGCCACCCCGCCACCAGCCGCAGCTGCCCGAGCACGTTCAGGCCGTCGCCGTCGCGAAAGAGGTTGTCCGCATGGACGCTGGAGCCGATGGCGTCCACGTCGAAGAACACCCGGCCCACCGGGATGTGCGTGCCGAAGCCGAAGCCCGCCACGTAGCGGCGACGGTGCGTGTCCGTGCCGGGGTTGAAGCCCAGCGTCAGCAGCGTGTGGAAGTGCTGGCTGCCGAACTTCAGCGCCACGTTCGTGTACGCGATGTCGCTGGCCCACAGCTGCACGTTCGCCTGACCGTTGCCGATGAAGCTCAAGAGACCCAGCGCCTCACCCTGGGACTCGCGCGCCACGTTGATCAGCCCCAGCTGCAACCCGTCCACCTTGCCCGCGATGTTGAGAAGCCCCACCTGCGTGCCGGACACGTCCCCGCCCACGTTGAGCAGCGACAGCTGCGCGCCCCGCATCTCCTTCGCGTAGTTCAGGCCCGTGGCGGCCTGGAGGCCGACCATGGACGGGGCCACGTTGGCGCCCACCGAGGCCTGGACGCCCTTGAGCGCCCCGCCCGCGATGTTCGCGCCCACCGAGAACTGCCCACCCACGCCGCCCGAGCCCGCGATGTTCGCGCCCACCGAGAACTGCCCGCCCGACAGCGCCCCTCCCGCCACGTTGCCGCCCACCGCGAACTGCCCGCCCGTCGTCGCGCCCCGCACCACGTTGAGCCCCACCGACGACTGAAGCCCCTCCAGTTCGCCCGTCACCACGTTGCCGCCCACCGCGAACTGCACGCCCGACGCGGCGCCACGCACCACGTTGGCCCCCACCGCGAGCTGTCCGCCGGACAGGGACTCCCCCACCCAGTTCGCTCCCAGCGACAGCGCCAGGCCATTCACCCGCTTCGCCTGCGTCCCGAGCAGGCCCACCGCGAACGTCGTCACCACGCGGTCCGTGGCCGTACCCACGGAGCTCAGGTGCGGCATCACCATCAGCACCGCCGGAACGTGGATTTCATCCGGCGCCGCGCTCTGGGCCACCGTGGCCCCCACCGGCGCACCACCCGCCGCGGCCTCCACCAGGGGCGCGGGAGACAACACGGTGACGGGAGCCGCCACCCCCGGCGTCGCCGGATCCACCGGGGCCATCTCAATCGCCGGGGCCGCCTGCCCCGCCGGAGCCGGCTGAGCCACGGGGTCCGACGCCATCGCCGGGCCAGCCATCGCCGGGGACGGCTGGACCGGAGCCGCCTGGACCGGAGCCGCCTGGACCGGAGCCGCCTGGACTGGAGCCGCGACCACCGCCACCTTCGCGGACGCCGCCGGCTCCGCTGCCCCCGCCACGCCTCCCGCCACCGCGACCATCACCCCGACACACACCGCGACCTTGCGCTTCATCGCCTGGACCTTCCTGGACTGGTTCCGAATGGGGCCGCCGTCCGGGTGCCTCCCGCGTGGGGAGCCCGGTGCGCCACCGTCATGTCGGGGCGTCGTCGCCCCTCGCGGACACAGGAACACCGGCCCCTTCCAGAACTGTCACCTGCCTGTCTCCGCCCCCTGAAGTCCCGGTGGCCGGGCCCTCCGGCCGCTACGCTTTCCCCATGCGCCCGTCCCGTCCCCGCCATGCCCCCCCGGGCCCCACCCGCCGAGAGGTCCTGGTGGCCGGGCTCGGCGCCGCGCTCACGCCCTCGCTCCCGGCCCTCGCCCAGC
Source organism: Corallococcus sp. BB11-1 (assembly GCF_026626625.1). NCBI lineage: Bacteria > Pseudomonadati > Myxococcota > Myxococcia > Myxococcales > Myxococcaceae > Corallococcus > Corallococcus sp. BB11-1. The sequence goes on along the minus strand of NZ_JAPNJY010000001.1, from coordinate 706,244 downwards.
CCCCCACCGCCCCCGGTCCCCGCATGCTCACCCGTCCCATCCCCAGCTCGGGCGAGGCCCTGCCCGTCATCGGCCTCGGCACCTGGCAGACCTTCGACGTCGGCGGTGCCGCGGGCGAGCGCGCCCCCCTGGCGCAGGTGCTCCAGAAGTTCTTCGCCTCGGGTGCGCGCCTCATCGACTCATCGCCCATGTACGGCCGCTCCGAAGCCGTGGTGGGTGACCTGCTGAAGCAGTCAGGCCAGGAGAAGACACCCTTCCTCGCCACCAAGGTCTGGACGCACGGCAAGGCCGAGGGCGCCGCTCAAATCCAGACGTCCCTCCAGCGCATGGGCCACGGCCGCATGGACCTGATGCAGGTGCACAACCTGCTCGACGTGGACACCCACCTGCCCGTGCTGCGCGAGCTGAAGGCCGCGAAGAAGATCCGCTACGTGGGCGTCACCCACTACCAGCGCGGCGCCTTCGACGACCTGGAGAAGCACATCAAGGGCAGCAAGCTGGACTTCGTGCAGCTGCCCTACTCGCTGGCGATGCGCGACGCGGAGGCGCGCCTGCTGCCCGCGGCGAAGGAGCACGGGGTCGCCGTGCTCGTCATGGAGCCCTTCGACAAGGGCAACCTCTTCCGCAAGATGAAGGGCCGCCCCCTGCCCGCCTGGGCCCAGGACTTCGACTGCGCCAGTTGGGCGCAGTTCTTCCTCAAGTTCATCCTGGGCCACCCCGCGGTGAACTGCCCCATCCCCGCCACCTCCAACCCCGCCCACCTGGAGGACAACGTGAAGGCGGGCCTCGGGCGGCTGCCCGACGAGAAGACGCGCGCCCGGATGGTGAAGCTGCTGGAGGGTTGAAGCCCCCCCTTCCGCGCCTACAGCTCGGGCGACGGCGTGTAGTGCAGCTCCCCGCTCGGCTCCAGCACCAGCCCGGTGCCGGTCTCGCCGGTCTCGTCGTCGCGCCCCACCTCCAGCACCTGCGCCTCCGCGTCCCACTGGCCCAGGTAGTACTCGCCGCCCGCCGCCATGCAGGCGCGCCCCTCCGACACCAGCGTCTCCACCACTTCCTTCCGGTCGCTGGTCATCCGCAGGAGCGTCCACGTCTTGGCGTCCTCGCGGAAGCCCTTCACCAGGTCCGCCAGCTCCTCGTCGCGCGGCGTGCCCCCGGCCGTCTCCTCGCGCTTCCACTGGCGCGACTCCTTCGCCGGCTGCGTCTTCTGCCACGCCCGCGCCAGCTCCAGCACCTTCTGCTGGGCGGCGTCATGGAGCGCGTGCATCGCGTCCGGCAGCTCGATCTCCTCCAACGCCAGGAGCGCCGTCTCCAGTTGCAGCGCCTTCAGGCTCCACTCGTTCCACGCGGTCTTCAGCATCGTGTCGCTCCCGGGCGTCACACCCGCCCGGAAGGGAAGGTGACGTCGCACGCCCCCTATCACACGCCCGCCTGCCCTGGCGCCGGGCAGCCGCCGCGCCGGTGTCCGCCCCCTGTCCGCTGCCTACCTTGAGCCCCCAGGGAGGCGAGCATGACAACGACACAGAAGGATCCGCAGGACGTGGTGGCGCACCTGGGCAAGCTCATCCACGGCATCAAGGTCGCCATGATGACGACCGTGGACACCGACGGCAGCCTTCGCAGCCGTCCCATGTGGACCTACGACAAGGACTTCGACGGCGAGCTGTGGTTCTTCACCAACGACCACACCCACAAGGTGGACGAGGTGGAGAAGGACCACCACGTCAGCCTCGCCTATGCCGACCCCAGCAAGGACCGGTACGTGTCCGTCAGCGGCCGCTGCCACCTGATCCGCGACAAGGCCAAGGCGAAGGAGCTGTGGAACCCCGCCCTCAAGGCCTGGTTCCCCCAGGGGCTGGATGATCCAAACCTCGCCCTGCTGCGCGTCAGCGTGGAGAAGGCCGAGTACTGGGACACGCCCAACAGCCGCATGGTCCAGCTCGTCGGCTTCGTGAAGGCCGTCCTCACCGGCGAGAAGTATCATCCGGGCGACAACCAGAAGCTGGACCGCGGCGCCCCCGTCCGCCGCAACTAGCGCCGGCCCACCCTTCCCGACTTCTCAAAATCCCGACATCCGTGTCAGGGAGTGAGTGAAGTCAGGACAGTTCCAGACCCGTGGCACATCCGCCCACCCGGCACTTCCGTACAGAGGAAGCGTGCCGCGGTGGGCGCGGCGTTTGCCCCGCAGTTGCTGTTTCTCTGACAGCGCCGTTCGTTGTGGCTTGTGGAGGCAGGCCGGCCCGGGTCATGCACCCGGGCGCCGCCGTGATACGAGCCCGATCCACCGTCACATCACGTTGAAGTGACGAACGGTTTAGAGTATCAACCATCCGCTTTCGAGATTTTCCACCTTCCGTCCGGCGGTGTGCCGGCGCCGGATGGAGTGAACTCGGAGACGCTCATTGGGGCGGAGCGATTTCCCGCCTTTTGAAGGAATCAGGACGATGGAGAACAAGAACAAGGTCGCGAAGCCGGAGGGCAAGCTGGCGGTGCTCATCCCTGGGCTCGGCGCGGTGTCCACCACCCTGATGGCGGGTGTGGAGCTGGCGCGGCAGGGCAAGGGCGCCCCCATTGGCTCGCTCACGCAGATGGGCACGGCCCGTCTGGGCAAGCGCACCGACGGCCGCACGGTGAAGCTCAAGGAGCTGGTGCCCCTGGCCACCCTGGAAGACGTCGTCTTCGGCGCCTGGGACATCATCAAGGAGGACGCCTACCAGGTGGCGCAGCGCTCCGGCGTGCTGAGCGACAAGCACATGGAGCAGGTGAAGCCCTTCCTCCAGGGCATCAAGCCCAAGCCGGGCGTGCATGACGCGGAGTTCGTGCGCCGCATCGCGGCCGACCACGTCAAGGCCACGAAGACGCACCGCGAGAGCATCGAAGCCATCCGCCAGGACATCCGCGACTTCAAGAAGGAGCTCAACGCCAAGCGCGCCGTGATGGTGGTGTGCAGCAGCGTGGAGACCTTCCGCCCCCTGCCGGAGGCGTTCCAGACGCTGGCGAACTTCGAGAAGGCGCTGGACGCCAACAGCACCGACGTGAACCCCACGGCGCTGTACACCTACGCGGCCATCAAGGAAGGCGTGCCGTTCGCCAACGCCACCCCCAACGCGAGCGTGGACACGCCCGCGCTGCAGGAGCTGGCGAAGCTGGAGGGCATCCCGGTCGCCGGCCGTGACCTCAAGAGCGGCCAGACGATGATGAAGACCGTCATCGCGCCGGCGCTCAAGGCGCGCATGCTGGGCCTGGAGGGGTGGTTCTCCACCAACATCCTGGGCAACCGCGACGGCGAGGTGCTGGATGATCCCCAGGCCTTCAAGGCCAAGGAGGTCACCAAGTCGAGCGTGCTCGACACCATCCTGCAGCCGGACCTGTACCCGGAGCTGTACAACAAGTACTCGCACAAGGTGTCGATCCACTACTACCCGCCCCGCGGCGACGCGAAGGAGGGTTGGGACAACATCGACATCACCGGGTGGCTGGGCTACCCGATGCAGATCAAGATCAACTTCCTGTGCCGCGACTCCATCCTGGCGGCGCCGCTGGTCCTGGACATCGCGCTGTTCCTGGACCTGGCCAAGCGGCTGGAGTGGCGGGGCATCCAGGAGTGGATGTCCTTCTACTTCAAGAGCCCCATGGCCCACCCGGGCCTGCCGGTGGAGCATGACCTGTTCATCCAGCTGACCAAGCTGAAGAACACGCTGCGCGTCGTCGCGGGCGAAGAGCCCATCACCCACCTCGGGCTTGATTACTACGGGGATGACCTCCCGCTCGCCCGCTAAGAACCCCGCCATGTTCAAGTGGCTCGTCACCCTCATGGCGACGGGCCACTTCGCACTGGTGGTCATCACCGGTCGGGTCCGGTGGGAACACGTCGCGGCGGCGCTGCTGCTGGTGGTGCTGGCGTGGGCCGGCCCCGGCCCGCGGCGGTTCCTCCGGGGCGCGTTCCCGCTGTGGCTCACCGGCATGCTCCTGGACAGCCAGGGGCTGTGGCTGGGCGTGCGCGGCACCATCCACACCGGCGACCTGTGGGAGCTGGAGCGGTCGCTGTTCCCCGCCCCGGACGGGATGATCTGGCCCGAGTGGTGGTCGCACCACCCCAACACGCCGTTGGACCTGCTGTGCGGCTTCGCCTACGCGGCCTACCTCTACGAGGTCTTCCTCGTGGCGCTCTGGTTCTTCTTCAAGAAGGACGACCACCGCTTCGAAGCGCTCTGCTGGGCCTTCCTGGTGGTGAACGCCATTGGCGTCGTCATCTACCTCGTCTACCCGGCGGCCCCGCCCTGGTACGTGCTCCAGTACGGCCCCGGCCCGGCGAACCTGGCGGCGCTGCCCAGCCCCGCGGGCACGGCGCGCTTCGACGCCTTCTTCGGCATCCAGTACTTCGCCAACTTCTACTCGCGAAACCCCAACGTCTTCGGGGCCATGCCGTCGCTGCACGCGGCCTACCCGCTGATGATGGTCCTGGTCCTCTGGTACAAGGGCATCGCGTGGCGCGTGGGCACCAGCCTGTTCGCGCTGCTCGTCGCCTTCTCCGCCGTCTACCTCACGCACCACTACATCCTCGACGTGCTGGCGGGCTGCGTCGCCGCGGTCGTGGCCTACGTCGTCGTGAGGGCCGTATTCGCTCGTCGGAACAGCGGGACGCTGGAAGCGGCGTCCGTGTCCCTGCCGTCTGGAGGAAACACCCGTGCATGACACCGTCCTGGCCTTGCTGAGTGGAGACCTGTCCCCCTCGGCGCGCATCTGGACCGCGCTGGCGCCCGCGCTCTTCGCGATCGCCTACTTCCTGGGCGGGTTGCTGCTCTTCTGCATCCGCTGCGCCATCAAGGGCATCCCCCAGGACGCGGAGACGCTGACGCGCGGCAAGTCGGTGCTGGTGGGCTTCTTCCTGCGCCACTACTTCTTCTGGGTCATCCAGCCCCTGTGGCGCGTGCTGCTGCGCTCGGGGCTGCCGGCCAACGCGCTGTCCATGCTGTCGGGCCTGCTGGGCGTGTCCTCTGGCGTCGCGGTGGCGGCGGGCCGCTTCGCGCTGGGCGGCTGGCTGTTCCTGATGGCGGGCGTGCTGGACGTGATGGACGGCCGGGTGGCGCGCACCCGCAAGGAGGCCAACCCCGCGGGCGCGGCGCTGGACTCCGTGTTGGACCGCTACGTGGACTCCGCGATGCTGATGGGCCTGGCCTGGTACTACCGGGACACCTGGGTGCTCCTGCCCGCGCTGGGGGCGCTGCTGGGCTCGTCGCTGGTGCCGTACGTGCGCGCCAAGGGTGAAGGCCTGGGCGTGAGCGTGCGCGACGGCGCGATGCAGCGGCTGGAGCGCGTGCTGTTCCTGGGCGTGGGCACGGCGCTGTCGCCCATCCTGGAGGCGCTGTTCTGGCCGGCGGAGAAGCACCCCATGCACTGGCTGGCGGTGGTGGGGCTCGTCTTCGTCGCCATCCTGAGCAACGTCACGGCGGTGTCGCGCTTCCGCACGCTGGTGAAGGCGCTGGCGCCCAAGCGCCCCGCGCAGCCGCGCTCCGGCGTGGCGCTGTTCGGCTTCAACGCGGCGGCGGGCGCCATCGCCACGGCGGTGGACTTCGCCGCGGTGCTGGCCATGGTGGAGTGGGCCGGGCTGTCGCCGGTGCTGGCGACGGTGATGGGCTGCGTGCTGGGCGGCGTGGTGAACTACTCCATCAACCGGGTCATCACCTTCCGCAGCCACGGCGCGGTGGCGCCGCAGTTGGCGCGCTACACGCTGGTGAGCGCGACGAGCGCGCTGCTCAACGCGGGCGGCGTGGCGCTGCTCACGCTGCACCCGCAGCTGGCCTACACGCTGGGCTGGTGGCTGGTGCGCGGCGTCATCTACTTCGCCTGGAACCTGCCGCTGCAGCGCGACTACGTGTTCAACGACACGTCGTCGGACGCGCTCCTGGAGCAGCGGCCCCATGCGGCGTGATTCGCGCTCCCGCGTCGGGAGGGCCCTGGGGTTGGGGGCCCTGCTGACGCTGCTGCCGGGGGTGGCGGCGGCCGGTGCGCTGGAGGTGGTGTTCAACTCCAGCGACCGGTACGGCGAGAGCTTCACCTTCGTCGCGGACACGGACGACGGTGTCTACGTGACGGTGAACCTGTCGGTGACGAACATCGGCCCGGGGTCGCGCACGGGCATCTGCCGCGCCACCGTGCTGCGCCCGGGCAAGCCCGTCTGGGCGCCGCAGACCCGGGTGGGCGGCAAGGAGTGGAGCTACGACGCGGCCACGGATGCCCTCAAGGTGGGCACGTGCAGCGCGAAGGTGACGGACACAGGCCTGTCCGTGGTGGCCCCGCTGGACGGGGGCCGGGTGGTGCTGGAGTACGCGAAGAAGCCGGAGCCGTGGTCACCGGACGGCTCCACCATCGAGCTGGGCAAGGACCGCTACCGCCACGAGGTGCTGGTGGGCGCGAGCCCCGTGAAGGTGACGCTCCAGGTGCCCAAGACGGCGGAGGTGTCGCTCACGGGCGGCGGGTACGTGGACCATTCGCGCAGCACGGTGGCGCCGGCGAAGCTCGCGAAGCGCTGGGTGCGCTTCCGCGCGCTCCGGGGCACGCAGCGCGCGGTGGTGCTGGGGCGCGAGGGCCAGGAGGGCGACTACGGGCCCATGTACCTCTGGGAGGACAAGGGCCCGGCGCAGCTGCTGGAGTCGTTCACCCTGACGCAGACGGGTGAGAAGGAGCGCAGCACCTGGCGCGCGGAGTTCACCGACCGCGAGGGTCAGCCGACGCTGACGCTGCGCAGCCGGACGCTGTTGCAGCGCAGCGCGCCCGTGGAGTCGCTGGGCGTGTTGAGCGGGTTGGTGCGGCCGATGGTGGGCTCGCCGGTGACGTACCTGCACCGCGCGGTGATGGAGCGCGCGGGCAAGGCGCCGGTCGAAGGCCTGATGGAAGTCACGCTGGAAGGCGAGTAGCAGGAGGCGAAGGGTCCGTGAGCGAGTCGCTGCTTCGGTCGGTGCATCACGTCCCGGGGGTCCGCGGGTTCGTGCGCAAGCAGGTGCTGCGGGTGGTGGCGCGCGGGGTGGAGTGGACCACCAAGCTGCCCGGCCAGCGCGCCCTCAACGTGTCCCGCGTGAACGAGTGGCTGCACGTGGGCGGCGGCGTGTCCCGCGCGCGCTACGGCGAGCTGAAGGCCCGGGGCATCACGGCGGTCATCGACCTGCGCGCGGAGCGCTGTGACGACCGGCAGGCGCTCGCCGCGCTGGGCATCGAGCTGCTGCACCTGCCGGTGACGGACCGCTTCCCGCCGTCGGTGGAGCAGCTGTCGCAGGGCGTGCGGTGGGCCCTGCCCCGGCTGGACTCGGGCGGCGTGCTGTACGCGCACTGCGAGCACGGCGTGGGCCGGGGGCCGCTGATGGGCCTGGCGGTGATGGTGGCGCGCGGCTGGGATGCGCCGGAGGCGTACCGGGCGGTGCGCCACGCGCGGTGGCAGGCGACGCTCAATGACCGGCAGCTGCGGGGCCTGGCGGACTTCGTGGCCGCGTGGACGGGCGTGCCGGAGCAGGCCGCGTAGGGGCGCGGGCTACTTCCCATCCTCGTACAGGGGCAGGAAGTGTGAGCTCGCGATGGACGCGCCCCAGCAGCACTCGGACTCATCGTCGTCATCGTCCGGGAGCGTCGTGTGGAGCGGCGCGCCCGGCTTCACGTCCTCGAAGAAGAAGAGGTTCTCCTGGAGGATGACGAACGCCCGGTCGCCCTTGCGCGTGCGCAGGGTGAGCTTCGTCAGCTTTGGATCCGACAGGTTCGTGGCGCCCTTGGGGACGAAGACCTCCTGCCGAGGCTTGCCAGGCGGCTCCTGGGGCCGGTCCTTCAGCTCGCAGTGGACCTCCTCCTGCGACCACACGTCGACGTCCTGCACGCGGCATCCGCCATCGCCTGAGAAGCGGAACAGCGCCTTCACGGTCGTGAAGTAGCAGTCCCCCGTGCCGCAGTCCGCGCCGTGCGCATCCAGCGCCACCGACAGGCGCACCCGGCCATCCGGGAGCGCCTCCACCCACCCCAGCCGCGCATAGCGTTGGAACAGGGGAGCGCTGGCGCAGGACACTGCGGCCCTGGGCTTCGGAGGGGGGGCCGGCTTCTTCGGCGCCTCCGCCATCGCGGTCGCACAGCAGAGGGAGAGGAGGACAGCGAGCGGTCGCGTCATGGCCATGACGGCATGCCTTAGCAAATCACGTACCCGCGCCCGTGTGGCCCCGCGCCCGCGCTCCGGCCCGCAATGAAAGAGGCCCCGGCTTCGGCTGCCGGGGCCTCTTCACACCATCAAGTCCCGTGCGGGCTCAGCTCTCCGGCGCGGGCCGCTGCGGGGCTTCGTCCCCCGCCGTCGCGGTGGGCGTCGTGCCGTGCTTGTTGCGCCAGCGGTCCACCAGCAGCAGCAGCGCCGGGAAGCCCACCAGCACGACAACCATGTTCACCGCGAAGCCCAGGTTGGCCAGGTCGCCAATGGAGTTCAGGCCCGGGTGCTTGGCGAACACCAGCGCCAGGAAGCCGATGGCGCTCGTGAGCAGACCGCCCGTGATGGCGCGCCCCGTCTCCGCGTACACCGCGACGAAGTCCGCGCCCCGCTCGCCCAGCCGCTCGATGAGGTGCACGCCCGCGTCCACCGTGGTGCCGATGAGCACTGGGATGACCACGACGTTCAGGTAGTTGAACTGCAACCCCAGGATGGACATCAGGCCCACCAGCGCCGCGATGGACAGGAGCGTGGGCATCATGCAGATGACCGCGTTGCGCAGGCTGCCCAGCGTCATCCACATCGCGAAGAACACGCTGAGCACCGCGGCCACCAGGATGCGCGGGCTCTCCTTGGCCACCATGTCCAGGATGTCCGCCAGGATGAGCGCCTCGCCCGCCGCGGACACCTGGCTGCCATCCGACAGTTGAAGGTTGCGCACCTCCTTCGCGAAGCGCCGCGTGCCCTGACCGTCCGACAGGCTCACGTTCGCGTAGACCAGGACCACGCCGCCCTTCTGGCCGGGCGCGGGCTCGAACTGGCGGCGCAGGCCCACGGGCAGGTCCTCGCGCACGAACGGCTTCGCCTCCGACATCCGCAGCGCGCGCACCAGGCTGGCGCGTGTGTCCTTGGCCACCTTCTCCGGGTCGATGCGCGACAGCTTCTTGTGGATGGACTGGAGCAGCGCCTGCTTCTCCTGCTGCTGCGCGGGCACCAGGTCCTCCAGCGCCCCCACGAAGTCCACGGTGGAGTCCTTGCCGTACTGCTGCTTGCGCGCCTGGAGCTGGCCCACCACCTCCCGCTCCTGGCCCTCCTTGTCCGTCAGCACCACCACCGGCGTCGCCGAGTACCCGAGGATGTGGTCGATGCGGCGGTCCAGCCGCACGCTCGGCAGCGACACGTCATCCAGCTTCGTGGAGTCGTAGTTGAACGTCACCCGGTACGCCTGGCTGATGAGCCCCACCAGCGCCACGCCCAGCACCAGCGCCACCGCGCGGTAGCGGCGGGGCAGGAAGCGCGCCATCACCGCCATGGGCCCCGACTGCGCCTGGTGCATGCGCGGCCTCCAGCCCAGCTTCGACACCAGCCCCAGCAGCGCCGGGAGGATGAGCAGGTAGGAGCTCACGCTCACCAGCATGCCCACCGCCGCGATGATGCCGAATTCGTGGAACGCCCGGAACTCCGACAGCGACAGGCTCAGGAACGTGAGCGCCGCCACCAGCGCGGAGATGAGCGTGGAGAAGCCCGTGTGGCTGAACGCCTCGCGCACCGCCTCCTCCGACGTCATCCCCTCCGAGCGCAGCGTCCCCCAGCGCCCCAAGAGGTGGATGCCGTGCTCCACGCCCAGGCCGCCCAGCACCGCGGCGAGGAAGCCCGTCAGCAGGTTCACCTGCCCGTACGCCACGCCCACGAAGCCGTAGGTCCACATGAGGCCCACGGCCACCGGGACCATGGTGAGCCCCACCGCCAGCGCGCTGCGGAAGTGGAACGCCAGGTAGACCACGAGCAGCACCAGGGCCAGCGACGACGCGCGCGCCAGGTCGCCGGTGATGACGCCCTGCTGGTCGATCTTCTTCTTGAAGGTGCCGGTGATCTCCGTGCGGAAGCCGGGCCCGTACTTGGACAGGTCCTGCTTGGACAGGTAGTCCTCCACCTGCGCGATGACCTTCTTGGAGTAGCCCAGGTCCGCGGAGCTGCCCTTCGCCTTGAGGAGCATCACCACCATGCGCTCCTGCGGATCCAGGTAGTAGGTCTCACCGCCCTGGTCGGACCCCGACAGGCGCTGGTTGGCGCCCCCGGTGTACTTCTTTTCGATGTCGGAGAAGTCCAGCGACGGGGGCGGTGACTCCTCCAGGCGCACGAAGAGCGGGTTGGCCTGCTCCTTCTCCCACGCGAAGCGCGCGTCGATGCGGTCCTGGATGATCCTCAGGTCAGGCAGGTCCACGTAGTAGAGCGCGTGCTCTTCCAGGAACTTGCTGGGCCGCTGCGCGTTGACGAAGCGGATCTCCGACAGGGTGCCCAGCTTGGGCGCCAGGTCGTCCACGAACTGCTTGAGCTGTTCCGGCTCCGAGCCGATGCCGGCCACCACGACGTTGCCCATGCCGCCAAAGCGCGTGCGCAGCTTCTCCAGGTCCTGCACGGACTGGAACGTCCTGGGCAGCAGGTTCACCAGATCCGCGTTGAGCGTCAGGTTCCGGGCGAAGAAGGTGCCCATGCCCGTCAGCAACAGCGCCACCACCAGCGCCACCCAGGGCCGCCGGTGGCCACGGGCCGCCAGGGAGCCCATCGCCGCCTCGAACCGCTCGGACCACCGCTTCTCGCTCATGGATGTGACGTCCTCATCGTGAGCCCGGCCAAACCGGGCCGCTCCCGCGTATATGCCCCGGACCCCGGTGCGTCCAGGCGTCGCCCCGGGGCCTCCCCTGGCCGCGGGGAAGGGTGGGGAAGAGGGCGCCGCTGAAACAAACACGCAGGTATGCAGTCCCGGCGGGCGGGCCGCCAGTGGATCCACGCCCCCGGCGGCGTCCAGGCGTCCGCCGGCCCGCGCCTCTCCCGGTCACCGGCGGCCGGGCGAGCCCGGCCCTCGTGCCTTCGTGCCGGAGGTCCATGGCATGGCCAGTTTTTGCTCGGACACGGGCCCTGCCAGGACGCAGGCGCCCCATGGAGGGGATGCCGCCACGTGACCCACGGCCGGCGGGTGCCGGACTCCAGGCCACGGGCGCCCACGGTGATGCCCAGGGACCCATCTTCGCCAGCCGAGCGGTCGTGGATGCACCGGGTGGAACGCACGCTGGGTGCGCTCGCCGCGCACAACCACCGTCGCCCCGTCGTCGCCCTGCTCTGCGCCCTGCTGCTGTCCGGCGTGGGCCTGCTGTGCGCCCGGAACCTGACCCTCAACGCCAACCTGGCGGACCTGCTGCCGGAGTCCTTCGGGAGCGTGCAGGCCATCAAGACCCAGGAGGAGCGCTTCGGGGCGCTGGGGTGGGTGGTGGTCGTCGGTGAGGACGCGGATCCCGAACAGCTCAAGCGCTTCGCGGAGGACCTGGCGCCCAGGCTGGAGGCCCTGCCGGGCATCCGCTACGTGGAGATCACCCGCCCCAGCCGCTTCTTCAGCGACCATGCGCTCTACTTCCTGTCGCCAGAAGATTTGAAGGAGGTGGAGCGCCGCATCGACGCGCGCCTCACCTGGGAGCGCCAGCACGCCAACCCGCTCTTCGTGTCGCTGGAGGACGACCCGGCCCCCTCGCTGGACTTCTCCGACCTGGAGGAGAAGTACGGCGGGGGCGCGGTGACGCGCCTGTCCAACAACCCGAACGAGTACTACCTGGACCCCGCCGCGCGCCGCGTGGTGGTGCTGGCCAAGCCGGAGACGTCGTCCTCGGACCTGACCTTCTCGCGGAAGATCGTCGACGAGGTGCAGGGCGTGCTGAAGCAGCAGGACCTGTCCAGGTACGGGCCCGACTTCCACACGGAGATCACCGGCACGTTCCAGAAGAAGCTGGACCTCCAGGAGCAGATCACCCGCGACGTGGCGGTGGCGTCGTCGGTGGCCGGGGTGCTGGTGCTGCTGTACCTGTTCCTGCACTTCCGCAGCATGCCCGCGGTGGGGCTGGTGCTGGCGCCGGTGGGTGCGGGCCTCGCGTGGACGTATGGCCTGGTGGGCGTGGCATACGGTCAGGTGAACCTCCTGACGGCGTTCCTGGGCGCCATCCTGGGCGGCCTGGGCGTGGAGCACGGCATCCACCTCTTGGGGCGCTACCTGAACCTGCGCGGCGAGGGGATGGCGTCGGAGGAGGCCACGCGCGAAGCCTTCACCCACACGGGCGGCGCGGCGCTGGTGTCCGCGCTGGTGGCGGCGATCACCTTCTTCGTGCTGGGCACCTCCCGCCTCCAGGCGTTCCGCGAGTTCGGCGTCATCGCGGGCCTGGGCATGCTGGTGCTCATCCTGGCCTACGTGCTGGTGATGCCGGCGGTGCTGGGCCTGGCGGCCCGCCACGGCTGGAAGCCACGCAAGGCCTCCACGGCGACGGTCGAGGCGCCTCTGGGCCGCGTCATCATGCGGCGGCGCGGGGTGCTCACGCTGGTGTCCGCGCTCATCGTCGCGGGGCTGGTCACCCAGATGCCGCGCCTGCGGTTCGACTACAACGTGTCCTCGCTGGAGGATGAGAGCCTGGGCTCGTTCGTCCTGGACCGCGCCGTCAACCAGATCATCGGCTATTCGCAGATGCCCGTGGTGGTGCTGACCGACTCCCGCGAAGAGGAGGCCGTGGTCGTCAAGGAGCTGCAGGAGCGCAAGCAGCGGCTGGGCGCGGACTCCAAGGTGGACTTCGTCGCGTCGCTCGGGAGCCTGGTGCCCCCGGAGCAGGCCCGCAAGCAGGTCATCCTGAAGGATCTGGCGAAGCGGCTGGAGGCCGTGCCCGAAGGACAGCTCACCGCGCCGCAGCGGGAGCGGCTGGCGGAGCTGCGCCGTCAGGTGGCGGCCCCGCCGTTCACCGCGAAGGACCTGCCGCCGGGCGTGCGCCAGCAGTTCGAGGGACGCGGGCAGAACGGCCAGGGCTTCGTGGTGGTGTATCCCTCCGTGGACCAGTCCGACGGGCAGGCCATGCGCAAGCTGGCGAAGGAGGTGCGCGGGGTGAGGCTGCCGGATGGCCAGGCGGCGGTGGTGGCCGGCGAATCGCTGGTGCTCGCGGACATCCTGGACCTGGTGTCACACGAAGCGCCGTACATCCTGCTGGGCACGACGCTCGCGGTGCTGCTGGCGATGTGGATCGCGTTGGGCGGGCTGCGCACCGCGCTCCTGTGCCTGACGCCCACCGTGGTGTCGCTCTTCGCGCTGTTGGGGCTGATGCCGCTCGTGAACGTGGAGTTCAACTACCTGAACATCATGGTCATCCCGGTGCTCATCGGGACGACGGTGGACGCGGGCGTGCACCTCGTCACCCGGCTGGCGTCTCCAGGGAGCGACTTCGTGCGGGTGTACTCGGAGACGGGCAAGGCCATCTGCGGCGGCCTGCTCACGAGCGCGGTGGGCTTTGGCGCGCTGTTCCTCGCGGACCACCCGGGCCTCAACTCGATTGGCACCCTGGCGAACCTGGGCTTCGGCATGAACCTGCTCATCATGCTGGTGACCTTCCCCGCCTTGCTGCTGCTGCTCTCCGAACGCAAGCGGCGCCGCCGTGCGGTTCCGTCCTCCTCGCGGCGTGAGCACCTCGTGGATGGAGGGCAAGGTCCTCACCGGCCCACGCCCGCCAGCTGAAGGCCGAGGCGTCGCCCGCCCGGCCGAGCACGCGGAAGGAGCGGGACATGTCTCGGCGATGGATGTGGATGGGGATGGCGGCCTGCGCGGTGGCGCTCGGCTCCGCCCGCGGTGACACCGAGCCCCCCGTGTTGCTGGCGCAGGTGGACCCCAACTCCGCGGGCGCCATCACCAGCGGACAGCCGAACCCCGGAGCCCCCGCTGGCAGCATGCCCGCCGCGCCAGCCGGGAGCGTCACGGACCCCGTCTCCACGCGCACCTACGGCGACCCGGGGGTCGACATGAGCGGCGGCACCGGAGGCAGCGGCACGGGCGCGGTGCTGCCCCAGCCGTACACCGCGCCGCCGTCCGTCACCGGCGCCCAGCAGGACGGCTTCACCGGCTCCGGCGCGGTGCTGCCTCCCGGCACCTCCGCCCCTGGCACGAGCGGCGCGTTCACCCCCGGCACGGGCAGCATGGCCGCACCCGGCACGGGCGGCGCGCTCCCCCCCGGTACGGGCGGCGCGCTCCCCCCTGGCGCGGGCGGCGGCATGCCCTCTCCCGGCCTGGGCAACACGGTCAGCGGCTCCGGCGCGGTGCTGCCCTCCGACATGGGCAGCGCGACAGCACCGGGGACGGGCAACACGGTCAGCGGCTCCGGCGCGGTGCTGCCTCCCAGCCCGGGCCTCACGCCCGCTCCCGGAGCGGCGGGCACCACGCTGACGCCAGACACCAACACGTCCAGCAACTCCGTGACACCGCCTGGCGGGGGCTCCGTCGTGGACCCGGGCACGGGGCGCTGAAGGCTCCCCTTCCCGCGAAGGTCCCCAGGCAACGTCCGGCGGGCCAGGGGGCGTGCCCTCCAATGCACATTCGCGCGAATGCAACCGCGCAACCCCACCCGTCCCTGCCGTTCCCCGAGCAGGCAGGCGGAGGAGCCACCCCTGCACACACACCCGGGCCTGCTCACTTTCGGTCCAGCAGGCAGTCGGGACCTTTCAAACAAGCAGTCTGACTCCATCCAAGGGGAATCCCATGAAGAGCTTCCTGAAGAAGCAGCTGACGGTGGCGGCGGTGCTGGTGGGTGCGCTGGCGCTCGGCACGGGCTGTAAGTCGGATCAGTCCGCGACGCGCGGCACGGAAACGACGCCCGCCTCCGACTCCAGTATGGGCACGGACTCCACGGGCACCGGCACCACCGGCACCGGCACGGACACGTCGGGCACGGGCACCACCACGCCGCCCAACAGCGGCGGCTCCGGCTACGACACGGGCAGCACGTCGCCCGACTCGCAGACGTCGCCTTCGGACATGGACACCGGCGGCTCCGGCATGACGGATGACTCCACGCTGCCGCCCGCCAGCGACGACAGCCTCGAACCGGGGACCGGCGGCGCGGGCACCAGCGAGGGTGAGCCGGGCGTGCACGACGGCGAGATGACCGAGCCGGGCACGGGCGGCTCCGGCATGACCCCGGACGACAGCGTCATGCCCGAGGACGGCAGCCTGCCCCAGGACTCCACGCTCGACCCGAACGCGCCCAAGGGCAACATGAACACGCCGGTGCCGGACTCGACGGGCACCCTGTCGCCCAACAACGGCACCACCCGCTAAGGCCCTCCACGGCCGCCGTGAAACCCACGGCGGCCCGGGTCGCATCTGGAAGCGCCCGTGACCTCCCAGGTCGCGGGCGCTTCGTGCGTTCCCGCAGGCGGAGGCTTCGCGCAAGCGACAACCCCCGCCGACGCGCGAGGCGTCAGCGGGGGTCCGGAAGACAAAGGCCCGCGAACCTCAGGTCACGCTCACGCCCGGGTACGGGCGCGGGGTGCTCACGGGCTCGATGATGCGGGGGTTGTTGTGTGACACACCCGGGCCGTCGCCAGGGCCACCGTCGGGATTGAGGATGGGAGGCGTGGTGCGCTCGCGCTCCTCCTCCTCCGTCCCCGCCTGGCGCTCCGGCACGGGAGGCAACCCTTCCAATGGAATGTGCAGCACGTCCTTGTCACTCATGATGAACGCCTCCTTTCAATCACTTCAACAGTGGGGCGTGTCCGGGGTTTCCGCATGCCGGCAGGGAGGGGAGCCCCGGCCGGGGCGGACGCTGTCGTTCGCGCGCCTCGCCTGGGCCACCGGGGGCCCTCCCCCCTGGCCCCCCTCCTGCCGCCCCGGCACGGGCCCCGGACGGGAGTGAGGCCCAACGGCGGCGGGCATCCCGGGATGACAGGGAGCCCTGGGGGGCTTATCCAAGGAGGTGCTGGCAGCGGTCCCCACCCGAACCGAAGGCGCACGACGCATGAAGCTGTTGCTGGCAGGCCGACGAGGAGCAACCGACCCGCTCTCCGCCTTCCCGGAGGCCGCCACGCCCTGGCTGGAGCGGGTGTTGGCCTGGGTCCAGCAGGCCGTGGGAGACCTGCTGGAGGAGGGCGCGCGCATCGAGGAGGGCCCCCAGGGTGCCCCCGTGCTGCGCCTGCGCCTGCACCCCGCCGCGGGCGAGGTGTCGCTGCTGGCCGCCACGCAGGAGCGCATCGTCGTGTCCGCGGAGACCAGCGCCGTGGGCCCCGGCTACCACCTCTTCCTGTGCGACCTGCTCAAGTCGCTGGGCGACGCGCACGGCGTCAGCTGGGCCCCGCCCGACGAGGACCTGGGCGTGGGCGACGCGACGGGCTACTTCCACACCGGCGACCCGGCCCCCGTGGAGGGGCACATGCTGGCGTGGCTGCAGCAGTCGGTGGGCCAGGTGGTGCTCATGCGCAGCATGGGCAACTCCGGCTTCGCGCTGTCCATGCGCTTCGGCCACACCTTCCAGCACCCGGGCGCGCTGCTCACGCCCATGGGCCCCCGCGACGAGCGCTGGCTGCGCGCCGTGATGGACGACCCGCGCCAGGGCACGGACGTGTTCCCCTGGTGGAGCCCCGGCCTGGACGCGCGCGTGCGCTTCAACCGCGCCCTGTGCCGGCTGTGGACGGACGTCGTCTGGCGCGCCCCCCTCCTGGACGAGGAGCGCCTGCGCCTGCGCGACGTGGCCCGGCTGCTGGAGCAGGCGTGGCGCGAGGACCCCACGCTCCCCTACCCGTGGCGCGAGTGGCAGGAGGTGCTCGGCTACCTGGGCGTGGGCGGGACGCTGGCCGAGGAGGTCCACCGCCAGGCCCTGGAGTCGCCCGGCACCGGGCCCTCCATCGGCTACCGGCGGGGCTCCGTGCAGGTGGCGCTCCCCGAGGGCTGGGAGATCCGCATCCCCGGCTCCCTGGCGGAGACGCGCCTGGGCGACGGCAGCTGGGTGGCGCGCGACCATCGCCGCACCGTGCGCGTGCTGCCCCTGGAGGATTCCGCGGAGGAGCAGCTGGCGCCCACCAGCCCGGAGCGCCGGGCCCTGGAGCTGGAGCACCACGGGGCCCGCGTCAGCGGACGCGCGTCGCTCCACGTCGGGCCCGGGGAGTGCCGGCTGACGGCCCTGTGCCGCTCCGGCACCCGCCGCGCCCTGTGCGTCGTCAGCTTCGATGATCCCGAGGAGCAGGACTGGGCCCTGGGCACCTGGCGCTCGTTGGACCACGCCGTGGCGGCCTGAAGGGAGGGGTTGTTTCACCCCATACGGCTTGACGAAGCGCCGCCCGGTGGACAGTCGGGAAGCCCCCACGTCTTGCCGCGGCGCGCGGTCGCACCCAGATTCCGTCCGCATTTTCCCACGGAATCGAGTGATACCCATGAGCAGCAAGCGGGAGATCTGGCCTGGCAAGCCCTGGCCACGCGGCGCGACCTTCGACGGCTCGGGCACCAACTTCGCGGTCTACTCCCAGGTGGCCACGCGGGTGGAAGTGTGTCTGTTCGACAAGGCCGACCCGACGAAGGAGATCGAACGCTTTGATTTGCCGGTGAGCACGGAGTTCGTCTGGCACGGGTACGTGCCGGACCTGGAGCCCGGGACGCTGTACGGCCTGCGCGTGCACGGCCCCTACGAGCCGGAGAAGGGCCACCGCTGCAACCCGCACAAGCTGCTGGTGGACCCGTACGCGAAGGCGCTCTACGGCGAGGTGGACTGGAAGCAGCCGGTGTTCGGCTATCCCCTGGACCATCCGAAGAAGGACCTGATGCGCGACGAGCGCGACAGCGCCGCCGGCATGCCGAAGAGCGTGGTGGTGAGCGACTTCTTCGACTGGGGCAATGACCGGCGCCTGGACATCCCCTGGCGCAAGACGGTCATCTACGAAGCGCACGTGCGCGGCCTCACCATGAAGCACCCGGGCGTGCCGGAGCACCAGCGCGGCACGTACGCGGGCCTGGGTTCACCGGCCATCATCGAACACCTCCAGAAGCTGGGCGTCACCGCGGTGGAGCTCCTGCCGGTGCACGAGTTCGCGGACGACTCGTTCCTCAACGACAAGGGCCTGTCGAACTACTGGGGCTACAGCACGCTGAACTACTTCTCCCCCGAGCAGCGCTACGCCAGCCGCAAGACGCCGGGCGGGGCGGTGGCGGAGTTCAAGTCGATGGTGAAGTCGCTGCACGCGGCGGGCATCGAGGTCATCCTCGACGTCGTGTACAACCACACCTGCGAGGGCAACCACCTGGGGCCCACGCTGTCGTTCAAGGGCATCGACAACGCGTCGTACTACTGGACGATGCCGGAGGCGCGGCACTACCTGGACTTCACCGGGTGCGGCAACAGCGTCAACACCTCCAACCCGCAGACGGCGCGCTTCGTGGTGGACTCGCTGCGCTACTGGGTGGAGGAGATGCACGTGGACGGGTTCCGCTTCGACCTGGCCACGGTGCTGGGCCGCGTGGGCAAGGGCGGCTACGACCCGAACGCGCCCATCTTCCAGATCATCAACCAGGACCCGGTGCTCAGCCGCGTGAAGCTCATCGCGGAGCCGTGGGACGTGGGCCTGGGCGGCTACCAGGTGGGCGGCTTCCCGTCGCCGTGGCACGAGTGGAACGGCAAGTACCGGGACGCGCTGCGCAAGTACTGGAAGGGCGACGAGAACCAGGCGTCGGAGATGGGCTACCGGCTCACCGGCAGCGCGGACCTGTTCGCGGCGGCGCGCCGCAGGCCCCAGGCGAGCATCAACTTCGTCACCGCGCACGACGGCTTCACGCTGCACGACCTGGTGACGTACAGCTCCAAGCACAACGAGGCCAACGGCGAGCACAACCGCGACGGCGCGGATGACAACCAGGCCTGGAACTGCGGCGTGGAGGGAGAGACGGACGACAAGGCCATCATCTCCCTGCGCGAGCGCCAGAAGCGCAACCTCCTGGCGTCGCTCTTCATGTCCAACGGCGTGCCGATGATCGTCGCGGGCGACGAGATGGGCCGCACGCAGAAGGGCAACAACAACGCCTACTGCCAGGACAACGAGCTGTCGTGGGTGGACTGGAACCTGGACCCCACGCGGCAGGACATGCTCGCGTTCACGCGCAAGCTCATCCACCTCCGCCACGGGCAGCCGGTGCTGCAGCGCCGCCGCTTCTTCCAGGGCGAGCACCTGTGGGACTCCGAGCACAAGGACCTGGCGTGGTACCGCCCGGACGGGACGGAGATGGGGCCGGAGGACTGGCAGAAGCCCTTCGTGCGGTCGCTGGCGTACCTGCTGGGCGGCGACGCCATCCCCACGCCGGACGAGCGCGGCCAGCGCGTCAGCGGTGATTCCCTGCTGGTGCTGCTCAACGCGCACCACGACACGGTGTCCTTCAAGGTGCCGCCGCTGGGAGAGGGTGGCGTCTGGGTGCTGGAGCTCTACACGGCGGACGACAAGCGCGGCGACGAGGAGATGAAGCCGGGCTCCTTCGAGATGGCCGGCCGGTCGCTCGCGGTGTTCCGCAAGAGCGGGGGCAACGGCACGCCGTGATGGCTTGCGGCGCACCGGCCGCGTGAGCGAGGGTGCGCGGCATGGCGGACGAAACGGACGGCGGAGCACCGGGGCCAGACGTGGGGCACGGTGGATCCGCCGTCGCGCGGGTGTACGGGGAGATTGCCTCCGCCTACGAGGTGCTCTACCCCGCGCTGCACCGCTACGGCGACCGCGTGGAGCGGTTCCTCGCGGACGCGGTGGCCCCGGGGATGCGCGTGCTGGACGTGGGCTGCGGCCCGGCCCTGCACACGCGCGGCCTGGATGCGTCCGTGGACGTGGTGGGCCTGGACTTCGCGCCGGAGATGCTGGAGCTGGCGAAGCGCGCGCGCCCCGCGGGGACGTGGCGCGAGCACAGCTACCTGGAGCCGGTGCCGGAGGAGCTGGGCCGCTTCGACGTGGCGCTGGCCATTGGCTGCCTGGACTTCTGTGACGACCTGCCGCGCGTGCTGGGGCACCTGGCCCAGGCGCTGAAGCCCGGGGGGCGGATGCTCTTCACGGTGCTGGAGCGCAGGCCCGGGCTGGAGGCGCACGAGGAGGCCACGCGCCAGGTGCGCACGGCGGACACGGACGTGACGCTGCACCTGTGGAGTTCGGTGGAGACGGCGCGCGCGCTGGACGGCGCCGGGCTGAGCACGGGCTTCTACCTGCACGCGCCCGGCTGGGAGCTGCTCGCGGAGGAGCGCACCATGTGGTTCGGCTGGTGGTACGTGACGCGGGGCTGAGCTTCTTTCGCGGAGGGCCTGTCAGGCTTCTTCGCGCCCCGCGTCTGGTGCTCCCGTCGGCGCTTCAGGGGGTGCACGGGGCTGGCCCGAGGCTTCCGGTTCCAGGCAGCGGCGCTCTGCGCCGGGGCACGGGCGCTGGACGTACTTCAAGGCCATCGCCTCCGCGCATTCCCCCACCATCGAAGGTCGACCGGTCGCGCGCTACCGACAGGCGTGCATGAACAGTGTCCCTTACCCGGACATCACCCGAACTAGCTCACTGGTAGAGCAAGAGACTCCAACTCTCTGTGTCGAAGGTTCGATTCCTTCGTTCGCTGGAGACCCCGTCGTTTCGCTGGTGTCAGCGCGGGTCCACCGCTTCTTCCTCCTCCTCGTCGCAGCCTGGCCGGTCGCCAGGGCCTCTGGATGCCTCCGTGCGGCTCGCGGAGTGCACCGGTCGCCGTCCGTGACCGGCATCCGGTGCGAACGCGCGGGCGGAGTGATGCGGGCTGGACGGTCTGTCCGCGGGAAGCGCCCGTGGGCGGCGGGGTCTCTTCTTCTCGTTCGGATCCTTTCTTCTTTTTCGCGGGACCCTCCCCTTCGCGGGAGGCAACAGGGGTGACGTGTCATGAGCATCGGTCGGGTGGAAGTGGCGCAGAACGAGCGGCTGTTCGTCGTGGTGAACGGGCGGGCGGAGCAGTACCTGGGGCCGGGTCGGCACTGGGTGGTGCGCCCCTTCCAGCACGTCCGCTTCGAGCGCGTCTCGATTGAGCAGCCGCTGATCCGCCTGGACGAGGCGAAGCTCGCGTTGGTGCCGGAGAAGGACCTCCAGGTGGTGGAGCTGGGCGCGGACGAGCGCGCCATCCTCTTCCATCACGGCCAGCCGGTGCAGTGGCTGAAGCGGGGTCAGCACCAGGTGTGGACGGCGCAGCGGCTGCCCGGTCGTACCGGTCGGCCCGAGACGCCGACCGTGAAGGTGGAGCGCGTGGACGTGTCCGGGGTGGTGACGTCACCTCCCAGCGACGAGGTGCGCGCGCTCATCCCCTCCACCGACTACACGGAGTGCATCGCTCCGGAGGGCAGCGTGGCGCTGCGGTACGTGGACGGCGTGCTGGAGGCCGTCCTGCCTCCGGGCCGTCACGCGGCGTGGACGGTGGTGCACAAGGTGCAGTTCGCGGTCATCGACCTGCGCGAGCGGCTGCTCCACGTCACCGGCCAGGAGGTGATGACGAAGGACCGCGTGTCGCTGCGGCTCAACCTCTCCGCGGCCTTCCGCGTGGCGGACGCGCGCCGGCTGTCGGTGGTGTCGCGGGCGCCGGACGACGTGCTGTACCTGGCGATGCAGCTGGCGTCGCGCGAGGCGGTGGCCACGCGCACGCTGGATGAGCTGCTGGCGTCGCGGGAGGCGGTGGCGGAGTCGCTGTTCGCGCAGGTGAAGGCGGGGGCGGAGAACGTGGGCCTGGAGCTGCTGCGCTTCGGCATCAAGGACGTGGTGCTGCCGGGTGAGATGAAGGAGCTGCTCAACCGGGTCATCCAGGCGCAGAAGGAGGCGGAGGCCAACGTCATCACGCGCCGCGAGGAGACGGCGGCCACGCGGTCCATGGCGCAGACGGCGAAGGTGCTGGCGGAGAACCCGCTCCTCGTGCGGCTCAAGGAGCTGGAGGCGTACAAGGACCTCGCGTCCAAGGTGGGTCAGGTCCACCTGGTGCTGGGCGAGGGCGCGGTGCCCACGCTCCAGCTCAAGGGCGGCTGATGCACGTGTGAGCACCGTGGAGGCCCTCGGACCGGAAGCACGGGTCCGGGGGCCTTCGCGCGTCCGTCACGGGTGCGGAGGCGCCGGACAATCGTCCGCGCCAGACAATACCTGACATTCCCCTGTCACAGCGGGCGGGCAGATTGTGCCCATCCACCCGATGCGGTCCAGGAGGACTGTCATGAAGCTCTACTTCCATCCCTTGTCCGGAAACTCGCGCCGCGTGCTGCTCGTGGCCGCCCACCTCGACGTGCCCCTCGAGCGCATCGTGGTCGACCTGCCCAAGGGCGAGCAGCGCGGGGCGCCGCACCTGAAGCTCAACCCCAATGGGCGCGTCCCGGTCCTCGATGACGACGGCTTCCTGCTCTGGGAGTCGCGCGCCATCATGCAGTACCTGACCGAGAAGACACCGGGGCAGACCCTGCTCCCGACGGATGCGCGCGGCCGCGCGGATGTGAGCCGCTGGCTCTTCTGGTGCTCGGCCCACATGGCCCCGGCGAACACCGTCCTCGTCTTCGAGAACTTCGTGAAGGCGCAGACGGGGCGCGGGCCGGCGGATCCCGCCGAGGTCGCGCGGGGAGAGGCGCTCGTCGCGCAGAACGCGCAGCTCCTGGACGCGCACCTCGCGGGCAGGACGTGGGTCACGCAGGAGCGCCTGACGCTCGCGGACCTCTCCCTGGCCGCGTCGTTCGCCCTCGCCGGTCCGGCACGCCTGCCCATCTCGGACTACGCGAACCTCCGGACCTGGCTCGGGCGCGTGCAGGAACTGGAGGCGTGGAAGCGCACCGCGCCCTCCCTGCCGCGCGGTTGACGCAGGGGGCGGGCACCTCCCGGGGTGTGGCCGGACGGCCACGGTGATGCACGCGAAGTGTCTCCGAGCGGCCCACACGCCCCGTCCTTCCGAGGGGTTCCCGGGGCGTCTGGGGTTGGCCCACGGACTGCAATGTCCCTCCGGCACACCCTGAAACCCAAGGCCCCGTCCATGCGAGTCACGCTCGCCACGCTCTTCGTCTGTCTGCTGGCCCTCCCGGCCTTCGCCCAAACCCCGTGCCCTCCCCCGGCGTCCCCCGTCAGCCAGGGCGCCGTGTCCCAGGGCACGCTCGTGGCGCTGCTGCGGCAGCAGGCCCAGGACACCGGGTGCCCGGACACCGCGCCGCGCACCTTCAGCCTCAAGCACACGCAGGTGGACGCGGAGGTCAGCGGCTTTCTCGCCTCCGTCACCGTGACGCAGGTGTTCGAGAACCCCTACGCCGCGCCCCTTGAAGCGCTCTACGTCTTCCCGCTGCCGGAGCTGGCCGCGGTGGACGGCATGGAGCTGCACGTCGGCGCCCGCGTCATCCAGGGCGTCATCCAGACGCGCGAGCAGGCCCGCGACACCTACGAGCGCGCCAAGGCCGAGGGCAAGACGGCCGCGCTGCTCGACCAGGAGCGCCCCAATGTCTTCACCCAGTCCGTGGCCAACATCCTCCCCGGCGAAACCATCCGCGTGCGGATCCACTACGTGGAGCGCCTCACCTACGACGCGGGCACCTACCGCTTCACCTTCCCCATGGTCGTTGGCCCCCGCTTCATCGGCGGTGAGCCGCTCGCCACGCGCCAGGGCGAAGGCACCTCGCCGGACACCACCACCGTCCCCGACGCGAGCCGCATCACGCCTCCCGTGCTCCCCGCCGACGTGCGCAGCGGCCATGACATCCAGCTCACCGTGCGCCTGGACGCGGGCCTCCCGGTGCACTCGCTGCGCTCCACCTCCCACCGCGTGGAGGTGACGCGGGAGCGCCAGTCCCGCGCCACCGTCAGCCTGGGCCGCGACGACCGCATCCCCAACAAGGACTTCACGCTGGAGTACGTCGTCGCCGACGCGCTCATCCGCCCCGCCGTCCTCATGCACCGCGACCCCGGCGCGGACCACGGCTACTTCATGGTGATGCTCAACCCGCAGCTCGCCCCCACCGAGAAGGAGATCACCCCCCGCGAGCTGTACATGGTCCTGGACACGTCCTGCTCGCAGTCCGGTCTCGCCATCGAGAAGTCCAAGGCCATCACCAAGGAGGTGCTCAACCACCTGATGCCGGAGGACACCTTCCAGGTCCTCAACTTCGACACGCAGGTCACCAAGTTCGCGCCTGGCGCCGTCCCCGCCACGCCGGAGAACATCCAGAGCGCCCTGCCCTACGTCGCAAGCTTCTGGGGCGGTGGCGGCACCGACGTGCGCATCGCCGCGCAGGAAGCCATGGTGCCCGCCAACGACCCGGCCCGCCTGCGCATGGTGCTCTTCATGACCGACGGCCTCATCGGCGGGGATGACTTCGTGCTCAACACGCTCCAGACCCACCTGCGCGAAGAGACGCGCATCTTCTCCGCGGGCGTGGGCAACAGCGTGAACCGCTACCTCATCGCGAAGATGGGGGAGCTTGGCCGGGGCGCCTCCACCTTCGTCAACCTCCACCGCCCCGAGGAAGAAGTCGCCCGCGAGTTCGAGCAGCGCATGCGCGGCCCCGTCCTCACGTCGCTCGTCGTGGACACCGAAGGTCTGCCCGTCACGGACGTGTACCCGAAGCGCGTGCCGGACCTCTTCGCCGGCCAGCCGCTGTTCCTCGTGGGCAAGTTCACCGGCACCGGGGACGGCCTGCTGCGCATCTCCGGCCGCGTGCGCGGTCAGCTCCGCCACTTCGACGTGCCGGTGCACTTCCCGGCGGTCGCCCCGGAGCACGACGCCCTCAAGAGCCTCTGGGCCCGCCAGCGCATCGAGGAGCTCACCGTGCAGGGCTACCGCGGTGAGACGCCCGACATCGTGAAGGGCATCACGGACACCGCGCTCGAGTACCACCTGATGAGCCGCTTCACGTCCTTCGTCGCGGTGGAGCAGGTGGCGCGCACCGCCCCCAACGGCGAGACGGTGAAGGAGCTGGTCCCCGTGCAGCTCCCCGACGGCATGCTCGAAAGCTCCCTGAGCCGCGAGGAGATCCCCCCGGGCGACCCCATCATCTCCGTGCGCGCCCCGCGCGACGCCCGCCGCGTGACGGCCTACTTCCCCTTCGGCCTCGTGAAGCCGCTCACGTTCGACGCGGTGTCCGGCGCCTGGCGCGGCCGGTTCCTCGTGCCCCTGGGTGTCGCGGATGGCTACTACACGGTGTTCCTCATCTCGGAGCTGGCGGACGGCCGGGTGCAGCGCAGCGAGGTGCGCTACCGCCTGGACTCCCAGGGCAACGACTTCGAGGTCGCGCTCTCCCAGCGCGAGCTTGCCCCCGGGGACACAGTGACGCTGGACGTGGACGCGGTGGAGACCACGAAGGAGGTCAGCGTGTACGGCGAGCTGTTCGGCGAGGAGCAGCAGCAGCTCACGTCCGAGGACGGCCTGCGCTTCACCACGTCGCTCGTCGTCCCGGAAGGCACCCCGGCCGGAACGCATGAGCTGGTGTTCGTCGCGCGTGACGCGGCCGGCAACCGCTTCGAGCGACGTGAGACGCTGCGCGTCATCCACTCCCGGCGCGACTGACCCCTGAATCAATCTCGGATACCCTCACGGTCCCGTCCGTGCCCGCGCCGGAGTCCTGGCGCGGGCCTGTTCTCAGCGCCGACCGTGAGGAGTCCGCCGATGTCGTCGTCGTCCCTGCACTACACGCCCAACCTGCGCGATATTGAGTTCAACCTCTTCGAGTTCCTGGACATCGGCCGCACGTCGCTGGGCAAGGCGCCCTTCGGGGACCTGGACGAGGCGACGGCCCGGCAGACGCTGGAGGCCTTCTCCAAGCTGTGCACGGAGGAGCTGGCGAAGAGCTTCGACGAGTCCGAGCACAACCCTCCCCAGTTGATCAACGGCGAGGTGAAGCTGCCCCCCGGCCTCAAGGCGGCGATGGGCTCCTTCTACGACGCGGGCATGCACCTGCTGGAGCAGCCGCCGCACCTGGGCGGCATGGGGGCCCCGCCGTCGCTGGGCTGGGCCGCGTTCGAGCTGCTGCTGGGCAGCAACCCCTCCCTGGCCTTCTTCACGCTGGGCAACCTGCTGGTGCGCATCATCGAGCGGCTGGGCACGGAGTCGCAGAAGAAGCGCTTCCTGGCGAAGATGATGGAGCGCAACTGGAGCGGCTCCATGGTGCTCACCGAGCCCGACGCCGGCAGCGACGTGGGCGCCGCCCGCACGAAGGCGCGGCACGTGGACGGCGACCTGTGGGAGATCGAAGGCGTCAAGCGCTTCATCACCAACGGCGAGTCGGACATCGCGGAGAACATCATCCACATGGTGCTCGCGCGTCCGGAAGGCGCCGCGCCCGGCACCAAGGGCCTGTCGCTGTTCGTCGTCCCCAAGTACTGGGTGAACGAGGACGGCAGCATGGGTGAGCACAACAACGTGGTGTGCACCAAGCTGGAGAAGAAGATGGGCCTGAAGGGGTCCGTCACCTGCGAGCTGACGTTCGGCGACGGCAAGCCCACGCGCGGCCTGCTGCTGGGCGAGGTGCACGACGGCATCCGGCAGATGTTCCACATCATCGAGAACGCGCGCATGGCGGTGGGCCTCAAGTCCATGGCCGCGCTGTCCGCGGGCTACTTCCGCGCGCTGTCGTTCGCGAAGGACCGCGTGCAGGGCAGCGACCTGGCCAAGGCGCGCGACAAGTCCGCGCCGCGCGTCACCATCCTCCAGCACCCGGACGTGCGCCGCATGCTGATGGCGCAGAAGGCGCACGCGGAGGGCATGCGCGCGCTGTGTCTGTTCACCGCGTCCGCGCAGGACCAGGTGGAGATCCAGGGCGGTCACCGCTCCACCGCCGCCGGTGAGGCGGACGTGCTCAACGACATGCTGCTGCCGCTGGTGAAGGGCTACTGCTCGGAGAAGGCGTACGAGCTGCTGTCGCTGTCGCTCCAGGTGCACGGCGGTTCGGGCTACCTGACGGACTACCCGGTGGAGCAGTACATCCGGGACCAGAAGATCGACTCGCTCTACGAGGGCACCACGCACATCCAGGCGTTGGACCTGCTGATGCGCAAGGTCGCGCGGGATGGCGGCGCGACGCTCCAGGGGCTGCTGTCGCGCATCCGCGAGACGGCCGAGGGCGAGGAGGGCGGCCCGGAGCTGAAGAACGAGCGCGCCGCGCTGGCGGAGGCGCTGGGGCAGTTGGAGACGATGCTCGGCACGCTGATGGGCAAGCTGGGCGAGTCCGTCTACCACGTCGGCTTCCAGGGCAACCGCGTGCTGGCCGCCGTGGCGGAGGTGGTCATCGGCTGGCTGCTGGTGCGCCACGCCGCCGTCGCGCTGGACCGGATGAAGTCCAACCCCGGCGACAAGGCGTTCTACGGCGGCAAGGTGGCCAGCGCCCGCTGGTTCTGCCACGAGGTGCTGCCCGGCATCGCCCACGCCGCGCGCATGGTGGAGCACGGCAACCTGGACCTGATGGACGTGCCGGAAGAGTCGTTCTAGTCCGCTCCCACCGTGGACGCCCCAGGCCGCCTCCGCTGGCCTGGGGCCGCACGGGTGTGGTCGTCGGGAGACACCCCCGGAGGCCAATGCCTGAGGATGGAGGGGCAGAGGGGCTGGCCCGGGGTTCGCATTGAGGGTCGGGCGTGATGCTCTCCGCCCTCACTGCCCTGGCCCTCGCGGCCACCGTCACCAACACCGAGACCGTGCACGACCTGGCGCCCTTTGGCGGCCACGTCGTCGCGTGCACCGAAGGCGGGCTGGAGGTGTTCACGCCCGCCGGCCGCTCCGTGCGCGTGCTCACCGTCGAGGATGGCCTCCCCAGCCACTTCTGCCGCGCGCTGGAGTCCACCGGTGACCGGCTCTTCGTGGCCACCGATGAAGGGCTCGTGTCGCTGGACGCGGGCTTCCAGGTGACGCCGGTGATGGACGTGCGCTGGCAGGCGCTGCCCGCCGCCGAGGACGCGAGCACGCCGGACTACGTGAGCCGGTTGGAGTCACTGGCCGCCGTGCTGGTGCCGGGCACCGCGTACACCGCGTTCTCGCCCCGGTTCGCCGGCACCGCCGAGGGCCGCCTGTTCGAGCTGGGCACCTCGCGCTCGTGGGCGCTGCCGGGGCCGGTGCGCTTCCTCTCCGACACGCGCGACGGCGTGGACGTGGGCACCAGCGAGGGTGCGTTCTCCATCGACTCGCGTGGGCGGCTCGCGGCGGTGGGCTCCGTGCCCACGGGGCCGTTGTCCTTCACCGTCACGGAGCACGGCGTGAGCGTCGTGGGCAGCCACGGTGACGTGCGCGCGTGGGGTGCCTCCGAGGACGCGGCGAGCGTTCCCGCTGGCGCCACCGTGTTGAACGGTGACTGGGTGGGCACCCACGCTTCGGGCGTCTTCCTTCGCGAGGCGAAGGGCTGGCGCCGCGTGACGCCCACCGGGCAGCTCTGTGGCAATCACATCACCGCGCTCGCCCGACACAAGGGCCGGCTCGTCGTGGGCACCTTCGACCGGGGCGCCTGCTGGCAGCGGGATGACGGCCGGTGGCAGACCTTCCGCACGCCCTCGCTTCCCAGCAACCAGGTGCTGGGCATCACCAGCGATGGACAGAACCTCTACGTCGCCACCACGTACGGCCTGGGCTTCCATGACAAGAAGACGTGGACGCAGATGGCCTACGGCGGCCGCAACCCCGTGGCCCTGGGCAAGCTGTCCGTGCTCGGCGCTTCGCGGGCGCTGGACGGAGTGGCGCTGGTGGATGGACGCGGCGTCTCCGTCGTCACTCCGGGCAGCGCGCCCCTGTCGCTGATGAAGCGCCTGCCCCTCCCCGAGGGCTGGAGCGAACACCCGTCCGTCGCGGAGGGCTCTGGCCGCTTCCTGTGGATGGGCAGCGAGGACCGCGGCCTCCTGCGCTGGGACGGCGAGCGCTGGCAGCGCTTCCATGACGGCCGCGACCTCACCGACAACTGGGTGACGGCGCTGTCCACCGACGCGGAGGGACGCGCCATCGCGGGCACCTGCCAGGACGGCTTCAGCTACTTCGACGGCGCGAAGTGGGCGCGCGTGCGCACCGCGGCCGGCCTGCCTTCCCCGGCCATCGTCTCCGCCGCGCTCGTGCCCGGCGGGGCGCTGGTGGGCACGCTGCTCGGCGCTTCGTACTTCGACGCGGGCACCGGCGCGGTGCACGCCCTGCCCCGGCTGGCGGATCCACGCGTGTACGCGGTGCTCCCGGAGGGCGACGCCGCCTTCTTCGGCACCGAGGGCGGCCTGTCCCGCGCGGAGTGGAAACCCACCTCCGCCGTCAGCCAGCGCTGAAGGGGCTACACCGGCTTCGGAGGCAGCGCTCGCGCCGCCAGCTCGCGCTCCACGTACAGCCGCAGGATGTGCATGAAGTCCTGCGCGTTGGTCACCACGCCGAACGCCTGATGCGTGCCGCGGTCCTTCAGCTTGCTCACCACGAACTCGGACGAGTCCACGCAGATGGTGGGCAGCTCCCGCAGCGCCCCGTCCTGCTCCACCACGAACGCAGGCAGCATGTTCCCCGTCGCGATGGCGTGCAGCGCCGTGGCGATGAGCACCGCCATCGTCGCCTTCACCGCGTGCCGGCGCATCGCGTCCTGCGCCGCCAGGTTGTCCGTCACCACGTCCGGCAACGGGCCGTCATCCCGGATGGAGCCCGTCAGCACGAAGGGCACCTTGTTCACCACGCACGCATGCATGATGCCGTTGGTGATGATGCCCGCCTCCACCGCCTTCGCGATGGAGCCCGCCTGCCGCACCCGGTTGATGGCCCGCATGTGCAGCCCGTGGCCGCCGGACGTCGCCTCGCCCGCGCCGCTCATCCCCAGCGTGGTGCCGAAGATGGACGCTTCGATGTCGTGCACCGCCACCGCGTTGCCCGCGAGCAGCGCCCCCACGAAGCCGTTCGTCACGAACCACGTCATGTCCGCGCGCGCCCGCGAGTGCACCAGCGCCGGCCCCGTCACCCAGATGGGATAGCCGCCCCGCTCGCGCTCCTCCACCAACAGCCGCGCCATGTGCGCGTAGTCGATGGGCTTCTCGCGCGACACCTCGCTCGTCATGAACTTGAACTCGCCGTCCCCGCCCTCCGCCAGGTACGCCATGTTCACGTACACGCCGTCGCGGCCGTCCTCCGCCAAGCCCACCACCACGCGCTCGCCCGCCTTCACCCGCCGGCCCTCGCGCACCCACAGCTCCCCTTGCGCGTCCAGCACCAGCGCCCCGTCCATGCGCGGCTCGCGCGGCATCCGCCACCGGCCGTCCACCCGCACGTAGGTGGGCAGGTTCGTCGTGGTGAAGAAGCCCTCGGGCAGGACGCCGTCCGCGGGCGCCGGCTGGAAGCGCGCGTCCGGGAAGTCGCCAAACCGCGCCGCCGTGAAGTCGGGATGAGCAATGGTCGTCACACCACCACCATGCGCAGGGCCTCCCACCCGGTTCAAGCGGCCCGCACGCCCCCCATCCCCGGCCCGACAGCACGCCCTCCCGGGCCCCTCACAAATCCCGGGAAATTGCGCGCCGCGACATCCGCTCCGGAGTCCATCCGGGGCGGAAAAGCCACCGCCTTCCAGTCACTTCGTAGCGGGGATTCCACCGTGGGTGTGCTCTTCCCCTCCATGTGCGTGCTTTCAGGGAAAAGCAGGTGGAGGACGCAACCCGGGTTCTTGAACGGCGAGAATGGAATCAATCGCAGCCGGTGACCGCGGTCGGGTCACTGCTCCCAACCGGAGCCCCCCACATGAGCTACCGCATCCAGTCTGGCGACACCCTTTCGGCCCTGGCCAAGCGCTACAACACCAGCGTTGGCGACCTGATGAAGGCCAACCCGGACATCAAGGACAAGAACCTCATCTACACGGGCAAGAGCCTGAACATCCCCGGCTCCAAGGACACCTTCGAGCCCGGCACCTCCGGCAGCGGCGGGTCCCAGGCTCCTGGTGGCTCCAGCGGCTCCAGCGGCTCTGGCAACGTGACGGCGCCCGCGGGCGGCGCGGGCCCGGCCTCTCGCGGCCCCGGTGGCAGCCCGTTCGAGATTGCCCAGTCGCACCTGGGCAAGAACGCCGGCTCGCTGAAGATGGAAGGCAGCGGCGTGGGCGCGGACATGGAGGACTGGGTCCCCAACGACGTGAACTGCGCCAACTTCGTCTCCGCGTGCCTGGAGCAGGCGGGGCAGATCAAGGACAGCCAGCACAGCGCCTCCGTGATGACCCTCCAGGCGAACCTGGACAAGGATCCGAACTTCCAGCGCGTGGACCTGAAGGACGCGAAGCCGGGCGACGTCGTCTCCATGAAGGTGGGCAGCGGCCAGCACGTCGTGATGTTCGCGGGCTGGAAGGACGGCAAGGCCCAGTTCATCGGCTCCAACAACGTGAACTCGGATGGCTCTCAGCGCATCAGCATGACGTCCATGAACTACCCCATCATGTCCGTGCACCACTACAAGGGCTGAGCCGCCGCCTTCCGCGCCTGATGCACCCGGTGGGGCCTTCGCCTTCCGCGCTTCGACAGCGTGGTGGGGGGAGGCCCCATCCTCGTTTCCGCCGCCCCCCTGGGTCCCTCCGGTCCCCCCGCCCCGGAAGGCACCGCGAGTGCCACCGGCTCCACACTGGGCAGTGCTTCCGTCCAGGGTTGGACGTTCCCTGGACACGGGGACTTTCCGGGCGGGCTCGGACGGGAGGAGGCTGGGGGCGCCATGCGAAGCCTCATCCTGCTCGTGGAAGACCATGTCGACAGCCGGGAGATGCTGGAGGAGTTCCTCACGCTGGAGGGCTTCGCCGTGGAGGTCGCCGGCAATGGCCTCCACGCGTGGGAGCGCCTGCGGCGCCAGCCCCTGCCGGACGTGATGCTGCTGGACCTGATGATGCCGGTGATGAGCGGCTGGGAGCTGATGGAGCGGCTCCAGAAGGAGCCGCGCCTGAAGAACCTGCCCGTCATCGTCGTGTCGGGCGCGGGGGCCACGCGGCCGGTCCCCCAGGGCATCCGGGCCTCCATCCCGAAGCCGCTGGACCTGGATGACCTGATGCGGGCGCTGGAGCCCTTTCGCTCGCAGTCCGAATTAGCCGCCGCCTACTAGGGCGCCGGAGGGTGGGCGCCGCGCGGCAGCAGCACGCGGAACACGGTGCCCTCCGGAGCGCGGGAGCGCACCTCGATGCGCCCGCCGTGGCCCTTCACCACCTGTTCGACGATGTAGAGCCCCAGGCCCAGGCCGCCGTGCGTGTTGTCGCCGCCGCCGCGCCGGAAGGGGTTGAACAGGTGGGGCAGCACGTCCGGCGGGATGGGCGTGCCGCTGTTCTGCACCTCCAGTGACACCCCTTCTCCCTGGTCCGTCAGCGTGAAGCGGACCGGTGAGTCCGGCGGGCTGTACTGGAGCGCGTTGCCCCCCAGGTTGCTCACCACCTGGAGCAGCCGGTCCGCGTCCCAGGCGCCGTCGAAGCGGCCGGTGCCCACCTGGAGCGTGAGCGTGCGCTCCGGCCACGCGGCCTCCAGCTCGTCCACCGCCTGGCGCACCACCGCGCGCACGTCACCGGGCACCCGTTCAATGGGGATGCCGCCGCCCAGGCGGCTGCGGGTGAAGTCCAGCAGTTCGGAGATCATCCGCGCCATCCGCTCGCCGGAGCGGGCGATGCGGGACACCGCCTTGCGGTCGCGCTCCGGGAGCGCGTCGCCGTGCAGCAGCTTCGTCGCGGACAGCTGGATGGCGTTGAGGGGGTTGCGCAGGTCGTGGCTGACGATGGCGATGAACCGCTCGCCGAACAGCGCCGCCTCGCGCGCCGCCTCCTCCGCGCGCCGGCGCTCGGTGACGTCCACCAGGGTGACGACCCCCGCCACGATGCGGCCCTCGGAGTCCCGCACGGGCGCGCTGGAGCCCAGCAGGTGCGCGGTGGTGCCGTCCGGCCGCCGCACCTGGAAGGGCTCCGCCGTGCGCGTCTCCCCGGTGCGCAGCGCGCGCGCCATGGGCCACGCGTCGTCCGGCAGCAGCTGGCTGTCCGCGCCGAACATCTGGTGGGCCGCGTCGTAGTCCGCCAGGCTGGAGGCGGGCCGGAAGGGCTGGCCCAGCAGCGACTCCAGCGCGCGGTTGCCCAGCAGCAGCCGGCCGCTGGGGGCCTCCGCGATGAGCACGCCCGCGGGCAGCTGGTCCAACACCGCCGACAGCCGCGAGCGCTCCGCTTCAATGGTGGCCAGCAGCCGCTGCCGCTCGGTCTCCGCCTGGCGCCGCTGGGTGATGTCCAGCACCGTGGCGGCGCGGCCCACGCGGCGGCCGGTGGCGTCGCGCAGGGACGTGACGTGCACGAAGGCGGGGAAGCGGCTGCCGTCGCGGCGCAGGTGCAGCGCTTCGTATTCGTGCGACGGCTTGGAGCTGGCGGCCGCCATGTGCCGGGGCAGCGCCCCCCGGGACTCGGGCGCCACCAGCTCCTCCAGCCGCAGGCCCTTGAGCGCTTCAGCGGGCTGGCCGTGCATGCGCGCGAGCGCGGGGTTCGCCGCCACGAGCGTGCTGTCCTCCGCCTCCATCACGCCCACGCCCACGCCCAGGTGCGTGAAGATGTCCTCCCAGCGGCGCGGCCCGGACTCCTCCGGACCGGCCTGCGTCCCGGACGCGGCCTGCGCGTCGCGCGCCTCGGCCAGGCGCCCCTGGACGTACGCCTCCAGCGCCGCGGACTCCACCGCGTCCACGGCCTGGTGGAAGCGCTCCGTCACGTCCGGCGCCGCGTCCTCGCCGGTCTGTTCACGCCACAGCCGCAGCACCGTGCGCCGCAGCCGCCGGAAGCCCGACACCACGGGACGTCCGTCCGGGCCGCGCACGAGCAGCGCCGCCTCGCGCGCGAACTCGTCGGAGACCTGGGCCCCCGGGTTCGCCATCCGGGCCGCCACCGCGTCCAGCACGCGGGCGAAGACGTCCCCGGAGCCCGGGGCTTCGTGGATCCACGCGTCCTGGAGGACGTTCCGGGACTGGAAGAGGAAATCGGCCAGGGGCTGGTGGGACACGGTGCGCAGGCTCGCGGTGGGCGGGAGGAGAGGACCCGCGGAGGGGCTTCCCCGACTTAGGCGCCCGGCCACCGCCCCGACAAGGACCGTGTGGGGCTCCGGTCACACAGGAGGCGGAGGGACCACCCCGAGCGGCTGGAGGGTGGTCAGCCGCAGCAGGCCCTCCCCGGGCTCCAGCCGGTAGCGCACCTGGAAGCCGCAGGCGAGCACCGCCGCCCCCTCCCGCGCCGGCAGGGGCACCGGCCTCCCCGGCATCAGACTGGCGAGCGCGCCCAGTTCTTCCTGGAGCCGCGTGCGCACCCCTGTCGGACACGCACTGAGCGTGCGCACCACCTGCGGTTCAAGCTGGAAACGGTAGGCCATGGCGGCCCCAGGGTGTGCATTGCACCCTGCCTGCAACAAGACAGCGTGACGGTCATTTTCGAGAAGGGGGGCAGAGCGTCCGGCGGGAACAGTCCTCCCTGCCCAGTGTCAGGCAGGCAACGCTGGGGGACCCGTTTGACCCGGGTCGGCTTCAAGAACCCAAGGGAAAGCGGGTCGAATCAAGGTGACCATGGGCATCCACCACCTGCTGCTCGTCGAGGATGACCAGACGTGGCGGGAAGGCGTGGGTCGGGCGGCGCGCGAAGCGGGCTTCGTGGTGTCGCTCGTGTCGGACGGCGCGGAGGCGTTGAACTGGCTGCGCCACCGGCCGCGGGCCCAGCACCCGGACCTGGTCCTGCTGGACCTGATGCTGCCCCGCGTGGATGGGTGGGAGCTGTACGGGCGGCTGCGCACGGACGCGCGGCTGCGGCACCTGTCGGTGATGATGATGTCCAGCGCCAGCGGTCCACCGGAGGTGCCCCTGGGCGGGGTGGTGGGCTTCCTGCGCAAGCCGGTGCGGCCGGAGACGCTGGTGTCGGACCTGACGGAGCGGCTGCGGGAGCTGCCCCCTCGGAAGCCGGAGCCGCCGCGCCTGCCGTACACGCTGCGGCTGCCGGACGAATCGCTCTACTCGCTGCATGCGCTGCCGGACGCCATCCGCCACGCGGTGCGCGTGCACCTGCTGCGCGCCGCGGAGCTGGCGGCCACGGAGCTGCCCCTGGCGTCGTCGTGGCTGATGGCGCTGCACAGCGAGCAGCCCTCGCTGCTGGTGACGGTGGAGGGCGTGCGGGTGGTGCTGGAGGTGGACGACGCCGCGTGCGCGCTGACCGCGAGCATCGTCATCGTCCCCAGCCACCTGCGCTGCGCCTGACGCCGGCCCGCGCGCTCACTCCACCGGCACGGCGTGGACCGCGCCGGAGTGCAGGTCCACCCAGACCACGCGGCCGAGCAGGTCGTGGACCAGACACCAGTCGTCGGTGAGCCGCACGACCTGGGGTGGGACGCCGGAGAAGAGGAAGGCCCCGCGCAGGTGTCCGGCGAGGTCGCGCAGGTTGACCGTGTGGGAGGCGTCCTGGGTGAACCGCGCCGCGCTCCACCCCTGGGAGAGCACCACGCCCACGCATGACGGGGCCCCCGAGGGCAGCGGATGCCCGCGCCGTCCGACGAACGACGGGAGGAAGGGCCATGGCGCCAGCGCCTCGTCCTCGGCGGCGTCCCGCCGCGCCGCCGCCGCCTCACCGTCGGGCGTGAGCGCGTGGATGTCCGGCCTGCGGGACAGGCCCGGCAGGCTCGCGCGCTGGCGCAGGGTCGGGCCGCCCTCCAGGTCGTAGCCCCAGCGCTCCAGGCGCTGGAACTCCTCCTCCCCGGTGAGGTGCAGGACGAGGAAGGACAGGTGCCGCGCGTCGGCGGCCAGCTCCAGCACCGTGCCCCCCACCTGGGGCACCCGCCAGAGCGAGCGCAGGTCCTGGGCCAGCGCGTCCACCATCACCACGGTGTCGCGCACGGCGATGAACCAGCGGTCCCCGTCATACGTGGGGGCCCACGCGCCCAGCTCCGCGTCACACCAGCGCGAGGCCCGGCGCTCCACCAGGTCCAGCCGCGACAGGCGCCACACGTCGCCCCGCCGGGCGAGCGCGAGGGCCCGGTCTCCCTGCGAGGAGAGCACCAGCGAGAACGCCGGCACATCGAACCAGGCCAGCGTCCTCCCGTCCGCGCCCACCAGCCGCGCCCCCGCCTCCCCCAGCGCGAGCAGCACGCGCCGGCCCGGGAGCACCACCGCGTCATGCACCGCGTGGGCGCCCGCGTCGTTCCTGTCCCGTCGCACCTGGATGGGGGGCCGCTCCGAAGCGGAGACCTCCGACCACGCGCGAAGGACCGGCTCCGCGGGCAGGCTCAGGTCCGCGCGCAGCGCGGCCATCGCGGGTTCCCTCAGGTTGCGCAGGCGCTTGATGAGCGCGTCCAGCGGCACGGTGAGGTCCCGGGCGCGGTCGCGCAGCAGCGCGCGCACCGTGGGGGTGAGCAGCGCGGCGTGCGCGTCCGACGGCTCCTGGCGCAGCAGCTCCGTGGCGAAGGCGAAGCGCTCCGGGGCGCGCTCGGGGGCTTCGTCCTCCAGCAGCGCTTCGATGTTTGCGCGCGCGGCGACGAAGCCCTCCGGGAAGCCGAGCGCCTGATGCACGAGCAGCTTCGCGCCGCTCGCGCCGCCGGCCCGCACGCCCCGCTCCACCCACGCCTTCGCCAGGTGGCGCGCGGAGGTCACGGGCCACACGGCCTCCACCGCGCGCGCCCAGTCTCCGGCCTCCGCGAGCGAGTCCGCCCACAAGAGCCGCAGCGCTTCGGCTTCGCGCGGATGGGACTTCTCCAGGCGCAGCACCGCGTCCGCGAACACCCCGCCCCTGCGCGCGATGGCCACCGCCCGCGCCACGTCCTTCGCCAGCAACCACTGGCGCACGACGAGGCCCGCGGGCAGGTCGCGCCCCTCGGCCAGCTCCGCGGCCAGCCGCAGGCGGCCATGGCGCTCCAGGAAGGACACCGCTTCTTCCGTCGCGTTGAGCAGCTCCGCCAGGACGAAGGCCGCCTCGTCGATGCGGCCCTCGCGCTCCAGCCGGCGGAAGAGGTCGCGGTAGCGCTGGCGCAGGGTGTCGAACACCGCGCCGCCGCCGAACACCTGCTGGGCCCCACCGCCACGCTGGGGCTGGATGCGGAGCTCCTCGCGCCGCGCCGGCAGCCCCAGGGCGAGCTGGGCCTGCGCGTCGGGGTCCTTGCCGAGGGGAATCGCGTGGCGCAGCGCTTCGTCGACGTTGCCCTGCTCGAACAGGTCCAGCAGGTGGCGCAGGTAGTCGCTCTTGCGCTGGAGCATGAGGCGCCCCAGCGGCGTGTTCTCCAGCATCCACGACTTCATCCGCGCGAGCGCACCGGGACCGGAGGGAGGGGATGGAGCCCGCGGGGAGGGGGCGCCGCCTGGACCCGGGCCGCCGCCTGCATCACGCGGGGCTCCGCCAAAGGCACGCAACCACGAACGGAGGGCCCGCATCAGCGGCGAGGAGACACCCTGCCGCGCGTTCGGAGTGGCGGACGGCGAGGCGTGCGGATCCACGGGGGCTCCGCTTCCACGCAGCCCGGACAGGAGCCGCGCGAACCAGCCGGGGCTCGCGGGCGTGGCGGATGACGTGCCTTGATCAGCACGAGTCAGGCCTTCCCGTGCAGGGCTTTGGCCGAAGAGGCGGCGCCACCATCCTGGCGCTGCGCCGTGGGCATGGGAGGCAGGGGACTGGACGTCCGAGACCGACGCGCCCGGGAAGAGCGCGGCTCGCATGCGGGAGAAGAAGCCCGCACGGCCCACCGTCATCGCGCTTCCCGGAGCCGCCTCGGAGCGGCCACCGAACGCGTGTCGCAGGCGCGAGAGCAGGCCCTTCCGCGCGACGACAATCTCTCTACCCTCCATGCGCGCCAGCATCCGCTGCGCCTCGGGCGCGAGCGCGGGCACACCCGGTCCGAACGACTCCCGCGTGGGCGGAGGCACGGGGGGCAGCGCGTGCCGCATGGCCGGTGGCGGCGCGCCCAGCCCCTTCACCGCGACGCGCTGCCAGCCGGACACGTCCAGCCAGGTGCCCGGATCCACCTGACGCGGTTCGCCCGGCACGAGCACCCGCGCCACCCCCGCGAGCACCAGCACGATGGCTCCCGGCGGCGGCGCCAATCGCTGGCGCTCCTTCGCGGTCAGCGGCGCGCTGGTGAGCACGCCGGACTCCAACACCAGGGGCAGCCCGGGCGCGGCCTCCACGGCCACCTGGCGAGGCGTCGCCAGCCGCAGCAGGTAGCCTCCCGCCATCACCCAGGCGGTGGCTCCGGGCGCCCACGCGGCCAGCATGCGGCGGCGGGCCTCCGTCACGCCCAGCGTGCCGGAATGGAACCAGTAGGCCACCGCCACCACCGTCCCCCGGTGCACGTGGGCCCGGGGACGCAGCGTCCGCGCCACGGCGCTCATGGCGTGGCCTCCGGGACGGCGCGGTAGAGGACGGTCTGCTCCATCAGGTCCCACAACACCAGCTCGCCCGCCTTCGTCAGCCACCCGAACACGGGCTGTCCATGGCTCGCCGCGACCTGCACCACGTCGTCCGTCGCGGCCACCAGGGTCCGGGGCTCGTGCTGCGAGAAGAAGTGGAACGTGCGCAGGTCCGGATCCAACGCCACCACGCCCGGAAGGGACGGGGCCGGCGGCTGCACCGCGCCCACCACGCGGAACTGCTCGGGGACGGTGATGGGCGTCATGCCCGTGTCCAGGAACAACTTCCAGACGTGCTCGGAGTGGCGCACCGCGAGCAACCCCGCGTCGGGGTGGGCTCCGGAGGGTGAGTAGCCGAAGTACGCCTCACCGCTCCGGGCGTTGAGCGGGGTCAACTGGGGTTCCGCCTCCCCCAGCACTCCCAGCCGCGCGATGATCGCGCGCCCCGTTCCGCCAGCCTGGGGACGGGTGACGTAGACGGGTCTGGACCGCACCTCGGCCAGCGCGGAGACCTTCACCTCCACCGGGGTGAGCGGCTGGGCCGTCTCCTGGCGCAGCGGGGGCAGCAGGAACAGCCGCCCCTGGGTGTCCTTCAGCCAGAGGAACTCCTCGCCCCGCGGAGCCACCCAGCTCACGAGGAGCGAGGGCAGCGCGCCGGGAGGCAGCTCCGGCCGGTCCGCCTCCGACAGCGCGTGGTAGCGCACCTTCCGGAATCCCTCTGGCGTGCGCACCTGCCCGTGCATCACGTAGTCGTTGCCCTGGCGTGCCAGCACCAACAGCCCGCCCGAGTACCGCCAACCCGCCGCGAGGATGCGCTGTCCTCCAGGGACCTGGATGCGCCGGGGCTTGGGCACGGTGGCGCGAGGCGAGTGGGGCACCGCCATCGCCGCGACGCTGCCGTCCGCGTGGTGCAGCAGGATGCGCCGTCCATCGCCGGAGAAGCCAAAGCCGACGAGGCGCCGGTCCTTGTGCGTCCACACGGGCGTCACGGCCCGTCGCTCGAACGGGTTGCGCAGCAGTCGGACGCAGTCATCCGGCGGAGGCAGCTCCAGCACCACCGACCGGGCGACCCGCGCCACGGGCCGCACGTCCACCGTGAGGCGGTGCGCGCCGGGCTCCATCGGTTCGGTCACCTCCACGCGGGACAGGCCCTCCGCGCCAGCGAGCCGGGACAGGCGGGGTGCGCCCACCAGCCACGCATCCTCGGGCGACTGCTGGAGGCCCAGCGCCTCGCGCCACGCGGCCAGGTGTTGCGCGCAAGCCGGTTCGAGCGAGCGGGCCTCCAGCCACTTCAGGAGCGACGGGACGTCCAGGCCCGTGTGCATGTCGGAGCGGGGCGAGGACTGGAGCGCGGCCCAGGTGAACGCGGCGCCCGCGGCTTCCGCGCGGCGTGAGAGGACGACGAGCAGCGCCAGGTGCGCGATGCGCGGCAGCCCCAGTTGATCCGGTCCCGCGTCCAGCAGCACCACCGTGCGCCGGGCGCCTCGCGGTTGGCGGAAGGCGGGCTTGAGGAAGGACAGCTCACCGAACGCCGCGCGGCGCACCAGCTCGTCGGGAGCCTCCAGCGCCCACAGCCACTCGCTGACGAGCAGGCGCTCGAAGGGGCCCCGGCGGCTGAGCCCGTCATAGCCCTGCGGCTCTCCACCCTCCGCCTCGCCGCGAGGCCGCAGCCCGCCCAGCGCCACGGACAGCCGCGCCACGAAGGGCCCCAACTGGAGCGCGAGGTCCTCCGGGAAGAGGGACAGCTGCGCTGACCACGGGCGGAGCACGGGGGGCAGCGAGGTCATGACGGAGCCTCCGGCCCATCCACCACGGGCGCCAGCCACGCCACCAGCGAAGCGCGCGCGACGGGCTGGGCCGCGCCCACCGGCACGAGCAGCCCGGAGGCCGGCAGCACCGCGAGCGGAGCATCCCCCTGCCCCGCGAGCAGCGCGCGCTCCAACAGGGGCACGGCCACCTCGGGCTCCAGCGCGCACGGCAGCAGGAGCGCGGGGGCCAGCGGATCCCGTCCCAGGTAGAGCACGCCCTCCACCCACGGCAGCGACGGGCCTTCGCCCAGGAGCACGAGCACGTCCGGGCCCGCGACCCCGCGCCAGTTCGCCAGCGTCGCGTCGTCCGCCCGAGCGGCCCGAGCCCCCAGCGCCCGCGCCACCGCGCCCACGCCCACGACGGCGACCGGCTCCAGGGGCAAGGCCCTGGGGCGCCAGCGCACGGGAAGGCCCGCGACGACGCGCTCCGGCTCTGGTGGCGGCCTCATGACTCCCAGCTTCTTCCCAGGCCCGGGCGACACCGCGCCAGGGACGACCCCGACAGTCTAGTCAGCTCCGGCCCAGGGCGGATACGGCGCAGAGCGCCTCCAGGGTCCCGGAGAACAAGAGGTGATATCCCGCCGTGAATGATGCGTGCACGTCGCGATGCCAGAACGCCATCAAGCCCAGGTGGCGAGGCGACTGTGACGCTTGCATGAAGCACTGCCAGGGTCAGCGGCAGTGGCCCTTCGACATGTGTGGCCCCAAGGTCAAGCAGCCATGGATCCGAACGACTGGCGGAGGGTGATTGATCTGGGCCTCGGGCTCGCGCAGGGCTCCGAACTGGCGCCCCACGAGGAGCTGCGCGCGCTGTTGCTGCGCATGGCCCCCCAGGTCGCGTTGAGCGAAACCGACGCACAGCAGGCACTGACCACCCCCGCTGGAACCGCGGCCTTGGTGCGGGAGATCCACCGCAGGACCCGTGAAGGCTCCTATCGTCTGGGCCGGGCCTTCAAGGCGTCGGATGCATTGAAGGCCGAAGGGGACATCGCGGGAGCCAGGCGGGCCTTGGAAGAGGCACTGGCCGCCGAAGTCGTGCCGCTCTATCGCGACCAACTGCGTGCGGTCATGGACGCTGTCGACGCGCCAGACGACGTTTGAGCGCTGTCGTGTGCGGATTGAATCCAGCGCGTCTTCACATGCGCCGGAACCCTGTGGATCCAGTGCGTCCCTTCGCGAACCACCTATCTCAAAAGGTAGTTGCCAATCATGAGAACCTGCTAGGTTGCCATCCCCATGAGGAAGCGCCTCGACAGCCTCTTGCTGGGCATGCTCCTGACGGCCACGGTCGCTACCGCCCAGGAGCGACAGCCGCTGGTGCGAAACGTCTACCTGTCGGACGACCCGCAGCAGGAAGTGCCCCGCATCCGCGTGGGCTCGCGCATCGCCACGGTGCTGCGCTTTGAACAGGACGTGGATCCGGCCCGGACCGGGTTGCTGGGCTGGGAAGGGCGCTTCGAACCCGTCCTGTCAAGTGGGAGGTCCGTGCTGCTGATGCCCCGGCAGGGCCTGCTGCCCGAGGACGCGCTCCTGCTCCGGGTGACGCTCCAGGATGGGACGGAAATCCCCTTCGCGCTCACGGCACCGGAGGACGGTCGGGTGGACCAGCAGCTCAATGTCTTTCGCGACAGCGAAAGTCCTGGGGCCGTGCGTTCAAGATTGTCCGACTCACGCGTCCGCGAGCAGCGGTTGCAGGAAGAGAACGAGCGCTTCCGTCAGGAAGAGACGTCCGTGGACCACGCGCTCGCGGCGATCATGAGTCAAGGCGCCGTGGAGATGACGCCCTTCCGTAAGTTCCGTTCGTGGCGGTTCACCTGCGACACCGGAGCCGTGAACATCCTGGGGTACATCCATCCCAGCAAGACGGCTGTCGTCTTCCAGATCACGAATCAGACGTCGAAGACACCCTGGCGCCTGGGGGAGGCTCGGTTGTCGATCGAATCCACTGGAAAGGCTTGGCCCTTCGCGCTGCGGATGAATCAAGCGGAGATCGTCCCAGGCACTTCGGGCAACATCGCGGTCGTCGCCGACCTGAGCACCTTCGACTTCAAGAAGGGATCCGAAAAACTCGTCCTAGAACTCTTCCGTCACGACGGTCTCAGGGAAGCATTGGTCGTGGTGGAAGAGACAGGCCCGCACAAGTAGACCCTCTCATTCATGGCTCCTCCCTTCGTGATTCGCTCCTGCTCCTTGTTGCTGTTGGGCTTCCTCACTGGCTGCGCGACCGCCGCGCCCATTCCGGGTCAGGTCGCCATGCGCCCCGACGGGACCCCAGAGCCTGAAGCCTGCTCGGAGGAAGCCTTGAAGACGATGCGCATCCTGGGGTTGGAGGTGTCCGACGGGGCGACGATGGAGTTCGATGTCAACCAGGCGGACACCGGCCCCGTGTACCTGCGCGAGGGCCCCATCGAAAGCGAGCTGAACAGCAGCCTGGGGCCGCTGCATCCCGCAACGCTGATGTACGGCCGCATCTGGACGGGCGGAAATCAGATCGTCATCCGCTACTACGAGGCCAAGCCGCCCGACCGCGAGAGGCTTCCCCTTTGCGCGGTCGCGCGAAGCTCGAAAGGCCAGTTGCGCAAGATGAAGGACTCCAAGCCCGGAATGGCCACCATGGAGTTCTCGGGCGCGGCCGTCTACATCGTCGACGGGTTCCGCTGACCCTCCGTCACGCGGCCCGCGACGCCGCGTCGCCCAGCACCGCCGCCACCTCACCGCGCAGCGCGCGCAACGCGTCCGGCAGTGCCTCTGGCGCGAAGCCCGCGTCCATCTCCCGCGCCACGCCCTCCAGCTTGAGCCGCCACGCGGTCAGCGCGTCCGCGTCCTCATCTGGAGGCCGCGTCTCCAGCAGCACCTGTCCCGCCTGCGCGATGCGCTGGGCCCGCGCCAGCGGCCCCGCGCTCGCCTCCAGCGCCGCGGCCGGCAGCGCCGTGTTCTCCGACGCGGCCAGCACGTCGCGCAGCACGTCCCGCGCGAGCGCCTGTGCCTCCTTCGTGGGCACCGCGTAGATGAGGGGCCACAGGTCCGCCACGCTTGGCGTGGTGCGTCCCGCCAGCGCCGCCGCCGCCGCCACCAGCCGCTGCACCTTCACGGCCCGGCGGTCCGACAGGCCAATGCCCGCGCTCCGCAGCGTCCGCAGCGCCTGCGCCA
Organism: Corallococcus sp. BB11-1; assembly: GCF_026626625.1. Taxonomy (NCBI): domain Bacteria; kingdom Pseudomonadati; phylum Myxococcota; class Myxococcia; order Myxococcales; family Myxococcaceae; genus Corallococcus; species Corallococcus sp. BB11-1. The sequence continues at coordinate 663,031 of NZ_JAPNJY010000001.1, read as the reverse complement.
GGTGCGGCCGCACCGGCCCCAGATCCGCGCCCCGCGCCACGCCCGCCACCACGTCGAGCGCGTCCAACGACGCCACGCGCGGCACCGCGTCCTGCCACAGCGACGCGCCGCCCGTCAGCAGCTCCTCCAGCCGCGAGTCGGGCACGGGCTCCACGAAGATGCGCGCCAGGAAGCGGTCGGAGAAGGCGGCCAGCGCGTCGTCCTCCGGCAGCGCGTTGGACGCGCCCACGCAGATGCGCAGCGGCACCTGCTTGCGCGTGTGCCCGCGCCGGAAGGTGCGCTCGTTGAGCAGGCCCAGCAGCGTGTTGAGGATGGCGGTGGAGCCCAGGAACACCTCGTCCAGGAAGGCCACCTCCGCCTCCGGCAGCATGCCGGACGTCTCCGTCTCCACCACGCCCTCGCGCAGCTTGCGCAGGTCCACCGGCCCGAAGATTTCGGACGGCTCCGTGAAGCGCCCCAGCAGGTATTCGAAGTAGGAGCCGCCCAGCGCGCGCGCCGTCCTGCGCACCGCCTCGCTCTTCGCCGTGCCCGGCGGGCCGATGACGAGCAGGTGCTCGCCCGCCACCGCCGACAGCGCCACCAGCTCCACCATCGCCTCGCGCTCCACCAGCCCCCGACCCGCGTCGGTGAGGGCGTCGCGGACGGTGGCCGCCGCGACTTCAAAAGAACCGGACATGCGCCCAAGCCTAGCCGGCCCCCCCGCCCTCCGCGAAGCCAGCCTCCTCGCTGCCTTCAGGCGCGACGACACCCGGGCGACCGGGCAGGCCTGTCCCCGCCGCCGGGCCGGCATACAGTGGCGCGATGGAAACGAAGTGGAAGTGGCTGGCGCTGGCGGGCGTGCTGGCAGCAGGGCCAGCGGTTGCGGGCGGGTGGCATGGCTACGCCTCGCTGGGCGCGGGGGTCACCCTGGACCATTTCAGCGACTGGCGCGCCAAGGGCCCCACGTTGCAGGCGTGGCTGGGCGTGGAGACGCCGCCCGGCCTGTCCCTGGGCGCCGTCTTTGAAACGACGCAGACCTGGGGCCAGCAGTTCGCGCAGGCCCAGAACCCGTCCCAGCTCAGCCGCGTGCAGTTGGACTACACCGCCGTGGGCATCGAGGCCCGCCTGCGCTTCCTCGGCGACAAGCCGGTGACGCCGTGGCTGGGGGCGCGGCTGGCCAAGAGCTGGGCGAAGCCCTTCACCCCCAACAGCCTGGGGCAGCTGCGCCGCGAGGACTTCGACGTCACCAGCATGGCCTTCCGCGTGGGCCTGGACGGCTGGTTCGGCGACCACTGGGGCGTGTCCGTCGCCACCGCCCTCCAGTTCTGCGACCTGAAGTTCACGAAGGACGCGGACACGGACAACAGCGCCTGCGCCAAACCCCTCCAGAGCATCACCGCCGGCCCCGTGCTGCGGTTTTGATGGGGGTACAGTGCGCGCCATGAACGCGCCTCCCCTCTCCCCCCCGGGTCCCCGCTGGCTGTACCTGCACGGCTTCGCGTCCGGCCCCGCCTCCACCAAGGGCGTCTGGCTGGACGCGCACTGGGCGAAGCAGGGCATCCACCTGGAGCGCCTCAACCTGCGCGTGCCGTCCATGGAGCGCCTGGGCCTGAGCGCCATGCTCGACACCGTGCGCGACGCGCTGGGCCCTCCCCAGGACAACGCCCGCGCGGTGCTCATCGGCTCCAGCCTGGGCGGGCTCGTCGCCGCGCGCTCCGCGGAGCGGGATGCCCGCGTGGGGGCCCTGGTGCTGCTCGCCCCCGCGTTCCACTTCGTGGAGCAGCTCCAGCGCCGCATGGGCGCGGAAGCCTGGGCCCACTGGGAGCGCACGGGCTTCCTCGAAACGGACGACCACGCGGAGAAGCGCCGCACGCGCGTGCACCACGGCATCGTGGAGGAGGCCCAGGCCCTGGACGCCCGCCTGGGCGTCTGGCCCGACGTGCGCGTGCCCACCCTCATCGTCCACGGTCGCCGGGACGACACCTGCGACGTGCGCTACTCGCGCGAATGGGCACAGGGCAGGCGCCACGTCCGGCTGGTGGAGGTGGATGACGGCCACGAGCTGACCGCCTCCCTGGAGACCATCGCCCGGGAGGCGGACGCCTTCCTCACGCCGTGGAGGGGTGAGGAGCCCACCCGGCAGGTGTTCACTGCCGGCTGACCGGCGCGCGTCCAGGCGCCCGCCGCGCTTGCGTCGCGGACGCGCCGGTTAAGGTGACGGGCATGAACCGCGAATACCACCGCTGGTACAGCCAGCGGCTGAACCGGGACATGGAAGTGCTGCTGTACGGGCACTCGGGCGAGCCCATCATCCTGGTCCCCACCAGCAAGGGCCGCTTCTACCAGGCCGAGGACTTCGGCCTCATCGGCGCGCTCGCGGACGGCATCTCCGCGGGCCGCTACGTCGTGCTGTGCGTGGACTCCGTGGACGAGGAGTCCTGGTACAACAAGCACGTCGCCCCGGCCGTGCGCGTGGCCCGCCATGCCCAGTGGGAGGACTACCTGGTCAGCGAGGCCGTCCCGCTGGTGCGCGGCCGCGCCTCCGGAGGGCGGCTGACGCTGGCCGGGTGCAGCCTGGGCGGCTTCCACACGTACAACGTGGGCCTGCGCCACCCGCACGTCTTCCAGCGCCTCATCTCCCTGGGCGGCAAGTTCGAGACGGACGACTTCCTGGACGGCCACCACGACGAACAGGTGTACTTCCACACCGCGCCCCATTGGCTGCCCGGCCTGCACGACGCCGCGCGCCTGAACGCCCTGCGCCGCGTGGAGATGACCCTGGCCGTGGGCGAGCACGACTTCTGCCGCCCCTCCAACGAGCACCTGTCCAAGCTGCTCTGGCAGAAGGACATCCGCAACGACCTGTCCATCTGGGACGGCGGCACCCACGACTGGCCCGTGTGGCGGCAGATGATCCGCCACTACCTGCCGGCCTGAGCCACCGCGACTCCTGGACGCCTCAGCTCTCCAGGGGCCGCAGCGTGCCCGCGCTCACGCGCCAGAAGCGCCAGAACACGGCCAGGGCCACGAAGATGAGGCCCGCGCACAGGCCCCACCAGATGCCCAGCACGCCCATGCCCAGGCCGAAGCCCAGGAGCAGCGTCAGGGGCAGGCCCACGGCGTAGTGACCCACGATGTTCGCCAGGAAGGTGAAGCGCGTGTGGCCCGCGCCCCGGAGCACGCCCGCGCCCACGCCCTGCACGCCGTCGAACACCTGGAAGATGGCGCTCACCATCAGGAGCGGCAGCAGCAGCGGCAGCACCTCCGGCGGCGCGCCCGCGAGCCTCGCGAGCCCCCCCGGGAACAGCGCGAAGACGAGCCCGCCCACGGACATCACCACCGTGCCGATGGCGAAGGCCATCAGCCCGCTCCTGCGCGCCTGCGGCGTGTCATGCGCCCCCACCGCCCAGCCCACCCGCACGCTGCCCGCGTTGCCGATGCCCAGCGCCATGGTGAAGGTGAGGCTCGCGAAGGAGATGGCGATCTGATGCGCGCCCACGCTCGCAGGGCCCAGCCGCGCGGCCAGCACGCCCGCCAGCGCGAAGACGCCCACCTCCGCCGCGATGTGCAGGCCAATGGGCAGCCCCACCCGGAACGCGCGCAGCTGGTCCGCCAGCACCGGCCGCAGGGACGGCGTCCCCGGCACGGGAATCCCGCGCACCGACCGCGCCACGATGAGCACCTCCATGCCCGTGCACAGCAGCGTGGACAGCGCCGCGCCCGCCGCGCCCATCGCCGGCACGAGCGCCAGGGGGCCCGTCCACGCGGGCAGGGACGCACCGCCGAAGACGAACAGCGGCACCATCATGAGGTTCAGGACGTTGGCCGCCACGGTGGACACCACCAGCGGCCGGGGCTTCCCGATGGCCTGGAGGTACGCGCGCACCGTGAGGAAGATGAGCATCAGCGGCAGGCTGGGCGCGCGGAAGTGCAGGAACGCGCGCACCTGGACGATCTGCTCCTCCGCCACGCCCACCCACGGCAGGGCCGACGGGACGGTGATGAGCACCGCCCACAGCACCAGCCCCACGAACGCGGACAGCCACACGCCCTGCCACAGCACGTTGCGCGCGCGCACCGGGTTGCGCGCGCCAATGGCCTGCGACACCAGCGGGTCCACGCCCATCATCAGCCCCATGCCGAAGCTGCTGACGGCGAAGAACAGGCTGTGGCTCAGGCCCACCGCCGCCAGCGCGGACGTGCCGGCCCGGCCGACGATGAGCGTGTCGACCAGGCCCATGAGCGACTGGCCCGCCTGCGCGATGCACAGGGGCAGCGCCAGCGCGAGCAGGGCGCGCAGCTCCCCCCGGTTGCGGACCGAGTGGGACGACGACACGGACGACTCCGGGGCTTCGGGCGACATGGGCGGGCCTATAGCCTCTTCGGGAGGGGATTGCGCTGCCCGAACGATGGACGCGCCTCCCCTCCCCGGCCTGACCGCCCTCCTGCCCCGTCAGGACCTCAGGGGTTGACGACCTTGGTGAAGCGCGTCGTGACCAGCGGCGCCTGGAGGTTGCCCAGCTTCGCCACGCGCACCCCCGCGTCGCTGATGGCGTACACGTAGTCGTCCGCCATCACGCTGCGGCGCACGTCCGGCGTGTAGTACCAGCTCCAGTCCGGCGTCTGCGCCTGCTGGTACATGTCCGTCATGCTCACGGCGCCCACCGGGGAGATGCCCGCCGCCAGGTCCACGCGGAACACGCGCAGCTCCGTGCGGAAGCCACTCCAGTAGTCGTTCCCGCTGTAGCCGCGGGGGGTGTAGTCCGTGAAGGGGATGGCGACCAGGCCCTTCGCCGGGAAGTAGTTGAAGGCCTTGTGCTCGTAGACGGCCTCGCTCCAGCCGTAGGCGGTGCCCACCAGCTGCGTGAAGGCCTCCTTCGGGTTCGCCAGGTCGCTGACGTCGAAGAGCGACAGCTTCAGCGAGCGCTCCCCGCAGCAGCCGCCGTTCGCGTCCATGTGCACGCCCATCGTGAGCAGGTGGTTGTCTCCCACCGGGTGCAGGTACGTGGAGAAGCCGGGCACCTTCAGCTCACCCACCTTGCGCGGGTTCGCCGGGTCGCTCAGGTCGAAGGTGAAGAGCGGGTCCACCTGGAGGAAGGTGACGACGTAGCCGCGCGTGCCCACGAAGCGCGCGCTGTAGATGCGCTCCCCTTCGGCCAGGTCCGCGCTGCGGCCCAGCTCCTTGAGCCGCCCGTCCTTCATGCCCATCGTCGTCACGCGGCTCGCCGTCGTCGTGCGGCCCCACCACCAGTCCGCGTTCTTCTCCTCCGGCAGGCGCGTGGTGACGGTGGTGGCCAGCCGCAGCACGCCTTCGTGTTCGTCCAGGGCGAACTGGTTGACGGGCACGCCCTCCACCGTGCCGGAGCCCGCGTACACCGCGCGGCCCGGCTCGCGGGTGTCGAACTTGTGCAGGTAGGTGAAGTCCTTCTGCCCCGGCTCCGGCCACCACCAGTAGTGCGAGTGCGCCAGGTAGAGCGAGTCCTTCGACGCGTACACCGTGCCCGGCTCCGCCACCAGGCTGGTGCGCCCCGGCGCCGCCGCCTGCGCGTCCAGGTCCAGCGAGGCCACCGTCACGAAGCCCAGCGCGGACGGCGCGTTGCTCCGGTAGAAGTCACCGCACGACACCGGCAGCGCCGTCGTCACGCCCGCCGCGTCCACGCGCCTGCCCGCGGGCAGCCACTGGTCCAGCGTGTTCGCGCGGATGAGCTTCTCGTTGGCGGCGATCTGCGCGTCGATGGCGTCATCCAGCTTGTCCTCGTCCTTGTAGAGCTCCTCCGTGTAGTTCACCCAGGACCGCACGCCCGCCGGCCAGCGGAACGCCTCCGACAGCACCAGGCGCACGGAGCTGTCCACGCGGCGCGCCTGCGTGAAGAGGCCCGGCAGGTACACCTGATCCACCACCGTGGGGTTGGCCACGTCCGACACGTCCACCGTCGTGACCTTGGTGCTGTCGGCCGCGTAGTAGCCACAGCCGAAGCCAAGGCCGGTGCAGTCGATCATCGGAATCGGCGCGCCTTCGCCCATGTAGACGCCCCCGCCGGACGGACTGCCCGGCAGCCCCTGGCGCACTTGCGAGACGATGACCAGCCGCTGGTGCTCATCCAGCAGCATCTCCCGGGGCCAGCCCTCCACCTCCAGCGAGCCCGCCAGCGTCAGCTGCTCCGCAGGCCACGAGCGGTGCGCGTAGAGACGGCTGCCCGACAACACGAAGATGCGCGTGCCGTCGTTCTGCACGAAGTCCGACTCGTGCACGCCCTCCACCTGGTTGTTGGTGCCGGTGCTGTCCTTCGGGCCCTGGGAAGGCGACGGGCTGCCACCGCCCGACGAGGCGTCCCCCTCCGCCATGGGGGGAGGACTGCCCATGTCCACGCCCCGGTTGCGGCCGAACCTGTCCCAGAAGCTGGGCCGCTGCTGCTCCAGGCTCGCGCGCATCTGCTTGGACGCGGTGTCCTCGATGTACTGCTCCAGGTCCGCGCAGGCGGCGAACTCCTCCAGCCGCAGCGCCTGCTGCACGGGCTCGTTGCCCAGCCCGCTCGGGGGGCCCTTGTCGCCGTCACCACACCCCACCGCCAGCAGCGTGAGTCCCACTCCTCCGAAACGCGTCCAGTGCATGCCTTGGGTCCCTCCCTCGAAAGCTTCGCGGGGCCGGGGCACTGCCACGCCCGTGCCAGGAGGGAATCCCCGGGTGACGGCCAGGGATTGCCAGGGGTTGCGGGGCCCCGCAGGGGGGCCTCCGCTCTCAGAAACCTGAGGCGCGCGCCGGGCCGGCGGTGGGAAAACCGAGGGTCTGCGGCACGAAGCGCACGAAGCGCTGCTGGAGCTGCGCGTCCATGCCCTCCAGCTTGAGGCCCATGCCCGTCTGCGAGCGGAAGGCGCTGCCGGGGCCGGGCGGGTTGGACCACGCCACCACCGCCTGCGCCTCGCACGGGGTGCGCTGGCCGGCCATCACCAGCCGCAGGGACAGCCGGGCGCCCTCGCGCGCGGGCGTGAGCGTGCGCACGAAGAGGCCCTGGGGGCTGGCGTCGTGGCTGAAGCCGCTGAGCGTGGGCCCGCCCGCCGTGGAGAACTCCACCACGGTGAAGAAGGGCACGCGCTCCGCGGCCCGCAGCGGCACGGTGTTCGGCGCCAGGCGCGCGAGCACCCGCCCCAGCAGCTCGTCCGCGCCCAGGTGGCGCTTCTCCAGGAGCGGCGCGCCGCACAGCTCCAGCGCGCGGGCGAGCACGTCCGGCGACTCCTCCACGCGCGACATCAGCACCAGCGGCTTGCGCGGGTACAGCTCCCGGATGCGCGCGGCCAGGGCCAGGGCCTCGCGCGGCAGCCGCGACACGTCCACCACGAAGCCATCCAGCCGGTCGCCGTGGGCCGCCGCCTGCGCCCCCGCGTCCTCCAGGTCCTTGGCGTAGAGCACGTGCAGCCCTTCGTGCTCCAGCGCGCCGCCCAGGAAGGTGTGCAGGAAGCGGCCGCCCTCCACCAGCAGCACGCCGCGCCCGCGCGGAGGGCCCGTCCAGACGCGCTCCCGGGACGCCCTCACCGCGGCCACCTTCGCCGCCAGCGCCTCCTGGCACACGGGCTTGGGCAGGAAGTCGTCCGCGCCCGCGCGCCCGCAGTGCATCACCTCATGGGGTTCGTCCGCGGCGGTGAACATCACCACCGGCACGTCGCGCCCGGCCGCGTGCGCCTTCACCGCGCGGCACGCCTCATCCCCCTGGAGCTTCTCCAGGTGCAGGTCCATCAGGATGAGCGCCGGCACCCGCTGCTGGAGCTCCGCGAGGCACGCCTCCGCCCCCTCCAGGGCCACCACGTCGCAGCCCATGCGCGACAGGTGCAGCCGCACCACGTCCCGCGCCGTCCGCGAGTCGTCCACCACGAAGACCAGGTCTCTCGGGCGGGGAGAAAATCCGGGGGTCGTCATGACTCCGGAGATAGGCGGACTCCAGGAAAGTCACCACGCACCCGGCGCGTCAACGTGCGCTGGTGGACGCCTTCCGCCACGGCCGCGGGGGCTCAGCTCCGGGGTTCCGCGCGACCGGACAGAAGCTTCGTGAGCTGGCGAGCAATCTGGGCGCACTGCGCGGCGTCCCCGGCCGCCAGCGCGTCCTTGCCGCCCACCAGCAGCTGCTGCACGGTGCCCACGGCGGACTCGGCCTCCGGGCTGGGGTTCTCCTTCGCGCTCTTCTGGAGCAGGCGGGCCAGCTTCTCCCCGCGCTCCAGCAGCTTGCGGAAGGTCTCCTCTGCCTTGCGCGCGTCCACCACGCCCTGGGCCTGGGCGTAGTTCATCTGCTCCTGGCCCAGCTTCTCCGCCTCGCCCTGCGGCAGGCCGGCGCGGGCCTCCAGGCGGACCACCTCCATGTTGCCGGAGGTCAGGTCGGTGGCCTTCACGGACAGCGTGCCCTCGCCGGACAGTTCGAAGACGACCTCCAGGGGCGTCTCCCCGCGCGCGGCGACGTGCAGGTTCTTGAGGACCACCTCGCCCAGCTTGTGGTTCTCATCCTGGAACTCGCTCTCCCCCTGGTACACGGGGATGCGCGCCTCGGCCTGGCCGGAGGTGCCCGGGAAGAAGATGTCGCGCGCCACCACCGGCACGCCCGTGTTGCGGGGGATGAGGCGCTTCACGCGCCCGCCCATCACGCCCACGCCCAGGCTCTGGCTGGCCACGTCCAGCAGCAGCGCCTGCCCGGACTGCCGCAGGAGTTCGTCCGCCTGCACCGCGGCGCCCAGCGCCACCGCTTCGTCCGGGTGCACGTCCGTGGACGGCGCGCGGCCGAAGAAGTCCGCCACCAGCCGGCGCACCAGCGGCACGCGCGTCATGCCGCCCACCAGCAGCACCACGTCCACCGAGCGCGGATCCATCTTCGCCTCCGCCATCACGCTCTTGCAGACCTCCAGGCAGCGGCGCGACAGGGGCTCGGAGAGGGTTTCGAAGAAGCTGCGCGTGAGCGCGGTGTTGATCTCCGTGAAGCGCTTCCCGCCCGAGGCGTGGTCGCCCAGGCCGGACACGGTGATGCTGGCCTCGTCCCTTTCGGTGAGCTCGCGCTTGGCCGCCTCCGCCGCCACCTTCAGCCGGCGCAGCGACGGCGCGTCCTTGGACACCGCGTCCTGGAAGGCGTCCTCCACCTGCGCCAGCAGCCACTGGACGATTCGCTGGTCGAAGTCCTCGCCCCCGAGCGCGTGGTCGCCGCCCGTGGCCTTCACCTCGAAGACGCCCGCCTTCACGTCCAGGATGGACACGTCGAAGGTGCCGCCGCCCAGGTCGAACACCAGCGCGCTGCCCTCGAAGCCGCGCGACAGGCCGTACGCCAGCGCCGCCGCGGTGGGCTCGTTGACCAGCCGCACCACCTCCAGCCCCGCGATGCTCGCCGCCTCGCGCGTGGCCTGGCGCTGGTTGTCGTCGAAGTTGGCCGGAACCGTGATGACGCACTTGCGCACGTCGCGGCCGAAGTGGGCCTGCGCGTCCAGGCGCAGCTCGCCCAGGATGAAGGCGGACACCTGCGTGGTGGGCAGCACCCGGCCCGCCAGCTTCACGCGCACGTCGCCGGAGGGGCCCGCCACCAGGGGGTAGGGCACCACCGACTTCGCCTGCTGCACCAATTCCGGCGTGTACCGGCGCCCGAGGAAGCGCTTGGTGGCCCACACCACCGCGTCGGGTTGTTCCTCCGCCAGCGCCTGGGCCGCCTGCCCCACCAGCCGGTCGCCCGCGCGGGTGAGGCCCACGACGGAGGGCGTGAGGCGACCTCCCGCACGTGAGGGGATGAGGCGCGGACGTCCGTCTTCCACGGTCGCCACGACGCTGTTGGTAGTGCCCAGGTCGATGCCGATGACGGGTTCTTGCATGGGGCGAGGAGGCCCACGCTACGGGCCCACCCCCCATTCCGCCAAGCCCTCTTGCTACCAGGCCGTCACCTTGCGAGCGCCAGGCTGCCTTCCGGGGCTCCTCCGGCGTTTCATGAAGCAGACCCCGGAAGGGGCCTTGCGGCCACGGGGCGCGGGATTTTCGGCGGGATTGCCGTGGGGGACGCCCCATGCTAAGGGCGCCAGCGTCATGGTGAACGTCTCCATCGCCCGCCGCTACGCCCGCGCCATCCTCGACGTCGCAGCGGAAGGCAACCGCACCGACCTGGTCGCGGAGCAGCTCAACGCCTTCGCCGACGTGGTCGGGCACAGCCCCGAACTGTCGGACGTGCTGCTCAACCCCGCCTACAGCCGCGCCCAGCGCAGCCACGTGGTGGAGGCCGTGCTCCTGGCGCTGCCCTCCCCCGCGGACCCCGCGCTCTCCAACGCGCTGCGGCTGCTGGTGGACAGGAACCGCCTGGGCTACCTGCCCGACATCGCCCGGCTCTACCGCGACATGGCGGACGCCCGCGCGGGCCGCGTCCGGGGTCAGGTCACCAGCGCCGCGCCCCTGTCCGCCGACGCCGTCACCCGCCTCCAGCAGTCGCTCCAGCAGCTCACCCAGCGCAACGTCGTGCTGGAGACCCGCGTGGACCCCTCCGTGCTCGGCGGCGTGTCCGCCCAGGTCGGCGGCACCCTCTACGACGGCACCCTGCGCTCCCAGTTGGAGCAGATGCGCCGCGAGCTGAAGTAGCCTGACTTCCTGCTTCCAACGGCCAACCTCCCAGGTTGGCCGTGTTGCCCCGTAGTCCTAGTCAAACCTGTATTTCCCGCTGGCATGGGGAATGGGTATACTTTGGGTCAACGCGGACAACCCCGCGTTTTCCGAGACGACCCGCCCATGCCGCAGCCCGTGTTCCACCGGCTTCCCGGAGCCCTTCCGTCCGCAGGGGTTCCCGAGGAGTGCTGGCCCTTCCTGAGTGCGCTGCTGAACGCGCCGGGTTGGGGGGTGGCGCTGGTGGGCGCGGACTCCCGTCTGCTCTGGATGAACGACCTGCTGACGTCCCTGGGCGGGCGGCCCGTGGCGCTCTGCGTGGGGCGGCTGCTGGCGGAGGCCTGGCCGGGGCTCGCGCCGTCGCTGTCGCCGCTGCTGGGCCGGGCGCAGTCGGGCGAGCGGGTGGTGGAGGAGCTGGTGTCGGGGCGCTTCGGGGAGGTGGGCACGCTGCGTCACCTGACGGTGAGCGCGCTGCCGGCGGCCCCGTCGTCCGCGGGGGTGCTGCTGCTCCTGCGCGACACGTCCGCGCGCCTGCGCGAGGAGGCGGCGCTGCGCGCGAGCGAGGAGCACATGCGCAGCATCGTGGAGATCTCCTGTGACGGGTACTTCTTCCACGACCGGGGGCACTTCCTGGACATCAGCCCGGGGCTGGCGCGCCTGCTGGGGCACTACGAGACGGCGGAGCTGATCGGCCGCAGCGTCATCGACTGCGTGGCCCCGGAGTTCCGCGCCCCCGCGCGCGACGCGATGGAGCGCGGCGTGGAGGCCCCGTACGAGGTGGCCATCGTCCACCGCGACGGCCGGCGCATCCCCGTGGAGGTCATGGGCCGCCCGGCCACCTACCAGGGCCGCGCGGTGCGGCTGGCGGCGGTGTGGGACGTCAGCAGCCGCAAGTCCTCCGAGGAGCGCCTGGCGCGCATGGAGCACTTCCGCGAGCAGTTCCTGGGCGTGGTGGGCCATGACCTCAAGGTCCCGCTCCAGGCCCTCCAGCGCGACGTGCTCGCCCTCCAACACGCTCCGTCACTGCCGGAGGCCCTGACGGAGCAGGTCGGGAGGGTGGGCGTGGGGGTGCGCCGGGTGGAGCGGATGATCCACCAGCTGCTGGACTTCACCCGGGCCCGGCTGTCCGGAGGCCTGCCGCTGCAGGCCTCGCCGGTGCACCTGGGGCAGGTGGTGGAGCAGGTGCTGGAGACGCAGCGTCAGGCCCACCCCGGGCGGGACCTGCGCCTCACCGCGCTGGGCGACCTGCGGGGCACCTGGGACGCAGGGCGGCTCACCCAGTTGGTGGACACGCTGCTGGGTCACGCGCTGCATCACGGGACGGCGGCGGTGGCGCTCCAGCTCCAGGGCCAGGGCGACGGCGTCACGCTCCTGGTGCACGACCCGGGTCGCAGGGTGCCTCCGGAGAGCCACGCCACCCTCTTCGAGCCCTTCCGGCGCCGGGCGGCGTCGTCCGGGGCCAGCGACGGGGACGGCCTGGGCCTGTCGCTCTACATCGCCCGGCAGATCGCCCTGGCCCACGGGGGGCGCATCTCCGTGGAGTCGGGGGCGGCGGACGGCACCCGCTTCATCGTGTGGCTGCCCCGGGCGGGCGGTCCCCCGTCGGCCGGCTCCTGAGCCTCCAGACGTCCGGGCGGCCTTCCGGGTGGCCTGCCGGGACGGGGGCTGGGAGGCCGGATTGGCCCGGGTTCCAACGGCCGGGCAGGGTCCGCTAACGGCCCCGATAACGGGGGACTTGGGGGCGGCATACGGCGGGCGGCGTGCGCGTTGCGATGGGGCCTGGGAGCGTGATAGGGGGCCACCCGGTACATCAAGATTCGTGGCGGCCCTCCCCGTTTCCGGCCGCCCCCTCCGCAAGGACGCAAGACGCTCATGGAAATCCGCGCCGACGAGATCAGCAGAATCATCCGGGAGCAGATCAAGGACTACGGCAAGAAGGTCACCGTCGCCGAGACCGGCACCGTGCTGTCCGTGGGCGACGGTATCGCCCGCGTGTACGGCCTGGAGGGTGCGCTGGCGGGCGAGCTCGTGGAGTTCGCCAACGGCGTGCAGGGTCTGGTCCTCAACCTGGAAGAGGACAACGTCGGCATCGCCATCATGGGTGACTTCAAGGGCATCCGCGAAGGCGACGTCGTGAAGCGCACCGGGCAGATCGCCTCCGTGCCGGTGGGCAAGGGCCTGCTGGGCCGCGTGGTGAACGCCCTGGGCGTCCCGGTGGACGGCAAGGGCCCCATCGAGGCCACCGAGCACCGCCGCCTGGAAGTGAAGGCGCCCGGCATCGTGCAGCGCAAGTCCGTGCACGAGCCCCTGCAGACGGGCATCAAGGCGCTGGACGCGCTGGTGCCGGTGGGCCGCGGTCAGCGCGAGCTCATCATCGGTGACCGCCAGACGGGCAAGACGGCCGTCGCCATCGACGCCATCATCAGCCAGAAGGGCCTGGGCGTTTACTGCGTCTATGTGGCCATCGGGCAGAAGCAGTCCACCGTCGCGCAGGTGGTGGAGAAGCTGACCCGCCACGGCGCCATGGAGTACACGACGGTCGTCGCGGCGAACGCGTCCGACCCGGCGCCCATGCAGTACTTCGCCCCGTACGCGGGCGTCGCCATCGGCGAGTACTACCGCGACAACAAGATGCACGGCCTCATCGTGTACGACGACCTGTCCAAGCAGGCCGTGGCGTACCGCCAGCTGTCCCTGCTCCTGCGCCGCCCGCCGGGCCGCGAGGCGTACCCGGGCGACGTGTTCTACATCCACAGCCGCCTGCTGGAGCGCGCCGCCAAGCTGTCCGACGAGGAGGGCGCGGGCTCCCTCACGGCGCTCCCCATCATCGAGACGCAGGCGGGTGACTTGTCCGCCTACATCCCGACGAACGTCATCTCCATCACCGACGGGCAGATCTTCCTGGAGACGGACCTCTTCAACTCCGGCGTCCGTCCGGCCATCAACGTGGGCCTCTCCGTGTCGCGCGTCGGTTCCGCGGCGCAGATCAAGGCGATGAAGCAGGTCGCCGGCTCCATGAAGCTGGAGCTCGCGCAGTACCGCGAGCTGGCCGCCTTCTCCCAGTTCGGCTCCGACCTGGACAAGGCGACGCAGGAGACGCTGGCGCGCGGCGCCCGCATGGTGGAGCTGCTCAAGCAGGGCCAGTACGAGCCCCTGTCCGTCGAGCGCCAGGTCATCCAGATCTACGCAGCGACGAACAAGGACGACGCCGGCAAGCGCGGGTGGATCCGCCAGGTGCCCGTGTCGGACGTGGTCCGCTGGATGAAGGAGATGCTGGAGTTCGTGGACGGCAAGTACCCGAACATCGTCCAGGACATCGTCGCCAAGCGCGAGCTGACCAACGACATTAAGGCGGCCATCAACAAGGCGCTCGCCGAGTTCAACGACGTGTTCCAGCCGACCGCTGGCGCCAAGGTCTAAAGGATTCTCGCGCCCCACGCGCGGTGCAGTGCGGACGGCCCCGCCCTCCCTTCACGGGGAGGCGGGGCTTTTCGTTTGCGCCGCGCTCGCGGCGGCACGGCCCCTCAGCGCAGCCGGGGCAGGATGGCGCGCAGGCTCTTGTCCACGCCGCCGCGCGCGCCCAGGCGCTCCACCGCCGCGCGCTCGTAGGGCAGCACGTTGGCGCGCTCCACCAGCTGGACGTGCGCGCCCAGCGCGGCGGGCATCGCCAGATCCAGCTCGTAGATGTCGCCCGCGACCAGCGTGGACTCCGGGCCCGAGTGCGTGGCGTCCCAGATGCGCTTGAGCGCGGCGAAGTAGCGCCCGCGCCGCAGGTACACCGGCCGGCCCAGCACCCCGTCCAGCGTCAGCGCTTCGGGCAGCGCGTCGAAGCGCGCGTCCTTCGGCTCCGCGTCCTCCAGCGTGAACTTGCGCGCGTCGCCGAACACCGTCAGCCGCTCGCGGCCCTTGGGTGCCAGCCGGGTGAGCTTCGCCTCCACCAGCTCCGTGTGCGCGTTGGTCACCACGTTGACGGGCAGGCCCGTGGCGAGCAGCGCCTCCAGCACCTCCTTCGCCTCCTCCTTGAAGGCCGTGGCCGAGTGCCGGTACGCGTCCCGGTACAGCGTCTGCACCGTGTCCGTGCGCGCGGCCTCGTCCTGCCCCTTGCCGAAGCGCTGGAGCAGCCGGTGCGCGGTGCACGTGGCCGTCAGGTAGGGGTCCGCCGTGGCCGGCGCCACGATGCGGCCGCCCACCTCCCAGCCGTATTGATCCACGCCCTCATGCAGCGCGGCCACCTCTTCATCCCAGGCGGCCGCCGCGTCCTGTCCCAGCACCCGGTACAGCGCCTGCTGGAAGTGCGTCAGGAAGGGCGCGCCCTCCGCCAGCACATCCGTGAACGTCCCATCGAAATCCAGCACCACGCACTTGATCGCCATCCCTCCAATGACGCCCCGTCGGGCGTCCTGAATCAAGCCCCTTCCCCCACCGCCGGGCGGACAGGCGTGCCAACTCCCGGAAAGCCGGCTCGTACCGGGGTCGGGTGGTCTGGGGCCCCTCGCACACCCACCCTAAGAACCTCCCGCGGGGAAAGGGGGCTCCGCGCCCATGTCCGAGCCGACCGGCACCTTCCTGGGGGAGTCCACCCCCGTGCGGCACGAGTGGCTGCGCACCGTGATGCAGCTGCTGCCGGTGGGGGTGATCATCGTCGACACGGCCGGACGCCTGCTCGCGGCCAACGCCGCCGCGAGCGCGCTGTGGGGGGCCCGCGCCCTGGAGGAGATGGGCCTGGAGCGCTACGGCCTCTTCGAGGCGTACTGGCCCGGCAGCGGCCGGCGCCTGCGGGGCGAGGAGTGGGCCCTGGCGCGCACGCTGCGCACCGGGAAGACCATCTCCAACGAGGAGGTGGACGTCGTCGGGCGCGCGGGCGTGCGGCGCACCATCCTCAACTCCTCCGCGCCGCTCTCCACGGAGGAAGGCGACCTGCTGGGCGCGGTGACCGTCAACGTGGACATCACCGAGCGCAAGGCCACCGAGCGCGCGGAGTTCTTCGTCAGCGAGGCCAGCCGCCTCCTCGCCGAATCCCTGGACTGGGAGACGACGCTCAAGGCGGTGGCGCGGCTGGCCACGCTGGAGTGGGCCGACTACTGCATGGTGGACGTGCTGGACACCGACGGCGACCTGCACCGGCTGGTCGTCACCGCGAAGGATCCGCGCAGGCAGGGGCTGCTCGACCAGCTGATGCCCTTCCCGCCGGAGTCCGGTTCGGACACGCCGCTGGCCCGCGTGTTCGCGCAGGGCCGGCCCGTGCTCGTGTCCGACGTCACCCGAGAGGGGCTGGACCTGCTGGCGCGCACGCCCGAGCACCGGCGCCTGCTGGAGGCGCTGGAGCCGCACTCCGCCATGCTGCTGCCCCTGGCGGTGGGCGAGCGCCGCTTCGGCCTCATCAACCTCGTCTCCGCGTCCCCCGGGCGGCGCTACACCCGGCGCGACCTGGCGTACGCCACGGAGTTCGCGCGCCGGGCCGCGCTGGCGGTGGAGAGCGCCCGGCTGTACCGCGAGGCGCGCAGCGCCCTGCGCGAGCGCGACGCGACCGCCGCGCTGCTGGAGTCCTTCCTCGCCGCGTCGCCGGTGGGCATGGGCTTCGTCGACCCGGGCCTGCGCTACGTGCGGGTCAACAGCGTCGTCGCGGAGAACAACGGCATCCCCCTGGAGCAGCACCTGGGCCGCACGCCCCGCGAGCTGATGGGCCCGGCGGGCGCGCCCATCGAGGACCTGCTGGGCCGCGTGCTGGCGACGGAAGAGGCCGTGGTGGACGACCCGGTGGAGTACGTCGGCGGCCCGGAGCCGCGCACCTTCCTGGCTACGTACTTCCCCGTGCGCTCCGGCTCGGAGCTGCTGGGCGTGGGCGGCATCGTGCGCGAGGTCACCGAACAGCGCCGCATGGAGAAGCACCTGCGCTTCCTCACGGAGGCGACCACGCGGCTGTCCACGTCCCTGGACTGGCGCACCACGGTGCGCAACGTGGCGGAGCTGGTGGTGGCCCAGCTGGCGGACTACTGCCTGGTGGACATGCTGGCCACGGACGGCCAGCACCTGGAGCGCGTGGAGCGCCAGGCCCGCGACGCCGTCCTCCAGGTCCAGTTGGAGAAGTCCATGGCGTTCGCGCCCCCACCCGGAGCGGACACGACGCTGCGCCGGGTGCTGGAGTCGGGCCGCTCGGAGCTGGTGGCGGAGGTGGACGAAAAGGCGCTGCAGCGCTTCGCGGTCAACGCGGAGCACCGGGCCATCCTGGAGCAGCTGCGGCCCCGCTCGGTGATGGTCGTCCCGCTGACGGCGCGGGGGCGCACGCTGGGCATCATCAGCGCCGCGTCCTGCTCCCCCACGCGGCGCTTCAGCAGGCGCGACCTGGCGTCGCTGGAGGACCTGGCGTGGCGCGCCGCGCTCGCGGTGGACAACGCCCGGCTGTACCGGCAGGCGGAGCAGGCCGTGGCTGCGCGCGACGAATTCGTGGCGGTGGCGACGCACGAGCTGCGCACGCCCCTGTCCGCGCTGCACCTGCAGCTGGCGTCCCTCCAGCGCACGCTGGACAAGCAGCCGTCGGAGGAGGCGGAGCGGCTGGGCCAGGGGCTGGCGGGGGCCCTGCGTCAGGCGGACCGGCTGACGCGGCTGGTGGCGCACCTGTTCGATGTGGCGCGGCTGGGCACCGGGCAGATGGCGCTGGAGCTGGGCGCGGTGGAGCTGTCCTCGCTGGTGCACGCGCTGGTGACGCGGATGGAGGAGGCGCTGGCCACCGCGGGCTGCGTGGCGGTGGTGCACGCGGACGCGCCCGTGGTGGCCATGGCGGACCGGCCCCGCGTGGAGCAGGTGCTGATGAACCTGCTCACCAACGCGATGAAGTACGCCCCGGGCCTGCCGGTGGAGCTGTACGTGGAGCGCGACGGGGACCAGGCCCTCATCGCCGTGCGGGACTGGGGCCCGGGCATCCCCCCTGAAGCGCGCGAGCGCATCTTCGAGCGCTTCGCCCGCGCCACCGGCCAGCACTCGCGCGCCAGCATGGGCCTGGGCCTCTACATCTCCCGCCAGCTCGCGCGCGCGCACGGAGGCGACCTGTCCGTGGAGTCCCCGCCGGAGGGCGGGCCCGGCTCGCGCTTCGTGCTGCGCCTGCCCCGGTGGAAGAAACCGTCCGGAGCGGCCCCGGCCTGACGCGGCGCCCGGCCGAAGCGGGCGGGCGTGGGGTTTCACACGGGGCCCACCTTGCCGTCCCCCCCGGGGGCGCCGTTACCCTTGCGGGCCATGGACGACGCCCGGACCGAAGCAGCGCGTGGACGCTGGCGGTGGCTGCCCTGGGGGCTGCTGGCCGTCGGGGTGGTGGTGGCCTCCGCGGGCGCCTGGCTGGGCTCGCGCTCGCTCCACGCGCTGGAGACGCGCGCCGCGCAGTTGGAGCGCGAGGCCACCGAATCCGAGGCCCACGTCGCGCAATTGCAGACGCTGCGGCAGGCCATGGAGCGGCGGCTGCGCACGCTGGAGCGCCAGCAGCAGGCCGCGGAGTGGGGCGGCGCCGCCGCGCAGGTCCAGGCCCGGAACGCGGAGGCGCAGCACATGCGGCGTGAAGCGGCGCTCGCGACCCTGGGCGCGGCGCTGAAGGACGCGCTCGCGGGCGGGGACGTGTCGCTGGACCTGGAGGACGACGCCCTGCGCATGGAGGTGTCCGAGCGGCTCCTCTTCGCCCCCGCGAGCACGCAGCTCACGCCCGAAGGGGCCCGCCTGCTGAAGCAGTCCGCGGGCGTGCTCCAGGGCGCGCTCGCGGACCACCGCGTGGCGGTGGAGGCCCACACGGACGAAGTGCTCCCGGCCGCGCCCGGCGCCCCCGCGTCCACCGCCTGGGAGCTGTCCGCCGCGCGCGCCGTCACCGTGGTGCGCCACCTGGGCGAGCGCGAAAAGCTGGACCCGGTGCGCCTGAGCGCCACCGGCCACGCCGCGTACCGCCCCAGGGTCCCCGGCGACAGTCCTCCCAACCGCGCCCTCAACCGGCGCGTCACGCTGCGGCTGTCCCCCACGCCGGTGACGCCGCAGAGCGTGGCCGTGGCGAGCACCGAGCCGCCACCGCGCCCCGTGAAGCGCGCCGCGAAGGCCAAGGCGAAGAAGATGGCCCGCCGCTGAAAGGGGGCCCGCGCGCCGCGAATCGCGGCACGGCCTTGAATAAACGCACGCGGCTTCACGTCAGGCACTCCAGGGGCCCACTCCCATCCCCTGCCCTGGAGCTTCCCGTGTCTGCCTCGCGCCCCACGCTGTGCGCCGGACTCGTCGTCGGTCTGCTGCTGGCCGCTCCCGCCGCCGAGGCCCGCTTCGGCAAGAAGTCCGCGCCCTCCTCCGACAGCAAGGACGACAAGGACTCCCGGGTCCACGCGGCGAGCCCCATCACGCCCCGCTCCACGCACGAGGCCTCCTCGTACACGCCGCCCGCGGACGACGACGATGGCGACGACTGCTGCGACACGTCAGGCCCCTCCTACACGCAGCGCCTCTACGGCGACGCGCCCACCTATTCGTCCAGCGCCCTGAGCGACGACGAGGCCCGGGAGCTGGCGGACATGGCGGTTCGCAGCAGGCCCCCGTCCCCTCCCAGCGCGCCGCTCGACGTGCGCCTGGGCCTCAACGTCGGCGCCATGGGCGGCGGCACCGCGGGGGACGTCTTCCTCGGCATTGAAGGGAGCATGCTCGGCGTCGCCTTCCAGGGCACGAAGCTGACGCTCCCCACCGACGACGGCACCCCGGGCACGGACGTCATCAACCTGGTGGCGGCGCACCTGTCCTGGGCCGCCGTGTCCACGGACCGGATGCGGCTGCGCGCGGAGGTCGGCTTCAGCGTGGCCAGCGCGCCGGACGTCTTCCTCGCCGGGCCCAGCCTCGCCGCCTCCCTGGAGGCCTGCCTCGTGGGCCCGCTGGACCTGGAGGTGCGCGTGCAGGGCACCCCCGCCCCCTACCGGCAGCTGGACGCGAGCGCGGGCGTGGCGCTGCACCTGGGCGCCCTCAACCTGCGCGCGGGCTGGCGCGGGCTCATCCTGGACGACGCGGGCCTGGTGGACGGCGTCGCGCACGTGGACCGCTTCACCGGCCCCTACGCCGGCGCGGGCTTCTCCTTCTAGCGCCTGAGACCGGGCCCTGGAGGCCCGCGGATGTCCGGGGGAGCACAGCCCCCTGGTGAACACGCGGCTGCGCCCCGGGGGCCCTGGCGCCCGGTGGGGTGATGGCGGTTGAATATTCCGGGCGAGCAGGCGTCCAGATGCCGTGGCCCCTTTCGGGGGTCGGTGAAGAGGAGGGGTTCGCCGTGGGCTTCTGGAAGACGTTGTGTGCCACGCTCGCTGTCGGTGTCCTGCTGGGGGCGGGGCCCGCCGAGGCCCGCTTCGGCAAGCGCTCGAAGCCCTCCGCCTCCAAGCCCTCCGACTCCAAGAAGGACAAGGACTCCCGGAGCGACGATGACCGCTCCACGCACCGCGCGAGCCCCGTCGGCCGCGCCTCGGACGCCCCGGTGCGCGCGAACGTGCGCCCCAGCCGCACGCGCCTGTCGTGGGTGTCCTTCCTCTTCATGAGCCGCCCCTCCGCCTACCACGCGTCGCGCAGGGCGGACGCGCGCCCCGGCGTGCGCGCCGCGGCGATGCCGCCCATGGTGCGCCTGAACGTGCAGGGCGACATGTTCGGTGAGACGGGCGGCGCGCTGGGCCTCTTCATGGGCCTGGATGGCCAGCGGCTGGGCATGAACGCGCGCGTCACCGGCATCGCGCTGTCGGCGGACGACGGCTCGCAGGACGTGGACCGGCTGACGCTGCTGGACGCGCACCTGACCGCGTCCCTCTGGTCCAGCGAGCGCGGCCGCTTCCGCATCGAGGGCGGCATCGCCAGCGCGCACGCCCCGGACGTCATCTTCGTGGGCCCCAGCGTCGCCGCCTCGCTGGAGGCGTGCATCGGGCCGTCACCGCTGGACGTGGAGGCGCGCATCCAGGTGGTGCCCTTCCCGCACCGCCAGGTGGACGCGCAGGCCGGGCTCGCGCTGCACCTGGGCGCCCTCAACCTGCGCGGCGGCTGGCGCACGCTGTACCTCAACGACGCGGGCCGCCTGGATGGCGTCGTGCACGAGGACGCCTTCTCCGGCCCCTACCTGGGCCTGGGCATCGCGTTCTGAAGGCTGAAAGGCTGAAAAGACTCCCGGGGTCGCGTCACCCGCGAACCCCGGCAAGCCCCAGGCCCGCCTACTCCTCCGGGGACGCCGCGTAGGAGGACGGGGACGCGCTCTCCGCCCCGGAGCCGTTGGAGCCCCCCGCGCGCTTGACGCCGCGCCGCTTGGGCGGAGGGGCCAGGATGGGCGCCTTGCCGAAGACGCGCTCGTAGGCCTCCGGCGTGTTGATGTTCACGATGACGCCCGGGTCCTTCACGCTCACCGGGCGCGGGTTGAGCGCCTTGAGGGCCATCTCCAGGTCCTCGCCCTCCGCCTGGAGCAGCTTCTCCGCCGCCGCCTGGGAGAGCACCAGCGGCCAGCCCCTGGCGCTCTCGTACTCCGGCCGCAGGGCCAGGACGCCCTTCGGGTCCCCCCGCTCCATCTCCTTGAGCATGGATTTGACGGTGTTCACGCGCAGCGCGGGCATGTCCACCGGGTGCACCAGCACCGCGACCGTGCCTTCGGGATCCGAATCCCGGGCCTCCCGCAGCGCCGCCTCCAGGCCGGCCTTCACCGACGCCAGGAAGCTCTTCTCCCAGTGCTCGCTCGTCACCAGCATCAACGAGGGGTGCTGTTCACGCACCATCGCCGCGTCGCTGCCCACCACGCCCAACACCCCGCACCCCGCCTTGAGAAAGGTGGACGCCAACGACTGAAGGAAGCTCCTGCCCCCCTCATGCTCGATGTTCGCCTTGGGGTGGGACATCCGCCGGGACTTCCCCGCCGCCAGGATGATCGCCACTGCCTTCATGACCCGCCTCCTCCGCCCACGGCGGAAAGCCGTGAGCACCGCTAACAGGCTGTTGACCTCCTCCCGGGATTGCAGCCCGCCCGCCAGTACGAGTCGTCAGACAGCCGCCAGTCACACACGGAGGTGTTCGCTGCCGGCACATTGCGCAAGGGCAGGTGTCCACCACCGGTCAGCCTTCCGGCCTCCAGGGCTTCCCCTCCCCGGCGTCCGAGTGACACGGCGCGGGGGTGTCCTCCTGCCCGCCCCACCCTCCCGGCCCACGGGCTCCGCCGTGGCCGTGCGAGGAGCGGGGCCCCTCCCTTCAGTGCAGCCAGCCCGCCGCCGCCGCCAGCCGCAGCGGGGCCACGGGCTCGACGGTCGTTTCTTCCGGCGCGGCCAGCGCCTTGACGGTCAGAATTTCAGCCAGCCGCGCCAGCGGGCGGCGACGCGCCACGCGGTGCAGCTCGTCCTCGGTGACTTCGCCCAGCAGGTCCCCGCCACGGCCCTCCACGACGGGCAGCACCTGCACGCCGTGGCGGTACATCTGCTGGAGCGCGCCCAGGACGGTGTCCTCGGGGAACAGGGTGATGGCGCGGGAAACGAAGGTCAGG
This sequence comes from Corallococcus sp. BB11-1, assembly GCF_026626625.1. Classification (NCBI taxonomy): domain Bacteria; kingdom Pseudomonadati; phylum Myxococcota; class Myxococcia; order Myxococcales; family Myxococcaceae; genus Corallococcus; species Corallococcus sp. BB11-1. The sequence goes on along the minus strand of NZ_JAPNJY010000001.1, from coordinate 640,958 downwards.
AACTCAGGGCTGCGGCACATCGACACGTGAGGCCTCCGGTGCTCGGCGTTCGGGCGCCGTGTACGGGGAGGTCCTTAGCAATCCGCTTGCCGAAGCCCCGGCCCCCTACTTCTTCGCCGCCGGCTTCACCGACTCCACCAGCTTGCGGAAGCCCTTCTCCGCCCCGTTCACCGTCTTCTCCGGCCCGGTGAGCTTGTAGAAGAGCGCCCCCTCCGGCCCCTCCACGATGGCGCCGCGCAGCTTGAAGCCCGGCTTGGGCGTGGACGGTCCCATCATCGGGCCGCCCCCCGCGTACGTGCCCTTCACCTCCACCGTCGTGACGGGCATCCCGTTCACCTTCTCCTGCTTCGTCTTCGCGTCCTTGTCCGGATCCACCGGCTTGCCGTCCGGCTTCTGGAACTGCGACACCCAGCGCTTCACGTTCGCGTCCACCGCGCCGCCCTGCCCCGCGCCGAAGTAGAAGACAGCCAGCTCCGCGTCTTCCGCGTCTCCCTTCGCCGCCGGCACCTTGTAGGTGGCCGCGCGCATCGGCCGCGCGGGCTGGGCCGTCCACTCCGGGGGCGCACTCCACGTCAGGCCCCCGGCCTCCTCCGCGCTCGCGCTCAACGCCACGGTCATCGCCAACACAGTCAGCAGTCGTTTCATGGGGCCGCAGCGTAACCGCGTTCGCGCGCGCGTCACGCCCTGTCGCCCGCACGCACCGCGCGGGACGTCCACTCCCACGCGCATGGCGCCACCCCAAATCTGACTCGTCGCGTCAATCCCTCTCACTTTGTGACGGGCAGAGGGCGTGCTACTCACTGCGATGTTTCCAGCAGTACACCTTGGCTGGAGGGGAATCCCACCATGAAGAAATCGCTGTTCCTTGGGGCCATGGCCCTGGGAGCCGTTTCCTGCACGCCCGAGATCGCGCAGGACGCTCCGAATACGAACGTTGGCCTCGCGGAGTTTGATCCCTCGGGCACGCCCGCCGTCGTTCCCTCTCCCAACGACCTGGCCATCAATCGGGCCACGGGCCTGGTGAACGCCCCCATCAACCCGACGGCGTCTCCCGCGGAGCAGGAGTTCACGCGCGAGTACCTGAACACGCTCAACGGCTTCCCGACGTCGGCGGTGGCGACGACCAAGGTGCAGGACCTGGATCCCACCTCGATGGGCCCCCAGTCGGTCATCTTCATCGACCTGAAGGCGGGCACGCCGATCGCGACCAAGCCGGTCTCGCCGACCATCGCGTACAACGAGACCACCGACCTCATCAGCCTCATCCCGCCCGTCGACGCGAACACCGGTCTGCCGGCGTGGCCGAAGGGCGGCCGCTACGCGGTGGCGCTCATCGGCGGTGAGAACGGCCTGAAGACGACCGCGGGCCACCCCATCATCGGTTCGGCCACGTGGTCCTTCGTCAGCTCCGTGAAGCCGCTGGTGACGTGCGAGGACCTGACCGCTCCGGACTGCGCGCCGGCCACGGAGATCATCCCCTCCACGGAGACGGACGCCGCCAAGCGCCTGGAAGACCAGATCGCCAGCGCGAAGCAGTTGGAGCAGCTGCGCCGCGGCTACGCGCCGCTCATTGAAGGCCTGGTGCAGAAGGGCATCAAGCGCGAGGACGTGGTCCTGCTGTGGACCTTCACCATCCTCGACCAGCCGGAGGCCACCATCAGCCTGGCGCCCACCGCCCGGCTGCCCGCGCCCATCATCCCCTTCCCCAACGACCTGATCCGCATCGCGGCCACGAAGACCACGCCCGCGCGGCTGGACTTCCCCATCCCCGCGCAGGACGGCCTGCAGAAGCAGCTGTTCCAGGGCCTCAACACCCTGGACGGCTTCTCCACCACGGGCGCCATCGTGTCGGAGAACGGCGACGGGCAGGGCGTGCTGGACGGCACGCAGTTCCGCGGCCCCGGTGATGCCGCGGCCCCCAAGGTGGACCCGGCCTCGCTCGCCGAGGGCGTGAAGTTCGCCAAGCTGTCCAACCTGGACAAGGGCACGAAGCCCGACGTGGCCGTCTGCCTGGTGAACAACACCGGTGACTGCGGCACCAGCGTGGCCCCCACGGGCGTCGCCCCGGTGCCCCAGCAGCTGCAGATCGTCCCGAAGGCGCCGCTCGACGGCGCCACGGAGTACGGCGCGGTGCTGACCACGGAGCTGAAGGACACCCAGGGCCGCAAGGTCGCCCCGGCCACCGCCTTCGCGCTGCTGCGTCTGGCGAACCCCGTGTACCTCAACGGCAAGAGCCAGATCTCCTCCGTGCCGGACGCGCTCGCCGCACAGCTGGAGCCGCGGCGTCAGGTGCTCAAGGCGTTCTTCGACAAGGTGGCGCTGGCGCCGGAAAAGGGCGGCATGGGCCTGAAGCGCTCGCAGATCGCGCTGGGCTGGGGCTTCACCACCCAGAGCACCACGTCCGTGCTCAACCAGCTCAACGCGCTGCCCACGGCCGTCTCGTACCCGAACGCGCCGAACTTCGTCGTCCCCACCACGTCGCAGGTGAAGGGCGCGATGGCGGCCTCGGGTCTGGCCAGCAACAACATCGGCGCCACCTTCGAGGCGCAGGCCAACACGCCCTTCCTGCTGACGGGCCCCAGCGGCACGCTGAACCCGTCGGAGGTGCGCCCCACGCGCTACCCCTTCATGGTGCTGCTGCCGTCCACCCCGGCGCCCGCCACGGGCTACCCGGTGGTGGTCTTCGGCCACGGCCTGACGGGCAACCGGACCAACGTGCTCGGCGTCGCCAACAAGCTGACCGGCGCCGGCTACGCGGTCGTGTCCATGGACACCGTCTTCCACGGCGATCGCACCACCTGCGTGGGCGCCGCCTCGGCCCTGCCTCCCGCGAACCCCGCGGGTGACAGCGGCGCGTGCGCCGACCCCAGCGCCCAGCGCTGCGAGACCGACGTCTCCAAGGAGTCCTATGGCCGCTGCGTGGCGCGCGTGGACAGCACCCGCCTGGCCTGTGACGACGCCTCCCGCGGCGTCACGCCCGCGGACCTGTTCTGCTCCAGCCAGGGCCAGGGCCGCTGCCTCGCGGACAAGAAGTGCGAGGGTGGCAGCTTCCTGCTCAACCCCCAGACGAACGCTCCGGCCATCTCCGGCTGGAACATCCTGAACCCGGGCAACCTCTTCGCCACGCGCGACAACTTCCGGCACTCGGTGCTGGACTTCGCCCAGTTCCAGCGCGTGCTGTCCAGCCCTGAGATGTCCGCGGCCCTCACGCAGGTGGGCGGCGCCAAGCTCGACGCCACCCAGGTGGACTACGTGGGCCAGAGCCTCGGCGGCATCCTGGGCACGCTCATCTCCGGCACGTCGCCCCGCGTGCACCGCGCGGCGCTCAACACCCCGGGTGGCAACCTGGTCGGCATCCTGCTGACCTCGCCCGGCTTCGCGGGCGTGCGCACCGCGTTCCTGCAGCAGCTCGGCACCGCGGGCATCACCCCGGGCCTCCCGGCGTTCGACACGTTCATGAGCCTGGCGGGCACCATCCTGGACCCGGCGGACCCGCGCAACTACGCCTACGGCCTGGAGAACACGCCGGCGGCGGGCACGGACGCGAACGTCCACCGCGCCTTCATCCAGTACATCGAAGGCGACGGCGTCATCCCTAACCCCACGACGCAGGCCATCATCGCCGCGGCCAACCGCACCGACGCGCCCCGCACCGTGGCCTCCTACCAGTTCAAGTACAGCACCGATGATCTGGCTCCGGACCTGCGTCACGGCTTCCTGAGCGATCCCCGGGTCAACGTCGCCATCCGCGACGCGGCCCAGGATCAGGTCATCACGTTCCTGGAAACCGGCGCCGTCGCGGCGCAGCCGTAGTCGCCCCCTGAGAGAGGACACACACACCCATGAAAAAGACACTCTCCCTCGTGGCGATGCTGGCGGCTGGTACGAGCCAGGCCGCGGGCTTCCAGATCGACACCCACAGCGCGCGTGCCACCGGTATGGGCGGCACCGCCACGGCGGCGTTGGAGGACTCCAGCGCCATCTATTACAACGCGGCCAACATCATCGGCGTGAAGAAGCTGGACATCACGATCGGTGACACGGGCATCCTCCCCAACATCCAGTTCCAGCGGGTGGGTGGCGTGCAGGAAGGGCAGAAGACGACCCTGTCGCCTCCGCCCCACCTGTTCGTCGTGTACAAGCCCTTCCAGAAGCTGGCGCTGGGCGTGGGCGTGTTCACGCCCTACGGCGCGCGCAGCCGCTGGGAAGACGGCTTCAGCGGCCGCTTCCGCGGCAGCGAGTCGTCGCTGGCCACGTACTACATCAACCCCACCATCGCGTATGAGCTCCACGAGCGCTTCCGCTTCGGCGTGGGTCTGGACATCGCCCGGGCCACCATCGAGCTGACGCGCGGCCTGGACTTCGTCAACAGCGAGGGCAGCGTCCACCTGGGCGGCGCGGACTGGGGCTCCGGCTTCAACATCGGCGTGCAGGCGCTGGTGCTGGAGAACCTGCGGTTCGGTCTGCACTACCGCAGCGCCGTGGACATCTCCTTCGACGGCAAGGCGGACTTCCAGAACGTGCCGGTGGAGTTCCAGAGCCGCCTGCGCGACCAGAGCGCGAAGGCGGACGTCGTGCTGCCGTCCACCGTGACGGCGGGCCTGTCGTACTCGCCCATGGACCGGCTGCTGCTGGCCTTCGACGCGAGCTGGGTGGACTGGTCCAGCTTCTCGCAGCTGGCCATCCGCTTCGAGGATCCGTCCATCGACAACCCGCTGCAGAAGCGCTGGCGCGCCAAGTGGAAGTACTCCCTGGGCGCCGAGTACGGCGTGACGCAGGCGCTCAACGTGCGCGCGGGCTTCGTGTACGACCCGTCGCCCAGCCCCAACAACACGCTGACGCCGGACCTGCCGGACGCGAACCGCATCAAGGCCACGCTGGGCGTGGGCTACGCGTTCAACCCCTTCCGCGCGGACCTGGGCTACCAGTTCGTCGCGTTGGCGGACAAGAACAGCACCGCGCCGGGCATCGCCGGGACGTACTCCGGTTCGGCGCACGTGTTCGGCCTGACGCTGGGCTTCTCGCCCCAGTAGTCGGCAGCCGCTCATCCTGAAGCACCGGACGCCCGGTCCCTTCCCTCGTGGAAGGGCCCGGGCGTTTCGCTTACGGTGCCGGCCGTGAGCCCTTCCAAGCCCGGCCGCAACGACCCGTGCCCCTGTGGCAGCGGGAAGAAGTACAAGGCCTGTCATGCCGCCGAGGACCGCGCGAAAGCAGCGCCGCCTCCTTCCGCCGCCCCCGCCCATCCGCTGAAGCAGGACCTGGAGGGCGCCATGGCCCTGCTGGGCGACGCGGACGTGTCCCGCCTGTCCGGCGCCCTGGAGCACCTGGGCGTGCTGCTCGCCGGAGCGGGCCCCCAGCCGGGGCTGCGCTACGACGACAAGGCCTTCAGCGACCACGTGGGCCAGGCGCTGGCGAAGCTGGCGGCGGAGGAAGGCCTGGACGCGATGGAGGCCCGCGACCGGCTGCGCGTGGGCGTGGTGCGGGAGCTGGGCACGCGCGGCTTCCAGGAGAAGCTGGGCGCGGGGCTGCTCGCGCAGGCGGCCCGGAGCGGGCGCACGCCGGAGGAGCGGCGGGCGCTGTGCGTGGGCGCGCTGCTGGCCACGGCGGCGAAGAAGACGGGCCGGGTGCGCCCGGAGGACAACCCGGTGCTGGACGTGGTGTTCGACGTGCAGTTCCGCGAGTGGAGCCAGAAGCACGCGGAGGTGGTGCGCAAGTACGAGGCGCTCATCGCCGGCATGGCGCCGGAGGCCCTCACGCCTGAAGCGGCGGAGGCCCTGCGCAAGGCGGAGGCCGGGGAGCTGGACGCGCTGGTGAAGCACGTGCAGGCGGACCCCGCGCTGGTGGAGCGCATCTCGCGCGAGGCGAAGGAGCGCGCGCAGCGGGTGGAGGCGAAGCTGCGCGACCCGGCCACGCCGTCCGTCTTCTCGCCCGACGAGGAGCTGTGGCTCACCTGTTCGCTCTGGGAGCCCCTGCGCGCGATGAAGTCGCCGCCCGGGGATGCGCAGGGACGGCGGGAGGTCATCGCCGCGCTGCTGCGCGCGGTGAAGGTGGCGGTGGATCCGGACTTCCTCGAAGGGATGCTGGAGCGGCTGCGCGCGGGGGCGAAGGACCCCGCCGCGGACGAGCCCACGCGCGAGTGGCTCACCGACGCGGCCATCGCCTTCGAGGCGGAGCCGGCGCGGCTGGTGCTGGCGGCGCTGCTCACCGCGCGGCAGGAGGCGCGGGGGCGCAGCGCGGAGGAGATGGTGGCGCTCGCGGACCTGAAGGCCCTGCCCGCGTGGACGCCGGAGCAGTTGGAGCCCTACCGGCAGCTGCTGGAGAAGGAGGGCCGCGCGGGTGGCGCTGAGCGCGTCCGTCGCGCGCAGGACTGGCTGCGCGAGCATCCGGTGAAGCTGGACGCGGAAGCCTAGACGGTTAGATGAAGAGCGCCTTCGCGGTCTGCTGGAGGCGCTCCGTGCCCATGCGCATCAGCAGGCCCTTGAGGCCGGGCTGGCTGAGCAGGTGCCGCTCGAACGCGGCGCGCTCCAGGCGCAGCACCACGCAGTCCGTCCGCGTGCGCACCGTGGCGGACACGGGCTTGTCCAGCAGCAGGGAGATTTCCCCGAACACGTCGCCTTCCCGCAGCTCCGGCAGCGCCACGGTGCGGCCCGAGGGCTGCTCCAGCGATGGCAGGCATTGGCCGCGCAGCAGCAGGTAGAAGGCGTCACCGGACTGCCCCTGCGTGAGCAGCACCTGGCCCGCGGGGATGGCGCGCAGGTCGAACTCGCGCGACATGGTGAGCTTCAGCTCGGGGGACAACTTGTTGAACAGCGGGCTGGTCCGCAGCAGGTTCTCCACCAGCCGGCGCCGGTAGAAGGCCTGCACCGCGACGTCCACCTCCGGGTGCGCGGTGAGGCGGGCCAGGTGCTCGCGCTTGAACTCCAGCAGCACGGAGCGCTCCGTCACCTCCACGCTGGCGAGCCTGGGCCCCTCGGACACCAGCGCCACCTCGCCGAAGAACTGGCCCGGCCCCAGCGTGGCCACGACCTGGCGCGCGTTGCCTTCCACCCGCCGCGCCACCTCCGCCCGGCCCTCCACCAGCGCGAACATCGAGTCGCCCGCCGCGCCCTCCTCCACCACCTTCTGGCCCGGCCAGAAGGCGCGCACCTCCAGCGCCTCCACGAGCGCCACGAAGGCCTCGCGTCCCACCCAGGACAGGATGGGCACGCCTGGATCCGCCCCTTCGGGGACCAGGGCGAGCGACGGGGCCGGAGCGCCAGGGCTCAGGGCGAAGCGCTCCGCCAGGGTCCGCACCGTCTGGGGCCGAGCCCCCCGGAGTCCCCGCGAGAGCACGGTGGCGGCCACGGCGCGAAGCAGGTCCCCTACCCGGGTCCAGGCGAGCGCCGCGTCGTCGTAGGCGCGGGCGGCCTCGGGGGTCCGCTCCAGCCACTCCAGCAGTTCGGCCACGCGCTGGTGACCTTCCGGGTCACCCGGGTCCGCGCGCAGGGCGTCCTCGTAGCCGGCCAGCGCCGCTTCCAACTGCCCCTGCGCGGCCAGGGCCGCTGCCTGCGCCTTCAAGGACCGCGCGTGTGGGGTGTCCACCATGAGGGCCCTCTGTATCCCAGGAGCCCGGCGCACGCACGCGCCCGGGGGTCCAGGCGAGGTGTCACTGGACACCACCCACCAGGGAGGCCCCTTGCCACGTCAGGAATGACTTCAGCTGCTCAGCGCCCGCACCCGCTCCGCCAGGCTCTGCGTGAAGAGGCGGAAGATGCGCAGGGCCGCGGCCTCGTGCGTCTCCAGGAAGTACTGGAAGTCCGTCCGGGTCACGCGCAGCGCTCGCACCACCGTGTGCGCCCGCACATGCGCGGACACCGGTCCGTCGAGGATGAGCGAAATCTCTCCCAGGAACGCGCCCGGCCCCAGCATGTTGAGCTGGCGCGCGTCCGGCCCCGGGCCGGTGGACACGCTCACCATGCCCTCCAGCAACACCACCAGGCCTCCGCCCTTCGCGCCCTTCTCCAGCACCGTCGTCCCCGCCGGCACCAGCACCGGCCGCGCCAGACGGTACAGGTCGCGCATGTCCTCCAATGACAGACCATCGAAGATGGGAATGGCTTTCAGATAGCCATAGCCATCCACCACCGGCGGCGCCTTCTCCGCCGCGGCGGCGCCCTCCGGCGGTGACGCGAGCCCCATCTGCCGCAGCAGCCGGGACTGCTCCGCCTGGAGCATCGCCGCCCCCGCGCCCGTCGCGTGCTTGAGGCCGTCCGCCAGCAACACCAACGCGCGCCACGTCGCACCCTCGGCGTCCAGCAGCGCGCTCATCCGCAGCACCGCCTCCGGGCGCTGGGCGTCGTCCGTGGGCACCGCGCGCAACATCTCCAGCTCCGCGTGCGTGTTGCCCAACATGTGGAACACCTCCGCGGCCTCCATGGGCCGGTTCATGCGGCCCAGCAGATGCGCCAGCGACTCGCGCGCGCCCAGTGCCTGGTAGAGCGCCAGCGCCTGCTCCAGCGAACCCGCGCGCTCGAAGGCCGCCGCCGCCCGGGCCTGCTCGCCCACCCGCAGCCAGGCCTCCGCCGCCAGCAGCGGCGCTCCCGCCTGTTCGTACATGGGCGCCGCGGCCCGGTCGTCACCGTCCGACTCCAACAGCCGCGCCGCGCCGGCGAAGTCGCGCGCCTGGCGCAGCACCTCCACCAGCGTCTCGCGCGTCGCGGCGGGCACCACCAGCGCCTCCTCCAACACCCGCTCCCGGTGACCGGCCGCCATCGCCTCGTAGGCGCGCACCGCGTCCTCCACCGCGCCCTGCATCACCCGCGCCCACACCAGCCGGGTGGCACTGGAACCGGGTCCCCCGCCCACGTCGCTCAGATTCGAATCCATTGGAGTCACGACCTTGTCGTTCCTCCCGGACACGGGGCGAAAAGGGGTGTCACGCCAGCGTCCGGGACTCCATCTCCGTAGCATCCTGAAACAGGGAAAGCCAGCCATCGCCGGCAACAACGGCAGGCTTTGAACACCTGGGTTCGCACCGGCCACGGGCCTCGTTTCCGAGGGCCGCCGGGGGCACGAAGCGACCATCCGAACCTGAGAGGTTGGGAAGACGATGCGATGAATCACGGCACCCAGGTGCTGCTATCGCGGGCGACAGGGACTCCTCACCTTCGGTGCGTCCTGCCCCAGGGCCCCTACCCAGGGTGTCCATCGTCGCGGCCCGTGACTCCAGGCGGGCCGCGCTTCACAACACGTCCACCGTGAGCAGGATGCGGCGCGAGCCCTCCTTCGTCAGTGAAGGGGAGCGGTGCACCGCGCCCCTGCCTTCGTTGCCCGGCCAGGCCTCGCCCTTGAGCAGGGCCACGTCGAAGCGCTCCAGCGTGCGCACCTGGCCTCCCGGACGCAGCACCTCGCCCGTGGGTCCCAGGTGGCCGCGCGCCACGTGGCGCTCCTCCAGCCATTCCGTGGCGGGCCCCGCGTAGGTGCACAACAGCCGCACGCCCACCCGGTCCACGTGGAAGCGCGGACACAGGTCGCGGTCCACCGTGGTCAGCCGGACGCCCAGCCAGCGCGCCTCGAAGAGGTCCGCGTACAACCCCACCACGGCGTGCAGGTCCTGGAGCCATGCCTCGCGCTCGGCCGACTCTGGAACGGGAGCCAGCGACGCGCGCAGATCCAACGCGTGCGCATCCACCCGCTCCACGACCTGGAGCCGGTGCTTGCGCCCCACCCCTCCAAGCCATGCGGACAGGCGCGCATCCAGCCCGCGCCGCCAGACGCACAGGTTCACGTCCTCGCGGTAGATGTCCGTGAGGCCCGCGGGCTCCCACACGAACGCGTGCGCGTCCCCCCGGGACTCCGGCACCTCGCGCGGCTTCAGGGAGCGCGCGTTCATCCGGCACGCTCCTGGGGGGCCTCTTCCTCCGAGGACGCCACGCGCCACTCCGGGAACGGATCCCTCATCCGCGCCCAGGCCTTCGGCCCCTTCGCCAGCTCCGTGGGGGTGAGCAGGCAGCGCTCCAGCTCCTTCGCCAGCGCTTCGTGGTCCGCGTCCCGGGTGATGAACACGACCTCCTGGCGCCGGTCCCCGTAGGGCCCGGCCGCCACGTCGCGCTCCAGCTCGGCGCGCAGCTCCGGGTCCTCGGGCCAGTCCTCGCGCGGCATGGCGGACCACCAGATGCCCGCGGGCTCGAAGCTGCACGCGCCCCCCGCCTGCGCCCACAGGCCGGTGACGTCCATGCGCGTCGCCAGCCAGAAGAACCCCTTGCTGCGCAGCACGCCCTTCCAACTGCCATGCACGAAGTCCCAGAAGCGCTTGGGGTGCAGCGGCACGCGGCTGCGGAAGACGAAGCTGCGGATGCCGTATGCGTCGCTCTCCGGGACGTGTTCGCCGCGCAGCTCCTTCAACCAACCCGGGGCGCGGCTCGCGCGCTCGAAGTCGAACATGCGCGTGTCCAGCACCGACGCCAGCGGCACCCGGCCCCGCTCCGACAGCACGATGCGCGCCTGCGGGTTCAGCCGGCGCAGCACGTCCTGCAACCGCCCCAGCCCGTCCGCGTCCACCAGGTCCGTCTTGTTCAGCACCAGCACGTCCGCGAACTCCACCTGCTCCACCAGCAGGTCCACCACCGTGCGCTCGTCCTCCTCCGCCAGCGCCAGCCCGCGCTCGGACAGCGCCTCCGACGCCTCCCAGTCCCGCAGGAAGTTGAACGCGTCCACCACCGTCACCATCGTGTCCAGCCGCGCCAGCGCCGACAGGCTCTGGCCCTCCGCGTCCTCGAAGGTGAAGGTCTCCGCGACGGGCAGCGGTTCGGAGATGCCGGTGGACTCAATCAGCAGGTAGTCGAAGCGCTTCGCCTCCGCCAGCCGGGCCACCTCCTGGAGCAGGTCCTCGCGCAGCGTGCAGCAGATGCAGCCGTTGGACATCTCCACCAGCTTCTCGTCCACGCGGCTGAGCGCGGCGCCCCCGCCCTTCACCAGCTTCACGTCGATGTTCACCTCGCTCATGTCGTTGACGATGACCGCCACCCGCAGGCCCTCGCGGTTGTTCAGCACGTGGTTGAGCAGCGTCGTCTTCCCCGCCCCCAGGAACCCCGACAGCACCGTCACCGGCAGCCGCGCGTCCTGCTTCGCACGCGACGGCTTCACGGCTTGCCCTCCACGAAGAGCACGTGCCTGCGCACCTTCGGGTCGTACTTCTTCTTCTGGAGCTTCTCCTGCGACTTCCGCTTGTTCTTCGTCGTCGTGTAGGTGAAGCCGGTCCCCGCCGAGGACACGAGGTGGATGATGGTGCGGTTGCCCTTGGGCATCGTGGGACTCCAGGGAGGAATTGGAGTTTATGTAACCAAGTTGCATTAACACCGCAAGTACATCAGCGCGCCACCCGCCCCTGGAGGTCCCCGTGGGAGGCCCCGGTCGCCCGCCCTCCACGCGGGGAGGCTGGGCGCGGGCCGGTCGCGTTCAAAACGCAAGGGTCGCTATGCAGGGCCGGGCCGGGCGCTATCCTGGGGCGAGCATGGGGTCCAGCCCCGGAGCGTCGCGATGAAGAAGCCACGAATCACGGGGGGATGGGGGGCGGTGGCGCTGGCCCTCCTGCTGGGCCCGGGCCTGGCCCAGGCGCACGCGGGCCTTCCGGAGACGTCCAACGTCACGCTGCGGCGGGGGCACCCGGAGGACTTCTTCGTGGGGGCCACGTTCGGCGCGGTCATCTCGCGCGACAGCGGTCAGACGTGGAGGTGGGTGTGTCCGGATGCCATGGGGTACGGCGGCTGGCGCCCGGAGTCCTTCGTCTGGCGCGAGCAGGGTGAGCTGCTGGCGGCCACCGGCAACGCGCTGCTGCGCTCGAAGGACGGCGCGTGTTCGTGGTCCGCGCACCCCGGCTTCAAGGACACCTGGGTGACGGGGCTCGCCGTGCACCCCACGGACGACGCGGTGCTGTACGCGGCGACGGGGCGCTCCACGGCGGCGAAGAACGGGCTGTTCCGCTCCGACGACGGCGGGGAGACGTGGCGGGCGCTGCCGCTGCAACGCGAGGGCATCCTCTTCTCGTCGGTGCGCGTGTCCACCGCCGCCCCGACGACGCTCTACGTGTCCGGGTCCGACGCCGCGCGCATGTACCTGTTCCGCAGCGACGACGCGGGCGAGACGTGGGAGGAGGCGCCGCAGGTGTTCCCGGCGCTGGTGCGTCCGTTCGACTTCGTGGTGACGGCGACGGACCCCGTGGACGCGCTGGGCGTCTGGGCGCGCGTGTCCGCGCAGGGCGCCACGCACATCCTCCACAGCACGGACGGCGGGCGCACCTTCACCGACCGCTCGGGCAGCGGCATCGACGACGTCTTCGTCAACATGGACGTCTCCGCCGACGGGGGCACCGCGTGGGTGTCCACCTACAACTCCTTCTTCCGGAGCCGGGCGGGCGGGGCCTTCGACAAGCTCACCCTGCCCACCGGCAACGCGTGCGTCACGCGCGTGGGGGAGGTCATCTACGGCTGCGGCTCGCCGTGGCTCCATGACTGGTCGCTGGCGCGCAGCCATGACGAGGGCACCACCTGGGAGCCCCTCTTCAGCCTGGAGGACATCCAGGGCAGCCACCAGTGCCCGGCGGGCACGCCCGTGCGGGAGCTGTGCCCTTCGCGCTGGCCCCAGCTCGCGGAGACGATTGGCGCGCCGCTCTACCCGGACGGCATCCCCGACGCCGGCGCGTCCGACGCAGGCACGTCCCCGGTCGACGCGGGCGGGGTGCCCCCCGGCGACGCGGGCACGTCCCCCGACGGTGATGGCCCCAGGACGCCCCCCAAGTCGGGCTGCGCCGCCGCGCCCGCGAATGCGTTGCTGCCGCTCCTCTTCCTCCTCCCCCTGTGGCGCCGCGGCCGGCGGCGCGAGGACTCCCGACCATGAAGACGCCCTCCCTCTTTTGGAGCACCGCCGCCGTCGCGCTGCTCGGCCTGACGGCCTGCTCCGGTGACGACGAGGACCCGAAGCCCGAGTGCGGAGAGCCGCTGTACGCGGGCGGTGCCACGGACGAGGCGTGGCGCACGCTGGTGGATGCTCAGAGCAGGCCCCAGGACAGCTCGCGCGCGGTGACGCTCCTGTCGCCCGAAGCCGGCCAGACGTACGTCACGAGTGAAGCCGCGCCGCTGTGGCGGTGGACCTCGCCCCTGCGCGCGTCGTTGCAGCCCCCGGGGCGCGGCGGGCCCTCTCCGGTGGCGCGGCCTCGTGAGTCAGGCCGGTCGGTGCTCGCGTGGCTTGGCGGCCTGGTGCTGCCCGCGGCGCAGGCGCACCTGCCGCCGTACACGGGGGACCTGTACTGGGTGAAGGTGCAGGTACCGGGGCGGCAGTGCCCGCTGGAGCTGTTGACATCGGAGTTGCAGTGGCAGCTGGATGACGGCTCCTGGCGGACGCTGCGCGACGCGGCGGGACAGGCGCTGTCGGTGCAGGTGATGAGCGCGTACCTGGTGCAGAACCGCATCACGGAGGGGCCGTACACGCTGGCGCAGCCGGTGTCCTTCGGCGTGGCGGGTGCACGGTGAGGCGCGCCGTCTGGCTTTGCGCGCTGGCGCTGGGCGCGTGCGACGGCGAGGGGACGAAGGCGGAGGGCCCGCTGGAGGTGCCCGCGCTGACGTACGCGGAAGAGACGCCGTGGACGCGGAGTGGGACGACGGTGGCGCCTCCGGGGCCGGAGGGGCGGCTGCTCGTCACCAACAGCCTGGATGACTCCGTGAGCCTGCTGGACCTGGCCGGCCTGGGCCAGCCGGACTGGAGGGAGCTGGCGCGCGTGCCGGTAGGGCTCAACCCGGTGGAGCTGGAGGGGCCGCACCACACGGCGGTGTCCCCCATGGGGGACTACTACTACGTGGGCATCTCCAACTACGTGCCCGGCGGAGGCTCCGGCCCGCACGGCGCGCACGGCACCGGCACGGCGGACGGGTACTGCCTGAAGCTGAGCGCGAAGGACAACCGGCTGGTGGCCTCCGCGCGCGTGGACCGCAACCCGGGCGACGTCATCGTCAGCGCGGACGGGCGCACGCTGTACCAGACGCACTTCGACCTGCTTCGCATCGCGGACGTGGCGCGCAAGGGCGGCACGGAGGAGGAGATGATGGCGCGGCTGGCCATCCTCGACGCGGAGACGATGGAGGTGAAGGCGCGCGTGAAGGTGTGCCCGGCGCCGCACGCGGTGCGCCTGTCGCTGGATGAGCGCACGGCCTACGTGGCCTGCTGGTCGGACGAGGTCGCGCTGGTGGACCTGGCGACGGAGGGCACGCCGGTGACGCGGGTGAAGGTGGCGCCCGGGGCAGGCACCGCGACGAACCCGCGTCACCAGCCCTACGCGCTCACGGTGTCGCCCACGACGGGGGACGTGTGGGTCAGCTCACTGGCCAGCCGTCAGGTGCAGGTGCTGGAGCCCGGCACCCGCGCGATGAACCCGGAGCGCACGGTGTACCTGCGCGGGTCGCCCATGTTCGGCGCGTTCACGAAGGACGGGCGCACGCTGTACCTGCCCTATCAGCAGGAGGACGCGGTGGCGGTCATCGACCCGACGACGTCCACGGTGCAGCGCACGCTGGAGCTGTCACAGGCGGGCTGCCTCAACGTGCACCAGTTCATGCTGACGCCGGATGAGCGCCACGGGCTGGTGGTGTGCGAGGGCGACCACGTGGGCCCGGGCACGCTGCACGTCGTGGACGTGGCGGAGGGCACGGTGGTGTCCACGGTGCGGATGGGCATCTTCCCGGACTCGGTGAGCCTGCTGCGGGGGGCGCCATGAAGTGGGGCGTGGCGGTGCTGCTGGTGGGCGTGTTGTCCAGCTGCGACGGGGGCGAGGAGCCCGTAGCCGCGGCGGACTTCGGGGAGCAGCTGTTCCAGGACGCCCGGCTGTCGGAGAGCACGTTCAACCGCTTCTCGTGCGCGACGTGTCACGTGACGACGCCGCAGGCGCCCGCGGGGCGCATCGACTCCGGCTACACGCTGCACAACGTGACGGCGCGGCCCAACTGGTGGGGCGGCTATGAGACGCACCTGCTGGACGCGGTGAACTTCTGCTACGTGAACTTCATGCGCGGGGTGACGAAGCTGGAGCCGGAGGACCCGCGCTCCCGGGCCCTGTACGAATACCTGGCGAGCATCAGCCCGGACGCGCAGGCGCCCGCGCTGCCGTTCACGGTGGTGAAGGACATCGACGACGTGCCCCGGGGCGACACCGCGCGCGGTGAAGCGGTGTACCGGGCGGCCTGTCAGAACTGCCACGGCGCCACGCACACGGGCGAGGGGCGGCTGACGGAGCTGGCGTCGGTGCTGCCGGAGGTGACGCAGGACTACGACCGGCTCTTCCCAGGCATCCCGCACGCGCGGGTGGTCATCGAGAAGGTGCGGCACGGTCAGTTCTTCGGCGTGGGCGGCAACATGCCTCCCTACAGCACGGAGGCCCTGTCCGACGCGGACCTGGGCGCGCTGCTCATGTACCTGGGGCTGTAGCGCTGCCATGGGAGGGGCCCGGTGAGCGCGCGAAGCCAGGTGTGGTGCCTGAAGGTGTGGTGCCTGATGGGGCTGCTCCTGGGATGCGCCATGCCCAATCCCGCCGTCAGGGTGCAGGAGTTGGCGGACGGCTCGCTCCAGGTGGAGGGGCCGCTGGCGGGCCCTTTCAAGGGCACCGAGGCCCTCGCGGCCGCCGCATGTGAGCTGATGACCGCCCAGCCGGGCGCGGACGCGACCCATGGCCAGCGCGGCAAGGAGTACTGCGCGCTGCACTACTACTCGGAGCAGGAGCAGGGTTACTTCCTCAGCTTCCTCTCCGACATTGGCGGTGACGGGCCCGATGGCCGCAAGTACTGCCTTGTTCCCCGGAAGCTCGACGAGTTGGGGCATCGGCGCGTCGTCCTGCTGGGGCCCGCCCACAGCCATCCCCACAATCCGTTGCCCTCCGACCGGGACATGGGCGCATTGCGACCCGAGGGCTGGTCCCCGCTGGGCACGTCCCGGTTCTTCGAACAGGAGACAGGGCGCATCTGGGATCGCGAGCTGTACATCTGATTCCCATTGGTAGGGCGGAAGGCCATTGGGGCGCATTCAAGGCCTTCGAGGGAAAGGATTGGTTGCCATGATTCCGCACGGATTCCGCGCGCTCTGCCTCGGTCTCCTGGGCTTGGGACTGGGAGGATGCAGCCTGCTGGGCTACCACAAGCTCCCTCCGACCCCGCGCGCGTCCCCGGAGGAAGCGGCCCAGGTGCGCTTTCCGGACGCCTTCGATGATGCCACCCACCTTCCGGGCCCCATGCTGGAGGCGCTCACGCTCGCGCTGAACGACTTCCTGCCCCCGGGGCGCAAGGTCCAGACCAACGCTCGCGATCAACGCATCGCGGAGTGTCTGTCTCGGCGGGGCACTTACGAGACGCGGGTGCTCCGCTCCCAGGAGGGGCTCTTCTTCGTCTCCTTCATCCCGGACCTCACGCGCTGTGGTCTGGATGCGGAGATCCTGGATGGGGGCGCCGTCTATTGCATCGACGGACGGGGCCGCATCCTGGCGGTGCGCTGACTCGGCTCCCCTGACTGCCCGGCATGCGAGGCGGCAGGGGTCCGGCTGTCCGCCCCTGCATCGCGCGGCGGGCATCCGCACCTCTTAAGACACTCATGTCCTCCTCGGGTTCACAGGAGCGGGGTCCTTCGGCGGACGGACGGACGCCCACGGAGGGCGGCGTGTCCCTGTCCCTCGCGGACCTGTTGGAGTTCGACCGCGACGCCCTCGTGGAGGACTGGCTGGCCCGCATCACCCTGCTGCCCGGCGCCTCCCGGCTGACGCGGGAGCAGCTCGTCGACGCCCTGCCCGCCTTCATCGACGAGCTCCACGACGTCGTCGAAAAGGACTCCGGCGACGACTTCCGTCCCAGCTACCACAACGAGGCCTCCGAGGCCCACGGCCGCCAGCGGCTGCGCCTGGGCTGCGACGTGACCCTGGTGGCCCGTGAGTACGGGCTGCTGCGCGACTGCATCCTGGAGCGCGCCGAACAGCAGGACCTCCACGTCCCCCTGTCGCAGGTGCGCGCGCTCTGCACCCGCATCGACACCGCGCAGCGCGGGGCCGTGTCCCAGTTCGAACTCGATAGCTCCGAGCGCAGCCGCAAGGAGGCGGAGGACCGCGAGCGCTTCTTCCAGCTGTCCCCGGACATGTTCTGCATCGCGGGCACGGACGCGTACTTCAAGCGCGTGAACGCGCACTTCGTCCAGGTGCTCGGGTGGAGCGAGACGGAGCTGTACCGGCTCCCCTTCCTGGACCTCGTCCACCCCGACGACCGGGAGGCCACCCTCCAGGAGCTGCACAAGCTGTCCCAGGGCCTGCCCACCCTGCGCTTCGAGAACCGCTACCGCTGCAAGGACGGCGGCTACAAGTGGCTGGCCTGGGCGGCGCGCCCCCTGCCCGAGAAGGGCCTCATCTACGCCGCCGCGCGCGACATCACCGAAGCGAGGGCCGCCACCCTGGAGCGCGAGCGGCTGCTGGAGGCCCTGCGCGAGAGCGAGGCCCGCTTCCGAAACATGGCCGACCATGCCCCCGTCATGCTCTGGGTGACGGACGTGGAAGGCTTCACGACGTACATGAACCGCGGCTGGTACGCCTTCACCGGACAGACGGAGGTCCAGGGCCTGGGCCTGGGCTGGCTCGCCGCCATCCACCCCGACGACATGGAGCGCACCCGGGACATCTTCCTCGCCGCCAACACGGCGAACCACCAGCCCTTCCGGCTGGACTACCGGCTGCGCGGCGGGGACGGCGTGTACCGCTGGGCCGTCGACAGCGGCTCGCCCCGCTTCGACGCCGACGGGCGCTTCCTGGGCTACATCGGCAGCGTCATCGACATCTCCGACCGCAAGCAGGCGGAGGTGGAGCGCGAGGCCCTGCTCGCCCGCGAAAGCGCCGCGCGCCAGGAGGCGGAGGTGGCCAACCAGCTCAAGGACGAATTCCTCGCCACCGTCAGCCACGAGCTGCGCACCCCGCTCACCGCCATCCTGGGCTGGGTGCAGCTGCTGCGCACCGGCCACCTGCCCGAGTCCCGCCGCGCGCGCGCGCTGGAGACCATGGAGCGCAACGCCCGCGCGCAGGGACAGCTCATCGAGGACCTGCTCGACGTCAGCCGCATCGTGTCCGGCAAGCTCAAGCTGGACGTGGAGCCGGTGGACCTGTCCACCGTGGTGCAGCAGGCGCTCGAATCCGTGCGCCCCGCCGCGGACGCGCGCGGCGTCCAGGTGCAGGCCACCGTGGACTCCTCCAGCAGCGTCATGGGCGACCCGCAGCGGCTGCAGCAGGTGGTGTGGAACCTGCTCTCCAACGCGGTGAAGTTCACCCCGCGCAACGGCCGCGTGCGGCTGGTGGTGGAGCGGCGGGCCTCGCTCGTGGAGCTCACCGTGGCGGACACCGGCCAGGGCATCTCCCCGGCCTTCCTGCCCCACGTCTTCGAGCGCTTCCGCCAGGCCGACAGCGGCACCACCCGCAAGACGGGCGGCCTGGGCCTGGGGCTGTCCATCGTGCGCCACCTCGTGGAGATGCACGGCGGCACCGTCGCCGCCGCCAGCGCGGGCGACGGCCAGGGCGCCACCTTCACCGTGCGCCTGCCCCTGTCCATCATCCAGCACCGCGACGCCGCCCTGCCCCCGCCCCTCCGGCTCCCGTCCGGCCCGGGCACGGAGCCCGTCCACCCGCCGGAGCTGAACGGCGTGCGCGTGCTCGTGGTGGATGACGAAGAGGACGCGCGCGAGCTCCTGCGCACCCTCCTGGAGGACAGCGGCGCGCTCGTGCTCACCGCCGGCTCCGCGGCCGAGGGACTCCAGGTGCTCCAGGCGGAGCGGCCGGACGTGCTCGTGTCCGACATCGGCATGCCGGGCACGGATGGCTACGGCTTCATCGAACGCGTGCGCGCGCTGCCCGCCGATGACGGCGGCCGCACCCCGGCCGTGGCCATCACCGCGTACGCCCGTTCGGAGGACCGCACCCGCGTGCTGCGCGCCGGCTTCCAGAGCCACGTGCCCAAGCCCGTGGAGCCCGTGGAGCTGCTCGCCGTGCTCGCGTCGCTGGCGGGCCGCTTCGAGACGCCGCCCAAGGCCTGACGCCTGGCGCCGCGCCCGGGTGGGATGGGACGTGGGACGCCCGACACCGGGTGGCGAAGGCGTTGGCATCCTCCTGGCCAGCGGGCCGGCCCAGGGCATAGCTTGCGGGCATGCGTCCGCCGCCCGGACAACTGGCGATGTTCGACGCGCCGTCGCCCGAGCGCGCCCCGGCGCCCGGGCGCACGCGGCTGCCCTCGCGCGAGGACGCCCTGCCCCGGGCCGCGGCGCTGGCCCGGCGCGTGTCCGCACTGCTGGGCCTGCCCGTGCACCTGCGCCTGACGGACAACCGCGCCACGCTGGTGAGCTTCCGCCGGCTGCCGGAGGGCGTGCGGCTGCGCATGCACCACCTCTTCCTGGACGCACCGGAGCCGGTGGTGCGCGCCATCGCCGGGTACGTGGCCGGTGAGGCGGGCGCCGGCGAGGTGCTGGAGGCCTTCAGCCACGCGCACCAGGACCAGGTGCGCCGGGAGCGCCGGCCGGGCGCCCCGCTGCGCAGCCGGGGTCGGTGCTTCGACCTGCGCGCCGTGCACGCCCGGCTGGACGCGGCCTGGTTCGACGGCCGGGTGCACGGGGTGGAGGTGGGCTGGGCCCGCCGCCCGGGCCGCCGCACGCGCCGCACCATCCACCTGGGCGGCTATGACGCGCGCCTGCGCGAGGTGCGCCTCCACCCCGCCCTGGACAAGCCCCACGTGCCCGCCTTCGTCGTGGACTACCTCGTCTTCCACGCCCTCTTGCACGCGGACATGGCCTCCAGCGACGCGGACCGGGACAGCGACGACACCGGGCGCTGCGCCGCGGAGCACTCCCCGGAATTCCAGGCGCGCGAGGCCGCCTTCCCCCTGCGGGAGTCCGCGTGGCGCTGGCTGCTGGAGCACCTGGCCTCCCTGCGGCGCGGGTAGGCGCCCCCAGGCCCAGCCCGCTGACACGTTTCCGACACGGGGCGGCCCGGCCCACCGGCATGCGCGCCCCTCCGGGGATGGTGATGGCCAGCGGAGGGCGCACACTGCATGCTGTCGCCCCGATGCGCTTTTTCAGCGTGGAAGAGGCCAACCGCCTGGTGCCGTTGCTGTCGAACACCTTCGGGCGCGTGCGCCCCTGGGTGGAGCGCGTGCAGAAGCTGGCGGAGGGACTGGACGCCCTGGGCTCCGCCCCCGAAACCCAGGAGACCCACGCCTGGCGCGAGGAGCGCGACGCCCTGCTGGAGCGCATCCGCGCGGAGCTGGGGCCGCTCCAGGAGATGGGGCTGGAGATCAAGGGCGCGGACGGCCTGGTGGACTTCCACGCCCGGCGCGGGGAGGAGCCCGTGTACCTGTGCTGGCGCTTCGGGGAGAAGAGCGTCACGCACTGGCACGACCTGCAGGCGGGCTTCTCCGGGCGCCGCCCCATCGACAGTCCGGACGACTTCGAGCCCACCTACCTGAGCTGAGCGCCGCGCGCCGGGCTCACGACGGGTTCGACGACAGGCTCTGGTGCAGCAGGCCCAGCTTGTTGCGCGCGGACAGCAGCTGCTGCCTCAGGGAATCCGCCTGCCGGGCGATGTCGGAGAAGTGCTCCGCCTCCGCGGCGCCGGCCAGGGTCGCCGCCTCGTCCGCCACCTCCGCCATGCGCTCCTGGAGGGCGCCAAAGACGGACGTGAGCTGCGCGTCCTCTTCCGGCGTGCGGGACTCCTGCTGACGCAGGGCCGCGAACTGCTGCATGCGCCCGTTGAGGTCCGCGGCGCTCTGCCCCAGGCCCCCGTAGCGGGTGAGCAGGTCCTTGAACACCTCCGTGCGCCGCTGCAGCTCCTGCGCGCGCGCGTTGACGGCGTCCGCCTGCGTCTGCTGCCGGGTGCGCACGCCGGTGATGGCCTGCACCAGCGCCCCCACGCGCAGCCGGAGCGCGTCGTCCAGGTCCGCCAGGTCCTTGAGCATGCGCGAGGCGCGCTCCAGGTGCTTCTCCGAGTTCAGGGGGGCCTCCTCCAGTTGGCCCGCCAGGGACTCGAAGCGCAGCAGCTCCGCGTCGAGGGCCTGGGCGGCGGAAACCAGCTCGGAGGGGGATGGGGCGTCGCGCTTGCTCATGGGGTGCCTGGAAGATGCCACGCGGCGCGCCTGCCCGCCTGCTTCCTGGCCTGCCCCTCCGGGCCTGCCTGCCTGCCCCGGGAGCCTGTGTCCGGGGGGCAGCGTACGACTTCCAGACCTCGCCAACGGTGCGGAGCGGTCCCACCTTCTCGTGACACGTCGCGTCCGGAGGTCTGAACCCATGTCCGTGGATTTCTCCATCACCGTGCTTGTCACGGGCGCCACCGGCCAGCAGGGGGGCGCGGTGGTCCGGCGGTTGTTGAACCGGGGGCACAAGGTGGTCGCGCTGGTGCGTGACCCGAACGCCTCCACGGCCCGCGCCCTCCAGGAGAAGAACGTGCGGCTGGTGCAGGGCGACTTCGACGACGTGGACGCGCTCCTGAAGGCCACCCAGGGCGTGGATGCCGTCTACGCCATGGCCACGCCCTTCGGCGACGGCGGCCCGGACGCGGAGACCCACCACGGCATGAACCTGGCGGACGCGGCGAAGCGCTCCGGCGTGCGGCACTACGTGTACTCCTCCGTGGCGGGCGCGGATCAGCTCACCGGCGTCCCGCACTTCGACAGCAAGCACCGCGTGGAGCTGTACCTGCGGCGGATGGACATGCCCTTCACCATCCTGGCCCCCACCTTCTTCATGGAGAACCTGCTGCACCCTCCGACGCGGGACGCGCTGGGGGCGGGGCACCTGGCGCTGGGGCTGCCCGCGTCGCGCGGGTTGCAGATGGTGGCGGTGGACGACCTGGCCGGCTTCGCGCAGCACGTCCTGGAGGACCCGGAGAAGTTCATCGGCGAGCGCATCGAGGTGGCCTCCGACGAGGTGACGGGCCAGCAGTCCTCCGCGCTGCTCTCCATGGTGAGTGGCCACCGCATCCACTACGAGCAGGTGCCGCTGGAGCAGCTCGCGCGGCAGAGCGAGGACCTGGCGCGCATGTACGACTGGCTGGACCGGGTGGGCTACCACGCGGACATCCTCACCCTGCGCAACAGCTTCCCGCGCGTGGGCTGGCAGACCTTCGAGACCTGGGCGCGCCACCAGGACTGGGGCTTCGTCACCTCCGCCGCGTGGCCCGGGGCCGCCGCCGAAGCCGTGACGCCGCAGCCCTGAGGGCGTGACTGCCTGGACGGCCTCCGGGGTGGGGCGGGGCGGGCGTCGTCTTCCGGACGACGCGGGCCCTAACTTGAAACCCCAGGAGGTCCATCATGCGGGCACACGGGCTGGGGGCCGCGGCGCTGTTGCTGGTCGCGGGCTGCGCGGCGGAGACGAAGTTGCGGCCCTCGCCGGAGGCGGGGGTCCTTCAAGACGGCAAGAGCGGCGCCGTCACGGAGCAGGCGGGGGTGCGGCTCGTGGCGGATGGCTCGGCGTGGCGGGGCTACCCGTCCGACCTGGAGCGCCGGCTCACGCCCGTCTACGTCCGGCTGGAGAACCAGGGGGAGCGCGCGCTCAAGCTCCAGTACCCGGGCTTCGCGCTGGTGGGGGCGGAGTCGCGCTTCCGCTACACCGCGCTCGCGCCCCTGTCGCTCCAGAAGGCCGTGTCCTCCCGGGATGCCGGAGCACCCGACGCCTCCAGCGCCGTCATCGCGCCCGCGGGGCGCTGGCGGGTGGGCGTGGGCGTGGGCTCCGCCTACGGCTACGGCTACCGCCCTCGCCGGGGCTTCGTGCCGCCGTACTACGGGCCCTGGGGCAGTCCGTTCTACGATCCGTACCTCTACGCCCGGCCCCAGTGCCAGGAGCCGCTGCCCACCGAGGACATGATCAACAACGCGCTGCCGGAGGGCACGCTGGAGCCCGGCGGCACGCTGGAGGGCTTCCTCTACTTCCAGGGCGTGGCGAGCCGCGAGGACGCGGTGACGCTCCAGGTGAAGCTGGTGGACGCGGAGTCCGGAGAGCCGTTCGGAGCGCTCGACATCCCCTTCCAGGTGAGCACGCGCTAGCTAGGAGTGTGTTGCCGTAAGGGGGAAGCGGCGCTGTCCGACGCGCGTGTCCTGGCCCGAGCTGGAGCGTCCGACGCGCTGGGCTTCCACTGTGCCCAGCACATTGGGCCGCAACCGGGGCGAGGTACGGAGGCGCCGCCTACCAGCGACGGCGGGTAGCGGTCCCGTCAAGAGTCCAGTTGAGCGGGATAGGCGGCGCCCACATGAAAGGCGATCCCTTGAGGCTCACCACCTCCTGATCAAGCACGATCACCTCATGCCCCCCGTTCTTGACCCAGGCAATCCCCTCCTCCATGGAGCCCACCGGCCGCCGTGTGCCTTCCTGGCTACCCACTTGGATCTTGTCGCGTACCTCGAACGTGATCTCTTCGGCACGCGTGAAGTAGTCCAGCGTGCGCGTTTTCACGATGAACCAGGGGTATTTCTGGAGGGCTGCAAGCGTCGAGTGGATGCTGTGCGCGCTGGGCGCGTCGGGCCTCTTGCGTAGATCCTCTCGGGTTCCATCCTCCGTGGAACTGCCCTGCGGGAACAGCGAGCCCTGCGCCGTAGGCGGATCCGCTCGGGGAGGTGGATCAGTGCGTGTGGGTCGCTGAGCTTCCGCCTCACGCCTGAGAGTGTCGATGCGCTGCGAGGTGAGCGCGTCAATCCTGGCCTGTTCCTCCCATAGCCGCCGCAGTGTCGGCGTTACGAAGCGTTGCCCCTCAAGGCTGCATTCAGAGAGGGCGTCCGCGTCAAAGTGCATGAGGTTGTCGCTCTGGGAGGGAGGGTGCTGCCATGTCCACTCATCCCACGCCATCGTCAAGGGCAACCTGTGCCGCTCGTCACTCGTCTTCAAGGTGGGCTGATGCACTTGACGGCGGCTCATCGTCCAAGCTGTTGCGATGGCTCCCCCCTCCATTCCCTCGGGAGCGATCCAAAAGCACTGCGCCCCGAGTTCGATGAGGCGGCGCTGAGCCTGGCCCATCTCTACCAAGGGCAATTCTTCCGAGTGGTGCCGCGCGTTCACGAGGTGCGGGGGACGATGGCCCAACAACCAAACGTCGATGATGCCGAGATCGCGGTAGCCCTTGTGCCGTCGCTGCGGTTCCTCTGGAGCAAGGGCCGAGTATTGGATCTCGAAGGCGAACCGGCGCCCCCCCAGGGTCACCAGGACATCGGGTTGTTGTCCGTTCTCGACCTTCACTTCCTGTTGAACCTGAGCGCTGGGGTAACGCTGCCGCGCCCACTGGAACACAAGATCCTTGCCCAGCAGGTGGAAGTAGGTTTCGGGGTGATGGACATCGACTGACTCGCGCGCCCCAGACTCATGGACGAAGCAGTGCCGCCGCTTGCCGCTCCGGGTGGTGACGAAGCGAACGCCGCAGCCTGGGAAGGGACACCAGAGATGGCCCTCCCTGGAATCGGACCGAAGCGTTTCCGCTCCGCCGTCGGGCAAGAAGACCAAGGGGGCATCGTCACCGCGTCGCTTGTCTCTCGCGTAGACGAACCTGGGGTCGCTCTCAAGGAACAGCGGTTCCCGATGCCGCGTCTTCGTATCCTCTGGCATGTGAAGCCCTCCCAGGGCGCAAGCCAAGCGAAGGGCTGAAGTTATCACGTCGGCCCTCGGCTGGCGGCGTCTGACACGCGGGACACGGGTCCCAGCCTGAGCGGCGCCGCGACGATGGCTGTTAAGCTGCGGGCGTGCTCCACCGGCCCGAGCTGAAGCTGTCCGACGCGCGCGCCACCGGGGCTGAGCTGGACGCGGCGACGATGGCTGCCGTCCTGGCGCGCACCACGGGGCCGAGCTGGAGCTGTCCGACGTGCGCGCCACTGGCCAGAGCTGGCGCTGTCGGACGAGCGCTCTTCCATCGGCTCTCGCTGTTGGGGCGTGCTGATATGCTCCATCGGAGAGCCGGAGCCGTGACCCGCAGCACTTCGCTTGATTGAAAGAACGTGGCCATGCGTGCGCGAACTTGCAGCGCCCCCCTGCTCCTGCTCCTGCTCCTGCTCTCGGCCTGCGCCACGATGGATCCGAGCCCGGGAGAGTTGGAGGACCCGAGTCCCCCGAGTCCGAGACTCGCGAACCTTCAGCGGGCGGCGCAGTATCCGTGGACGGATGATGGGAAATGCGTGGTGCGGGAAGCCTCCAACGAGTGGCCAATCCTTGCGCAGCGGTGCTTTCATGCTCTCGACCGCGACAGGGTCAGGTTTCGGGATGTCACCAAAAGATGCGCTGTCGCCTCGGTGGATGCAGCCGCTCCCGCAGTCGTGACCCTCTGTGTTTTCGCGGCACCCGAGATCGTCGTCGGTGCAGTGATTGCTATCAGCGCGGTGGTGGTAGCCGCCGCCATCCAGGAGGGGATTGATGCTTATCAACGGAACGCGTCCCGCGAGCGCGCGAAGCCCAAGGCTCAAACGCAGCCCGCTCAGGAACCGTTAGCGAAGCGAACGCCAAAGCCAAAGGGATCACCCACCGGAGACATCTTCCCTCCACCGCCAGAAACCACACTGCGCCGTCCGTCGTGCGAACCCTTCCCGGTGCGGCACGCGGGCGAAGATGTCCCGCATAACCAGTGCGCCGATCAGTTTCCGCCCAACCGTTATCCCGGCATGGACGTATTCGTGGGCGGTGAGCGCTTCGATGCGCTGCAAGTCGGCGTACGTGTGCTGTGGGAGATCAAGACCCATCGATTTGACACCTACCCTGACTTTATCCAGGAGCGGGAGATTGAGAAGGAGGTGGAGCAATTGACCAAGGAACTCGCAGCTGCGCGGGCCTGTGGATACGACTTCGTCGTTGGGGTGAGCACGCAAGCGCATAAAGACGCGCTGCGCGAAGCGCTTCCGGGGCTCAATGTCGTCGTTACGGGGTGCACACGATGACCAAGCCTAGAGCCCTCACCCTTATCGTCTACGCGCCTGCGCTCGTGGGCAAAGACGGCCGCGCGCTCGATCTCATCCATGGGATGGAAAAGGCCCTTCCGGGTTTGCGCCTCGCATGGAGGATCTCCGAAAGCGGGCGCCCCATCGCCTTGCCGCAGCGCGACGCGTGGCTCATAGAAAGGATCAAGGACGGGAGAATCCCTCTTCTGTGCAACGGGGACGAGAGTTACCCCGTGACGATTTCGGGGAGACAGAGCCCAGCACTCCTCAGCCCGGGCGGTCAGCCGCAACTCGACGTTCGTGCGAAGTTGCCACTAGACGAGCCTGTGATCGCGGCAGCGGCGGCTATGCTTGAGGCCGTGGCGGAGGGGGCGCGCTCGTTCTGGGGGCATGCGTCCCGGTATGGTTACGGCTCGGAAGTCGGGGATCAGTTTCGCCGCTCCGCTGATGGACCGGAGCGCTCACCCCGTGGGCTTCCCATGCTCAGTCTTCCAGAAAACCTCCCCGCGCCTGAGATTCCCTGTTTCCTCGGGTGGTTGAACTATTGGTCTGCTGCTGCCGCGCAGGCCATCGGGTTCCCGGATCCTGCTCGCGACGCCGACCTACTCACGCGGGCACAGCGCACGCCGTCGGGCGGATGGGTTGTGAAGCTCACGGATGCGCCGCTCAATTATGACAACCCCGCCCACCTGGACGCGCTCAATCGGGCCTATGAGCGCTTCCCGGTGATCGGCGGGCGCGACTCTCCACGCTGACGGAGGCTGCCGCGCGTCTCCTGGCACACTCCACCGGGCCGAGCTGTCCGATGTGCGCGCCACCAGGGCCGAGCTGGAGCTGTCGTAACTGCTCGCCCTGCCCCGTGGTGGTGGGGTGTCCACCGCTCCTGATCCGCCAGACGGTCAGCCCGATGCCACTAGCCTGATAGGAGTAGTTACGGAACCAACGAGAACTCGAAATCCCGTACCAGAGTTCCACCTACGACGTCCGGGGGATCAGAAAGCTCAATCTTCCCTGCGGGGTACTCCCAGACCTTCCAAGTCGCAATCATGCCATCGACTTCAAATTCTGCGACGTGAAGCAATTCCGGCCCCATACCCTCATCTTTCTCTCCCTCGTTCGTCGCCTCCCACGTGAGGTCACTGCAAGAGACCTCAACAATCTCGCCAGTCTTTTCAACTTCAATCTGCGCCGTCTGCTGACTCCGGATACGCGACATGCCAAGCCCTCCTGTGTAATCGCTCCACGTTGGGCACCCCCGCTGACGCGAGTGCACCGATGCTCGCTATCATCGAGCGGGGTCCATTGGAATCCGGTTCTCGTGGCGTTCGGATCCCACCACCAAGGGGCAGGGCGACCAGTTACGAGCATCCCTCTAAACATCTTGCTTGACGTAGTCGACGGTGCCGGCAGTGAGGACGCGTGACGTCGCGACCTGCCGGCGCACCTCACTGCTTGGTGCGTAGCCTTTCCTCTTCCCTGGCTTCGGCCCGCGAGGATGCTTGAGGAGCATCACGGGGTCTACGTGCCTTGCCATTTCCACCAGCGTCCGGGCCAGCCGCTTCGATGTCTGGCTTTCGTATGGCACCCAGACTTCCTCCGGGAGGGCGGCCTTCATTCCGCCGTAGTACTCGCGCAGTTCGGCCGCGATGTAGAAAGGGGAGATGGGTTTCTCCTCGCACACCGGATGGGCGGTCTGCACCGCCGCCTGCAAAAGGGCCAACACGTCGTAGGCCACCAGTGCGACGCAGAATCCAAGTAGGGCGCCCCGGGGAGAGCCAAGGCTTCGTGCCTCGCTTTCGAGGACGGATTCCAGGCGGCCAAAAAGGCATTCAATGCGCCAGCGCGTGCGGTACAGCTGGGCGAGGGTGGTGGCCGCCTTGCGGTCCGCTGGGACGTTTGTCAGCAGCCGGATGACGGTTTCGCCGTCCTCGGTCGGCGCGTCGAGTTCAATCTCGATGCGCCGCAGTCGCAGCAGGCCGCTGGCTCCGTCTGGAATGGACACCGGCTGCTCGAATACCGTGCCGGTCTCGATGCGCCCCACCTTCCTTCGCGGGCGCTCCTCGGTCGGTGAGGGATTGCGTGCATGCTCACGAACCAGCAGGAAAGCGTCGTGGGCGGCGAATGTCTGGAGAATCGAACGCGTGCTGAAACCCCGGTCCGCCACCCAGAGGTGTCCTGGCTCGACTTGCGGCAGCAGATGCTGGAGCAGCGAGCGCTCATGGTCATGCGCGTCCTCCCAGGGGAGCACGTCGGCCACCAGGTCCAGGTCCGGGTCATAGAGCACGAGGGACTGGCCCGGCATCGCGGCGCCCCGGAAGCCACGCAACGCAGAAAGGCGCTTGTCACTCGCCGGCAAGTCGTTGCCGTCCACGATGCGCACGGCCATCCCTTCGCAAACCGCTTCCCCCTGGCCCATCGCGCAGCGCACCGGAGCCAGCCGCGCGTACGCGCCACGCACCAGCGCCCTGAGGACCGCCGGCTCGGTCCGGTTCACCTTCTTGTAAAGCGCTTGCACCGAGACGGGCAGTCGATGCCGCTGCGCCGCCGCATGCAGCGAGGGGCGCAAGCCCAGCACGACCAGGCTCATTCGGTCGACGATGTCGGAGAAAAGCAACTCGCGCTCATACTGCCGGCTCCGGTGCTCATGGAACGCCGCATCCACCCACGCCGCGTCACAGGCACGCTCCAGCACCACCCGGGCCATGACGGTGAGTGGACTCTGGGCAAGGAAGCGCTCCACGATGGCATCGAACATGACGGTAGAACCTCCAGTCCAAGAGTGGCCAAGGGGCTACCGTCCGCACAGGGGGCAGGGCGTGCCGATGGAGCAGCCCCTTGCAGCGCACACCTGCTTGCCAGCCAGCACGCCTTCCTCCCCGCAGGGAGCCGATGCCGAAGATGTTTAAAGGGGTGCCAGTTACGAGCTGTCCGACGTGCGCGCCCACGGGCCGAGCTGGGCGCGGCGACGATGGCGCCGCGCTGCCAATTCCGCCGCCGTTGCGGAAGGGCGCCGCGCTTCGAGCTGGACCGGTGCACGGTGGCCATGCGCAGCCAATTCCGCCGCCGTTCTGAAAGGCGCCGTTAGTGCAGCAGCATGCTGGGCGGCGCGTAGGGAGAGCGCCCGCCGTCGTGGGCCAGGTCGAGCAGCGGCGCGTCCTCCGGCTGTCCCAGGGCGCGCCGCGCGTCCGCGCCATTCACGGGCAGCCCGAACAGCGGCCCCAGCAGGAACAGGTCCAGGGCCCCGGACATCAGCGGCACCAACCCCGTCAGGGCCACCATGGCGCCCCGGGGCGAACCCGTACCCAGGCCGCCCAGCACCAGGCCCGTGCCCGCCAGAATCCGCACCCACCGTCCCGTCCGTGACGCGATGAAACCCAACATGAACACCTCCCCACGCCGAAGATGAACACGCGTCAGGGGGCGACCATCGACGGTGTCCGCCCGGCGACCCTCCCGGCCCCAGGCCCGGCCGGCCGCCCCCCTTCCAGGAGGCCAGCGCCCGGACGGGCGACGCGGGCATACTGCGCCCCGTGAACGAAACCGACGCGAAGGTCCCGGTGGATGGGTCGCCGCTGGAGCTGGCCCTGGCCGCGTGGCGGGAGGCGCTGGGCGAAGCGCACGTCGTCGTGGAGCCCGACGCGCTGGAGGCGGCCCAGACGGCCACCTTCGCCACCACGCAGCGCATCCCCGCCATCCTGCGGCCGGCGGACACCGCCCAGGTGCAGGCGTGCCTGCGCATCGCCCAGGCGCACGGCGTGCCGGTGTACCCGGTGAGCGGCGGCCGCAACTGGGGCTATGGCTCGCGCGTGCCCGCGGGCGACGGCAGCGTGCTGCTGGACCTGGGGCGGATGGACCGCATCGTCGAACACGACGAACAGCTGGCGTACCTCACCGTGGAGCCCGGCGTGACGTTCCGGCAGGCGCACGCGTGGCTGCGCGAGAAGAACTCCTCCACCTTCATCACCACCATCGGCGGCTCGCCGGACGCGAGCCTCGTGGGCAACGCGCTGGAGCGGGGCGACGGGCGCGGCCCCCACGCGGACATCTTCCAGCACGTCTGCGCGCTGGAGGTCGTCCTGCCCACGGGCGAGGTGGTGGAGACGGGCCACGCGCGCTTCCCCGGCGCGCTCGCCGCCCCGGTGTTCCGCTGGGGCCTGGGGCCGGTGCTGGATGGCCTGTTCAGCCAGTCCTCGCTGGGCGTGGTGACGCGGATGACGTTCTGGCTCGCGCGCAAGCAGCCCTACCTGCGCGAGTTCTTCTGCACCGTGAACGACGACGCGTACCTCTGGGACGCGGTGGACCGGCTCCAGGCGCTGGCCCTGGACGGCACCCTCAAGGGCAGCTTCTTCTTCTGGAACGACCTCAAGGCCCTCAGCGTCACCCAGCAGTACCCCTACGCCTCCGTGGGCCGCACGCCCCTGCCCGACCCGTTCCGCGACCAGTTCCGCGAGGGCTTCGGCCGCTGGGCCATCAGCGGCGCCCTCTCCGCCCCGGACGCGGAGATTGGCGCCCTCCTGGAGCGCCGGCTGGCCACGGCCCTGGAGGGCGCCTTCCGCCCCGTCACCTTCGCCCCCCCGCCCCCCGACGGCGAGAGCCACTTCCAGGGCGTCCCCAGCGAGGCCAACCTCGCCATGGCCTACTGGCGCAAGCGCACCCCGCCCCCGCAAGCCCCCGACCTGGACCGGGACCGCTGCGGCTTCATCTGGTGCTCCGTCGCCCTGCCCTTCACCGGCGCCCAGGCCAGGCGCGCCGTGGAGATCGCCGACCGCGTCCCCCGCCTCTTCGGCCTGGAGCCCAACCTGGCCCTCCTCGCCCACTCGCCCCGCTGCCTCTATCTGGTCACCGCGCTCGCCTACGACCGGGACGTCCGGGGCGAGGACGCCCGCGCCCACGCCTGCTACCGCGCCCTCGCCCGCGAGCTGGCCCAGGCCGGGTACTTCCTGACCCGAGCCGGACTCCAGGCGCAGGAGGCGTCACCCCCGGTGCGGGATGCGTCCTCGGAGGTGGTGCGGAGGCTCAAGGCGGTGCTGGACCCCCGGGGAATCCTGGCCCCCGGGCGATCCGAGTCCTGAGGGACGGCGTGGATCAGCGGCGAATAAAAGATGGGTGGAAACTTTCCCACTCCCTGAGCCGATAAAGCTTCAAGTCACACGCCTTCCAAGCGCCTCGCGCCCTCCGGAGCACCATCCCATGTCGATCGAGACCAACCGCTACCGCCCCGTGTTCCGGAACACCACGACCACCCCCCCGGCGAACGGCACGAACGTGCGCCGCGAGGTGCAGGCCCAGACGCACAACCGGGCGCAGGGCGAGGCGACGATCAACCTGAACCGTGGCGTGCAGGGCAACCGCGTCACCACGAGCAACAAGGCCAACGAGTCCACCACCACGGACATCCAGAAGCAGCTGGAGACCAGCCGCTTCGACCAGACCGTCGCCCAGGGCGAGTGGAACAAGAACTGGACCGCCGCGTCCGGTGAGCACACGTTCGGCGACGCGAACAGCAACTTCCACACGACCGTGGAAGGCCAGGCGCTGACGGCGGACGTGGGCGCGCAGGGCAACGTCTCCATCGACCCGCTCAGCGGCAAGATTGGCGCCGAGGGCACCGTCGAGGCTCGCGCGGACCTGGTGCGCGGCTCGGTGGAAGGCCACGCGGACACCGCGCTGGGCCGCTCCGAGTGGGGCGCGGAGGGCAACGTCGGCGCCGAGGCGACCGCCACGGGCCAGGTGGTGTTGGATCCCCTCAACGGCCAGGCCGCGGCCTCGGTGCACGGTGAGGCCTTCGCCGGCGCCCGCGCCAGCGCGGAAGTCACCCAGGAGATCGGGCCCGCGACCGTCACGGCGGGCGCGGAGGCCTTCGCCGGCATCGGCGTGGAGTTCGAGGCCAACGTCGGCCTGAAGGACGGCAAGCTGTCCGCCAACTTCGACGTGGGCGCGGCGCTGGGCATCGGCGCGAGCATCGAGTTCGGCTTCTCCGTCGACGTGGGCAAGATTGGCGAAAGCGTCGGCAACGCGGTGCAGGACATCGGCAACGCGGTGCAGAACGTCGGCGAGGGCATCAAGAACGTCGGCGAGGGCATCAAGAACGCGCTGACCGGCTGGTAGTCGCCGGACCGCTTTCGCTTCCAAGGTGCTTCCCAGGGCCTCGTCCATCCGGACGGGGCCCTTCCTTTTTCCCGTCGCTCGACAGCCCCCGGACCCTGGGGGACACTTCCCCCATGAACTCTCTGGAAACCCTCCTCGCGGCGGGTCAGCTCGCCCAGGCCAAGGCCGAGGCCGAGAAGCTCCTCGCGAAGAACCCGGCTCACCGCGATGCGCTGGTGGTGATGACCAAGCTCTCCCTGGTGGAGGGCAAGCTGCCCCAGGCCGAAGCGCTGCTCGCCAAGGCGGAGGCGCAGGGCGCCACGCCGGAGACGGGGCTGGTGCGCGCGAACATCGCCGCGCAGAAGGGCCAGCTCGACGCCGCGCTCAAGGCCTACCAGGGCGTGCTCGCGCAGGACCCCAACCGCGCCGAGGCCCACTTCGGCCGGGGCATGATGCTCATCAAGCAGGACAAGGCGCCCCAGGCGCTGGAGGCCCTCACCCACGCGGTGCGGCTCCAGCCCCAGCAGGACGTGTTCCGCTACCGCCTGGGCCAGGTGCAGTTGGAGGCCGGCAAGACGGAGGAGGGCCTGGCCACGCTGCGCGAGGTCATCACCCGGCAGCCGCGCTTCGTGCCCGCGTACCTGAGCCTGTCGCACGCGCTGTCCTCCCAGGAGAAGCTGGCGGAGGCGCGCCGCGTGCTGGAGCAGGGCCTCAAGGCGGTGCCCAACCAGCCGCGCCTGCTGGCCTCCGTGACGGTGCTGTCCATGGCGCTGCGCGACCTGCGCACGTCCTACCAGGCGGCCTCCGCGCTCGCGGCCTCGCGCCCCAAGGACGCGGACGCCCAGGCGAACCTCGCGCAGCTGATGCTGGCGCGCGGTCAAATCGAACAGGCCCGGCACCTGTGCCAGACCATGGCGTCGCTGGGCGTCACCAGCGAGTCCCTGAAGATGGCGGAGGCCACCTGCTTCGAATCCCAGGAGCCGCCCGCGTACGACAAGGCCATCGCCGCGTACGAGCAGGGCATGGGGATTTCGCCGGACGGCTGGCGCGCGGCGAACAACCTGGGCCAATTGCTGCTGCGCATCCCCGCGGAGCCGGCGGACAAGCACCTGCCGCGCGCGGTGACGGTGCTGGAGGAGGCCACCCGCCGCGCCCCGGAGCGCCCGGAGCCGCTGCTCAACCTGGCGCTCGCCCAGGCGCGGCTGGGCCAGGAGAAGAAGGCCAAGGAGCTGGTGCAGAAGGTGCTCGCCATGCCGCTGTCGGAGGACACCGACCTGCACCAGGAGGCCGTCCGCCTGTCGCAGGTGCTCGCCAAGGCGTGACGCGGGCCCCCGGCCGCGCGGGCCCGCTGCCTTCCGGGCCCGGCCCGCGCGCCGTCACTCGCCGAAGTCCAGCGTGGGCACGTCCTCGTCGCCGGAGGCGGCCTGGAAGACGTGCCACGCGGTGGCCAGGTCCTGGAAGGGCAGGCCCACCGGGGCGAACACCGTCACCTGCTCCTGGGACGTGCGCCCCGGCTTGAGGCCCGCCAGCACCTCGCCCAGCTCCGCGTGGATGGCGTCCTCGGAGAGCCCCACCGCGCCGGCGGCGCCGGACGCCACGCTGAGCGCGCGGTGGTCGCAGACGAAGAGGGACTGCGCCAGCAGCGCCGCGGACAGCTCCGCCTTGCCCGGCTCGTCCGCGCCCAGCGCGGTGATGTGCGTGCCCGGCCGCACCATGCCCGGGTGCAGGAGGGGCTCGCGGCTCCACGTCGCCGTCACCACGATGTCCGCGTCCACCACCGCGTCCGCCACGGACGTCTCCACGCTCACCGGCAGGTTCAGCTCCTGGTACATGCGCGAAGCGAACGCGTTCGCGTGCTCCGGGTTCGTGTCGTGGACGCGCACGTGGCTGAGCGTGCGCACCAGCCGCAGCTGCTTGAGCTGGAGCACGCCCTGCCGGCCCGCGCCCACCACCGCCACGCGCGTCGCGTCCGGCCGGGCGAGCACGTCCGCCGCCAGCGCGCCCACGACGCCGGTGCGCACGGCGGTGAGGTGGCCGGAGTCCATCACCGCCAGCAGTCCGCCGGTGACCAGGTCGTGCAGGTGCACCACGCCCCGGATGGCGGGCGTCTGCCCGGGGAACTTCGCGTGCACCTTCACGGTGTACGCGGGGATGCCGGGCACGCTGCCGGGGAAGAGCACCAGCGCGGTGCCCTCCGAGTGCAGCGGCGCGCGGACGCGCTGCGGGGCCACCGTGCGGGCCAGCGCGTCGGTGCGGAAGGCCTCGCGCATGTCGTCCAGGAGCAGGAGCGCCTGGAGGTTGCGGGCCACGGCGGAGCGGTTGAGCAGGAGGGTGCGCATGCGGTGTCCGCCACCCTACCCGAGCACCTCCAGCGCCATGCGGAGGAACGTGCGCCGGCACCGCCGAGCGCACGAAGGTGAACGGCACGCCGGGCGGTGTGTCCGAAGCCCGTCCCGGGGCCGGAGGGCCGGGGGTCGCCATGGCGGGTTCGGGACAGAGGGGGGACGAAGCACGGCGGCGACACCATGAGCACCCTTCCGGCAGGGCGGCGCGGCCGGGCAAGGGCCTGGGGAGACTGGCGATGCAGGAGCCGGATTCACGCTCCATGAAGGAGAGCGAGGGCAGCGAGGCCCGCCTGTCGGCGGCGGCGTTCCTGCGCGCCCACCACGAGGCGCTGCTGGGGGACTGGCAGCAGGCGGTCCTCGAGCACCTGGAGGGGAGGGTCCCCACGCGCGACCCCTGGCTCATCGACCACCTGCCGGAGCTGCTCTCCACGCTGGCGGACGCGGTGGACGCGGGGCCGGAGACCCTGGATGAGCGCCTGCAGCTCGCGCACGCCGCCGCGCGGCTGGACCAGGGCTTCGACCTGGGCGAGGTGGCGCAGGAGTACGCGCTCCTGCGCCGCTGCATCCACCGCCGCCTGGAGGACCAGGAGCAGCGGCTGAGGCCCGGCGACCTGACGCGGCTGGAGGAGGCGCTCGACCGGGTGGTGACCCGGACGATGAAGTTCTTCTGGGAGATGAAGCAGCGCACCCTCCAGACCCTGGACCGCATGGCCGAGGCGACGCTGGACGACCCGGACATGGAGACGCTCCTGGAGCGCCTGCTCACCCGGCTGATGGAGGCCACGCTCACCGTGGACGCCGCGGCGGTGATGCTCCTGGAGGATGACGGGCTGGTGGTGCGCGCCGCGGTGGGTCTGGGCACCGGGGAGGTGAAGGGCCAGCGCGTCCCCATGGGGCGCGGCGTGACGGGGCAGGCGGCCCTCTTGCGGCAGCCCTTCTTCGTCCGCTCGGCCGCCACCGACCCGCGCGTCCTCCTGGAGCCCCTGCGCCAGCAGGACCTGCGCGCCCTGTACGGCGTGCCGCTGCTGGAGGGGGAGCGGCTGCTGGGCGTGGCGTACATGGGTTCGCGCACGGCGTTCACCTTCTCCGACGCGGACACCCTGCTCTTCCACGCCGTCGCGCAGCGGGCCTCCGCGCACATCGCCCAGGCGGAGCTGCACGCGCGCGAGCACGAGGCCCGGCGGGAGGCGGAGCGGTCGCTGGCGCAGCTGGACTCGCTCGTGGACTCCGCGCCCGTGGGCGTCGCGTTCCTGGACACGCAGCTGCGCTACCTGCGCGTCAACGACGTGCTCGCGAACCTCAACCGCAAGCCCCTGGAGGCGCACCAGGGTCACGTCCCCGGCGAGATGATCCGCGACGGCGCGGTGGAGCCCATCGAGCATGCCCTGCGGCGGGTGCTGGAGACCGGCCAGCCGGTGCAGGACGTGCTCCTGGAGGGGCCGGATGCGCGGCGGGGCGGCAGCGGGTACTGGCGGGCGGACTACTTCCCGGTGCGCACGGCGGACGGCGCGCTGCTGGGCGTGGGCTGCACGGTGGTGGACGTCACCGACTTCAAGCGCGCGGAGGCCGCGCTCCAGCAGGCCATCGACTTTCGCGAGGAGCTGCTGGCGGTGCTGGGACACGACCTGCGCAACCCCCTGCACGCGGTGAACGCGTCGGCCTTCATGCTGGGCCGCTCGGACGGACTGGACCCCACGTCGCGCCGGGCGGTGGACCGCATCCGCAAGTCCTCCGCGCGCATGGGCCGGATGATCAACGACATCCTCGACTTCGCGAGCAGCCGACTGGGCGGGGGCATCCCCATGAAGGCCCAGCGCATGAACATGACGGATCTGTGTCAGGGCGCCCTGGAGGAGTTGCAGGTGACGCACCCGGAGCGCCCGCTGTCCCTGCGGGTCCAGGGCGGAGACCTGGAGGGGCACTGGGACCCGGACCGGGTGGCGCAGGTGCTGGGCAATCTGGTGGTGAACGCGCTGCAACACGCCAGGAACGACACGCCCGTCATCACCACGCTCACCGACGAGGGCGCGGACGTGGTGATGCGCGTGCACAACGAGGGCGACCCCATCCCGGAGGACCTGCTGCCGCGCCTGTTCGACCCGTTCAAGGCGTCGCGCATCCCGGAGGAGGGCGGCAAGCAGCGCAGCCTGGGGCTGGGGCTCTACATCGTGCACGAGATCGTCCAGGTGCACGGCGGCAGCGTGCACGTGGAGTCCGATTTGGAGCGGGGCACGACCTTCACCGTGCACTGGCCCCGCGTCCCACCGCCCCGGGGCCTCCTGCCGCCGTGAGCGGCCGTCACGGCGTGGACGGGGCCTTCACGTCCGGCGCCGGGGACAGCGCCAGCGTGTGCACGGCCTCCGCGAGCATGCGCGTGCTCAAATCCAGCGTCTCCAGCGCGATGGACTCGTCGGGGGCGTGGCCGGTGTAGGGCTCGTTGGGGAGCGCGGGCCCGAAGTCCACGGCCCGGGGGAACAGCCGCGCGTAGGTGCCGCCCCGGATGGAGCCGGGCACGGCGTCCGGTGCGTTGCGCTGACGCTTGAAGATGTCCATCAGCGTCTGGACCAGCGGGCCGGACGTGTCCGCCACGTGCGGGTCGCCCACGTAGCGGCCCTTCGCCTCCGTCACCTGCCCACCCGTGTCCTCGCCCACGCGCTTCGCGGCGGCGTCCAGGCTCGCGTTGAACGCCGCAGCGTCCCTGCCCTGCGGGCGGCGCATGTTGATGCCCAGCGACACGGCACCGTCCTTCACCCGCAGCACGGTGGGCGCGACGAGCAGCGGCCCCATCAGCGTGTCCTTGTACGCGACGCCCAGCTTGTCGCCGTGGTGGTCGCCGTCGAAGCGCCGGGAAACGACGCGCAGCATCGCGGCGATGCCGTTGTCCTCCAATGACAGACGCGCGGCCACGGCGGACAAGTCCCAGAGCGCGTTGTGGCCCTCGTCCGCGACGGACGAGTGCACGGCGTTGCCGTGGGTGGTGAGCACGACGGCAGCGCCCTCGCGCTTCACGTCCGCCTTCAGGCCCTTGCGCGCGGGCTGCTCGGCGGCGATGGCGGCCTTCACCTGGGCCAGCACCGCCTCCGGCGTCTGGCCCTTCACGGGCACGAGCTTCAGCGTCGCGGCGCCGGGCACCTGCGTGAGGAACTCCCCCGAGGCGGCGTCCACGGCGCGCGCGGTGGTGCCTTCCTTCGGCGCGGGGGCGGCCGGGCCCACGGGCGCCTCCAGCGTCCACGCGACGAAGCCGGACTGCGCGGCCATCACCGGGTAGCCGGAGTCCACGGAGACGACGTGCGTGGGCTTCGGTTCCGTGTCCGCGTACTTCTTCATGCCGGACCAGTCGCTCTCCTCCCCATTGCCGATGATGACGAGCACGCGGCCCTGGGGCTTGAGGCCCAGGTCCTTCGCCATGGCGAGCGCGACCAGGGCGGAGGCGATGGGCCCCTTGTCGTCCTCCACGCCCCGGCCATACAGGCGCCCCTTCTCCACGACGGGCTTGAAGGGCGGGCGCTTCCACTCGTGCGCGGCGGCGGGGACGACGTCGCCGTGGAAGACGAGCCCCAGCAGCGGCTCGCCCTCGCCCCAGGACAGCTCGAAGACGTCGCGCTCGCCCACGGTGCGGAAGGCGAAGCCGTGCTGCTTCGCCCAGGTCTCCAGGAAGCGCCCCATGGCGGCCACCTCCGGGTTCTTGGACGCCGGGGCCTCGCTGCTCACCGTCTTGAACCGGACGAGTCCCTGGGTGAGGGACACCACGTCGTCCAGCGCGCACGCCTGGACGTAGGCGGCGTAACGCTGCGCGGCGGACTGCCCCTTCAGGGCGGTGTCGGAGAAGCGGGCGGCCCGGGCGGCGGGCTTGCCGGCGCATCTCGGGTCCTTCGCGGCGAGGGCGGCGGTGGGCGCCAGGAGGCAGAGGGCGGCGAAGAGGGGGGTGCGCATGGGAGTCCTGGGGAACCGACCACGCAGGCGGGCATTCCTGGTGGGACGGGGGGCGGGAGGGCGGCCGTGCGCCAGGCGTGAAAATCGGCGGGCCCGGGGCTAAAGCTAGAGCATGTTCTTCACGTCCCCGAAGAAGTTGAAGCTCCCCACTCCCCAGGAGGCGCTGCCGGGCCGTCCGCAGGAGATGCCGGTTCCCCCCAAGCACACCGTGCTGGGCACCCCGCTGAAGGGGCCCGTGCCGGAGGGCTTCGAAGAGGCCGTCTTCGGCATGGGCTGCTTCTGGGGCGTGGAGCGCAAGTTCTGGCAGGTGCCGGGCGTGTACTCCACGGCGGTGGGCTACGCGGGCGGGCTGACGCCGAACCCCACGTACGAGGAGGTCTGCTCGGGGCTCACCGGCCACAACGAGGTGGTGCGCGTGGTGTACGACCCGAAGAAGGTCTCCTACGCGCAGCTCCTGAAGGTGTTCTGGGAGAACCACGACCCGACGCAGGGCATGCGCCAGGGCAACGACGCGGGCACGCAGTACCGCTCCGGCATCTACTATGCGAACGACGCCCAGAAGCGCGCCGCGGAGGAGACGCAGCGCGCGTTCCAGGCGGCGCTGCACGCGAAGGGGCTGGGCGACATCACGACGGAGGTCCTGCCGGCGCCGGCCTTCTATTACGCCGAGGACTACCACCAGCAGTACCTGCAGAAGAACCCGGGCGGCTACTGCGGCGTCGGGGGCACGGGCGTCAGCTGCCCCATTGGCGTCGGCGTCAGCGCCTGACGTGAAGCACGCGGCCTGACGCAGGGACGCGGCGCGGATCCACCGTCGTCGGGTCCGCGCCCTCCCACCACGCTGCGGACGGCAAGGGAACCCGGTAGGGTCGCGGTCCCTTGAACACGCGCCTCGCCTCCCTGTCGGCCGTGGCCCTCGTCGGGCTCACCGTCGCGTTCGCCCTGCACTTCGCCTCCGCCCCCGCGGCCCTGCCGGCCTCGGCGCCCGTGGAGGTGTTCTCCGCCGGGCGGGCCCGCGCGCACCTGGAGCACATCGCGGCGGTCCCACACCCCGTCGGCTCGCAGGCGCACCGCGAGGTGCGCGAGTACCTGCTGCGCACCGTGCGCGAAGCGGGCGTGACGCCGGAGGTCCAGGTGACCTCCGCCATCAACCCCTTCCTCGGGCTGGGCCGCTACATCCCGGGCGCCACGGTCCACAACGTCCTCGCCCACCTGAAGGGCGTGGATGGGAGCAAGGCCATCGCCATCGTGGCCCACTACGACTCCGTGCCCACCTCGCCCGGGGCCTCGGATGACGGGGCCGGCGTGGCGGCGATGCTCGAAACGCTGCGCGCGCTCCGCACCGGCCCCCCGCTCCGCAACGACATCCTCTTCGTCTTCACGGACGCGGAGGAGACGGGGCTCATCGGCGCCAGGGCCTTCGCGCTCCAGCACCCGCTGGCGAAGCAGGTCGCCGTCGTCCTCAACTTCGAGGCCCGCGGCTCGCACGGCCCCTCGCTGATGTTCCAGCCGAGCCCCGACAGCCGCTGGCTCATTGAACACCTGGCGCGCTCCGGGGCCCCCGCGCAGGCAAGCTCGCTCTTCGACGAAACCTACCGGCGGCTGCCCAATGACACGGACTTCACCATCTTCCTCAGGGCGGGCAAGCCGGGCCTCAACTTCGGCTTCATCGACGGGTTCATGCGCTACCACTCGCGCCTGGACGACCTCGCCCACCTGGACCTCGACAGCCTCCAGCATCACGGCGAGGTGATGCTCGCGCTCGCGCGCCACCTGGGCCAGGACCCGCTGGAGCCCACCTCCACGGGGAACGCCATCTACTTCAACGTCGGGCCCCTCCTCGTCCACCACCCGGCGTCCTGGGCGGTGCCGCTCGCGCTGCTGGCGCTCCTGGCCTGCGGGGCCGCCGTCGCCGTGGGCCTGCGGCGGGGCGCGCTGCGGGCATCCGGCCTCCTGATGGGCCTGGGCGCGCTGCTCGCGACGACAGTGGGGAGCGCGGCGGTGGCGCACGCGGCGTGGTGGCTCGTGCGGCACGTCGACGGAGGCTTGAAGGCCCTGCCCCAGCGCGACGCCTACCAAGGCCCGCTCTTCATCGTGGGGTTGCTGGCGCTGACGCTCGCGGCGGTGGCCGGCTTCCAGGCCCTCTTCCTGCGCAAGGTGCGGCGGGCGGAGCTCGCGGCGGGCGCGCTCATCGCGTGGACGCTGCTGGGGCTCGCCAGCGCGTTCGTGGCCAGCGGGGTCAGCTACCTGTTCATCTGGCCGGTCGTCTTCGGGGCGCCGGCCCTGGGATGGCGGTGGCGCGAACCGGGGGAGACCCCGTCCCCGCGCACCCGCCTGGTGCTGGCCGCGAGCGCCCTCCCCGGCCTGCTGTTGTGGGTGCCGCAGGTGCCCAACCTCTACGTCGCCCTGACGCTCGCGCTGGTGGCGGTGGTGACGGTGGTGCTCGCGCCCTGGATGACATTGCTGCTGGCCCAGACGGTCGCGGAGCCCGTGCGGCTGGGCCGGACGGTGGCGCCGCTGGCCTTCGCGCTGGCCGGGGTGCTGCTGGGCGTGGGCGTGGTCCAGGAGCGCTTCGACGCGGAGCACCCGCGCCCCAGCAGCCTCGCCTACGTCACCGACGTCACGAGCGGCGAGGCGTACTGGTTCTCCCTCGACTTCCAACCGGATGCGTGGGTCTCCGGGTTCCTCGGCGACGAAGCCGCGACACGCCGGCTGGTCACCTACCTGCCCCTGCTCCCGATGGACGTCCGCGTGGCCCCCGCCCCCCCGCGGCTCCTCCCGGCGCCGGACGTGCGGGTGGAGCACGACGAGACCCGGGACGGCCTGCGCCGGCTCGCGCTCCGGGTGACGTCGCGCCGGCAGGCGCCCCACCTCCAGCTCCAGCTTGGCCCGGGCACGCCCCTGCGAGCCCTGTCCATGGCCGGCCACCGGCTGGAGCCGGACGCCATCGCCCGCCTGCTCGAGCGTAAGTCGGGCCCTGTCCTGCAGTACTGGGCCCCACCGCCCGAAGGCGTCCTC
Source organism: Corallococcus sp. BB11-1 (assembly GCF_026626625.1). Lineage (NCBI taxonomy): Bacteria > Pseudomonadati > Myxococcota > Myxococcia > Myxococcales > Myxococcaceae > Corallococcus > Corallococcus sp. BB11-1. The sequence goes on along the minus strand of NZ_JAPNJY010000001.1, from coordinate 599,653 downwards.
CTGGAGGTCTCCGTCCCCGAGGGCACCCGCGTGCGGCTGCGCGTGACGGACTTCCGCTTCGACCTCTCCGAAGCCCCCGGCGCGCCCGGCGACCAACGCCCGGCCGACACCATCCCCGTGCCGTTCCACGTGGGCATCTCGGATGAAACCCTGGTGAGCAGCACGGGCGAGTACTGAGGCGGTATTCCCAGACACCCCGGGCGCACGTTGCTACTCCCGCCCGACAGCATGCACGCGGAGGACACGGTGCGCGCCGCGCAGGAGAGCGCGCCACCGGAGCCCCTGACGACAGGAGCGGCTACCGGACCTCGGCCTGCGCCGAGGCCACCGGGACCGGCACGGGCCTTCCAGCCCAGGCGCGCTCCAGGTGCGGGCCCAACTGGCCCACGGCCATCAGCCCCGCCATGCGGAGGTCGGAGATGAACGACCAGAGCGGGTACTTGAAGCTCGCCGGACGGTTGTTCTCGATCTTGAAGTGGCTGAACCACGCGAAGCCATAGGCGGCCACCAGCGCGGCGGGGATCAGCGCCCCCCGCCCGGTGACCGCGGCCGTCACGCCCAGGCACACGCCCAGACTGGTCCCGGAGAAGTGCAACCAGCGTGTCGACGGCAGCGAGTGCTCGCGCAGGTAGAACGGCCAGAACTCGGCATAGGTCTGGATGCGGTCGGACATGAGGTGAAGTTGTGTCCCGCTCCCCGCCTCCCGTCAACCCACACCCGCATTCTGGGCGCCCGCGACGACACCGGTCCGCCCCCACGTCCTGGCAACCCGAGGAGAACCGTTGGCAGGAAGGCAGCCGGGCAGGCCTCGACGCAGCCCGCCGTGTTCGGCTCCCTTCGGAACAATCCGGTGCCGACAGCCCCGGGTGTCCGGGAGGCGCGGGGTGCGCGTGTCGTGAAAGACTCGTGTCCGCGCATGAACGACTGGACGCCCAAGTTGAACCCGTCGGTGGACCTGCGACGCCTTCCCCTGAACGCGGAGGAAGGCTTCGTGTTGTCGCGCCTGGACGGGCACACGCGGGCGCGGGACCTTCCCGCGCTCACGGGACTGCCGCAGGAACGGCTGCACGACATCCTCACGCGGCTCGTCGCGCAGGGCGCCCTGCTGCCGGGCGCGGAGGCCGCGGCGCCCGTGAACACCGTGCGCCAGGACCCGACGCAACCGCAGGCCCGCGCCGCATCCACCGCGACGCATGCGGACGCCCGAGGAGCCCTGCCCCCGGAAGGGCATGACGGGCCTTCGCTCGACACCCGCGACGCGGATCCGCTGCCGGACACGGAAGCGGCCGAAGCGGATGACGAAGCCGCCGCCGCCGAGGAGGAGGTCCCCGAGGCCGTGCTGGGCAACTTCCGCAAGCTCTTCGAGACGCGCCTGCACGCGCTGCCCGAGGACCAGCGGGTCGCGATGGCGCACGGGGCGGAGGACCCGGAGCTGTCCGCGCTGTGCTTCGACCCGGTGCCCGCCGTCATCAAGGCCGCGCTGGAGAACCCACGCGTGGGCCTGGCGCACGCAAGGCTCATCGCCCGGCACCACCGCAACCCCGTGGGGCTGGAGGCGCTGGTGGCGCGCGCGGCCTTCGCGGCGGACACCGGCGTGCGGCGCTTCCTCGTGCGCAACCCGCAGCTCCCGGCGGCCCTCTTCCGCCGCATGTGGGCGCTGCGCCGGCTGATGGAGCACCACAAGCTCACCGTGGACCGCGACGTGCCGGAGTCCACGCGCCGCACCGCGCGCGAGCTGCTGCGCCAGCGCTTCGCCACCGGCCCCGCGGAGGAGAAGGTGGAGCTCATCCTCAACACGGAGGGCCGCGCGCTGGGGGCGCTCGTGGGCATGCCGGTGGATGGCAAGACGGCGTCGCTCCTCTGCGGCCGGACGTACCGCTCACCGCTGCTCGTGCAGAACCTGGCGCGCTGGAGCGCCGCGCCGCCCGTGCTCATCGCGCACCTGCTCAAGCAGGAGCTGGTGCGCCGTCAGCCGCAGCTCCGCGCGATGCTCGCGCGCCATCCCAACGCCCCGGCGGACGTGAAGCGCGCCTGAGCATGGTCAGCCCCGAGGCCCAGGTCGTCCGCTCGCTGAAGCACCACCTGCTGAAGCACGGGCTGCGCGACTCGCGCGTGCTCCACCTGCTGGTGGACGCGGATCCGTCCTACGTCCACAGCCCGTTCGCCCATGAGCTGGAGCCGATGACGCGGCTCACGCTGGAGGGGGCTCGCCCGGACATCCTCTGCAGCGTCGCGCAGCCGGAGGGCATCCTCGTCGCGGGCATCGAGGTGAAGGCGTCGGACAGGGATTGGGTCAAGGGCATGGGACAGGCCCACCGCTACCGCTCGGGCGTCCATCACGCGTATCTCGCGCTGCCCGCTCCCGCTTCCGACATCCACCGCTCCGCGTTGACCATGGCGCGGGACAACGGCGTCGGCATCCTCGCGATGGAGGCGAAGCGCTGGGTGGAGGTCGCGCCTCCCGCGGACCCGACACCGCTGCCCCGCGTCGTCAGCCAGGCCTCCGCGCTGCTCGAAGGCGCTCCGGTCGCGCGCAGGCTCCAGCTCAACCATCCGCTCAACTACCTGGCGGCCGCCTTCCTCGCGGAGCACAAGCCGTCCTCGCAGTCCCTGCTGGAAGCGCTCGCGGGCCACTGGTCGGACCTGTCGAGCGAAGGCGCGCGGCGCCACGCGGCGACCGGCGCCAGCACGCTCGGGTTGCTGGACCTGGACTGGGAGCCGACCCTCGAAGGCAGGGCCGTGGCGGAGCTGCTGGCCGCGCTCCAGTTCGACCCCGCCACCGGGTATGAGAAGCGGAAGCAACTGGCGCAAGCGCACGCGCCGCTCGCGGCCGTGGCGCGCTTCGTCCTCGTGCGCCAGCCCGCGGTGCGCCTCATCCACCGCACCCTCGCGGATCATGGCGGCAGCCTCACGCTCCCGGAGCTGGCGGTGGCCGCGGGCCAGGAAGACCTCGCGCTGGCCACGGCCCTCTTCCTCGCGGACCCCTCCGGAGACCTCAAGCCGGGGCTGAAGGGAGCGGACTTCAATCCCTCCACGGTCTTCAAGCTGAAGCAGAACCTCTGGCACGCGGGGCTGCTCGCCACCAAGGCGCATGGCTCGTCCGGCAAGCAGGCCAACGTCTATCGGCCGGATGAGGACGTCTGGAGCCTGCCGCCGCTCAAGGCTTCCGGACGGTGATGAGCGGCTGGTAGAAGCCGGTCTCCTCCGGCGAGTACCAGCGCGGATCCACCAGCCCCGCCTGCGTGAGCGCGCGCTCCAACTCCAGACGCTCCAGCAGCCGGTAGACGCCGGTGTGCTCGGTGGTGTGCCAGACGCCGGACTCCTGGCGCAGGATGAACTGGCGCACCGTGTACTGCCGGTCGTCCACCGCCCAATCCCAGACCTGGAAGAGGACGCGGCGCCCCAGGGGCGTGTCCAGCACCCGCTCCGCCGTGAAGCGCGGCCGCTTCTCCAGCAGCGCGGCGTTGTCGCGCAGGCTCGCCACCAGCAGCCCACCGGGCACCAGCCGCGACGCCATCGCGTTCGCCGCGTCGTGCAGGTCCGAGTCCTCCAGCAGGTGCGCGAGCGCGTTGTCGCACGCCATCACCACGTCGAACGTCCCCGGCACCTGCCAGTCCAGCATGCGCAGGTCCGCCACGCCCGTGGTGATGCTCACGTGCATGGCCCGCGCTTCCCGCTCCGCGCGCGCCACGGCCGAAGGGCTCAGGTCCGTGGCATGCACCCCGAAGCCCCGCGCCGCGAGCCCCAGCGCCTGCGTGCCGATGCCGCACGCGCAGTCCAGCACCCGGCGCGGAGGCGGCGCGCCCGAACGGCGCAAGAGCGCGTCCAGCACCGCGCCCTGCCGCTCCACCGCCTGCTCCCAGTCCGCGAAGAGCAGGTGGTACTCCTCGGCCAGCCCTTCGTAGAAGTCCAGGACGCTGTCAGGCATGACGGCCTCCTCCTTAACACCCTCCCACGCCCCGTCACGTCCACCGATGCGCCCCCGCAAGCGTTCCAAGAGCAAGCAAGCGCGCGGGCTTCCAGGGCTTTCCCAGCGCCTGGCTGTTACCGGGAAGACGGGACCCGGAGGGATGGAGCGGCGCGAGGAGGTCCCCGGGGCAGGATGCGCCGTCGTCCCTCGCGCGGAAGCACGAGCCGCCAAGGAGCCCCGATGCTGACGTTGACGCCCTCGCAGGTCCGACTGGGACGGTCCGCCGCGAACAAGGCGGAGGCCATCCGCCTGGTCGGACAGGTGATGGTGGAGTCCGGCTTCATTGCGCCCGGCTACATCGACAGCATGCTCCAGCGTGAGCAGGTGTCCGCGACGTACCTGGGCCATGGCATCGCCATCCCCCACGGCCTGCCCGAAGCGCGCGACCTCGTGCGCGAAACGGGGGTCGTCGTGGTGCAGTTCCCCGCTGGCGTCGCGTGGAGTCCGGAGGGCTCCGCGCGCATCGTCGTGGGCATCGCGGCGAAGTCCGACGAACACCTCCAGGTGCTCGCCAACCTCACCGGCGTGCTGGGCGACGACTCCCAGTCCCAGTTGCTGGCCCACACGCAGGACGCGGCCGTCATCGTCCACGCGCTCAACGGCGCCGCGGCCGCACCGGAGCCCCAGGCTCCCGTCACCTCCTTCGACGGGCCCCACGTCCAGGTCACCTCCCCCTCCCCGCATGGCCTGCACGCGCGCCCGGCCACCGCGCTGGTGGCAGTGGTCCGGCGCTTCCACGCCGACGTCACCGTGCACCACGCCGGGCGGCAGGCCAATGCCCGGAGCCTCCTGTCGCTCCTCCAGTTGGGCGCGCGGGGCGGCACGGCGCTGACGCTCACCGCGACGGGGGATGACGCGGGCGCGGCGCTGCTCGCGCTCCAGGATGCGTTCGAGGCGGGGCTGGATGAGGGCGCGCCCACCGCGCCCACCCCGAGCGCGACGCCGACCGTCACCGCGACGCTCGACTACGAGGGGACGCTGGTGGCGGGCCTGTCCGCGTCGCCGGGCATCGCGGCAGGGCCGGTGTGGGCCTTTCAGCGGGAGCGCTTGGAGGTGGAGGAGCGCGCCCCGGACAGCGCGCAGGAGCACCGCCGGTTGGAGGAGGCGCTCGCGGGCGCCGCCGCGGAGCTGCGCCAGTTGCACGAGGGCTTCCTCAAGAAGGCCGGGGCGCAGCGGGCCGCCATCTTCAAGGCGCACCTGGAGCTGCTGGACGACCCGGGGATGCTGTCGGAGACGCACGGCCACATCGACACCGGGATGAGCGCGGGCGCGGCCTGGCGCCGCGTGTTCGAGGACCGCGCGGACTCCCTGGCGAAGCTGGACGAGCCGACGCTGGCCGCGCGCGCCGCCGACCTGCGGGACGTGGGCCGGCGCGTGCTGAGGCCCCTGGCGAAGGTGGTGGAGGGCGAGGCCACCTTCCCGGACCACCCCGTGGTGCTGCTCGCGGAGGACCTGGCCCCGTCGGACACCGCGAAGCTGGACCCCGCCATGGTGCTGGGCCTGTGCACGGCGGGCGGCGGCACCACGTCGCACACGGCCATCATCGCGCGCTCGCTCGACCTGCCGGCGGTGGTGGCGGTGGGGCCGTCGGTGCTGGACCTGCGCAACGGCCAGCCCTGCATCCTGGATGGCGACGCGGGCGTGCTCGTCGTGGGCCCTTCGGAGCGCGACCGCGCGAAGGCCGCGAACCAGCGCGAGCGCACGCGGGCCCGGCGCGAGGAGGAGAAGCTGGAGCGCTACCGGCCCGCCATCACGCTCGACGGCAAGCGCGTGGAGGTGGCCGCGAACATCAGCGAGGCCTCGGAAGCCCAGAAGGCCGTGGACGCGGGCGGCGAGGGCGTGGGCCTGATGCGCACGGAGTTCCTCTTCCTCAAGCGCGACGACCCGCCCGACGAAGAGGAGCAGCTCCACGCGTACCGCGCCATGGTGCGCGCGCTCAACGGCCTGCCGCTCATCCTGCGCACGCTGGACATCGGCGGCGACAAGCGCGTGCCCTACCTGTCGCTGCCGGCGGAGGAGAACCCGTTCCTGGGCGTGCGCGGCATCCGGCTGTGCTTCGAGCGCGAGGACCTGTTCCGCACGCAGCTGCGCGCCATCCTGCGAGCGTCGAAGGAGGGCCCGGTCCGCATCATGTACCCCATGGTCGCGATGCCCGAGGAGCTGACGAAGGCCCGCGCCATCACCGAGTCCGTGCGACGGGAGGTCGGCGCGGATCCGGTGGAGGTGGGCATCATGATTGAAGTGCCCTCCGCGGTGATGATGGCGGACCGGCTGGCGAAGGACGTGTCATTCTTCTCCATCGGCACCAACGACCTGACGCAGTACGTGCTGGCGATGGACCGCGAGCACCCGGTGCTCGCGCCGCAGGCGGACGGCCTGCACCCGGCGGTGCTGCGCATGGTGGACCTCACGGTGCGCGCGGCCCGGAAGGCGGGCATCTGGGTGGGCGCCTGCGGTGGCATCGCGGGAGACCCGTCCGGCGCGGTGGTGTTGTCCGGCCTGGGCGTCAGCGAGCTGAGCGTCGCCATCCCCAGCATTCCGTCGGTGAAGGCGCTGCTGCGCGGCATCTCCATGACGGACGCGGAGGCCGTGGCGCGACGGGCCCTGGAGTCCGGCAACGCGGCGGAGGTGCGGGCGTTGGCGCGCGACCTGCTGGCCAGGAAGGGAGCCACGGCATGAGGCCGACGAAGCCGGGGGTGGTGACCGTCACGTTGAACGCGGCCATCGACCAGACGCTGGAGTGCCCGGGCTTCACCGCGGGCGCGGTCAACCGCGTGGTGGCGGAGACGCGCACGCCGGGGGGCAAGGGCATCAACGTGGCCGCGTTCTTCGCGGGAGGCTCCCGGCCGGTGACGGCCGCGGGCTTCCTGGGCGCGGACAACGCGGCGCTGTTCGAGGCGCTGCTCCGCGACCGGGGCATCCAGGACCGCTGCCTGCGCCTGCCCGGCTCCAGCCGCGTGAACATCAAGATCGTGGACCGCGCGAGCGGAGCGGTGACGGACCTGAACCTGCCCGGGCTCCGCGTTCCGGACGAGGCCCTGGAGGCGCTGGGGGCCACGCTGGACGCGCTGGCGGAGGACCACGGCTGCTTCGTCCTGTCGGGCAGCGTGCCGGCCGGGGTGCCCGCGAACATCTACGCCACGCTGACGGAGCGCCTGCGCGCGAAGGGCGCGCTGGTGGCGGTGGACACCAGCGGCGAACCGCTGCGCCACGCGGTGGCCGCGCGCCCGGACTTCGTGAAGCCGAACGCGCACGAGCTGGGGGAACTGTTCGACCGTCCGTTGAAGACCCCGGGCGACGTGGGCCGGGCCGCGCGAGAGCTGCACGCGAGCGGCATCGGGCTGGTGGTGGTATCGCTGGGGGCGGAGGGCGCGCTGTTCGTGTCACATGACGGTGCGTGGCGCGCGCTGCCGCCGCCGGTGGAGGTGGCGAGCACGGTGGGCGCGGGCGACGCGCTGGTGGCCGGCGTGCTGGCGGCGCGGCTGGATGGGAACGACCTGGAGACGTGCGCTCGCAGGGGAACGGCCTTCGCGGCGGGGAAGCTCGCGCGGGTGGGGCCGGTGCCGCCGACACCGGAGCGGGTGGCGGCGCTGATGGGCGCGGTGCGGATGCACCCCCTGGGCAACGCCTGAGACGACGGAACGACAAGGACACGACGACGATGGCGAAACTGGTGGCGGTCACCGCGTGTCCCACGGGCATCGCGCACACCTTCATGGCGGCGGAGGCGCTGCGCCGCGTGGCGGACCTCAAGGGACACGACCTGGCGGTGGAGACGCGCGGCGCGGAGGGTGTGCGGACCCCGCTCGACGACGCGGCGGTGGAGCAGGCGGACGCGGTCATCCTCGCCACGGACATCACCGTGGACGAGTCGCGCTTCGTGGGCAAGCCGCTGGTCCGCACCTCCACGGCGGTGGCCATCCGGGACACCGAGCGCATCATCGACGAGGCCGTGGCCCGCGCCACGCTGCACCGCACGGCGGCCGCCTCCGGAGAAGCCGGGCCCCCCGGAGCCACGCCCCCGGACGCGGCCCGCGCTGGCACCGACGCCACGGCGCTCCACGGCGACGCACCGCTGCCCCTCGCCGGAGCCCCGCGCCAGAACGAACAACCCCCGGGTGCCTCGACACGCGCCTCCCAGCCCCACACGCCGCAACAAGCGCCAGGACTCCCTCCCGGCCCCGCACGCACCCCGCCGCCCACCGGCGCCACCCGGCGGCCCGATACGCCGACGGGTGTCTCCTTCCCGCGGCCCCACGGGCTGCTGACGTCCACGCCCCTGTCTCCGTCGGACGTGACGCTGCCTCTCGATGGAACATCCCGCCGGGCCGAACCCTCGGGCGCGCCGCTCCGCACGCCTCCCTCTTCCACGCCCGCCGGCACGCTGGTCGCGGTGACGGCCTGTCCCACGGGCATCGCGCACACCTTCATGGCGGCGGAGGCCCTCACGCGCGCGGCGCGGGCGAAGGGCTATGCCATCCGCGTGGAGACGCAGGGCTCCGTGGGCGCGAAGAACACGCTGACAGCGGAGGAGATTGCCCAGGCGGACGCGGTCATCATCGGCGCGGACACGCACGTCTCCACGGAGCGCTTCGTCGGCAAGCGCCTGCTCCAGACGTCCGTGGGTGAAGCGCTGAAGCAGGCGGACCGCGTGGTGGAGCAGGCGCTCGCCCTGCCCGAGCCCATGAGCGCGACGCGGCCCGTGGCGGCGCCAGCGCTCGGCGCACCCGCGAAGGCCGAACCCACGGGCGCGTACAAGCACCTGCTCACGGGCGTGTCGTTCATGTTGCCCTTCGTCGTCGCGGGCGGACTGCTGCTGGCGCTGTCGTTCGTCTTCGGCATCGACGCGTACAAGCAGCCCGGCACCCTGCCCGCCGCGCTGAAAGGGATTGGCGACGCGGCGTTCGCGCTGATGGTGCCCGCGCTCGCGGGCTACCTCGCCTACTCCATCGCGGACCGGCCGGGGCTCGCGCCGGGCTTCATCGGCGGCATGCTGGCGAACCAGCTCAACGCGGGGTTCCTCGGAGGCATCGCGGCGGGGTTCCTCGCGGGCTACGTGGCGCGCACGCTGAAAGACCGCATCCGGCTGCCGGCGAACCTGGAGGGGCTCAAGCCGGTGCTGGTCATCCCGCTGCTCTCCGCGCTCATCGTGGGCCTGCTGATGACCTATGTCATTGGAGCCCCCGTGGCCGCGCTGATGGGCGCCCTCACGCGCTTCCTCACGGGCCTGTCCGGAACGAACGCGGTGCTGCTGGGGCTGCTGCTGGGGGCGATGGTGGCCTTCGACACCGGAGGCCCCATCAACAAGGCGGCCTATGCCTTCGCGGTGGGCCTGCTGGGCTCCAGCACCTTCACGCCGATGGCGGCGGTGATGGTCGCGGGCATGACGCCGCCCCTGGGACTGGCCCTGGCCACGGTGGTCGCGAAGAACCGCTTCACGCTCCAGGAGTGCGAAGCGGGCAAGGCGGCGGCGGTGCTGGGGCTCGCGTTCATCACCGAGGGCGCCATCCCCTACGCGGCCCGAGACCCGCTGCGCGTCATCCCCGCCATCGTCTTCGGCTCCGCCATCGCGGGCGCGGTGTCCATGGGCTTCGGCTGCGCGCTCAGGGCCCCCCACGGCGGCGTCTTCGTGCTCGCCATCCCCAACGCCGTGCAACCGCTGGGGCCCTACGTGCTGGCGCTCATCGCGGGAACGCTGGCCACCACGCTCGCGCTCATCGTGCTCAAGCGGCCCCTGGACGACGCACCGGCGCCGTGAACATCAAGGCCTGGAGGCGCGCTTCAACCCTTGCGTGGCAGATGCACCCGGAACGTCGTGCCCGCCTCCGCCGTGGAGGTCACGTCCACGCGGCCTCCGTGCGCCAGGGCAATCTGGTTCACGATGAACAACCCCAGCCCCACGCTGCGGCGCTCGCCGCCTTCCGTGGTGCCCCGGGTCATCGGCTCGAAGAGCACGGGCATCAGCTCCAGGGGGATGGGCGTGCCCACGTTGGTCACGCTCAGCACCACCGCGTCCGCCTCGCCGCGCGCCTCCACCAGGATGCGGGTGGAGGAGGCGCTGTACTGCACGGCGTTGGTGATGAGGTTGGTCAGCGCCTGCGCGACGCGATCCGGATCCCACCGGCCCCGAGCATCCCCATGGCACACCACCTCCAGCGTGCGGCCCAGGGAGGTGAGCTGCACCTCGTCCACCACCTGCTGGGTGATTTCATGCAGGTCCACGGCCCTGGGCTTCACCCGCAACGCCAGCCCCGTGCGCACGTGGGTGAAGTCCAGCAGGTCCAGGATGAGCCGGTTCGCCCGGTCCGACGAGTCCAGGATGCGCCGCAGCCCCCGGCGGGCCCGGTCGTCCAGGTCCGAGCGCCGCATCAGCGTCGCCGCCGCCAGCGAGATGGCGTTGAGCGGGTTGCGCAGGTCATGGCTGACGATGCCCATCAACTGCTCGCGCAGCAGCGACGCCTCGCGCGCGCTCAGCAACTGCGTGTCACGGTCGTTCAGCACCTCTTCCTGCTCAAGCTGGTGGCCTACCAGGTCCCCCAGGTGGCGGAAGATCTCCAGCTTGTCCTCCGTGAGGTCCGCGGGCTTCGCGTCCAGCGCGCACATCACGCCGAAGAACTCCCCGCTGCGCCGGTACAGCGGCACCGCGACGTAGCTCTCGATGCCGTACATCTTCGGCGCGGGGTGGTCCTTGAAGCGCGGGTCCTTGCTGGCGTGGTTGACGAGCAACGGCGTCGCCATGCCGCGCACCGTGTTGCAGAACGTCGTGGACACCACCAGCGTGTCCCCGGCGCGCAGGCCGAAGCCCATCTGGTCCAGCACCGCGCAGCACGTCCACGACTCCGGCGTCACCCGGGCCACCACCGCCAGCCGCAGGCCCGTCATCTGCGTGAGCACCCGGAGCACCGTCTTCACGGCCTCGATGCGGCCCACCGCCTCGACGTCCGCCAGGGGACCCTTGGGGGGAAGGATGTTGGGATTGGGAAGGCCACTCATGGTTTTTCTCGTGAAGGAGAACGGCACGCGCCACCAGCGCCATGCCCGTCACGAGTCAGCGGAAGCAGGGGGCCATGAGCGCCAGCCCGCCTTGATTAACCGCCGGTCCAGCGGCCTTCCAACTCCTCGATGGCTGCTCGGATGCCCTGCGGCACGGCGACCTTCTCGCCCGTGGCGTAGCGCAACGTCACCACGATGGACCCTCCGCGCGTGTAGACGACCCCGTCGTCCGCGCCCGCCACCGCGTGCTCGAAGGTGATGGAGGAATTGCCCACGCGGGTGACGCGCGCCCCCGCCACCAGGTTCACCGGGAACACCACCGGCCGCACGTAGTCCGCGTGCGTGTTCGCGAGGATGGGGCCAATCCCCCCCACCGTCGTCTCCTTCCCCGCCGCGGACGGCCCCACCAGCCCCACCCGGGCCATGTACGCGATGCGCGCGGACTCGAACCAGGTGAACGTGCGGGCGTTGTTGACGTGCCCGTAGGCGTCCATCTCGCTCCAGTGCACGGGGAAGGGCACGACGACGGGGAAGTCCTTCAGGGGCGCATCCGACATGCCCTCATGCTCGCAAGGAGCGGCCCGCCGGGGAACGGAAACCATGCCTGGCTGCCCTCCAGCCATCCCTGGCGGACATGCTAAGCCAGGGGTGCATGGCTTTCTGGTCCGCCCTGACGCCGCCCCTTCCCCTGCCGTCCTCCTCCGTCCTCCCGGAGGCTCGCGATGGCGGGTGAGCCCACGCGCCCCCAAGGGGCCCGACGCGACGACACGCCCGCGCCCTGGGAGGACCCGGGGCCCCTGCCGTCTCCGCCGCACCTCGTGCGCGAGCGGGGCAGCGCCACCGCCACCAAGCCCCAGAAGCACGCGGACATGGTGCGCTGGCTGCATCCCACCCAGGTGCTGCGCACGGGCCTGGACGCGGTGGTGGCCACGGTGTTCGGCGCCCGCGCGGACCACCGGCTCATTGAAGCGGTGGTGCGGCCGCAGGCGCCCTTCTTCGACTATTCGGAGGAGGCCGGCCCGGACGGCGACCTGTGGCTGGACTACGTCTCCGACATCGGTGACGGCTGGGACTCCACCTACGCGGTGGCGCGCCTGCTGGCGCTGCCGGAGTTGAAGCTGCCGGAAGAGGACGGCAAGACCGTGCACACCACGCCGCGCGGCCGCGTGCTGGTGTTCGGCGGCGACGAGGTCTACCCGGGCGCCAGCCGCGAAACCTACGAGGAGCGCACGGTGCAGCCCTACGAGGCCGCCATGCGCCGCTCCCAGGCGCCCCACCCGGACCTGTTCGTCATCCCGGGCAACCACGACTGGTACGACGGGCTGTCCGCCTTCATGCGGCTGTTCTGCGCGCAGCGCTGGGTGGCGGGGCGGCGCACGCGGCAGAGCCGCAGCTACTTCGCGCTGAAGCTGCCGCACGACTGGTGGCTCATCGGCACGGACGTGCAGCTCAACAGCGACATCGACGTGCCCCAGGTGGAGTACTTCCGCAACGTGGCGGAGCAGATGGGGCCCAACGACCGCGTCATCCTCTGCAACGCGGAGCCGGCGTGGATATTGGCGGCGGCGTCGCGGCGCAACAAGGGCAGCTACCTGGAGAACAACCTGGAGTACCTGGAGGAGAAGGTGCTCGGGCGGCGCATCTGCGTGTTCTTGGCGGGCGACCTGCACCACTACCGCCGGCACGAGGACGCCACCGGCCAGCACCGCATCACCGCGGGCGGCGGCGGCGCGTTCATGCACCCCACGCACGCGCCCGCGGCGCCCGTGCTGCGCGACGGCTCCACGCTGCGCAAGAGCTTCCCGGACGAGGCCACCTCCCGGAAGCTCGCGCGCAAGAACCTGTTGCTCATCCGCTACAGCCCGCTCTTCGGCCTCATCACCGGCCTGTGGTACCTGCTGCTCGCGCTGGCGGCCTACGCGGAGGTGGGGAGCCTGGGCCTGTCGCACCTGCCGGAGGTGCTCACGGCGGTGGGCAACAGCATGGTCAACCGGCCCTGGACGCTCATCCTGGGGCTCGTGACGGTGGGCGGGCTCACCGGGCTCGCGGACGCGGCGCTCGGCCGGTGGCGCACGCTGCTGGGCAGCCTGCACGGCCTGGCGCACATCGCGGCGGCGTTCTTCGTCGCGTGGGGAGGCACCTACCTCACGGTGAGCAAGCTGGGCATCTGTCCCACGCTGATGCCAGACGGAGCGCACTGCGTGGACGGGTGGATGCACCTGGCCGGCAAGTTCCTCTTCTCCTGCGGCTTCACCTTCGTGGGTGGCTTCCTCGTGGGGCCGTTCATCACCGGCATCTACCTCTGGCTGTGCGTGAACTTCTTCGGCGCGCACTCCAACGAAGCCTTCGGTTCGCTCGCGCTGCCGGACTGGAAGAACTTCCTGCGCATGCGCATTGGCAAGGACGGGGCGCTGACCATCTACCCGGTGGGCCTGGAGCGCGTGCCCCGCAAGTGGAAGCCCACGGGCGCCGGGCCCCAGGCGCCCGCCTTCGACCCGGACGACCCGAAGGCCACCGAGCCGTTCCTCATCGAGCCGCCCATCCGCATCTGAGCCGCCCGCGTCCGCCAACGGAACAACGGCCACGCGCCTGCTGTCCTGGGGAGCGCGCTCCACGCGACGCAGGCACTGGCCGGGGTGGAACGTTCGCTGTTAGAGCTGCGGGCCATGCGTCCCCTCCGCGGCCTCTCCCTGTTCAGCGCGGCCCTCCTGTCGGCTTGCGCGCGCTCCTCGACCCCGCCCACCGTCTCCCCGCCCGCGCCGGGCACCGTGACGCTCGCCGCGCCCGCGGGCGATGCGTGGTACCGGGGCGCGGTGTTCTACGAAGTCTTCGTCCGCAGCTTCCAGGACTCCAACGGCGACGGCGTGGGGGACCTGCCGGGGCTCATCTCGCGGCTGGACTACCTGAACGACGGCGACCCGGCGACGACGGACGACCTGGGCGTGGACGCGCTGTGGTTGATGCCGGTGTTCGCGTCGCCCAGCTACCACGGCTACGACGTCGTCGACTACGAGCGCATCCAGCCGGCATACGGCACGCTGGAGGACATGCAGAAGCTGTGTGACGAAGCGCACCGCCGGGGCATGCGCGTCATCCTCGACCTCGTCATCAACCACAGCAGCTCCGCGCACCCGTGGTTCGTGGAGTCGGCGTCGTCACCGCAGTCCGCGAAGCGCGACTGGTACCAGTGGCGGGCCAACAACCCGGCGTGGAAGCAGCCGTGGGATCCGGCCTTCTCGCAGACGGACACCTGGCACGAGCGCAACGGCGCCTGGTACTACGGCGTGTTCTGGAGCGGGATGCCGGACCTCAACCTCCAGACCGTGGCGGTGCGCGAGGAGGTCAAGCGCCTGGCCACGCTGTGGCTGTCGCGCGGCGTGGACGGCTTCCGGCTGGACGCGGCCCGCTACCTCATCGAGACGGGCGGCGGCGTGGGCCAGTCGGACACGGCGGAGACGCATGCGTTCTGGAAGGAGTTCGCCGCGCACGTGCGCTCGGTGAAGCCGGACGCGGTGCTGGTGGGGGAGAACTGGAGCGAGACGCCGTCGGTGGCGAAGTACTACGGCTCCACCGCGCAGGTGCCGGGCGGGGACGAGCTGCCGCTCAACTTCAACTTCCCCCTGTCGGAGCGGGTGCTCGCGGGCATCAACGCGGGCAACGCCGGGGGCGTGGCGTCGAAGTTCCTGGAGATGCGCAACAACTACCCGGCCGGGGTGGTGGACGCGCCCTTCCTCACCAACCACGACATGGTGCGGGTGGCGACGCAGTTCTCCGGCGACACGTCGAAGCTGGGGCTGGCGGCGGCGGTGCTGCTGACGCTGCCGGGCGCGCCGTTCCTGTACTACGGCGAGGAGGTCGGGCTGGGCAACGGCGCGACCAACAACGACGAGGCCAAGCGCACGCCGATGCCGTGGACGGCCGGGACGGGCGGAGGCTTCACCACGGGCTCGCCGTGGTACGGCTTCGCCAGCGGCAGGGACGCGGCCAACGTGGAGACGCAGAAGGCGGCGCCGGGTTCGCTGCTGTCGCGCTACAAGGCGCTGCTGCGCGCGCGGCAGGGCGCGGAGGCGCTGCGCACGGGCGACCTGCGCCTCTTCACGCCGACGACGGGGCCGTCCGCCACGCTCGCGTTCGTGCGCACGGTGGACGACGAGCAGGTGCTGGTGGTGCACAACTTCTCCACCGCGCAGGTCACGGCGGGGCCGTTCGACGTGGAGGGCACGACGGTGGAGCCGCTCTTCGCCGACACCGGCGTGTCGACCCTGACGGGGGGCTCGGGGGCCTGGAAGGCGACCGTGCCCGCCCGAGGCACCGGCATCTGGCGGGTGCAGTAGGCGACCGTCAGACGACGGGCTGTCGCCAGGAGCGGGAGACATAACCGTCTCCCGCTTCGGTGAAGCGCCGCGCCAGCTCCGCGGCGCCGCCCCGGCCCTGCTGGAGCAACCACTTCAGCTCCGACGGCAGCAGCGCCTTCACCGTCACCAGCCGCACGTCGCCCCCGGGCACCGTGAAGCGCGCGGGCAGTGACTCCGTCGCCAAGCCGAGCAGCACCGCCACGCGCCCCTCCGGGGTGAGCAGGGTTTCAGGCAGGCGCGAGCCGTCCACCTCCATGGACAGGGTTCCGCGCTCCAGCGCGCCGCGCAGCTTCTCGTGGCCCGCAAGCTCGTTGCCCACGCGTTCGAGCAGCTGCACCAGCCAGCTCTTCTCCAGGTCCGGCAGCGGCTCTGGCGTCTCCATGGCGAGCTCGAACCCGAAGCCCGCCGTGGGCCGGTCCACAATGTCCGCGAAGGGGGCGGACAGCCCGTCCGTCACCACGAGCGTGTTCCCCGAGGGACGGCGGATGACCCGCCACGCCTGGCTTCCCGCGGGCCAGTCACCGCCCAGGACCATGGAGATGACGAAGTCCTCCTCCAGCGTGCCCAGTCCCTTCCAGACGGCTTCACGGGCAGCGCGCGCCTGGTCGCGGAGTTCACCGCGCTTCTTCATCTCGGCACGCCGCACAGGATTGGCCGTGCTGGGACCGGTCACCTCCTTGAACTTCGCGCCCGTGATGCCCGCGCGTTCCATCGCCTCCTTGATGTCCTCGGAGACGATGAGGGCGACCTCCCATTCCGAGGGGCGAAACACCTTCGCATCGCCCACCTTCGATGGGTCGATGCGCATCCCGAGGAGCGAACTCAACGTGCCGACCTTCTCGGGAAATCCGTCCTCCGCGGTGTAGTAACTCACCTCTTCCGAGGCCTCGACATCCACGCATGGCAGGAGGCGGGTGGCATTGAGGATGAAGTACGGACCGGAGTGAGAGTCGACCTCTACAGGAATCAACTCCACGTCGTTCGGGGTCAGTTCCTTGAAGAGGGCCGCAAGCCTGGAGTGGACGACGGGAGTGCCGAACGCCGCATGGGAGAAGTCGCGTGCCTCGCCCTCGACATCCACAGGAAGCCGGACCTGCTCCTTGAAGTGTGCCGGAGCCCCCACCCTGAACTGCCAGGGATCATCGAGTTCTCTCCGCATGGAGTCGAGGGGATGTCCCAGACACCAATAGCCTTCATCAACGTCTTCGGAAAGCTTGAAGTATTTCATTGCCATAGCGGGAATCCCGCCTCACTCAAGGCCAGTAATCATTCGATTCAAACCTGATGTCTTATCGAGAATCTGACTGGCAATACGTCTTAGAGCGTTCGTCAGAAGCTCTCTGCAATTTTCCATGGTGCCGCACCCCGTCGTTGCCCGATCCAAGCGTTCAAGAACAGTCTCGTGGTACTCCCGAGGGTGAGGTCCCTTGTGGCCCGGCACACGCACCTTGTTCGCCGGATCATCGAGTGACATCCCAGCCCTGTCGAAGATCTTCTGGAACTGCGGCGACCACGGTCCACCCCGGTTCGTGGCGCTCCACCACTTGTTCGAAGCGATGTGGTGCTCGTGTCCCTTGCCATCCACGCCACCCGAGACAGGAGGGCCTCCCTCTTCCCGCGCGGCCATCGCCATCGCGGTCGGTGCCAGGGCCAGGGTGATGACCCCATCCGTGGCCACCGCCACCGACTCCACCTGCGCCACCGCGCCCAACCGCACGCCGGCCTGCTCCGCCGCCACCACCGCGGCCTGTCCTGAGCCCGGGAGCACCGGCACCTTCGCGGCCAGCGTCTGCGCAGTGCTCCCCACCGCTGCCGTGGCCAGCATCACGAAGGCCCGCGCCGCGTTCTCTCCCAGCACCTCCCCGTACTGCTCCCCTGCGTCGCGCACCGCCTCGAAGCTCCTGGCCACCCGCACCTGCTCGGACAGCACCCGCCACCCACGGATGAGGTCCAACACCGTGTCGATGCCCAGGTAGCCAATCAGCACCACCGTCATCGCCGCCGCGACGCCCTTGGACACCGGCTCCGGCAGCGCCCACAGGCACAGGTAAACCGTCCCCGTCGCCACGACGGTGGCGAGCACCGCCTCCCGGTTCGTCATCCCCACCATCGCCTCGGCCGTCTCCTCCCACACCGAATCCAACGCGATGGCGAAGGCCAGCGTGCGCCGGGCGTCCTCATCCAGCGTCGGCCCCAGCTCCAACAATTGGAGACAGTCCCCCGGCGTCTGCTTGCGCTGGCACCACCGCCCGTAGGCGCTCGCCAGCTCCGCGTCCGCGCCGTCCTCCACCAGCAGTCGCCTGCGCGGAGGCTCCTCCAAGGACACCAGTCCCAGGCGCCCCCGCACCCGCGAGTACGCCTTCGAGGAGAAGGAGCCCGCGAACAGCCGGTACGCCTCCTCCGTCGGACGCGCGGACACCGGCGCATCCCCCGCCAGTGTCTTCACCGCCTCCGCGAACGCGCCCTCCGCCAACACCACCGGAGCGCTCTCCGCCCGTGGCGCATGGACGACAGGCGCGCCCTGCCCCGTGTCCAGTCGCACGACGCGCGCCGCCGAACACCCCGTGCCCAGCAGCACCAGCACCACGACAAGCCAGCTCCGACCCAGGGACACGCAACACCTCCAGCCGTCGGACGCGGACCGCGGACCGCCGCTCAGGGCGTGGGGGGCGGCGACAACGGAGTGCCCGCATCCTCCACCGCCGGCGCCACGTCGGGCACGCCTGCGTCCACGGTCCCCGCATCCGGTTCCGGAGCCACGACCGCCGGAGCCGGAGTCGTCACGCGCCCCGAGGGCACCACCGTCCTCCAGCCCGGCTTCGCGGCCCCCAGCACCGCCTCCTGCGTCTCCCCCGGAGGCACCAGCAGGTCCACCACCGGCGACTGAGAAGGGTCGCCCTTGCGGCCCCCGCCGAAGCGGTCGTTGACCGGCTCACCCGGCGCGATGCCCATCGCCATCAGCCCCGTGTTGCCCTCCGTGACGCCCCCGAACATCCCGCCCAATGACACACGCCGGTCGATGGACGCCCCCGTCACCGCGACGCCATATCCCCAGTCCGGCTGCGCATGTCTGCCCAGGAAGCGGTCGGGCACCTGGAACATCACGGTGCGTCCACTCACCTGGATGAGGGTGGGGAAGAACACGCGCGCCTCCAGGTCCTGTTCGGCCGCCGCGTTCAGCTCCGCCTCCACCTTGCCGCCGATGGGGCCCTTCTTCTCCTGGTACTCGCGCAGCGCCAGCTCACGCCAGTGCTTGCGCAGCAGCTCCCGCGCCTCGTAGGGGCGCGGCGTCAGCAGGATGGCCTTCTCCCACCCGGAGTCTGGCGACAAGGTGAGGTTGCGCCCCGGCAGCGTGTCCGTGCGCCCGGAGCCCGTCACGCGGTCCGTGTCCACATACAGGTCCACGTTGAACGTGTAGAAGCCGTGCCGCGCCCGGTCCGCCACCGTGGCGCCGCCAATGTCCACCGCCTGCGCGCGCGACGGCTTCGCGATGGGGTGCGCGAACGTCACCTCGAAGCGCGTCGCCTCTCCGTCCGCGAACGCCGCCACCGCCACCACGTCCAGGGCGCCCCGCCCCAGGTCCGTCCGGCGCGGGTAGAGCAGCTCCCCGTCGCCGACGTCATCCCCCACCGGGTCCTCCATGCGGAAGAGCAGCGAGTCCTCGCGCGTGCGCGCCCCGGAGCACGCGGCCAGGCAGGAGGCGAGCAGGAACGCGGACAGACCGCGACGGCGCAGGAGCACGGGACACCTCGAGCACAAGGGGGGAACGACCCTGGGAGGTGTATCGCGCGGTGCCCCAAACGCAAGGAGCCCGGAGTGCCTGTGCTCAGGCGCCCCGGGCTCCCCTGCATCCCACGGAAGGCCCGTCAGGGCCTCCGTGGGGGCGTGACTAGAACTGCGCCTTCATGAACGCCTTGACGCGCATGTGGTCGAAGTTGCGCTCTTCCAGGCTGTTCCAACCGCCGTTGCGGTTGGTGAAGCCGCGCGAACCCACCGCGACGTTGTGGTCCGCGGCGATGGTGTCGTCCGCGTACTGCGTCACGAAGCCGTCGCCGAAGTCGGGACGGAAGGTGCCGAACGCGTACTGGCCCTCCAGACCGAACTCCACGCCGGACAGGATGTAGCGCGCCTTCACGAGCAGCTGGTTCTTGTTGTGCTTGCCGGACGCCATCTCGTGGTTGTTGTAGGCCTGGAACGCCGTGTTGCCGTCCAGCAGGTCCGCGAAGAACTTGGAGTAGCTGGCGGACAGGTACAGGTCGTCCGTGAACTGGTAGCCGGCGCCCGCCGTGAACGTCGTGTAGTCCAGCACCCGGTCGTCGTCCGCCAGGTTGTCGAACGGCTTGAACTGGTAGCCCGTCTCACCCTGGCTGTTGGTGATGACGTTCGGGTTGCCGTACAGGCCGGAGGTGCTGTTGCCCGGGCTGTACTCGTTGACGAGCGAGTTGTCGCACGCCACCGAGCCGCCGGCGCACGCGCCCTGCTGGAACGGCAGGAAGCGCGGGTCGTTCATGCGCTTGTCGTTCTCATGGATGTACTTGAACTTGCCGAACACATCGATGCCCTTGAGCACGTCCACGACGTACTTGGCGCGCAGCGCGATGAGGTGCGTGCGCTTCTCCTGGAAGGGCTGGTAGGCCGTGCGGTAGTTGTGGCCCACGCCGGAGTCCAGCTCCGTGCCCGGATACTGGCTGTCGCCCAGCGCCTTGTCCGCGCTGCCGTACGCCTGCCAGTTGGTGTTGTAGGTGATGAAGGAATACTCACCGCCCAGCTCCAGCGCGCCGTTCGTGTAGACCGGGTTCGCCGTCGCGCCCTTCCAGCCGATCGCCGTCTCCGCGAAGGGCTCGTCGAAGTCCGTGAAGTCGTTGTCCACGTTGATGGTCGCCACCTGCTGCGACTCGCTGGACCAGCCGCCGTAGCCAATGCGCGTGGGGTTGCCCTTGTAGACGCCGTAGGAGGCATTGGACGGGCCGGGGAACGCGAAGCTGCCGTCGTGGCCTTCCGTCAGCAGCACGTCCGCCTCACGGCGGCTGGCCATCACCGCCACGTAGTCCGCGCCGATGCTGAAGAGCTGGAAGTTCAGCGACAGGCCCACGTCCAGCGGGTCGTTGAGCGACGCGTTCAGCATGTACGTCTGGTCCGTGTGGTGACCGGCCAGCACCGCGCTGTAGCCACCCACGCCGAAGCTCTTCGGCGTCAGGATGGGGTCCGCGTTCGAGTACGACGTGTACACGGCGCCGCGCACGTCCAGCCACGAGCCCATGTGCAGGCCGGCCTTCAGGCCGCCCACGCCGTTGCGGTAGCGCGGCGTCAGGTCACGCCCGTCATCCAGGTTCGTGTCCTCCGCGCGCACCTCCTGGTCGTTCGCGTACTGGAAGATACCCCCCACGTCGAACATCTCCGACGGGGTGTACCTGGCCTGGAAGCCGTAGGCCGCGTCGCGCGCGTGGAAGGCGCCCGTGCTGAAGTTCGGGCCGGCCCAGAGGCGGGGCAGGGAGATGCGCGCCGCGTCCCAGGTGAGCTTCCGGTCCAGGTTGGAGCCCTGGATCATGATGGCCGCCGCGTTGTCGCGGTCGATGTAGCGCACCCGGCCGATGACGAACGGGTCGAACTGGCCCAGGTCCGTCGCGCCGATGAGCGCCGAGTCGATGAGGTAGCCCGGACGCAGCGTCACCGACATGCCGCGCAGCTTGATGTACTGGTTGGAGCGCGGATCAAACTCGCCGCAGTCGCCGTTGAGGCAGGGGCCCGCCGCGTTGCCGCCGAAGCCGCCGAAGTTCGTCCAGAAGTTCTGGTTGAAGCGGCTGTGGATGCGGCCGTTGACCTCCACCTGCGGGGAGATCTTCGCGTTGAGCAGCAGCTCCAGCTCCGTGCCGATGCCGTTGTCGCCGTAGCCCTCACCGGGCACCGTGGAGAAGTTGTAGAGCGCGCCCTGGTCCCGCTGGTTGCCCCAGAGGTACTTGGTATAGGTCGTGCCACCAATGGTGAGCTTGGGGCCGCTGTCCTGCGCCATGACCGCCCCGGGAACGAGGCCGGCCGCAACGGAGAGCGCACACGCTCCCCGCACAACAGTCGTACGAATCTTCATGATGTTCGGAAAACCCTTCTCGAAAACGTGAGTCTGAGGGGGGTCATCCCCTCTCCCGGGGCCACCGCGGTGCTTCCGCGGCGGCCCTTCCCGTGTCGCATCAAACCTTGAAACAGACCGCTTTTGAACAGTCCGCCGGTTACTTCGTCGGCGTAGCGGTCGTCGGCGCCGGGGCCGGGGCCACCGTCGTTCCAGCCGGAGCGGCCGGCGTGGGCGCGGGCGCCGGGACCGGGGCGGCAGGCGCCGGAGCGGCGGGGGCCGGGGCGGCAGGGGCCGCGGCGGCGGCGCCACCCGAGGCGGCGGGGCGCTTCGGGCCGGACACCATCTTCAGCGTGGCCTTCTTGGTGGACGAACCATCCGGGCCGCACTCGTAGGCGAGCATGTCGTACTGCGCCTTCGCCTCGGAGGCGTCGCCCTTGCCCTCGCCCGCCAGCGTGTCAATCACGTGCGGATCGCAGTCGAAGTCGGTGCCGCCGCCGAAGCGGTGCTGGCCCTCGTACTCGTTCACGCGGCGCGTGAGCAGGTCGTTGCCGGCCGGGAAGCCCTCGTTGGACTGCATGACGACCTGGAAGCCCCAGGTGGACGGGTCGCTGTCGGCCAGGTCCGCGTTCATCACCGTGGCGGTGATCTTGTTGCCGGAGGCGCGCACCTTGGTGGGCACCACGATGGCGCTCTTCATCGCGCCCGCCTTGTTGTTGGCCTCCGCGCGCACGCGCGAGGAGCCCTGCGGCGAGATGACGACGACCTTCTCCCAGGCGTCCGCCGGAGCGAAGGCCACGTTGAGGCCCGGGGGGCTGTCCGTGAAGCCGCTGCCCGTCTTGTGGTCGGTGTCGATGAAGAGGAACACCTCCTGCACGGAGAACCCGTCCGTCATCTTCCAGGGGTTCTCCACGGACGCCTTCAGCTGGATGGTGATGTCCGTCTTGTTGCCGCCCTTGTCGACGGTGACGCCGGTCAGGTCGAAGGAGCCCGCCTTGTACACGGGGTCCGTCGGATAGGTGTACTTGCCCGGGCCCTTGTCGTCGCCGGTCGGGTCCTTGAAGGACACCTTGTCGGCCAGCGCCGGGGACGCCACCAGCGAGGCGGCGAGCGTGAGGAATGCAATGCGGGGGTTGATGATCATGGGGGTGATGGCTCCTTGCAACGACAGACGGGGAACTGCGGATGACCGCGACTAACCCTTCACGCCACCGGCGGTGAGCCCGGAGACGAGGTACTTCTGGAGGAACAGGAACAGGAACACGACGGGCACGGACACGATGATGGAGCCGGCCGCGAAGTAGCCCCACTGCTGGCTGAACCCTCCCACGAAGAAGCGCAGGCCCACGGGGGCCGTGTACATCGTCTCCTGGTCCATGAACGTCGCGGCGAGGATGAACTCGTTCCACGCCGTCATGAAGCTGAAGAGCGCCGTCACCGCCACCGCGGGCTTGGCCAGGGGCAGGATGACGCTCCAAAAGATGCGCCCCACGGACGCCCCTTCAATCAGCGCCGCCTCCTCCAGCTCCTTGGGGATGGTGTCGAAGTAGCCCTTGAGCATCCACACGCTGAACGGGATGGACGTCGTGGCGTACACGATGATGAGGCCCAGCCGGCTGCTGCCCAGGCCCAGCCACTGCACCAGGATGATGTAGAGCGGGATGAGCATCAGCGTGCCCGGGAACATCTGGGACACGAGGAACGCCATCATGCCCGCGCGCTGGCCGGGGAACTTGAAGCGGCTGAAGGCATACGCCGCCGTGCACGCCAGGAACACGCCCACCACCGTGGTGCCAATGGAGATGATGGCGCTGTTGAGCATCCACCTGGCGAACGGCTGGTCCGTCATCACCGACGCGAAGTTGGAGACGGAGAACTGCTCCGGCCACGGCGTCACCGCGCGCAGCCGGTCCCAGAAGTTGGGGTTCTCCGGCAGCGTGGCGATGGCCAGGCTCTGCTTGCCGGAGAACGCCAGGCTCACCACCCAGAGGATGGGGTAGATGGTGAAGAGGGTGAAGGCCACCAGCACGACGTGCAGGGGCGCATGGGGGATGCCTTCGCGACGTTCAGAGAAGAGCGCCATGGGGTTTACGCGGCCTCCGTGGCGCGGCTCATGCGGTTCTGCACCATGCTGTAGATGAGCAGGATGCCGAAGATGACGGTGGAGTACGCCGCCGCGTAGCCGTGGCGGTAGCGCTCGAAGGCGAACTTGTACGCCTGCGTGACGAGGATTTCGGTGGAGCCGCCCGGGTCTCCGCCCGTCACCAGGAAGATGATGTTGAAC
Source organism: Corallococcus sp. BB11-1 (assembly GCF_026626625.1). Classification (NCBI taxonomy): domain Bacteria; kingdom Pseudomonadati; phylum Myxococcota; class Myxococcia; order Myxococcales; family Myxococcaceae; genus Corallococcus; species Corallococcus sp. BB11-1. The sequence goes on along the minus strand of NZ_JAPNJY010000001.1, from coordinate 575,987 downwards.
ATGTTGAAGGTCCACACCACCGACAGGATGATGGCCGGCACCAGCGCGGGCTTCAGCGCCGGCAGCGTGATGGCCGTGAACTGCTGCCAGCGATTGGCCCCGTCCACGCGCGCCGCTTCGTACAGCTCCCCGGGGATGGACTGGAGCGCGCCCAGCGACACCACCATCATGAACGGGAAGGACAGCCAGCCGTTGGTGGCCAGCGCCGTGAAGAAGGACGACAGGGGCGAGTCGAACCACGCCAGGCCCTCCCCGCCGAACATCCGGATGACGTGGTTCACCACGCCGAACTGCTGGTGGAACATGCCCTTCCAGATGAGCGCGGTGATGTAGTTGGGCATGGCCCACGGCAGGATGAGCAGCACCCGGTAGACGGGGCGCATCCGGAGGTTGGGCACGTTGAGCGCCAGCGCGAGCAGCAGGCCCACCGTCACGCCGATGGTCACGTTCGTCACCGTCCAGAGGATGGTGAACAGCAGCGTGTAATAGAAGTTCAGGTAGTTGAAGACCAGCGAGCCGTCCGCCGCCGTCTTCGCGAAGCTGAAGTCGCCCAGGATGTCCGTGTAGTTCTTCAGGCCAATCCACAGCTCCGACAGCGGCTGGCTGCTGTTGTAGAGGTTGGCGTCGGTGAACGACAGCGTGATGCCGTAGGCGAAGGGGAAGAAGACGAGCAGCACCATCCCCACCATCGCCGGCGCCACGTAGGCGTACGCCTGCCGGAACTCCACCGCCGTCGCCACCGTGCGGTGCAGCGCGCCCATGCCGATGAAGAGCAGCACCGCCAGCCCCAGCACGCCCAGCGCGCCCAGCGCCTTGCCCGCGTCGCCGCGCACCCGGGCGCCACGCTCCGCCAGCTTGCCCGCGTCCGGGACGCCCGCGTCCGACAACTGGCCCAGCGGGCGGCGCATCGCGTCCGCGTCCCACACGCCGGGCTTCAGCAGGGGCTCCGCGCTGAGGCTGTGCGTGGCCATCAGCTTCTCGGCCGTCTGGCCGCGCGTGAGCAGCTCCGCGCTCACGGCCTCTTCCGTCTCCCGCAGCTCCGCGTCCAGCGTGCGCAGCGAATAGACGGTGTAGCCGCCCAATCCGGCCGCGAACAGCACCGCCGCCACCGCCACGCGCGCGCCCTGGCGCGACAGCGCGAACACCGCACCCGCGCACGCCGCGAGCGGCAGCAGGAAGGCCAGCAGCGCCGGGCTCCAGGAGATGGGCTCCGCCTCCGTGAGCACCGGCGTGAACCACTCCACCGACCCCACCACCTGCCCTTCCACCTCCACCGGCGCGGAGAGCAGCCGGCCGCCGGAGGGCAGCGTCTCCGACTCCACCTCCACCTTGCGCGCGCCGCCCTCCTCGCGGTTCGTCTCCACCGCGGCGCGCAGGCGCTGACCGCGGTCGTACAGCGGCTTCTCTTCACGCGCCAGCCGGCGCGGCGCCGCCTTGTCGCCGGTGTCCTCCGGGAAGGTGGACGCCTCCAGCTTGATGCCGCTGAAGGCGATGACGCGCGCGGCGCCCCCCTGCGTCCGGGGCCAGCCGGCGACGACGGCACCCACCGCGTCGCCGGTTCCTCCCGCGCGCTGCACCAGGTCCGTCAGGCCCAGCAGGGCCACCACGGACTTGCGCTGCGCGCGCTCCGCACCGCGCTCCGCCTGGGCACGGACCAGCAGCCCGTGCGCCAGGGCCAGGGACAACCCCAGCGCGAGCGCGAGCCCCACCAGGACACGCCCCCGCTTGCTTCCCCCGGAACGGCCCGTGGCCCCCGGGTCGGAGGGGGCCGTCGCGTCGTGATTCGCAGGAGCGCGGACCGTGCTGGCCGCGGAAGGGGGCTGCTGGGGGGCGTTCTGGCTCACTTCAGGTCCTCACTTACTTCTTGGTGCGCAGGCCCGCGACGTCCTTCGCCACGCTCTTCTGGGCCACGTCCAGCGCCGCCTTCGGCGTGGCCGTGTTCTTGAGCACGGAGTTCATCGCGCTGGTCGCGGGGGTCCAGACCATCGACATCTCCGGCACGTTGGGCATGGGGATGGCCACGTCCACCTGCTCCTTCATCGCCTTGAGCAGCGGATCCGCGGTCACCTTCGGGTCCGCGTACACCGCGTTGTTCGCCGGGCTCTGACGGCCCTCCAGGGCCAGCGTCCTGCCCGCGCCCACGTCCGTAAGGAACTTCGCGAAGTCGTACGCCGCTTCCTTGTTCTTCGACGGGGCGGCCACGTACACGCCCTCCACCGTCATCCAGGGCTTCATCGGCGTGCCCTTGTTCTCATCCAGCGTGGGCAGCTTCGCCAGGCCGAAGTCCACGCCCTTGGCGACCTCGCCCAGGAACCAGGGGCCGGAGAACACCATCGCGGCCTTGCCTTCGTTGAAGAGCGACGTGATGAGCGCGCTGGAGGGCTCCGCCGGCAGGATGCCGTCCTTCTTCCACTTGAGGACCTGCTCCACCGACTTCACGTTGGCGGGCGAGTTCATCGTGGGGGTCGTCTTCGCGTCGAACACGCCGCCGCCGAAGCCGTTCATCACCGCCGCGTGGTAGTAGAAGTCGCCGTACGCGTACGCGAGCCCGAAGCGGCCCGCCTTCGCGTCGGAGAGCTTCTTCGCCATCGCCACCATCTCACCGGACGTCTTGGGCGGCGTGGGGACCAGCTTCTTGTTGTAGATGAGCGTGATGACCTTGTAGTTCAGCGGCAGGCCGTAGGTCGTCCCGCGGTAGACCATGGCCTCCATCGTCGTGGGGATGAAGCGCTTCTTCGTCGCGTCATCCAGGAAGAAGTCGATGGGCTCCACCGTGTTGCCCGCTTCAATCCAGCCGCCCAGGCGGTCCTGCGCGAAGATGAAGAGGTCCGGGCCCTTGCCGCGCGGCACCGTGGCGGAGATCTTGTCCGCGTAGGCGTCGTACGGCACCGCCAGCGTGGTGACCTTGACGCCCTTGGCCTCGTTGGCCTTGTTGTACTCGGCGACCACCTTCTCCAGGGCGGCCTTCTCCTCCGCGCGGTAGGCGTGCCAGAGCACCAGCTCCGTGGCGGCGAAGGACGGGACGGGCAACAGGCCGACTGCGCACAGACAGAGGGCCGCGATCAGCGTTCGCAGGTTCGTCATGGGGAAATTCCTCCGGGATATCAAACGGACAGACGCAGCTCGGATTCAGCGTCGAAGAGGTGCAGGGACTCCAGCTCCACGGCCACGGGCACGGTGGCGCCCGGCTCCGGGGTGGACTGGGGCGGCAGGCGGAAGACCAGCGGGTTGTCCCCCAGCCGGGCGTGCACGATGAGCTCGTTGCCCAGCGGCTCCACCAGCTCCACGCGCGCCTCCACCGGCGCCGTCTCACCGCGCGCCGCCGCGCCCGCGGGCAGGATGTTGTCCGGACGCAGGCCCACCTTCACCTTGCGCCCGCCCTTGCCCGCCGTCGCCGCGCGCAGGCGCTGGGCCACGGGCAGCCGGAAGCCCTCGCCCACCAGCGCGGCGCCGTCCGCGTCCAGCGTGGCGGAGAGCATGTTGATGGGCGGCGTGCCAATGAACTGCGCCACGAAGACGTTGACCGGCTTCTCGTAGACCTCCAGCGGCGTGCCCAGTTGCTGGAGCTTGCCGTCCTTCATCACCGCGATGCGGTGGCCCATCGTCATCGCTTCAATCTGGTCGTGCGTGACGTAGACGGACGTCACCTGGAGCCGGTGCTGGAGCTTCTTGATCTCCGAGCGCATCTGCACGCGCAGCTTGGCGTCCAGGTTGGACAGGGGCTCGTCGAAGAGGAACACCGCCGGCTTGCGCACGATGGCGCGCCCCAGGGCCACGCGCTGGCGCTGGCCGCCGGACAGCGCCTTGGGCTTGCGGTCCAGCAGGTGCGTGATGCCCAGGATCTCCGCCGCCTCGTCCACCAGCTTGTCCATCTCCGGCTTGGGCGTCTTGCGGATCTTGAGGCCGAACTCCAGGTTCTGCCGCACCGTCATGTGCGGATAGAGCGCGTAGTTCTGGAACACCATGGAGACGTCCCGGTCCTTGGGCGGCAGCGCGTTCACCGCGCGCGGACCAATGGAGATGGTGCCCCCTGAAATCTCCTCCAGGCCGGCGATCATCCGGAGCGCCGTGGACTTGCCGCAACCCGACGGCCCCACGAGGACCATGAACTCATGGTCGCGGATATCGAGGTTGAGCCCCTCGATGACCGACACGTCCCCGTACCGCTTCGCCACGTCCTTGAACGACACGCCGGCCATCAGGCCCTCCAACAAGAGCCCCGCTCGCGCCGACGACGACAGCAGCACGTCCGGGTCAGGTTCTGCGCGCCCTGCGAGTGCCTCACGGCACGCGCCCGAGGATGCGCGCGGACAGCGGCTCCAACGCCAGCTCCAGCGTGGCGCCCGCCTTCGTCCGCCCTCCGTTCAGCAGATCCTCCACCTCCGCGACGCCCGTCCAACCCTCCGGCCACTTCACCGAAGCCGCGCCCCGCGTCTTGCCGCGGTTGATCGCCACCACCACCGTGTCACCCGAAGCCGCGTCCTTGCGCTGGAAGACATACACATCGCCCTCCGTGGACAGCGCTTCGTGCGAGCCCCGCGACAGCGACGGGTGCGCACGGCGGATGGAGATGAGGCGCTTGTAATACTCGCGCAAAGCCTCGTCGCGTTTCTTTCCGGCCCCCGGCTTCACCGCCTGCTTGCCCCACGGCATGTCGCTGCGGTTCTGCGGCCAGTCACCGCCGGCGCGGCCCACTTCCTCGCCGTAATAGATGACCGGGATGCCGGTGGTGGTGAGCTGCAGCGCGGCGGCCAGCCGGAAGAGCGACATGTCGCCCTTCAACTGGTGCAGCGCCCCGACCACGTCGTGCGACGACAGGAAGTGCGCCAGGTGATGCCCCGGCGTCACCTTCCCGCGCGACTGGAGGTAGCGGTCGAACGCCACCGCGCGGCCACGGCCCTGCAGGAAGCCCAGCGTGTTGCCCACGAAGGCGAAGTCGAACCCGGCGTCCATCTCATCCGGGGTGAAGTACGGCGCCAGCGACTCCACGTCGCCGCCCCACAGCTCGCCCAGCAGGAAGAAGTCGGGGCTCACCTCCGCGCGCGTGCGGCGGCGGTGCTCCTTCCAGAAGTCGTGCGCCACGTGCTTCACGGTGTCCAGCCGGAAGCCGTCCACGCCGGAGCGCTTCGCCCAGTCCAGCTGCGCGTCCAGCAGGTACTTCGCCACCTCCGGCACTTCGGTCTTGAAGTCCGGCAGGCCCGCCACGCACGACGTCAGGTCGTCCTGGCCGCAGGTGTTCTTGTCCTCGGAGCGCAGCCAGTCCGGCTTCTCCTTGAGGTAGCGCGAGTTGTAGCCCGGGTGGTTGTAGACGACGTCCAGGAGCACGCGGATGCCGCGCGCGTGCGCCGCGTCCACCAGCGCCTTGAAGTCCGCCTCCGTGCCGAAGCGCTCATCCAGCGCGTGGAAGTCGTCCGCCCAGTAGCCGTGGTAGCCCCAGTCCGGGAAGCCCGCGCCGGTGACGAACCCGGGGATCTGCTTGAGCAGCGGCGTCACCCACAGCGCCGTCACGCCCAGCGAAGACAGCTCGTCCAGCTTCCCGGTGAGCCCCTTCAGGTCCCCGCCGTGGAAGGTGCCTGGCGCCTTCGTGTCACCCTTCTCGTTGTTCGTGGGGTCGCCATCCGCGAAGCGATCCACCACCACGAAGTACAGCACCTCGTCCGCCCAGGACCGCGCGGGCTCCTTCGGGGCGGCCGGGGGCGCGGCCTGCGTCGCCCCAGCCGCGGGAGCGGGCGTCACCGGGGCGGTCACGGCGGGCTGCGTCGGCGCGGCCTCCGTCGCGGGTCGGGTCGGTGTCTCCGGGGCCGTGGCGCACCCCGCCAGACACAGGGCGACAAGCCCCCGGAGCAGCGGGTTCCAGGGACCACGGTGGCAGGCAGCGTTCGATTGTGGGCGAGGGCGGCTTGGGGACATCTAGGCGCGGCACTGTAGCCAACAGTTTCTCAACCGGTGAAGGCCCCTTGGAACAATCGCCTGATGCCGCAACGCGGCATGTCCCAGGTGTTTTCCGCTGCACATCCGTGTGACGCGAGGCGCGGGCGACTTCGACGGAGCGCGTGATTCCTGCCGCACCGCGTCTCGTTTGCGGCCCTTTCGCACCCGACGCAGCGGGGCGGATTCCCGGGCCTGAACGTGGATCATCCTGAGGTCCCAGCAACTCGGGAAACCACCCTACAGCCGCGTGTGACGGGCCCCGCTGCTACCGTGCGCTGGAAATTTTCACCCCCCGGAGGTTCCCCCTGAGAGTTCCATTCGCATCTCCCCGCGCGGCGCGCGCGCTCGCGCTGAGCGGGCTGTTCACCGCCCTCGCCCCCCTGTCGGCGCTGGCGGCGCCGACGTCCGTGACAGTCATTGGCGATCTGCAGAGCGAGGCGGGCTGCGCCGCCGACAACGACCCCACCTGCGCGCAGACGGCGCTGGCGTACGACGCCGTGGACGACGTCTGGCAGGGTTCGTTCAACGTGCCCGTGGGCACCTGGCGCTTCAAGGTCGCGCTGGACGGTTCGCTGTCGCAGACGCACGGCGGGCCTGGCGGCGCGGACATCGAGCTGAAGCAGACGACGGCCGGCGCGGTGAAGTTCTACTTCGACGCGAAGTCCAACTACGTGGCGAGCAATCGCTCCAGCGTTATCGCGACGGTGGCGGGCACCTTCCAGCCGCAAGTGGGCTGTCTTGGCGACTGGTCCCCGGACTGCCTGCGCTCGATGATGCAGGACCCGGACGGTGATGGCATCTACACCTTCACCACCAAGGCGCTGAAGGCGGGCACCCACGAGTGCAAGGTCGCGCTCGACGAGGGCTGGACCACGGCCTACCCGGGCAGCAACGCCACGTTCGCGGTGGAGGAGGACTACCAGGAGATGATCTTCACGTTCGACTCCGGCGAATCCAAGAAGGTGACCATCCGGGCCGCGGGCGCTCCGGCGGGCAACCTGCTGCTGGCGCGGGCGCACTGGGTGGCGAGCGACACGCTGGTGTGGAGCCCGGAGGTCGCGGTGCCGGCGGGCACGGTGTTCAAGCTGCACACGGACCCCACGGGCGCCATGACGCTCACGGGCGCGGGCGTGCAGGGCGGCACCGCCGTGACGTTGACGGTGGACGCCGCGGGGCTGACGCCCGCGCAGCGCACGCGCTTCCCGAACCTCGTGGGCCGGCCGGTGCTGAAGCTGGCCGCGGCCGACGTGGCGAACGCTGCCTCGTGGCTCAAGGGCCAGGTGGTGGTGTCCGCCACCAATGCGGAGGGCAAGCCGCTGGACGCCACCAGCGCCCAGTCCGCGGGCGTGATGGACGAGCTGTTCACGTATGACGGTGAGCTGGGTCCCACGTTCGCGGACGGGGTCCCCACCCTGCGCGTCTGGGCCCCCACCGCGAAGCAGGTGAACCTGCTGCTGTACGCGGACTCCAGCCCCACGGCGACCTTCACCCGCGTGCCCATGGTCGCCGGGGACAAGGGCGTCTGGAGCGCGACGGGCGACGCGACGTGGAAGAACCGCTTCTACCTGTACGAGGCGGAGGTCTACGTGCGCAAGGAGGGCAAGGTCGTCACGAACCTCGTCACCGACCCGTACTCGGTGGCCCTGTCCACCAACAGCACGCGCAGCCAGTTGGTGGACCTGTCGGACGCCACGCTCGCGCCGCAGGGCTGGAGCACGCTCGCCAAGCCGGCGCTGGAGGCCCCCGAGGACATCGTCCTCTACGAGCTGCACGCGCGCGACTTCAGCATCAACGACCTGACCGTGCCGGAGAACGAGCGCGGCACGTTCAAGGCCTTCACGCGCGACTCGGACGGCATGAAGCACCTGACGCGGCTGGCGAAGGCGGGCCTCACGCACGTGCACCTGCTGCCGGTGTTCGACATCGCGACCATCAACGAGAACCGCGCCGAACAGCAGCAGCCCGCGGGCGACCTGGTGTCGCTGCCCCCGGACTCCGAACAGCAGCAGGCCGCGGTGCGGGCCGTGGCGGACCTGGACGGCTTCAACTGGGGCTATGACCCGTACCACTACACCGTGCCGGAGGGCAGCTACGCCACGAACGCGGACGGCCCCGTGCGCACGGTGGAGTTCCGGGAGATGGTGCAGTCGCTCAACCAGAAGGGCCTGCGCGTGGTGATGGACGTGGTCTACAACCACACCAACTCCTCCGGGCAGAACGCCCAGAGCGTGCTCGACCGCATCGTCCCCGGCTACTACCACCGCCTGAGCGACGACGGGAACGTGGAGACGAGCACCTGCTGCCAGAACACCGCGTCCGAGAACGCGATGATGGAGAAGCTGCTCATCGACTCCGTGGTGACGTGGTCCAAGGCCTACAAGGTGGACGGCTTCCGCTTCGACCTGATGGGCCACCACATGAAGTCCAACATGGTGAAGCTGCGCGCGACGCTGGACGCGCTCACCGTGGAGAAGGACGGCGTGGACGGCAAGGCCATCTACGTCTACGGCGAGGGCTGGGACTTCGGCGAGGTGCAGAACCAGGCGCGCGGCGTCAACGCCACGCAGGTCAACATGGCGGGCACGGGCATCGGCACGTTCAACGACCGCCTGCGCGACGCGGCCCGGGGCGGTGGGCCCTTCAGCGGCCTCCAGAACCAGGGGTTCATCAGCGGCCTGCTCTCCGCCCCCAACGGCACGAACCAGGGCACGGAGGCGGAGCAGAAGGCCCAGATGCTCCTCTACGGCGATTGGATCCGCGTGGGCCTGACGGGCAACCTGAAGGACTACGTGCTCCAGGACCGCACCGGCGCGCAGGTGACGGGCGACAAGGTGGACTACAACGGGGCGCCCGTCGGCTACACCCTGGATCCGCAGGAGGTCATCACCTACGTCTCCGCGCACGACAACGAGACGCTGTTCGACGCGGTCCAGTTGAAGGCGCCGCGCGACCTGCCCATGGCGGAGCGCGTGCGGATGCACAACCTGGGCATCTCCCTGGTGGCGCTGGGCCAGGGCATCCCGTTCTTCCACGCGGGTGACGAACTGCTGCGCTCCAAGTCGCTGGACCGCAACAGCTACAACTCCGGGGACTGGTTCAACAAGGTGGACTGGACGTACCAGTCCAACAACTGGGGCGTGGGCCTGCCGCCGGCTCCGGAGAACACCGGCAACTGGCCGCTCTTCGGGCCGCTGCTCGCGGACCCGGCGCTCAAGCCGGCGGCGGCGGACATCCTGCGGGCGCGCGACCACTTCGAGGAGATGCTGGCCATCCGCAAGAGCTCGCGGCTGTTCCGCCTGCGCACGGGTGACGAGGTGAAGCAGCTGGTGCGCTTCGAGAACACCGGCCCGGACCAGCTCCCCGGCCTCATCGTGATGGCCATGCAGGACCACGGCACGAACACGGAGGGCAAGCGCGCCATCGTGCTGTTCAACGGCACGGACGACGCGCAGACGTTCAAGGCGGACGCGTACAAGACGCTGAAGCTCAAGCTGCACCCGTTGCAGCAGGCGTCCACGGACCCCGTGGTGCGCACGTCCGCGTACGACGCGGCCACGGGCGGCTTCACGGTGCCGGCGCGCACCACGGCGGTGTTCGTCACCGACGACGCGACCGACCCGGACGAGTCCGACGGCTGCGGCTGCCAGAGCACCGTCCCCGGGCCGCTGGGCGCCACGGGCCTGATGCTCGCGGTGGGCGTGATGCTGAAGCTGCGCCGCCGTCGGGCGTAGCGGGCGGACCCAGGCGCTGGAAATGAAGCGGGCCCCGGGCGCCAGTCAGCGCGTCCGGGGCCCGTGGTGTTTCCAGGAGCGACACTACGGGAGCGTGAGGATCTCCGCGCCCGTGTCCGTGACGAGCAGGGTGTGCTCGAACTGGGCGCTGCGCTGGCCGTCCGCGGTGACGACGGTCCACTCGTCGTTCCAGGTGCGGTGGTCCCAGTGGCCCTGGTTGATCATCGGCTCCACGGTGAAGATCATGCCGGGCTGCATGATCGTGTCGGCCTCCGGCTCGTAGTAGTGGGGCACCTGGAGCGAGGTGTGGAAGGTCTCGCCTATGCCGTGGCCGCAGTAGGCGCGCACGACGCTGGTGCCGTTCTTCACGGCGTGGGCCTCCACCGCGCGGCCAATGTCGCTGATGGGGCGGCCGGGCTTCACCGCGGCGATGCCAATGTCCAGGCACTCGCGGGCCACCTGCACCAGCTTCTGGTGCCGGGGCTCCACGTTGCCGACGAGGTAGGTGGCGGAGCAGTCACCGTGGACGCCATCCAGGTAGATGGTGATGTCCAGGTTGACGATGTCGCCGTCCTCCAGGGCGCGGCTGTCCGGGATGCCGTGACAGATGACCTCGTTGACGGAGGTGCAGAGCGACTTGGGGAAGTTGTGGTAGTTGAGCGTGCTGGGGTAGCCGCCGCGCTTGAGGTAGGCCTCGTGGGCGATGGCATCCAGCTCATCCGTGGTGATGCCCACCCGCACGTGCTGGGCGGTCTCCACCAGCACCTGCGCGGCGGCCTGACAGGCGCGGCGCATGCGGGCGATGACGTCCGGCGACTTCAGGTCGGACTCCCGCTTCATGCGCGACGGACGGCCCGCCACGGAGTCCGCGTAGTCGGGCCGGGCAATGGTGAGGGGCACGACGCGCCGGGGGCTGACGATGCCGGGGCGCACGCCCTGGCGGGGGGCGTCAGGGCCCCGCTTGCGGGCCTCCACGGTGTCGGCGCCACGGTGGCACTTCTTGTACTTGGAGCCGCTGCCGCACCAGCAGGTGTCATTGGGCCCGGGCAGGACGGCGGGAGCGGTTCGGGGGGTGGCGGTGGTCATCGGGAGGCTCCGGAGCGGGAGTCGGTGGAGGCGGCCTGGCGGGCACGGGCCCACCGCAGCATCTGGGGTTTGAGCCAGAGGCGCGGACGCCCGGCGCCCAGGTCGAGCACCGGACGGGGCATGTCCGGGTAGCGGCGCAGGTACGTGCTGACGCTGTTGGGGTGGGCCAGGCGCAACAGGCCCGCCACCGCCTGGGCGTCAATCAAGTCCTTCGTATTCACCAGGGGGCACATGCGGGTGTCTATACGCGTAGACACGCACGGATGCACGGAATCCTTCCCCTCCGTGGGGGGTGGGCGAACAAGGTGGGGGGCGGCTGGTGGGACGCCCGGGGACGCTCGTCGCCTGAAAGACAAAACCCCGGACTCCACTGGGGAGCCCGGGGCTTCTTCACGTCAGGACGTCAACTTCGGACTACTCCGCCCACCAGGTCTTGGTGAACACGCTGAAGCCGTTCACGGTGTCGACGAAGATGGAGACGCTGTTGCTGCTCCACGGGTCGTTCGCGTAGCTGAAGATGCAGCCCTTGAAGGTGCGACCCGCGGTCCGCGCCTTGAGGTTGGCGAGGCCGTTGTTGTACACGCTCGTGCTGATCCGGCCCTGCGCGTTGACATAGGCCAGCGTGCTCTCGACCTCGGCGTTCACTTCGGCGGCGTTGGCCAGGTTCGGCCGGATGGCCGCATCCCAGGGGACGCTGCTCGGCTCAAGCCCGAAGCACACCTTGTTGCCCGGGACATAGCCGCTGCTGATGGACGCCTCATTCCACCAGTCGAAGTGGCGCTTCAGCACTGCGCCGGAGGAGCCGTTGCTCGACAGCGCGTTGAACGCGGTGACGAGCGTCTCGAACGGCCGGCTCAGCGTGGCCGCGTTGCGGATGTTGCGGAAGCCCACCTCGCCGATGCCCGTCACGTTGGAGATGGCCTGCGCCGTCGTGAACGGGCGCTGGTTGAGCAGGTTCACGGCGCCGTTCCACGCGTCCGGCAGGACGTCGTGCAGCTCCGAGTCGTCGATGGTGTTCACCAGCGACACGATGGCGGCCGCGTCGGAGGTGGAGAGCGCGACCCCGTCGAAGATGCCGACACAGGTGCTGTTGATGGCGCCCGTGGCGCGAGCGCCCTGCTCGAGCTGCTTGAGGCGGGTCTCACCGACCAGGCTCACCGACGACACGTCCGCCAGCGACGTGAACAGGGCCGTCGCGCGGCGGTTCACGAGGTTCGTGGCGACGTTGCTCGGCAGGTACGCGTCCAGCGTCTGGAACGTCGCCGTGTTCACGAAGGTGATGATGCCCTTGCACTCGGGGGCCACATCCACGTCCGTCGTGGTGATGGGCGCCTGCTGCGACTCGAAGGACGGAGACGTGAGGGACTCGGGGGACGGCTCGGTTTCGAGACCGCCGCAACCGGCGAACATGCTCACAGCAAGAAGGGCTGAGCCAAGACGACGCATCAGGAACTCCTGGAGGGGGGGAGACAGCGGTGCGACGCGGCTCAATACACCAGAACGGTCTGACTCACCCCGCCTGTTTCACTTTGGACCCACCCGGTTCGTGTCACGTTTCAGTGAACAACTCCTGATTCCGCTGGGAGCGTCATCGCGGCCCGGGGCGAGACTTCCTGACGTGAGAGCACATGTGAGCCCGGCGACAGGACCGACATGACCTTCCAGGTTGAGTCCATTCCATGCGACCCTGGAGGTTGATGGCTCCAGAACGGACACAGGTGTTCCCGGCGGCGCTCCAACCCGGCACGGAGGTGGGGCGCTGGCGCGTGCTCGGGACGTTGGGGGTGGGTGGGTACGGGGCGGTCTACCGGGTTGAACCGCTGGAGGGGGCGGGCCGGAGCTTCGCGCTCAAGCTGTCCCTGCATCCGGATCCGGCGCGGGCGCTGCGGGAGATGTCGCTGCTGTTGGACCGGGCGTGGCATCCCCAGGTGGTCCGCGTCCACGCCACCGGGCGCTGGCCGGACCCCATCGACGGGCTGCCGTACTTCGTCATGGACCATGTGGAGGGGGTGGCGCTCCACGCCTGGGCGGAGACCCGCAACCCCACGTTCCGGCAGCTCGCCATGGTGGGGGGCTCCGTGGCGATGACGCTCGACGTGCTGCACGCGCGGGGCGTGCTGCACCGCGACCTCAAGCCGGAGCACATCCTGGTGCGCGAGCCAGGCCATGTGCCGGTGCTCATCGACTTCGGCGCCGGGGACCAGGCGGGGGCCACCACCCTCACCACCACCACCCTGCCCCCGGGCACGCTGCACCTGCGCAGCCCGGAGGCCATCCGCTTCCAGCAGCTCCACTGGCGGCAACCGGAGGTGCGCTATCCCTGTACGGAGGCGGATGACCTGTACGCGCTGGGGGTGTGCCTGTACCGCACGGCCACCGGCCACTACCCGTTCTCTCCGGAGCTGACGCCGGACCTGCTCACCGTGGCCATCACCCAGCGGCTGCCGCCGTCGCCCCGGACCATCAACCCCCAGGTGCCCGTGCCGCTCGCCACGGCCATCCTGAGGTTGTTGGAGAAGGAGCCGGAGCGGAGGCCTCGCACGGGGGTGCAGGCGCACGCGGAGCTGGTGGAGGGGCTGCTCTCCGACGGCGCGGCGTTCGAAGCGCGGCTCTTCGATGAGCTTCCGGGGGAGGCGCCCGGAAGGATCCGGCGCCCTGAGTGGCCGTCCCAGCCGTACCGGACGGCGGAGACGGAGCCCGTGGCGCTGCTGCCGCTGATGCGCCCCGCGGGAGGGTTCCAGCCTTTCGGAGGAACGGGGCTGATCAGCCTGTTGCTGTGCCTGATGCTCCTGGTCGCGGGGTCTGGAACCTGGGAGGTCCTGTCGGGGGCCTGGACTCGCCATACAACCCCAGGAGTCCTACCGAATGCCTCCGCCCCCAGTGGTCATAAACTGGCGAGTCCGCCCGAGCGATTGCACAGTGTTCCTGTCGCTGCCCCGCTGACCCCGGGCCCTCCATTGGCGACCGTTGCCCCCGTGGCGACGCCTCCCGAGGAACGCTCACCCGTGACTTCCAGACCGACTGCTTCAGCCCCTGTCGCAACGCCCCAGAAGCCGAGCCGTCCGCTCAAGGCCGTCATGGCTTCCGTCTGCATGGGAATGGCCTGCGCCAGCAATGCGCCCATGGTGGACCGTCCCACGCCTCCCTCCGAGGACTGTCCGGCGGAGGCGCTCGCAGCCATGAAGGAGCTGTATATCAATGGCCGCCTGCTGGACGGCGCGCTCGACCCCAAGGGGAAATGGGGAAATGTAACGGTTCGTGAGGGAAGGGGCTCCGTGTACATGTGGGGCAAAGGCAAGGTGAGGGAGGGTGACGTCGTCACGGGACAGTTCTACGTCGGCTCCAAGCGGGTCTACGGACGCTTCACCCAACTGAAGCAAAAGCGTACCGGCAACATCTACCCCGTCTGCCTTGAGTTCTGGACACAGAGCTGGACGAGGAATGGAGAGGTGTACATCGAGGATGCGACAGGACTCCCGCGCCTGAGAGGCGGTGATGAAGACACAGCGGTCGTCCTCAATCAGGTCACCGTCAAATCCGTTATTCGATACGACGAGCAGTAGCGTCCAGGCGAATGATTCTGTTGTTCCTTTCGCTGCTTACGTCTGCTGAAGCCACGGCGGCTGACGTCCCCGCTCCCTCTCCCCAACAGACGTGTCACGCGCTGGCGGAGCTCTCTCCCCTTCTATCCGAGAGCCTGATCGACGAGCAGGGCATCAAGGTCCTGCAATTCGCCAGTGCCCCCTTGGATGAAGAAGGGAGTCTTCGTGTCAGGAGCTTTCGCTCCGCACTGCGGGTCGCGTTGATCGTCGAACTTTCCGAGGGTTCGTCGCCCCCAGGCGGCGCCCTTCGCGCGAGCCTGACCGCGCCTGGGCTTCAGTCACCTGAAGTGCTGAAGGTGCTTCAAGTCGCGCCCAGGTCAACGAGCGAAAGGGCGTGGATCATCGTGGAAGCCTCAGCTTCCGCAGATGAAGCCCGGGGCGTCTACACGCTGGAGTTCCTGGACGCGGAGGGCACGCGGTTCCTCGTCCTTCCCGGGGTGCGGTTTCCGGTCCTCTAGGTTCCCCTGGCGGGCATGTCGTCGTAGCGCGAGCCACACCCACTACGTCGAACCAAGCCTCATGAGGACTTCGGCGACTTCACCCGGGTGATGCCGGGTTTCGTCGGGCAGGGCGTGGAAGCCACACTTCTCCAGGACGCGGATCGACGCGAGGTTGTGGAGCGCGACCCACGCATGAAGCGGCCGGGCGGGCTCGACCAGGAGAAACCCAGAGAGGGCCCGGGTAGCGATGCCTTTGCCCCAGTGCTCGCGACCAATCCAATAGCCGACGAGGCGCCTGGCCTCCTGTTCCCAACTGCCGATGTTCCCAACGACCACGCCGTCCATGACGATGGCGCGCGCGACGTTTTCAGGGCGGAGGACGTTCGTGCGCCAGTGGGTCATGAACGCATCGCGCTCCCGCGATGGAAACGCGGCCATGCGCAGCGCTTCCGGGTCGCGCTGGTGCTCGAAGAAGATGGGAAGGTCCTCATCCGTGACGTTGCGGAGGATCATTCTGGAAGGGCTCCGTCCAGTCTGCGCCGCGAGGGAGGTCGCGAGGCGAAAGACGGAAGGATTCTATCGCGTCCGGGTAGGACGAAGCGCATGTGACGGGTGAATGGACTGGTACGCCCGTATAGGGCGCACGTCGAGACGGACACAAGTGCATGGGTGAATCCGGGAATGGCCGGGCGGCTTCGCCTGCATGGCGAGCAGCGCCGACATGGTCACCACTGTCACGCTGGTGGCCATTACTGCGGGAAGCCGATGCGCCACTTTCGTCCGCCGCCTCGCTCGGTGCTCCTGCTGCCGAGCGGCGTGGGCCCGCCGCCGCTCCCTGACGCTCTGGTACTTCAGTCCAGCTCTCTGCAGGGACTCCCGTTGTGCACGGTCGCGGCAATCGCGCCCGCAGTACCGCTACCTCGTGTCGCACGGTCTGCAGAGAAAGAAGAGTTGCCGACACTCCGCCCGACCCCTAACAGTCCCGCAGCGACGACCACGACGAAGAACGGGAACTCAGCTCGACTGAAAATCAGATTCCCGCGCATCTGGTGCTCGCTTACAAGGGCGCTGGGCGGGCCCCGTCCCCTCTTGCATCCCATTTGTCGGAGGGGCCTTGGAAGCGAGCGTGGTGCGGAGGTCGAACACCCCCGAAGCGCGCAAAACGTTCTCCTTGCTCCCCATGCGTTATGGAATGACGCAGTGAGAGAAGTGCGCGCCCTACGTTCTCAAAATGAGAACGGGCAGGAACCGCAAGGATTCCAGCCCGTCTCAGTTGGAGCGAAGGCGGTGGTTACTGCATCACTGTGAACGCAGTGGCCTGCGTGTCCTTGAGCCCCTGCACCTGCGTGGGATTGGCCGCGCCGCCACCCCAAGCCCACACGCTGTTGTTCGTGCTCAGTGCAAGCGACCGATCTCCACCTGCGGAAATCATAGTCACATCACTGCCACTTGGAATCGACACATGCGTGCTCCATCCTCCGCTGTCGGTCGTCGAGCCGTCTCCCAATTGTCCCTGGCTGTTGTCGCCCCAGGCGTGCACATGACCTGCCTCGGAAAAATTAAGCATGTGATTGCCGCCAGCAATGACGCCCATGACTCCATACTCAGCCCTGGATGGGATGCCACTGCTTGTGGTCGTGCCATTGCCAAGCTGACCATCGCTATTGTTGCCCCATGTCCACATGTACCCATCCACCGCGATGACCGCCACATGGAAGTCGCCAGCGGCGAATGAGGTAACCGTAGGGAGGCCTGTGATTTGAACAGGTATCGAAGACGATGAAGTACCCGCCAGCTCACCATATGGACCGTAGCCCGAGCCCCAGACAGTTCCATCCGACTTAAGGAAGAATGATGTGTAAACTCCTGCTGCGAGGGCCTTGACGCTCGCAATCTGTGCCCTGACCGGGGTGCGGCGGCTTGAATAGCTGCCATCCCCAAGCTGGCCGTCATTGTATCCCCATGCCCAGACAGTCCCGTCGGACCGCAGCGCGAGCGAGTGGTATGAGCCTGCGGCAATGGCAATAATGCTGGAAACGCCCTGCACACGCCTGGGAAGCGAACGCGTTGTGACGGTCCCATCGCCAAGCTGACCAGCATAGTTATCCCCCCAGGCCCAGACGCTTCCATCTGATTTCAATGCGAGAGCGTGCCCCGCGCTTGCGGAAATCGAGGTGACACCCGTCAATCCCGCGACCTGGGCTGGGGCCGTAGTGCCCGCATCAGACCAGACCCAGACGGTCCCATCCTCCTTGAGCGCGAAGTTCCTGTTGCCAGTTGCGACAACTGCGACGATGTTGTTGACACCCAAAGTTTGAGTTGGGATCAACTTCGGGGCGAAGGTTCCATCGCCAAGCTGGCCGATGTAGTTGTCGCCCCAGGCCTTCACTGCCCCATTGACCAGCGCGAATGTAGAAAACCCACCTGCCGCGATGGTGGTTGCGCCAGTGAGTCCCTGGACGAGGGCGGCGGTGATTCCCATGTCAGTCGTTCCATTGCCAAGCTGCCCAAGGTAGTTGTCCCCCCAGGAATGCACTTCGCCGGTAGTCAGCAGGGCCACAGAGTGTGCGCTGCCTGCCTTGATGCTACTGACGCTGGAAAGCCCTTCGACCTGAACAGGGGTTACGCTCGAATCGGTTGTACCGTCCCCGAGCTGGCCATAGGAGTTGTCCCCCCATGCTACGACCGTACCATCCGCCTTGACCGCGAGGGAGTGAGTGCTGCCCGCAGCAATCGCGGTGATGTCCACGAGTCCCTGAACCTGCACGGGGACAGTGCGTGGGTCCGTCGATCCATCGCCCAACTGCCCAAGCGTATTGTCTCCCCAGGCCCAGACGGTTCCATCCGATTTGAGTGCCATGGTGTGGTAGTCACCCGCCACGACAGCGGTCACTCCCGTCAAGCCCATGACCGGAGCGGGAATCATGCGAGTCAAAAGGGCGCCATCGCCAAGCTGACCGTAATAGTTGTTACCCCATGTCCAGACGGTTCCATCCGCTTTGACCGCCACCGAGTGATAGGCTCCTGCCGCCAATGCGATCACATTCGAGAGCCCTTGAACTTGGATGGGACGTTGACGATCATGGCTTGTGCCATCGCCAAGTTGACCTGCGTAGTTGTCTCCCCAACTCCAGACGCTTCCGTCAACCTTGCGCGCAAGCGTAAAATAGCCGCCTGCCGCGATGGCGGTGACGTCCTTCAGGGAATCGATCCTTCTGGGATTGATGCGGTCAGCAACGGTGCCGTCTCCGAGCTGGCCGTAGGAGTTGCCGCCCCAGGTCCAGACGGTGCTGTTCGCCTTGAGCACGACTGTGTGCCCATTTCCCACTGCGATGGCGGGAGTTACAGTGACCAGGGGTTGAGCCTGAGGGGTGAAGGCTTCCTCGGAGAACTCAGGTTCTGCCTGGATGGGCTGCCCGCACGCACTCCAAAGGAAGCCATACAGGATGAGTGACAGGGCGGCCATTCTACTTCGAATTTGCACAAGGAACTCCTGGAAGGGGGTGCCAAACGCAATATCTTAACTCTTCCATCAAATAAAGATCTTCATGTAATTCGAGTAAATGCGGTCAGGGAAGCCCCGTGGATTCCCGACACTGGGGCAGAGCACACCCAGTGGGGAAACTCATGGATGCCGCTCCTTTCCGCCGGATGGCTGGCGAGCGGAAGACGGCCGCATCGCCTAGCGGATAGCGCCCGCTGCCCGGCGGCACGACACACCTCCTCTTCACCGGGCTGAAACTTTTACGGCGTGTGGCGTCGCGGGTGCCTCCGCATCGGAGAAAACCTCACGAGGTTCCACTGCGTCTTCGCTCTAGGCGTGAGACTACGGCCATTTATGGTCCCCATGCAGGTGCGGAGGAGGCGAGGATGATGCGCCCCCAGGCAGGTGCGGACGAGATAAGCGTGGCACCCCAGGCAGCGGCCAGGAAGGAGCCGCTGAAGCAGAAGGCGCCGCAGCAGACTTTCGCGGAGTTGCTCAGCAGGACGTTCGATTTCGACGTGTTCGCGTGCATGAGGTGGGAGGCAGGCGGCAGGTGCTGGGGTACGTGAAGGAAGCGGGAGGGGTGCACGCGAATCTGGAGCACCTGGGCTTGCCCAGGGCAGGTGCACGCTTGGCCCCAACTCGAGAGCCCCCGCAGGCCGCGAAGTGTTGAGGCTCACGCCGCCACAGCCACGAGAGCCAAGCCCCTGCTGCACATTTCATGGGAGAACGGGGTCTGGGCCGGCGTGTACCCCAAGGGAGTTCAAGCGGCCTCGCCACCGGCCGGGCTCACTGCTCGGGCGGCCCCATCGGAGACCCTCCTCCGCTCCTGCCCTCACCCTGAACATGGCCTCTCCCGCCTATACGCATCCGCCGGGAGGAACGGCTGTAGGCCCATGGGCACAGCGAAGGATCAGCGCCACCAGGATGACGCGCGAGGGCAGGCGCATGGGCGCCGGAGTCTGGACGCATGCGCGCCCTTGTAGCCGCACGCGACCGCAGCTTCATCCCCGCCAGGACGCTCGTGGTGGGCATCCGGGCCGGGCGCCCGAATGTCGCGGGCGCCCGGCAGGACTTCCATCGCTCAGACCGTCGCGAGCGACCCGCTCACCGCGTGAACCAGTTCTGGGCGTTCGTGCCGTTGCACTCCCAGATTTGAACCTTCGTGCCGGGGGTCGTCGAGGCGTTGAAGACGTCCAGGCAGAGGTTGGCCATCAACGCGCTCCGGAACGTGGCGCCGACCTTCGTCCAGCGCTGGGCGGCCGTGCCATTGCACCCGTAGATCTGGACGCTCGTGCCCTGGGCGCCGATGCCGCCCTTGACGTCCAGGCAGAGGTTGGGCGCCACGCCGCTGCGCAGCTCCCCTTGAGGCGTCAGGGTCCAACGCTGCGCGGCGGATCCGTTGCAATCCCAGAGCTGGACGGGCGTCCCCTGCGTGGGGGTGCCTCCGGCCACGTCCAGGCAGCGATTCGGATCCAGGCCGCTGAACAGGCTGGGGGCGGTGGAGGGCGTGTACATCGCGGACAGCGCGGTGAGGTCGCTGGAGGTGAAGTCGCCCGTCTCGACCGTGCGGAAGCAGGAGTTCATGATCGAGCTGCCGGTGGACGCCGTGGTCGGCGTGCCCGGGATGTGGATCGCGCCAACCCCCGCGTCCCCCTCGTTACCGCCGCTGCCACAGCTGATGGCGCGGTTGTAATAGTCCGAGTGACGGAAGCCGACGGCATGGCCAATCTCGTGCGTGATGACGTGCGCGATGACGTTGACGCCGTACTGGCTGAGCTGGCCGCCGACGGTGAACTGCCCGAACGGCAGGCCGTTCGCCGGGAACCCGGCCACGCCGCCGTTCATGTTCGGGTCGATGAACCCGTTGATGGTGAAGCTACAGCCGGTGCTCGGCGCGCGCGCCATGGCGAAGGTGAGCGGCAGCTCGTCGTAGTTCTGGATGGCCAGGTCCAGCGCCGTGCTGAACGCGCCGATGAACGCCGGAGCGTTGATGCAGATCTTCGTCACGGAGGCGCTGACGACGTTGTTCGTGCGGTACTGCTCCTGGGGCGTGCCGCCGGTCGCGATCATCTCGCGCGAGGCGGCCAGGGACACCTCGGCGTCCCGCCCGACATAGACCTTCCCGTCGACGACCATGATGTCGTCGGACGGGAACCCGGCGGAGACCAGGTTGCCGACAATCTCCTGCGTCTCGTCCGGAGACTCACCACACCCGAGACCCAGCGCGATGCAGCCTGCCGCGACGACGATGCTTCTTGAGAACATGGATGCCCCTTCGTGATGGTTCCAACGCAGCATGGATTACCGCGAAAGCCTGCATATTCGTTTCTGATCGGAATACCCGGCTTTAGCGGACATCGGCCCACACGGAGAGTTCGCCAGACAACACAACCCGGGAGACGGGAAGAGGCCTCCTCGCGCGCGTCGACTTCATCTCACGGCGGGCGAGCGCTTCCACCCTGGGGGGAGCACGGGCCCCGGGCTCGGGCCAGGAAGCGCCGGTTCACCCAGCCCCGCTTGCCCTCCTCCGTCAGCACTTCGGCCCAGGTTTCCCGGGCCACCGTGCGCCGGCGCAGCTCGCGGACGCACGAGGTCCCCGGTGCCAGCGTGGCCACCTCCAGGGAACGCCAGTCCGGCACTTCCCTCACGCGCAGCACATCCCGGGCCTTCACGCCGGACACCGTGGCCCATGTCTCGTCGGGGACGGGCATGGGCGCCGCGTCCTTGCGCTGGAACATCAGGATCTTGAGGAAGGGGTTCCAGAGGTAGAGCCCCTCGGGGCCTTCGGTGAAGTGACAGGCGTAGCCCATTGGAAGCCGCTCCGTGCGCCAGCCCTTCTCCGGCGTGCCCCGGACCAGCATGGCATTGAAGACGAACGCGAACTCGCCCCCTTCGAGCGCGGCGGCGCAGTCCGAGTCCTTGCCTTGCCCATACCTCACGAAGTCCTTGTCCTCCTGCGCCAGGGCCAGCTCCGTCCCAGGCTCCGCCAAAGGCAGTCGCAGCGGCTGCCATGACTTGCCATCGGGACTCCAATGCGCGTCGCCCGCGCGGAGGCAGCCCGTGGCATTGCACTGCTCACGGGCCTGGAGGCTCGCTTCCACGGACGGAGCCGTCTCCGACGGCCGTCCCACCCGGCGCCAGTGCGCGCCATCATGACGCCAGGTGCCGTGCTGGCTGACGACCTCCGGCAGGCCCCTGGCGTCGATGCTCGCGCGCTCCGGGTGGTGGTGGCCCTCCTGGGCGGTGGATGCCAGCGCTGGCAGGTCCACGGTCCGCCATGAGCCGCCTTGCGCGCGCCAGAGCAGCCGCTTGCTGCTCAGGAAACAGGGAGCGCAGCCGCCGCCCACCTGCACGAAGCCCAGGTCCGGGCTGGCCCACTCCAGCTCCGTCGTGAGCGCCTGCCAACGCTCGCCGTTGAAGCGGTGGAGGGAGTGGGTGCCCAGCTCGTCGCAGACGGCGAAGGGCCGCTCCGGCGCTCCCAGCAGGGTGACCCCATGCGGGCAGCGCGCCAGGAAGAAGCGCTCAAGCTTCCCGAGCGGGTGCTCCCGCGTCACGGTGAGGCGCGCGGTTTCATAGGCACGGTAGAGCCACAGGGGCTCACCGGGCCCGCCTCCGAACAGCACATCGAGTTCCTTCGCGAACTGGGTCCCCTCCACGGCGGGAGGTGTCCGTCGCTGACCTCCCGACTCGACGGTGAGCCGCTGCTCCTCCAGGAAGAACCGCGCACCGGGCCGGGGCTCCCGCGCCTCGGGCTCCGGAGGTATCACGGGCAGCTCGCTGTCCGGGACGAGCGCCAGCGCCCCGAAGCGGTCGTCCACCTTCGCGCGGACACACCGCACGCTGTCACACGCGAACAGCCACAGCGCGCCTCCGGGTGCATCAGTCAGCATCAAGCGCCGCAGCGGCCCCAGGCCCGTGTCCAGCGTGTCCCGCCACGCTCCGGCGCGCCCGAGCATCACCACGCCGGAGCGGACCCCGTGGGTGACGACGGTGTCACCCCGGGCGGCCACCAGCCCGGGGTACAGGGGCGCGGGCAGCACGGCGCACCAGCCCGAGCTGCTGCAGTGCTGCCCGGTGAGCTGCGGCAGGGTGACGGGAGCCTGGGTCAGGAGCGCGGCGAGGAGCGCGAAGAACATGGGGGTCGCTCACTCCGGAGACGGGAGGCCTGAAGCCTCGCACGGCACTTGCTCCAGGGAAAAGGTGCCGCCAGGCCCACCGGAAACACTGTTCGCCGCCGCCGCGACTACGGGATGCCGAGCGTGGAGCGGGGAATGCCCCAGACCCAGGGTGCCAGGACCACCGACGAGGACCCCTCGGCCTGCATCTTCTTGGAGGCCCCCTCGGTGATGCCCCACACCATCCCATCCGTCGTGACCACGACGCCCTCGCCATTCGTGGCCAGGGTGCTGGAGAGTTCCTTCACGTCGGTCGTGGAGGTTGACGGGCAGAACCTGTGGATCGCGGACGGGTTGCTCTCCCCACCCGAGAAATGAAGCACGAAGCACGGATTGCCGGCCGTATTGCCCGGGTGATACACGCCGGCCCCCTGCAACTGATAGACCTTGGTGCCCTGGGTGTAGGGCGCTTCGGGAATCGTCCAGGTCACCTCGGCGGTGGCGTCCGGCAGCGTGCCATCCGCGTTCAGGTTGTAGCCCCGGATGGTCCGCGAGCCGCTGAAGAAGCAATACAGACGGTTCGCGATGGCGTCATGGGACACGCTCGCGCCCGTGCAGAGACTGGTATGGCTCTTGACGAGCTTGAGGTCCTCGATGGCGGGCCGCCGTGTCGCGACATCCGCGGCGTGCCAGGTGGTCCGGGGGGCGGAGAGGTCGAACTGAAGCAGGCCTCCGATGCCCGTGGACGCATTCATGAGGGCATTGACATACAGGATGTTGCCCACCTTCACGACGCTGCCCGGGTGGACGCCATTGAGTTCGACTCCGGTCCCACTCACGAGCCGGTAGGTCCGCCGGATGAAGGGCGCACAGGTCCCGGTGGCGCATCCCGTGATGTTGATCTCCGGGACGATGGCCATGCCCTCCGAGAGGTCCGGGTCCGGCTCGTAGTGGCCCACGATGAACATCGTGTCGTTCGCGGTGGTGGTCTTGCCGACGGACACGCCCTGGTAGACGAAGCCGTCATTGATGTACGGAAGCGAGATGCGCCGGGTGACCTTGGCGTTCATGTCTTCGAACTGGGGGAAGTTCTTGCCTCCCTGCGGCTCGTTGATGGCATCCGCCATTCTCCGGTACTTCGAACGGTAGGCCCCGGTGGGCGTGTCCGTGACGGCGGGCGTGAAGTCGAAATAGGACGGCAGGCCGGCGTACCAGCCGCCGTCATTGAGCTGGGAGAAGAGATAGCTCCTCGACCACAGCGGGTAGTTGAGCACTTCCACGGTCGCGATGCGGCCAACGAAATACTCGCCCACGGGGCCCCGGGAGCTGCCGGTGCCGTCGCATTCGGCGGCGACGCACCCGGGCTGTCCGCTGTTCTTGACGGTCTGGGTTCCCGGAATCGGTGACACGTCGATGCGCTCCTGGCCATCCACGTAGATGCGCGCATGGCTGCTCGCGGGCGTCGCGCTGTTGATGGTGACCGCCGCGACGACGTAGTGCCAGTTCGTGTCGATGGCGTAGCCCGTGGCCGTCACGGATTGGTAGCCGGTGCCGTCATGCCATTGCACCTGCATGCGGCCATCGACGATGTCGAGCGCGATGCCGCCGCCCCCCTGGTCCGAGTAGATCGTCCGGCGGCCGGTCAACGACGCCGCGTCCGGCTTGAAATGGGCCACGACGGTGAAACCCGTCGGCGACTGGACGGGCGCCGTGGCGCTGGCCTTGTAGGCGCCCGCGGTGAAGGGGCGATACGTGAGGTTCATGAACTCGGTGTTGCCAGCGCCACCCCGGGCAATGGTGGCGGCAGCCCCCACGGTGCCCGTGATGACACCGGCACTCGCCCCCGTGCCCGAGGCGCGGTAGCGAAACACCAGCTTCGGATCGTCCCCTTCATACAGGGCGGCCTCCGTCGCCCGGAGCTCCAACGGGGGAAGGCCCTCCGGTGTCGCATCTTCCGGACCACATCCGGCAAGACCTCCGGCGACCACCAGCCACGCCGCCGGCCCC
This sequence comes from Corallococcus sp. BB11-1, assembly GCF_026626625.1. Classification (NCBI taxonomy): domain Bacteria; kingdom Pseudomonadati; phylum Myxococcota; class Myxococcia; order Myxococcales; family Myxococcaceae; genus Corallococcus; species Corallococcus sp. BB11-1. The sequence goes on along the minus strand of NZ_JAPNJY010000001.1, from coordinate 551,588 downwards.
CGGAACTGCTTCAAGAATGTCGAACGCATCGTGTTCCCGCTCCTCTTGAGGTGGAGGCCACGTCGGGCTCCCGACGCGGCCGGGCAGGAACATAATTAAAACAGCAATACAGGACAAATCTTCAAATCATGAATTTCTCAGTAAAGCCGAAGCCAGCATGAGCGTGGGCCAGGTCGAGCATGCAGGGACACGCTCGTTGTCCGGGTCAATCGCCAGGCGAAGAGGGCCACGCCTCGCCTGCCTGGTTGCCAGGGCCTCTCCCTACGTCGCGCGTCAGGGGCGGTGACTAGGATTGCCTCCATGGACGTGCGCAAGAAGCTGGAAATCCTCGCCGATGCCGCCAAGTACGACGCCTCGTGCTCGAGCAGCGGCGGCAAACGCAAGGCGGGGAAGGAGGGGCTCGGCAGCGTCGAGGGCATGGGCATCTGTCACAGCTACACGCCGGATGGGCGGTGTGTGTCATTGCTCAAGATCCTGCTCACCAATTTCTGCATCTACGATTGCCAGTATTGCATCAACCGCATCTCCAGTGACACCGCCCGGGCGCGCTTCACGCCCGCGGAGGTGGTGCAGCTCACGCTCGACTTCTACAAGCGCAACTACATTGAAGGCCTGTTCCTGAGCTCCGGCGTCATCAAGAGCCCGGACTACACGATGGAGCAGCTCATCCAGGTGACGCGCACGCTGCGCGAGGTGCACGGCTTCCAGGGCTACATCCACCTCAAGGCGGTGCCGGGCGCGTCCAGGGAGCTCATCGACAAGGCGGGGCGGTACGCGGACCGGCTGAGCGCCAACATCGAGCTGCCGACGGACAGCGACCTGAAGAGGCTCGCGCCGGAGAAGAGCTTCGCGGTCACCGGCGGGACGATGAAGGAGATCTCCGCCCGGGTGGAGCAATCCAAGGCCGAGCGCATGGAGAGCCCCAAGGCGCCGAAGTTCGCCCCCGCGGGCCAGAGCACGCAGATGATCGTCGGCGCCACGCCCACGCCGGACGCGGCCATCCTCGACACCGCGAGCCGCCTCTACACGCGCTTCAAGCTGCGGCGTGTGTACTACTCGGCCTACAGCCCCATCCCCCTCGTCGACGCCCGCCTGCCCGCGAAGTCTCCGCCGCTCGTGCGCGAGCACCGGCTGTACCAGGCGGACTGGCTGCTGCGCTTCTACGGCTTTCGCGTGGACGAACTCGCGCCACCCGAACAGCCGGACCTGTCCCTGGAGATGGACCCGAAGCTCGCGTGGGCGTTGCGCCGACGCGAGGCGTTCCCCATGGACGTGAACCGCGCCCCGCGCGAGGCCCTGCTGCGCGTGCCGGGCATGGGCGTGCGCACGGTGGACCGGCTCATCCGCATCCGCCGCTGGCACCGCATCACGCTCGCGGACCTGGCGCGGCTGCGCGTGCCCCTCGCGCGCATGAAGCCCTTCATCGTGACGGCGGACCACCGGCCCACGGGGCTCATCGACTCGCCCCGGCTCGCCGAGCGGGTGACGCCCCCCGCCACCCAGCTCTCCCTGTTCACCTCCGCCCAGGAAGCACTCACCGGAGAGCTCTGATGCGGGTGGAGGTGGGGCCGGACCTGGACTCGTTCCGCGTGGCGGCGCGCGGACTGCTCGCCCGGGGCGTGTCCCCGGACCAGGTGCTGTTCACCGAGGAAGGGCTCGGACAGGGCTCGCTGCTCGCACCGGACGTGGTGCCCGCGAGCGCGCCCGTGGCGGGACTGTCCGTGCCTCCGGCGTTCCTGGAGCTGGCGCAGAAGGTGGCCTGCCACCGCTCGCCCGAGCGCTGGGGGCTGCTCTACCGGGTGCTGTGGCGGCTCACGCGGGGAGAGCGCAAGTTGTTGGAGGTCGAAAGCGACGCGGACGTGTACCGCGTGCTCACGCTGGCCAAGGGCGTGCAGCGCGACGCGCACAAGATGAAGGCCTTCGTGCGCTTCCGGCGGGTGGAGCGTGGGGGCGAGGAGTCCTTCATCGCGTGGCACCGGCCCGAGCACCTCATCGTGCGCTACGTGGCGCCCTTCTTCGCGCGGCGCTTTCCCTCCATGCGCTGGAGCATCCTCACGCCGGACGCGAGCGTGACATGGGACCTGGAGCAGCTCACGTACGGGCCGGGCGTGCCGCGCTCGCATGCCCCCGACGGGGATGCGCTGGAGGAGATGTGGGGGACGTACTACGCGTCGACCTTCAATCCGGCGCGGCTCAACGTGCGGGCCATGCGCGCGGAGATGCCCAAGAAGCACTGGGCCACGCTGCCCGAGGCCCGGCTCATTCCAGAGCTGGTGCGGCAGGCGCCCGAGCGCACTTCGCGCATGGTGAGCCCGAAGCTGGAACTCTCCGAAGCGGGCCGCTTCCTGCCCGAGCACCGGGACCTCGCCTCGCTCGCCCAGGCGGCGCAAGGCTGCCGGGCCTGTCCGCTGCACGAGCGGGCCACGCGCACGGTGTTCGGCGAGGGCCCGGCGGGGGCACGGCTGATGATCGTGGGTGAGCAACCGGGAGACCAGGAGGACCGGGTGGGCAGGCCCTTCGTCGGTCCGGCGGGCCAGCTGCTCGACAAGGTGCTCGCCGGAGTGGGCCTCGAGCGTGGGCAGCTCTACCTCACCAACGCGGTGAAGCACTTCGGGTGGATGGCGGGCGAGGAGAAGCAGCGCTTGCACGCGAAGCCCGGACGGCAAGAGGTGCTCGCGTGCAAGGCGTGGCTGGACGCCGAGGTGGCGCAGGTGAGGCCGAAGATGATCCTCTGCCTCGGGGCCACGGCGGCGCAGTCCTTCCTCGGGCCGGGCTTCCGCATCAACCTGAGCCGGGGGCAGATCTTCGACACGCCCTGGGCAAAGGCGTGGATGGCGACCTTCCACCCCTCGGCGCTCCTGCGCATGCCGGACGAGCGGGCGCGGGCCCAGGCCCGCGTCCACTTCGAGGAGGACCTGCGCCGGGTGGCGGACACGCTGCGTGCGCTCGGGTGAAGGCGCGGGCTCCACCGCGCGTCGCACTAACAAATTCCAAACACACCCATCCATCCCCAAGCCGGTTCCCAGGGGAAGCCCAAACCATCTACACCGGGCGGCCACCACCCAAAGGAGCCTCACAATGGCAACCGCCACCCGCTTCGCCTTCACCCAGCCCAGCTCGCCTGGGGCCGAATTCGTCATCGAGCTGACGGACGAGGCGATGATTTCCCATGCGCGCCGCATCCTCGCCGGAGAGGAGAAGAACGAGGTTCACGTCCACGGGCGCATCATCAAGAGGACCGCGCCCTACAATCCGAAGTTCTCGTTCCACATCGACCCCTCGACCGTCCGGTTCTTCTCGATGGCCATCGAGGTGTGCGACGCCAACATGATGTACGTCGAGGACCACCTGGACGAAGCCGGCGGCGCGTTCCTCCCTGGCGGCCACTGGTGTCCGTGGGACTCGAAGCTGACGCGCGAACTGAAGGGGTAAGCGGCGCGCGCCGCGGCTCCATGTCGCGGTGCTCGCCGAGCACGGCTCCCGTCTGACGGGCTGAGTGGTATGGGGTGTGCTGCGAACCGTCCCCCCCCACTGAAGGAACTCCGGTGAACCTCTCCCTCGCGCGTTTCCTCCTCGGCTGCGTCCTGTCCACCTCCCTGAGCGCCTGTGACACCAGCGCCGCCGGCGATGACGATGACAACACGGACACCGGCGGCGACAACATGGTCGTGACCGGCATCTGGAACCGCTACGGCAGCGAGTACGGCTATCAGACCGACATCGCGTACGGCGGCATCGCGGGCCAGTCGTCGGACCGGGTGTACATGTGCGAGCTGCCCGGCTCCCCCTCCGCGGGCCTCTACAAGGGCCGGCTCATCAGCCCGCGGATGATCCGCTGGGACGCGAACCACAACCTGCCCGACTACGAGGTCGTGTTCGAGGAAACCACCATGCGCTTCAAGCCCCAGAACGGCACCAACACGTTCCTGGGCCAGTACCGGCAGGGCACCTGGACTCCCGGGGCCTGCGACTTCACGCTGAAGGACGGCGAGCTCATCGACAACTCGGCCACCGCCTACGTGGTCTTCGACAACAGCGGGGAGATGAAGATCAACGGCGTGAAGATTGGCGGTGAGGGCATCCCGGTGAAGGCGAGCGCGGAGACCGCGTGCAGCGTCACGACGCTCATCCCTCCAGGCACCGGGAGCAACGGCGACCTCACCGTGTCCATCAGCTACAGCGGCGTGGGCGTCAATGGACCCTACAGCCGGACCCAGACCCACTCCCTGTACCGGTCGGACTTCAAGCCGGGCTGCAACAAGCTCGCGGTCGAGTTCGGCTGCGGCGCGCTCGCCGTCTGCGTCTATCCAGTCCCCTAGCCTCCAGCAGCCTTGATGGGGGGCCACCGCAAGGGGTGCGCGCGACTCTGGAGCACCGGGGCGTGCCCATGGCAGGTGCGTGCCTGGCCTCGGCGCGAGAGCCCCCACGACCCGCGGGGCGTGGGGGCTCCATTCACATCGCTTCTCTCCCGCCCATCCGTGCGCAGCGCTCTACAGGTGCGCGGAGTGCGCGGCAGGAGCGGGAGGCACGACGTGGGCAGCGAGCGCGGCGGGCGCGGGGTTGGCGACAGGCTCCATGGGCGCGCCGTGCGCAAGGCCAGCCCCCTGGAGCGCGGCCTCGAGCGAGTCGTGCATCCGCGCTTCGAGCAGGTGCTTCGCGAGCGGCTCGAGCGTGGCCTCCAGCTGGTGCGGCACCTTCACCAGGGCCAGGTGCGAGCTGCGCACGGCGAGGAACTCCGCCAGGTACTGGAGCGTCGCCACACCGGCGGCATCCACGAGCGACACTCGCGACAGGTCAATCACCACGAGCTTCGCCCAGGGGGGGCCGTCGACGAGGTCGTAGAGCTTGAGGTGGTTGATGAACAGGATGGGCCCGTCCACGCGCGCGACCAGGAGGTCCAGCGCCTTGGAGGCGTTGGGCGCTTCCGGGGATTGCACGTGCAGGCCGCGCTGGAGCTGCGACGCGTCCGTCACCCGCTGCACCTCCAGCCGCAGGGCGCCATGGCGCCGCATGTAGAGGATGCTCGCCAGCGCGAGCCCGGCCCCGATGCCGGCGAACACATTGAACATCGCAATGCCCAGCGCGGTGACGAGCACCACGCCCAACGTCGACTTGGACTGATTCCACATGGCAACAAGACCCTCCAGGTTGAGCAGCCGCACTCCCACGACGAGCAGGATGGCGGTGAGTGCAGCGATAGGGATGCGCGCCACCAGCGGCGCGAGAAGCGCCATGGCCACGAAGAGCCACAGTGCATGCATGACGGAGGCGGCGCGGGTGCGCGCGCCTGCCTGAATGGACGCGCTGGCGCGCACGATGGCCCCCATCACCGGGAAGCCGCCGCACAGTCCGGCCGCGATGTTGGCCAGCCCTTGCGCGACCAGGTCCTGATCCAGGTCACTGTGGGTGCGCGCACCCGTGAGCGCATCGAGCGAGCTCGTCGCGAGCAGCGAGCCGAGCGACGCCAGCAGCGCGAGGCCCAGGGCCGCCGGCAGGAGCCCCGCGAGGTCCACGCCCTGGAAGGACGGCAGCGCCGGCATGGGCAGCGAGCGCGGCAAGGCGCCCACCGCGTCGTAGCCCGCCCCGAGGAAGACCATGAGCGCGGTGCCGAGCGTCAGCCCCACGAGGACCGCGGGGATGCGCTTGTGCAGCCGGGGCAGGGTCAGCATGGCCAGCGCCGTGAGGGCCCCGGCGGCGACCCCGAGCCACCCCACGCGCTCGCCCCAGGTGCGCTGCATCACGAGCGCCACGGCGTCCGCGTGCGTGTTCTCCACCGCGAACAGCCGCGGCAGCTGCGTGTTGAGCAGCAAGAGCCCGATACCCACCGTGAAGCCCATCACCACGGGCCGGGGAATGAGTCGCGCGAAGCGCCCGGCGCGCACGAGCCCCAGCGCCACCTGCATGGCGCCCGCGAGCACCGTGGCGATGACGAGGCCCGCGGCCCCATGCGCCGCCACGATGGCCGCGGCCAGGGGCAGCAGCGCCGCCTCCGGGCCGGTGACCTGGAAGCGGCTGCCACTGAAGAGCCCGCCCATGATGCCGGCCACCACGCCGGAGACGAGCCCCACGCTCGCGGGCAGTCCCGCCGCGGTGGCGAGCGCGACGTTGAGAGGAAGTGCCACGCACGCCACGCTCAAGCCGGCGGCCGCATCGGCTGGCAGGCTGCTTGGGTGCACCATTTCGCGCCAGCTGTGGATGAGCTCGCCCGCACGCTGGGTCCAGAAGGGTCGCTTGGAGAAGACGGTCGTCGAACGCATGGACGACGGCGTCTTTCAGATGTCGTGCCAGGCCCCGTCTCCGAGTGCGGCGCGCCTCGCTGTCGGTCCATCCCAGCAGGCCTCCTGTCGGCCCAGGCCAACACTGTCGGGACCGACAGACGGCCGTGCACAGTGACGGGCGCGCGCGCGGAAGCGCGTTAGATTGCGCGCCATGTTCGTGCTTCGGCTGCGCGCCCGGCTCCTGTTGTCCTATGCGGTGGTCACCGCGCTGCTGGTGGCGGCGTTCTCACAGATGGCGGTGGGCCTCATGCGCACCCACGAGCTGGTGGCGAGCGTGGGCCAGCAGGAGCTCGCGGCCTTCGAGCGAGAGCAGCGCGTGTACGTCGCAGCCTGGGCGCTCGAACTGGCGGTGCGGCGCGGCGTGGTCGCCTGCGAGCAGCACGACAGCAGCGCGCCCTCCGTGCACAGCGCCATCGCCAGCGCACGCCAGGATCTCCAGACCGCGCTCGGCGTCGGCGCGGTGAAGCTCGATGCGGAGATCCGGGCGAGCGCCCAGGACTATGTGCAGTACGCCCTGCAACTGGAGCAGGCAGGCACCTGTGAGTCGATGCTGGCGTTTCCCCTGCGTGAGCGGCGGCTGCAGTTGGACGAGACCCTCACCACGGTGTGGTCCGAGCGCACGCGGGAGATGCGCCTGGCCATCCAGGCGAAGGAGGACCACGCGCGCTCCATCGGCGCGGAGGCGCTGAGCTCAGGCAGCCTCTTGGGCCTCCTGGGCATCCTCGCCGCGGGAGCGCTCGCCTTCGCGCAGGCGCGCGCGGTGTCGAACTCGGTGGCGCTGCTCTCCACGCATGCGCGCCGCATTGGCCAGGGTGACTTCAGCCCCCTGCCCCCCTTGCGCGGGCCCGAGGAGCTGCGCGCGCTCTCACTGGACCTGGACCGCATGCGTGGGCGCCTGGCGGAGCTGGACCACCTCAAGAGCGCGTTCGTGGCGTCGGTGTCCCACGACCTGCGCACGCCGCTGGCCCGGGTGCGGGAGGCCCTCTCGCTCCTGGGTGATGGCAGCACAGGCCCCCTGACGCCGCAGCAGGCCCGCGTGGTGAAGCTCGCGCAGGCCGCGTGTGAGCGCGAGATTCGCATGGTGACCTCCGTGTTGGATTTGTCGCGCGTGCAGTCCGGCCAGCCGCTGCAGCGCAATGCCGGGGCCTCGGTGGACCAGATTGTCCAGAACGTCCTCCAGGACCTCGCCTTCGAAGCGGATGAGCGCAAGGTCCAGCTGGTGTACGAGCCGGCCGCGAAGCCCGTGCGCGCGCCCATCGACGACCCTCTTGTCGAGCGCGCCCTGTCCAACCTGGTGAGCAACGCCATCGCCGTCTCCAGCTCAGGCCAGACGGTGCGCATCTCCTGTGAGCTGGTGAGCCGCAAGCGCCCTGGCGCCGCCAGCACCGTGCCCGCGGTCCAGCTGTCCGTCGCGGACCAGGGCCCAGGCGTGCCCGTGCACGCGCGCGAGTGGATCTTCCGGCCCTTCGCGAGCCTGGAGGTGGGCGGGCGCCGCAGCACGGGGCTGGGGCTCGCCATCGCGCGTGAGATGATCACCGCGCACGGAGGAGAGCTGTCGCTCGCGGACACGCCTCCCCCTGGAGCCACCTTCACCTTCTGGATTCCCCTGGAAGACCCCGCGCCCCCCGGAGGCCGCCTTGACACATGAATCCCCCGCTCAGCAGCCCCATGTGCTCCTGGTGGACGACGACCTTCAGCTCGCGGAGCTGATGTCCATGCGGATGACTTCACGCGGCTACCACGTGACCGTGGAGAGCGAGGGCAAGGGCGCCCTGCGCAGGCTCGCGCAGGAGCGCGTGGACGCGATGGTGCTCGACCTGCGCCTGGAGGACATGGATGGCATGGACGTGCTCCGGGCCGCGCGACAGAGCGCTCCCGAGCTGTCCGTCATCATGCTCACCGCGCACGGCTCCATCGAAACCGCGGTGCAGGCCATGCAGGAGGGGGCCTACGGCTTCCTCACCAAGCCGTTTCACGACCACGAGCTCATGCAGAAGCTCACGCACGCGCTCGAGCGCTCGCGGCTGCGCCGGGAGGTGGCCGAGCTGCGGCGGCGCATGGGTGAGGATGGCGAGCCCCTGCTGCTGGGCACCAGCGATGCCATTTCGCGCGTGCGCGAGGTGATTGCCCGCATTGCCCCCACCGACGCCACCGTCCTGCTCACCGGTGAGAGCGGCACCGGCAAGGAGCTGGCGGCGCGGATGCTCCACTTGCTCTCGCGCCGCAACAAGGAGCGCTTCGTCGCCGTCAACTGCGGCGCCCTTCCGCCAGAGCTGCTGGAGAGCGAGCTGTTCGGGCACGTGAAGGGCGCGTTCTCCGGGGCCGTGCGCGAGCGCGAAGGTCTGTTTGGCGCGGCCAACGGCGGCACGCTGTTCCTGGATGAAGTCGGCGAGGCGTCCCCGTCCGTGCAGGTGAAGCTCTTGCGCGTGCTGCAGGAGCAGCGGCTCACGCGCGTGGGCGCGGACGTGGAGGAGCCCGTGGACGTGCGGGTGGTCGCCGCCACCAACCGGGACCTCGCGGAGGAGGTGGCCGCGAAGCGCTTCCGTCAGGACCTCTACTTCCGGCTGCACGTGGTGCCCATCGAGCTGCCGCCCCTGCGCGAGCGGATCGAGGACATCCCCCTGCTCGCGCAGCTCTTCCTGGAGCGCACGGCGAACCGCTATGGCCTGCGCCCGCCGCGCCTCTCACCCGCGACGGTGGAGCTGCTGCAGCGCTATGGCTGGCCTGGCAACGTCCGGGAGCTCATCCACGAGATGGAGGCCGCGGTGCTCCTGGCCGGCACGGACGAGCTTCAGCCGCGCCACGTGCCCCGCCTGGGTCAGGCGCTGGAGCGGCCCCCGGCCGGGAGCGCGCAGCTGCCGGGCGTTCCAGGCGGGACGGCGGACCTGCCCTCGCTGCGCGAAGCACGCGATGCCTTCGAGCGCGCCTACCTGGCGGAGGCCATGCGCCGCAGCAGCGGCAGTGTCAGCGCCGCGGCCCGGATGGCCGGGCGCAACCGGAGCGACTTCTACGACCTGCTCAAGCGGCACGGGTTGTCCGCCGCTGACTTCAAGGAGACCTCCGAGGACGGCCCCCCACGCTGAACGGACGCGGAGCTTCGGCGGCGCGGCATGGGCCCCGGTCGGGAGAAACAGACAGACGCCTCACGGCCCCGGGGTCAGCGCGCCTCGCGCCTACTTCGCCGGGGGCGTCACGGTCAGCGACTTCGCGCGCTTCTCCACCGCGCGCAGCGTGTCCACCACCGCGTCCTTCTGCCCCACGTTCGCCAGGAACCCGGGGATGGAGCCCGCGGGGTCCACCGTGAACTTGTAGACGGCCCAGGACCGCCCCTCGCCCCGCGACTCCACCTTCCAGCTGCCCTCGTTCAAGCGCAGGCGCACCACGTCGCGCCGCGCGGGGAACGCGTCCGGCTCCGCCTTCCAGCGCTGCTGGTACACGCCCGTCCCATCCGGCGCGACCTTCGACTCCGTCACCACATGGCAGATGTAGTCGCGCGAGGACACCACCGGCAGGTCCAACCGCGTGTACGTCAGCCGACCGCCGTCGTCCGTCGGCTTCACCACGCGCGACTCCTTCACGTACGGCATCCACGACCGGTAGGACTCCATGTCCTCCAGGGCCGCCTGCACCTGCGCCGCGGACGCCTTCAGCTCGCCCTCCGCCCAGATGTCCTTCGCCTTGGTCCCCGGGCGAGGCCGCACCTTCACCACGAAGGGCTCCGTGGCCACCGTGTCCCAGGCCTCCTCTGCCCCCGCCATGCCCGACACCAGCAGCACCGCCGCCGCCACCGCTCCACCGAACCGTCGCGTCATTTCCACCGTGCACCTGTCCTTCGCATCGCGCCCGCCACCGGCCCCTCGTGTCGCGCGCGTCACCCGTATCCCATCATTCCGACATCTGGACGACCCAGGCCCTGCCCACGAACCAACGGAATGCACGGGCCGCTCGACTTTGCGCTCGGGGATTGGCAAGCCTTCACCCCATGCGTCCTCAATACTCCGGTCCCCCGCCCGAGCGTGGCCTGTTCTGCAACCGCACCCTCAACATGCGCGCCATCAAGGCCGTGGGCTACGACATGGACTACACGCTCATCCACTACCGCGTGGAAGCGTGGGAGCGCCGCGCCTACGAGTACATCCGCGACCGGCTGGTCGAGCAGGGTTGGCCCGTCGCCGACCTGACGTTCGACCCGATGCTCGCCATCCGCGGGCTCATCATCGACACGGCCAAGGGCAACCTGCTCAAGGCCAACCGCTTCGGCTTCGTGAAGAAGGCCCTCCACGGCAGCAAGGCCATGGACTTCGACGCGCAGCGCGAGGCCTACAACCGCACCATCATCGACCTGGCGGACCGGCGCTGGGTGTTCCTCAACACGCTCTTCTCCCTGTCGGAGGCGTGCATCTACGCGCAGCTGGTGGACCGCCTGGACGCGGGCCAGCTCCCCGGCCCCATGGGCTACGTGGACCTCTACGAGCACGTGCGCAAGAACCTGGACGCCACGCACATGCAGGGGCGCCTCAAGGCCGAAATCATCGCGGACCCCGAGCGCTACGTCATTGATGATCCGGAGACGCCGCTGGCGCTGCTGGACCAGAAGAGCGCCGGCAAGAAGCTGCTGCTCATCACCAACAGCGAGTGGGCCTACACCGAGCCCATGATGCACTTCGCCTTCGACAAGCACCTGCCCGAGGGCATGACCTGGCGCCAGCTCTTCGACGTCGTCATCGTCAGCGCGCGCAAGCCGGAGTTCTTCACCACCCGCTCCACCCTCTTCGAGGTGGTGGAGGCCAACGGGGAGGCGCTCCTGCGCCCCCACTCCGGCCCGCTCAACCGCAGCAAGCCCTACTTCGGGGGCAGCGCGCTGGAGCTGGAGCGGCACCTGGGCCTGTCCGGCGATGAGATCCTCTACGTAGGCGACCACATGTTCGGCGACGTGCACGTCACCAAGAACGTGCTGCGCTGGCGCACCGCGCTCATCCTGCGCGAGCTGGAGGACGAGGTGCGCGCCATCGCCGCGTTCCGCGCCACGGAGATGCGCATCGGCGAGCGCATGCTCAAGAAGGAGCGCCTGGAGGACGAGAGCTGCCAGGTCCGGCTGGAGCTGCAGCGCCGCCGCCACCAGTACGGCCCCCGCACCGACACGCTGGAGGGCGAGCTGGTCACCCGCCTCGCCGAGCTGCGCACGGAGACGGAGGCCCTGGACGCGGAGCTGGGGCCCATGGCGCGCGCGGCCGGGGAGCTGTCCAACCCCCACTGGGGCCTGCTCACCCGCGCCGGCAACGACAAGAGCCACCTGGCGCGGCAGGTGGAGCGCTACGCGGACATCTACACGTCGCGCGTGAGCAACTTCCTGTTCGCCACGCCCTTCGTCTACCTGCGCAGCCCGCGCGGCAGCCTCCCGCACGACCCCAGCCTCCCCGGAGGAACCCCCGTGTTCACCACCGGGGACGGCGCGGGCAGCGGCCCCGCGGAGTAGCCGCGCCACGCCCGGGCTCCGGGGCGCTTCACCTACTGAGTGAGGCGCCACAGGGCCTGGAGGTCCGCGGGGAGGTTGCTGGCGAACTTGTCCGCCTCGCCCTCCGTGATTTGATCCTGGAACGCGCGCAGCACGGCGCGGATGACCAGCTCCGCGCGGTCCACCGGCATCTTCAGGTCCTCCGCGACGGATTCGATGAACTCCTCCCGGCCGAAGCGCTGGAGCCGGGCGGGACGCTCCTCCGGGGGCGGGAGGAAGGCCACCAGCAGGCGGGGCAGCTGCGCCTCCAGGTTGCGCGCGCCCTCCGGCAGGACGCGGCGCTCCAGGGTGGTCAGCACCGACACGGCGGCGCACTCCGCGAGGTTGCGGGGCAGGCCGCTCACCTCCTCCAGGTGGCGCAGGAAGGCCGCGTAGGTGGCGCGCAGGTGGGCGTCATGCCGACGCTCGTGGCGGGCCTGCTTCTCGGATTCGCTTTCGTGGGACTGGGCCATGGCACACCTCGGGTGGGGCGTTGGGAGGGCAGCCCCAAGGTGCACATCCTCCCGGCCGTTCGCGCCCGCCAACCAGCCGGGCCCCGGCCTCCGGCCCCCCACCCTGGGCCGCCCACCGGCGGGAAATAGCCGCCAAGTGCCCGGAGTTACTGAACATGTGTCCAGACCTCCGAACGGAGGGGGACCTGGCGGGCAGGCGCGCGAACCGTCCATGTCAGACCCCTCCCGTATGAATGATCGCGTGAGCCACTCGACCCCGCCATCGTCGTCGTCGCGAGTCCTGGAGCAGCGCAACCTGCTGGGGGGACTCGACCTCCTGCCCGTGATGGGCAGCCGCAAGCGCGCGCGTCAGTTCCACGTGTCCACGGAGCGGAAGCTCGGCTTCGCGGCGGCGCTGGCGCTCGTGGTGGAGCACGGCCGGGAGAAGGCCAAGGAGACGGGCACCACGTCGATGACGCGCTGCCCGCGCTGCGGCCACACGGGGCCCACGGAGCAGGACTTCGGCTTCCGCATCATGAGCCGGGGCCAGCGCCGTCCGCAGTCCTGGTGCCGGGGCTGCCGGGGCCAGCACCTGGAGCCGGTGGTGAACGCCACCGCGCCCCGCCCCGAGGACGGCTGGCTGTTCCCGCCGGAGACCACGCGGCAGCAGAAGACCCGGCCGGGCGCCAAGCCGGGCAAGCCCAAGGCGAAGAAGCGCGCCCGCCGCAGCAACGACGACCTCACCTGAGCGGGAAGCCTGCCGTGCGTCCTGGCGTCCCTACGGCCAGGGGCCTGTCCGGCCGTCAGCCTGGAGCCGCGCCGAACGAGAGTGCCCAGTCACCGTCGTAGGCCATCTTCATCGGAACCCGTGCCAGGGGCGGGCAGTAGCGCAGCGGGGCTTCGACCTTCATCCCCCGGCGCTCGGCGAGGCGAAGCATCGCGAGGCCTTCGAACCAGATGAACCGGGAGGCCACGAACTGCTCCGGAGAAGTGCCCCACCTCACGGTCTGGGCTTCGGTTTCCGCCGAATGCTGCTGGAGGACCTGTTCGAAGGCGGCGAGGAAGCGGCTTCCGTCTCCTGACAGCAGGGCCTGGAACCACTCCCACCGGTCCGCCTGGGACTTCGCGAGGGCGCCCTCCTGCTGGCGGAGCCACTGCTCGGAAGGGGCTCCATCCGAGGGGAGCGCGATGAACTCCTGGAGCAGCCGGGCCCAGGCGAACTCGTCCTCGTATTCCTCTTCGGCCTGCTGGGAGGCGGAGACCCGGCACAGGTCGCGGGCGAGTTCCCAATATCCGCCGACCACGGCCCCCAGCAGCGAGGCGTTGTCGGAGGCGGGCGGAAGGTCCGCCCCCCGGGCCCGCAGGTGGATGAGCAACCGGCGCCAGTTCTCCGCCGCGCAGGCCAGCTGGTAGAAGAAGTGCTGGGGGCTCCCGTCGAGGAGCAGGGTCGTCACGCCCTGGGTGTGGAAGTGCACGCAGGCCTCGCGCACCAGTCCCACGAGCTCCTCCACCGTGCCTCCCGCCAGCACTTCCGGGAAGGCGTCGTCGAAGAGGATGTCGAGCGAGTCCGCGGCCTCCTCCCGGAGTTGTGCGAGGTCGAACTCCATCACTCCGCCTCAAGGTGCATGAAGGAGCCGTCCCAACCTTCCGCCGCGAACAGCCGGTAGCCGGTGACCTTGCCGGCCTTGAACGCATCTGCCACGACCTGGTCGATGACGTACTCCCGCATCAACGGCTTGAAGCGGAAGAAGCGGGCACGCGGGGGGATGGCTTGCTTGTTCAGGGTGAGTGTATGGACACGCCGGATCCTGCTCTCATCGAAGTGGTCCTTGTCATAGACGGACTTCTCCAGGTCGAGCCCCTCCTCCCCACCCACCGGGTGGATGATGAAGTACTCGGGCCCCACGGCCTTGTCCTTGTGGTCCTTCACCGCCACGGGCAGGTATTCGCAGTTGTCCACCCCCACCGAGTCGAGGATGTCCTTCACCTTCTTCGAGGCGATGATCAGGCTCAGCGTGTTGGCCACGAAGTCAAAGAGCTTGCGGTGCTTGGGGAAGTCCCTGGAGAACTTCAAGGTGGCCCCCGCTGGGAATTGCGCGACATGGCTCTGGCCCTTGAAGAGGCGCCACTTGGACGGAGCGTCCGCCACATAGGTTTCGATGACGGCTCCGGGATTGCTGATGGTGTCGAGCATCCAGAACGTCCGGTTGTCGGTCGTCATCAGTTCATCGCTCCCTCCGGGAAGCGCCTGCGCCGCCCCGTGCTCTTCCGCTTGCCCTTGGAGATGAACTTTACCAAGTTGTCCTTGGGACGCTTGCCCTGCAGGTACAGCTTGACTGAGTTCCTGCCCAGGTCCTTGAGCTTGTTCCAGAGATCGTCCTCGACGTCGGTCAACTCCCTGATGAGCTGTGAATAGAACGCCGCGTGAGGCCTGTCACTTTCCCGGGCCTCCTTGAGCGTGTCCTTGACGATCTCCAACTGCATCTTGGCATGCTTGATGTACTCGGAGTGGCCGCCGAGGTGCGCCAGCAGGCAATGCGGGGACACATCCCAGGTGGGCAGCGGCACGATGTTGTGTCCGTTGTTCACGTCGTAGCCCGAAGCGCGAATCAACTCCTGCTCCTCATCGGTGAAGTGGGACAGACTCCGACTGTCAAAGACCTCGATGGGGATGAGGTGGTGTGCCACCCACCGGTACGGCGTGGAAGCCGAGAAGAAGAAGTAGCGTTCCGCCTCCGTCTTGTGGGTGAGCTTCTTCGTCAGGAAGAACCGCTTGTCCCTGCCAGGGAAGCTCCCGGGCTCGGGGAACTCGAAGCACGCCTGCCACTTCGCACGGTCCTTCACGATGGCCCAGACCGGGCGCTGCTCCGCGAGCTTCTCCACCTTCTCCCGCATCGTCTGCTTCCGGGCGTCGTCGCAGCCCGTGAAGAGGAAGTCGAAGGGCCATTGGTTGTAGCGGTCCCGGCCTCCGTGCTTGTGCACGTACGCAGGCCCCCGGTATTGGGCGTGTCCCCTGCGCTTCAATGGATCCGGCGTGCTCGCGTGCTCGGAGTCCTCCTTCGACCGGGCTTCCAATTCCTGGATGAGTTGATGGGGGTAGGCCGGGTCCTCCAGCTCCGGAAACTTCTCGTGCTTGAAGGTGTCCTCATCGACGTTGCTGAAGCTGAACTCGCTGAAGCGGGTCCTCTTCGGTGCACCGCTCGTCCCGGAGCTGCTCATGCGCGACCCTCCTTCTCCGCGGTGGACAGCAGGATGGCGGCCCGTGGCGCCTGTCTGTCTTCCGACGTGAGCACCACGCCCGAACGGGCCCGGGCATAACCACGCTCGAGCCCCCGAAGCACCACACAGACCCCCAGGGCCCCCGAGACGACTCCCGTCTCACCGAAGCCGAGCGCCGGAAACCAGGAGCGCTCAAGCCGCCACGCGGGATGCGCCGCACGCAGGTGCAACAGCAGGTTGCCCCACTCGAGGGCCCGGCGCTGCTCGCCATTGTGGTCCCCCACCAGCAACGGCTCCTCCGAAGCGGGCGGTCCGGGCGGCAGCACCCGCTCCACACAGGCCGCCAGGTCACGGCCATCCGCCCGCTCGGGCTCGGGGGACTCCAGGACGCACACGTCATCCAGGAGGACCGGCGAAGGACCCCGGGAGTCCAGACGTCTCTTCGCGGGCCGGAGCAGCAGCGCGACCCCAGCCTCTCCCGGAATGAACCCCACGGGCTGGTCCTCCGTCTTGAGGCATCGCCGCAGGGCCAGGGAGTGCAAGGTCGGAGGCGACAGCAGGCTGTCCACCGCGACCACCAGGCAGGCCTCCGCTTCGTGGGAGCGGATGACGTCCCGCGCGGCCTGGAGCGCCTGGGCAAAGGCCACATGGCCCCCCATGAAGCAGCGCCATCCCCCCCGCCAGACCATCCCCAGGTTGTCGAAGGCCTGCTTCAAGACGAAGGTGCCGAGCACATCGCGCCGCCGCGCCGCGTCCTCCCGAAGTTCGGGGCGCATCGGGAAGTCGCGCTCCAGGGCGTCCGGCAGCACCAGGAAGAGTGGAGTGTCAGCCCCCAACGCCTGGAGCTCCACCCGGCCCCGCAAGTCCATGAGCGTTTCATGGAAGATGGCGATGAGCCTGCCCGCGGCGGAGAACCCAAAGGTGGCTTCCGGAATGGCACACGCCACCAGCGGAGCCGGGGCGTTGTCCCCCTCTGGGAAGTACTTGAACTCGCGTGACGCGCGGGCCTGCGTCAGCCCCGCCCGGAATGCCGCACAGGCCGTGATGAGCGGCCCCAGACACGAACTCATCGCGGCGGCGGCAATCTCCAGCCTCATTGGCAAAAGATAGGCGGAAGCTGGAATTCACCTCAAGGCGAGGAATATCAATGCCTGTCCAGACGGACGCCTGGGTTCAGACCGGCCCAGGCCATCCGCTTCCGTGGACCATGCTTGCGGCCATCCCGTGCGGACGGACGCTCGCCTCGCCCCTCCTGAGCTCGCGCGCGGACGAGCGCCGCCACCCTGCATGCCCATGGAGCGGCCCCTGCCCTGCCCTCCGCCGGGGGATGGCACCTGCCTGCGGGGTCCCTACCTCTTGAGGACAAGGAGGACCTCTATGTCCGTGCGGACCCTGGTGGCGGGAATCAAGAACAAGCGGCGCGTGGATGCCCATGCGGCCCAACCCAGTGTGCAGGCCAGCAAAGGTCGCAAGACGCTGGCGCACGACGACGAGGCCGCGCTGATGCGGCAGAAGGACCTGAAGCGCGTGACGCTGGGGCCCGCGGCGAGCGACCACGGCCCCAAGCGCAACAACCGGGGCACGGGGCTGCGGGGCCGGAAGAAGGCGCCCAGTCAGATCCACATCAAGAGCGAGGGCGGACCGCGCAATCGCTCCGGGCTGCACGGGGGCTGAAGCTCCAGCCCCACGCCGGAAAAGACGACGCCCCGCGTGGGAGACGAAGCCCCTCTTTTCGGGGGACCGCCTTCCACCGCGGGGCGCGGTGCCGCGAGCGCCGGTCAGTAACCGACGTACGCGCCGCCGCCGTTGAGGCCCTTGATGCCGGGGACGTTGGACACCGAGCCGTAGCGGTCGATGGAGTAGCGGACCGCCGCGATGATGTTGTCCACCGGGTTGCGGATGTTGTCGTGGCCGGGGAGCTTGTGCGCGTCGAACGTCGGCTGGATGGTCTGCATCAGGCCAATGGAAGGCGTGCCCTTCTGCGCGTTGGAGTCCCAGTTGTTGATGGCGTTCGGGTTGCCGCTGGACTCGTGCTCGATGATCTTGGCGATGTCCTGGGGGTTCATCTTGTCCGCCGGGATGCCGTTCGCCTTGAGGATGTCCGTCGCCTGCTTGATCCAGTCACCGACCTGGCCGGGAGGCATGTCGCCCACGGGCTCGGCGCCGCTGGCGCCCTGGGTCTGCTGGGTGCCGCCGCCGGTCAGGTCCGGGCCCTTGGCCGCGCCCTCCGCCTTGAACTCGTCCTTGCTGCCCGGGATGTTGAGCTTGGCGTCCGCGAGGATGAGGTCCGCGTTCTTGATGTCCGGGTTCGCCTTCATCAGCGTGCCCACGTCGGTGTTGAAGCGCTTGGCCAGTGCACCCAGCGTGTCGCCCGACTTGATCCGGTAGTCACCCATGTGAAGAACCTCGGAGAAGGCCGAAAACAGTGATGCGTGATTCTCGGGCGCCTACCGGCGGAGTTGCTCCTACACTTGCGTTTTTGTAGGCGCTTTCACGCGGAGTCAGTCCTGGACCGACCTCCTGGAATCCTCCGCCAGGACTGTCGCCACAGGAGCCCCAGGAGCACGGCCCCTGTGAAGCCCGGAGACGCGGGGGACGCGGCGCAGCCTCCTCCTTCGGCCCGGGGTTCTTCGTCCGGGCCCGGCGGGTCGGTGATGGCCTCACAGGGGGTGAAGCAGCGGCAGGCGTCGTCCCCGTCCACCTCCAGCCGGGCACACACGCCCTGCGCGCCACACGCGGCGTCCTCCGAGCACGACGCCCCGTAGGTCCCCGCCTGGAGCGCGGGCAGCAGGCACCGGGCGGGAGCGTCCCCGGCCGCGACGCAGAGGAGGCCCGCGGGGCACTGGGCGTCGGTGGCGCAGGACTCCCGGCAGAGCGCCTCCACGGGGAGGGGGGCGGAGGCGGGCGGGGGTGGGGCTTCGCCCAGGAAGGGTTGGAGGAAGTCCGCCAGCGCGTCCACCCGCACCTGGACCGCCTCCGAACGGCAGGCCACGTCCCCGCTCACGGTGAGCCCCCACAGCACCTCGCCTCCCTCCGGCCCTCCCAGCACCGGCCCGCCGCTGTCGCCCACGCAGGTCATCGCGGGGGCGGGGCCCGCCTGGAAGGCCGCGGCCTGCACGCCGGTCACCTGGAGCAGCCCCTGCCGCCGCCGGCCGGAGGGACGGGCCGCGTCCTTCGTGTCCCCGTAGCCCACCGCCCGCACGAGGCTGCCCACCGACACCGGGGCGTCCAGGCTCCCCGGGAGCCGGTAGGGTGGGACCTCCGTGACGGGCGTCGCCAGCCGCAGCAGGGCCGCGTCCCAGGCGTGGGTGGCCGGGACATAGGACGGATGGGCCATGGCCCGGGTGACGCGCACGAACCGGCCCTCCGGCCCGGCGGCCCCGGGCTCCGGGAACAAGGTAGGTCCCACGAACACCTCATAGGGCCCTGCTTCCCCGAAGACGGCCAGGCAGTGGGCCGCCGTCAGCACCACGTCCGGGGCGATGAGGGCGCCCGAGCACAGGAGCACCGGCGGCTCTCCGCCACAGCGCGTGCGCCGGGCCACCAGCGCCACCGTCGCCCCTTCCCCGGGGGCGTCCGTCCCCTGGACGAGGCCCCGGGCCACCGTCGGTGCGGGCTCCGGAGGCCCCAGGGGCTCCCAGGCAGGCAGGCAGCCGAGCGGCAGGAGGGCGGCGAGCGCGGCGAGCGCAACCTCCCTGGGGGGTCGGCATCCTGTCGGGTCCCGGCCGGACGCGGTGGACCGTTTCGCCATGGGGCGCATCATAGGCAACAGGGGGTCGTGGGAATGGGGAGGCGCCCGCGTTACCTTGCCTTGGGGGGTCGTGAACCGGATAGAGTCCGTTGCACGTCTCCCTGCCCACCCGGCCAGAAGGCGTGCTTCAAGACGCTCTTCGGCCGGTAGGTCTACCGGTCCGGACGGGAGTCAGACAGGCTGCCTGCCTGCCGGACATGCCGTTGGGGCCTGCCACATTGAAGGGCCCGCCACATCTTCACGGGTGGTGGGTCTGCAACCCTTTTTGGAGGATGTTCACATCATTCGCGAACAGAGAAACAGTCGCGGTCCCAACAGGGACCAGAGAACCAACCGCCGCATCCGCGCGCGGGAAGTCCGTGTCGTGGGCTCCGATGGTTCGCAGCTCGGAGTCATGACCATCGAGGCCGCCCTGGAGCGGTCCCGAACCGAAGGGCTCGACCTCGTCGAAGTCAGCCCCATGGCCAAGCCGCCAGTCTGCAAGATCATGGACTACGGCAAGTTCAAGTACGAGGAGAAGAAGAAGGCCTCGGACGCGAAGCGCACGCAGGTGGTCATCCAGCTCAAGGAAGTGAAGCTCCGTCCCAAGACGGAGGAGCACGACTACGAGTTCAAGGTGCGCAACACCCGCCGGTTCATCGAAGAGGGCAACAAGGCCAAGGTCGTCATCCAGTTCCGCGGGCGTGAAATCACGCACAAGGAGTTGGGCAGCGCCATCCTTGATGACGTCATCAAGGACCTGAAGGACGTGGCCGTCGCCGAGCAGATGCCGCGCATGGAAGGCCGGCAGATGTTCATGATCCTCGCGCCCACGCCGAAGGTCGCGCAGAAGGCCCGTGAGCTGACGCGCCAGGCCGCGGCAGCCGTCCGCAAGTCCTCGCCGCCGAGCCAGAAGAAGCCGCACCCCGAAGGTGGCCATCCCGCCGCGGAGGGTGCTTCCACCGCGCCCGCCGAAGCCGAGGAGACCGGTACCAGCGACGCCGCCGATACGGGCGACGAGCAGGACACCGCGACCGCGACGACGTAGCCGCTTCGCGCGAACGGGCTTCGCGTCTCCCCTTCCTTCTCGTGAGGATGGGAGACGCGCCCACGGGCGGTGCCCTCCAGGATGACCCCTGGGGACCCGCCCGCGCCCGTCGTCCGGGGCTGCTTCCCACGTCCCGCGCGTCGCGGGGGGACCGCTGTTCCCCCGCTAGAAGCGCAGGGCCCCGACGCGCCGGCGACGCCCCGCCTCCATCAGCAGCAACGTCACGCCCACCGCGAGCATCGCGCTGGCACCGCCGCACCCGGCGGCCATCGCCTGCTGCGAGGCCCCCGTCAGGGCGCTGCCCACCGAGCCCACGTCCGGGGGCGGGTCGAACGAGGACGGCCCTCCCGAGCCACCGGTGGCGGCCACGCTCCGAGCGTCTCCCGCTTCGTCTCCTGGGCGTTCTCCGGCGGAGGCCTCCGCCTGCTTCGCGGCCACCGTCTGGGACTTGAGCGACGACGCGCTGGTGGAGAAGAACGACAGCCGGACGCTGGAGCCGGACGAAGGCTCGATGCCGAAGAAGCACACCAGCGGCACGCCCGAGGGCAGCACCTCCGGCGCGGCCGGGTAGCCCGCGAAGCCGGACACCGACGCCAGCTCCCTGCCCGCCCCCGGCTTGCCGCTGGAGGAGAGCGCGCGGACCCACAGCCGGTAGCCGGCGCCGTCGCTCCGGGGCTGGTTGTAGAAGAGATACAGGGCGCTGCCCACGCGGGTGAGCGCGGGCTGCGTGGCCCAGTCCCCGTCCTCCAGCACGCGCACCGCGGAGCCGAACGCGCTGCCGTCGAAGCGGCGGTAGGCGAGCCGCTCGGAGTTGTCCTTGTAGACCAGGTGCAGGCCGCCCTTCCCGTCCGCCACCGCGCTCAGGGCGGCCCCATGGTAGATGCCGTCGGAGAAGGCCGTGCGCGTGGAGGACCAGGTGGACAGCGACGCGCTGTCATCGCGGATCCTGTAGTGCGTGCGGTCGTGGCCGTCGTGGGAGCTCCACAGCACCATCATCCGGCTGCCCAGGCTCACGAGCCGTCCACCGCCGCGCTTCGGGATGTCGCGCGCGAGCGCGGACTGTTCGCGGAAGGTGGAGCCCCCGTCGCTGCTCACCGCGATGCTCAGCGTGTTGCTGGCGTCCTTCTCCCGGAAGAAGGCCTGCACCCACAGCCGGCCCTTGGAATCGCGCGCCAGCTCCGCGCGGTAGTACGCGGTGCTGGAGCTGGTGGAGTCGAAGACGCGCACGGGAGACTGCGCGCTCCAGCGGCCCTTCGACGCGCTGTAGCGCCACCACTGGAAGTACACGTCCCGGCTGGTGGAGCCGCTGATGCCCGTGCTGTCCGGCGTCTCCACCGCGTAGACGAGCGCCACGTCCTGGCCCACCACGATGAGGTCCGCGCGGTCATACGGCGAGCCGTCGTGGATGACGCCCTCCAACTTCCAGGTGTTGCCGCCGTTGTCGCTGCGGAACATGCGCAGCCCCTGGCCGTCCAGCCCGCCCTGTTGCACCGCGGCGAGCAGCACGGAGCCCTCGCTGCGCGACACCCGCACGATGTGCCGGTGCGCGGGCAGCGTCAGCGCGTTGCCCCCTCGCACCGGGATGGCCGACGGCGGCGTCGCGGCCGTCATGCCCGTCAGCAACAGTCCTGTCAGTACTGCCCAACCCATTCCAGCCCCCATCCGTTGGATTCCTGGCGCGAAAGCTGGCCAGCGGGGTCGCCCTGGAGAAGGTGGGGGAAACGGGGCGTTGCCTGCCTGTCTGCCCTGCGGAGGGCACCCGCGCGGAGGCGTTGCGCGGACGGAGACGTCGTTTGGCGGACAGCGCCCTCTAGCCGCGCGCGGCGGCCCGGCCGCCGATCTGCGCCCCCGCGTCGGGAGGCAGCCGGCGGAAGAGGGGCCCGGCCAGCGCCGACACGAGGCCGATGGCCAGGAAGGGCAGCAGGAACCGCTCCGGCGTGAGGCGCACGTCACCACCGCCCCGCGCGACGTGCAGCATCAGGCCGCCGAAGCTGATGCCCACGCTCAGCGCCATCTGCTGCGTCACCACCGCCAGCGTGGAGGCACTGCTCACCGCCTCCTTGGGGAGGTCCGCGTAGGCCACCGTGTTGGTGGCGGTGAACTGCAACGAGCGCATGAAGCCGCTGAAGATGAGCGTGCCGATGATGAGCGGGACGGGCGTGCCGATACGGAAGAAGGCGGGCACGGCCGTCAGCGCGGCGGTGAGCAGGTTGGAGGCGATGAGCGTCTGGCGGAAGCCCACGCGCCGGATGAGCGCGGGCGCCACCGGCTTGCACGCGAAGGCCCCCATCGACGTGCCAATGGTGACGAGCCCCGCCTCCAGCGGCCCCCACCCCAGGCCCACCTGGAAGAGCAGCGGCAGCAGGAAGGGCGTCGCGCCCAGGCCCATGCGCACCAGGGCGCCCCCCATCATGCTGGCGCGGAAGGTGGGCACCTTGAACAGGCGCAGGTCGAGCACCGGACGCGGCGTGCGCAGCGCGTGGCGCACGTAGGCGACCAGCGTCCCCACGGCCACCAGCGCGATGCCCAGCTGCACCGGCCACGGCACCAGCCCGATGCCCGCCGTCTCCGCGGCGCCCATCAGCGTCGTGATGGCGACCGCCGCCAGGGCGAAGCCCTTCTTGTCGAAGGGGCCCGGGTCCGGCTGCTGCAACGCGGGCACGAAGCGCGCCACGGCCCACATGCCCAGCAGGCCCACGGGGACGTTGATGAAGAAGATCCACGGCCAGTCCGCGACGCCCAGGATGAGGCCCGCGAGCGGTGGCCCCAGCAGCGGCCCCACCAGCGCGGGCATGGTGAACCAGCTCATCGCGGAGACCAGCTTCTCGCGCGGCGCCGAGTTGACGACGATGAGGCGGCCCACGGGCGTCATCAGCGCGCCGCCCAGCCCCTGGAGCGTGCGGAAGAGCACGAGCTGCGTCAGGGACTGCGAGAAGCCACACAGCACGGAGGCCATCACGAACACGGCCATGGCCCACATGAAGACGCGGCGCGGGCCGTAGCGGTCGGCGATCCACCCGCTCGCGGGCGCCAGCACCGCCAGCGCCAGGATGTACGACGTCAGCGCGAGCTTGAGGTGGACCGGATCCGTGCCGAACGCCACCGACAGCGTGGGCAGCGCGGTGGACAGCGCCGTGGAGTCCAGGAACTCCATGAACAGCGCACTGGCTACCGCGACGGATGCCAGCCGGGAGCTTCGGGTGGAGCGGACGGGTCCGGTGGATGCGGTCGCGGTGGAGACGGACACGTCCTTTTCTATGCGCATGCCGCGCCGTGCCTGTCACGCACGCCCGGCCGGTGGGTCCCAGGAATCAGAAGCGAGCGTACTCCGAGCCCACAGCGTCGCCGGGCCCCCATCCGGACATGCCGGCCGGCCTCACGGAGGGCGGGCAGGCAGGCCCCGCGTCCGGGCACCCTGCGTCCTGCCCCGGAGCCGAAAGGCGCCTGGAGCTCAAGGCTCGGGCGGTTCGTTCCGGGCGGCCTCGGTGAGCGACCGCGCTTCCTCGCGCAGCTCCTCCAACCGGACGCGGTGACGCTGGAGCAGCGCCTCCACCTGTTCGACGCGAACCGTGTCACCCCGCGCCCGGGCCTCCTGCTTCTCCCCTTCCAGCCGCGTCACGTCCCGCCCCAGCAGCGACGCGACGTGCTCCGTCTTCTCCAGCTTCCACCGCGCCGTCTGCGGCAGCTCCTCCACGATGGGGTCGTTCGGCTGCGGGGGCGCCCCCTCCACCTCCGGCTCCGGCGGCACGTCCCCGGGGGCCGGTGGCACCACCGTGGCCTCCGGCGTCCTGGGCGCGGCCGGCCGCACCGGCGCCGTTCGCGGCGGCGCGACCTCCGTCGCCACGACCCTGGGGGGTGACGGAAGCTCCGGAGGCCTGTCGGTGGGAGCCCCCGTCTCCTGGGACGTCAGGAGCGCGACGGCCAGCACCCCGGCCACCACCAGCCCCGCGCCTCCCAGCAGCATCACCCGCTCACGGCGTCGCATGGTCCGCACCCTCGAAGCCTACGTGGGCCCTTCACAGCCGCAAGCGCCAGCCTTCCGCCTGGCGCTCCACCCGGAACACGAACGGCTCCCGCCGCTCCCGGCCGCCCTGGGACACGCGCGCCCGCACGAGCACCGCGTCCGGATCACGCCCGTCCACCTTCGCCTCGACGACGTCCACCAGGCGCAGGTCGTGCTCGTGCAGGTCCTTCACGGTGTCCTCGCACGACGGCAGGCCCTGGCCGCTCACGAGCAGCGGGCCCAGCACCGCGCAGTCCCCGGACGGCAGGGCCTGGAAGAAGCGGCGCACCGCCGCCTCGCCGGCCTCCGTCTTCGCGGACGTCGAGGACGAACAGGCGGCCAGGGCCAGCCACAGCACCACCGCCCCGTATCGCGTCACGCGTCCCATCCGCCGTCAGTAGCAGTTGGGCGCGAACAGCTCGTCGTCCGTGGCGGACAGGAACTGGTCGTCGCAGTAGGCGCTCGCCAGCATGTGCCCGTTGCGCACGCAGCCGTCGTGGTTCGTCGCGTCCAGCGTGTACTGCGTGTCACCGCCGCAGCCTCCGCCGCAGCGGCCGAAGCAGTTGCCCATCACCTTGGGGCGCGACCAGTGGTCCGGCTCACCGCACACCCAGGTGCTGCCGTTCATGTAGTACTCGTCGCCGTTGCACGTCGTGTGGTCACCCAGCTGGGCGATCTGCTGGTTCTTCGCGTTGTCGAAGCCGCCCTTGTTGCAGTCGTGCTTCGCGTACGAGTACCAGTTGTACGTGCCGCCGCAGCTGCCGGTGTTCTTGCCGCCGCACTTCGCGTAGCTGCACAGCATGGTGTAGCCGCGGCCCTGCTCGCCCATCACCGTGCGCTTCAGCGTGACGCTCGTGGGGTGCTGCGCCCACATGCCCACCGCGCGCCGCAGGTACATGGCCTCCGGCGTCGCCGCGTCGCCCGCGGGCAGGCCCTGGTTGAGCGCCTGGTAGAAGGCCGCCAGCACGTCGCGATCCGCGTCCACCACCTGCGTGTCCTGCGCGTTCTGGTCCGCGAAGCCATCCAGCGTGGACACGCCGGAGGCGGGGTCCATCAAGCCGGTGAGCGTCAGGCCGTGCGTGCGCACCTCCAGCCGGTACACCCCGGGCTCCACCTCGCGCGAGGAGAAGGACACCTCCTGTCCCTCCCGCGTCCAGGTGCCCCGGGTCAGCCCCGCTTCCGACCCGAGCGTCAAGCCCTCGGGAGAGCCCGGAGCGGCGGACGGCACGTCCGTCCCCGCGCCACCACAGCCCCACAACAGCAACGCCGCGACCGCACCCATTGCCTTGCGCATGTGTCTGTCACCCTCCGGCCAGGAGACCTGCTTGGACCACGAAGCAGCCGAGGGAGTTACCGGGAGGCCGGGCGCTGCTCAAGGCGAGGTGCGTTACGGTGGGCGCAAGGGGGTCAGGCCCCTCCCAGGGGGCAGGCGCACCGTTCACGGCGGACGGGCGCGGAGGGGTGGGGATGTGGCATGACGGGCCCGCGTTTCGCGTCGTTCCTTTTGGAGGAAGTCCCTTTGAAAATCCCCGCGCTCACCGTCATGGCGGCGCTCGCCGCGACGGGTTGCTCCAACGGCAGCATCACGAACAACCGCGAGGCCCAGGCCCGCATCGCGGCCAACGCATCCAAGCCCCAGCTGGCGCCCTTCAAGGGTTCGGAGCCGCTGGCGGGCACGCCGGACGCCTTCAAGGCCCTGTGCAAGGCGGACCTGGAGCGGGCCCAGGCGCAGGTGGTGGCGCTGAAGAAGCTGGATGCGAAGGCGAACGGGCAGGCGGTGCTCAAGGCCTATGACGAGGCGCAGACGGCGCTCATCAACGCCGCCAACCGCTCCAGCCTCACGCCCGCGGTCCACCCGGACCCCGCGATGCGCGACGCGGCCCGCGAGTGCGAGCAGCAGGTGGAGGCGGCCAACGTGGCGCTGTCCCAGGACCGCGGCGTCTATGACGCGCTGTCGCTGGTGGACCTGTCCAAGGAGGACGCGTCCACGCGCCACTGGGTGGGCCGCACGCTGCTGGACTTCCGCCGCGCGGGCGTGGACCGCGACGAGCCCACGCGTCAGCAGGTGAAGGCCCTCAACGAGGAGATCCTCAAGCTGGGCCAGCAGTTCGGCCGGAACATCGCGGAGGACGTCCGCAAGGTGGCCTTCACGCCCAAGGAGCTGGACGGGCTGCCGGAGGACTACAAGAAGGCGCACGCGCCGGGCGCGGACGGCAAGGTGGTCATCACCAGCAACTACCCGGACTACTTCCCGTTCATGACGTACGCGAAGAACGCCAAGGCGCGCGAGAAGCTGTGGCGCGCCTACCGGCAGCGCGCGTTCCCCGCCAACCAGGCGGTGCTCGGCCAGCTCATCGAGAAGCGCCACGCGCTGGCGACGCTGCTGGGGTACCCGAACTGGGCGGCCTTCACCACCGAGACGCGGATGACGCGCACGCAGCAGGCGGCGGCGGACTTCATCGACCAGCTGGCGCAGTCGTCGGAGGCCCGCGCGAAGAAGGAGATGGCGGAGCTGCTGTCGCGCAAGAAGAAGGACGTGCGGGGCGCCACCGCGGTGGAGCCGTGGGACCACGACTACTACGAGGACCGGGTGCGCGCGGAGCGCTTCGGCTACGACTCGCAGGCGGCGCGTCCCTACCTGGAGTACGCCCGGGTGAAGGACGGCGTGATGGGCATCACCTCCAGCCTGTGGGGCGTGACGTTCCAGCCGGTGAAGGAGCTGAAGACGTGGCACACGGACGTGGAGGCCTACGACGTCCTGGAGGGCGGCAAGCCCCTGGGCCGCATCTTCCTGGACATGCACCCGCGCGACGACAAGTACAAGCACGCGGCGCAGTTCGACCTCATCACCGGTGAGGCCGACAAGCGGCTGCCGGAGGCCGTGCTGGTGTGCAACTTCCCGCGCCCCGGCGACCTGATGACGCACGACGAGGTGGAGACGTTCTTCCACGAGTTCGGCCACCTGATGCACACCGTCTTCTCCGGCCAGCAGAAGTGGACGCCCATCTCCGGCATCTCCACCGAGCGCGACTTCGTGGAGACGCCGTCCATGCTGCTCCAGCAGTGGGCGCAGCAGCCGGAGGTGCTCAAGAGCTTCGCCAGGCACCATGAGACGAACGAGCCCATGCCCGTGGAGCTGGTGGAGAAGCTGCGCGCGTCGAAGGAGTTCGGCCAGGGCCTGTGGGCGCGCCGCCAGCTCTTCCTGTCCGCGGTCAGCCTCCAGTACTACTCGCGCGAGCCGGGCTTCGACACGTCCGCCGTCCTCGCCGAGCAGCAGAAGAAGCTCAGCCCCTTCCGCCACGAGTACCGCGACGGCACCCACTTCGAGGCCGCCTTCGGGCACCTGGATGGGTACTCGGCCGCGTACTACACGTACCTGTGGTCGTTCGTCATCGCGAAGGACCTGGAGTCGAAGTTCCAGGAGACGGGCTACCTGGACCGGGACACGGCGATGAAGTACCGCACCACCGTGCTGAACCCGGGCGGCTCCAAGCCCGCCGCGGAGCAGGTGCAGGACTTCCTCGGCCGCCCCTACGCCTTCGAGGCCTTCCGCGCCTACCTGGATGGCACCGTGAAGGCGCCGGGCACCGCGAAGGACTCGCAGTAGCCGTCCGCACCCCGTCGCCCCCGGAAGCAGGCGCGCACCGCCTGCTTCCGGTGGAGTTCCCGGCCACCGCGCGGAGGCCGTCGCCCGCCTGACCCGCCCTCGTGGGCAGGGGTCGGCGCGGCACCCACGCGCTCCAAGCACCGCCCCCGCCCGCGGAACTTCTCTTCCCTTCCCCGAACCTCCGCGTGCGCACATCCCCGCCCGGGGGACGGAGCCCTGCGTCCACCCGTCACCACCGCGCGGCTGGTGAGGCTTTTGCTTTGAGCGTGCCCGCCACGGACTCGTGGAAGGGGGACGCGACGTGACAGCCTGTGGTCGAAGTCGGGGTCGGCGCTGGAGGAGGATGGGGGTGGCGGTGTGGCTGCTCGTCGGCTGCGACAGCAGCGTGCCCAGGGCGCGGGTGCTGCCGGGGCCGGACGCCGGGGGCCCCGTGGATCCGCTGGACGCCCTGTGCCGCTCCGAGTCCCGGGACCCGGGCCGCGTCACCCTGCACCGCCTCAACCGCGCCGAGTACGACAACACCGTGCGCGACCTGCTGGGCGACACGAGCCAGCCCTCGCGGGACTTCCCTCCGGACGACCACGGCTTCGGCTTCGACAACAACGCGGACGTGCTCAGCATGTCCCCGCTGCTGATGGAGAAGTACTCGCACGCGGCGGAGCGGCTGGTGGAGGCCGCGTGGGCGAAGGGCACGCTGCGCACCTGCGTCCTGGATCCCGCCACGCCGGAGCCGTGCGCGCGGGACCTGCTGCGGAGCTTCGCGCGGCGCGCCTGGCGAAGGCCGGTGTCCGCGCAGGAGGTGGAGGGGCTCGTCGGCTTCATCGCGCTGGCCCGTCAGCACGGTGACGGGCCGGAGGTGGGGGTGAAGCTGGCGCTGCGCTCGGTGCTGGTGTCCCCGCACTTCCTCTTCCGCGTGGAGCTGGACCCCGCGCCCGCGTCCTCCAGGACGCACCCCATCAGCGACGTGGAGCTGGCGAGCCGCCTGTCCTACTTCCTCTGGAGCAGCATGCCGGACGAAGCGCTGCTCAAGGTGGCGGAGAGAGGCCGCCTGCGCGACCCCGTGGTGCTGGAGACGCAGGTGCGGCGCATGCTGGCGGACCCCAAGGCCCGGGCGCTGGTGGACAACTTCGCCGGCCAGTGGCTCTACACGCGCGCGCTCGACTTCGCGCAGCCGGAGGCGCGCTACGGCTTCGACGAACCGCTGCGCCAGGCGATGCGGGAGGAGACGCGGCTGCTCTTCCAGGAGTTCATCACCGGCGACCACCGGCTCAAGGACCTGCTGGACGCGCCCTTCACCTACGTGAACGACCGGCTGGCGACGCACTACGGCCTGCCCCCGCCCGGCACCGACGCCATGACGCGCGTGAGCCTGGAGGGCCACCCGGAGCGCGCGGGCCTCTTCGGCAAGGGCGCGCTGCTCACCGTCACCGCCAACGCGGATCGCACCTCGCCGGTGAAGCGCGGGGTGTGGGTGCTGGAGCAGTTGCTGTGCAAGGGACCGCCGCCCCCGCCTCCCAACGCGGGCGGCCTGGCGCCGACGGTGGACCCCACGCTCAACATCAAGGAGCGCATGCGGCAGCACCGCGTGGACCCCACGTGTTCGGGGTGCCACACGCTGATGGATCCGCTGGGCTTCGGCCTGGAGAACTTCGACCCGGTGGGCCGCTGGCGCCTGAAGGAGGAGGGCGGCGCGGCGGTGGACCCCAGCGGCGAGCTGCCCGGGGGCAAGGTGTTCAACGGCGTGGTGGAGATGCGCGCCGTGGTGAAGCAGGACCCGGACCTGTCCCGGTGCATGACGCGCCACCTGCTGTCGTACGCGCTGGGCCGGGGCGCGGAGCCGTCCGACCGCTGCAACGTGCACGACATCGCCCAGCAGGCCGAGTCCCGGGGCGGCCGCCTCGCCGATTACATCCTCGCCATCGTCCGCAGCGACGCGTTCCAGCAGCGGGGGGGCGACACGGAAGGACCGAAGCCATGAGCCGCCTGCCTCCCCTGTCCCGTCGGACCCTGTTGCGCGGACTGGGCGCGATGATGGCGCTGCCCCTGCTGGAGGGCATGCGCCCCGGCGTGGCCCGCGGTGCATCGCAGGCGCCGGTGCCGCGCCGCTTCGTGGCCTTCTACACGCCGTGCGGCATCCACATGGCAAAGTGGACCCCTTCGGGCCAGGGGCCGGACTGGTCCCTGACGCCCACGCTCGCGTCCCTGGCGCCGGTGAAGGACGACGTGCTGGTGCTGGGCGGGCTGGACAACCTGCCGGGCCGGCCGGACGGCGACGGCCATCACGCCGCCGCGACGTCCGCGTTCCTGAGCTGCGTGAAGGCCCGCAAGACGGAGGGCGCCAACATCCGCACCGGCATCTCCATGGACCAGGTGCTGGCGAACGCCGTGGGCAAGGCCACGCGCTTCCCGTCGCTGGAGCTGGGCATCGACCCGGGCAAGGGCATTGGCAACTGCGACTCCGGCTACGCGTGCCCGTACGCGAACAACATCGCGTGGGCGGGGCCGTCCACGCCGGTGCCCAAGGAGACGCAGCCGCGCGCCGCGTTCGAGCGGCTCTTCGCGGACTTCGATCCGAACGTCACCCAGGCGGAGCTGGCGAAGCGCCGGGCCTACGGCCTGAGCATCATCGACGCCGTGCGCGACGACGCGAAGGCGCTCCAGGGCCGGCTGGGCACCACCGACCGGCGCAAGCTGGACGAGTACTTCACCGGCGTGCGGGAGCTGGAGCTGCGCGTCAACGCGATGGCGGGCGCAGGCCCCACCTGCGGCACGGCCGTGGCCCCGGCGCGGACGGAGGACGTCCGCGAGAAGACGAAGGCGATGCTGGACCTCATCGTGCTCGCGTTCCAGTGCGACCTCACCCGCACGTGCACCTTCATGCTGGGCAACGCGCGCAGCCAGCGCGTGTATTCGTTCCTGGGCCTGTCCGGCGAGCACCACGCGTACTCGCACCACCAGAAGGCCCAGGCCAACTACGACGCGCTGGCGAAGATCGACAAGTGGGAGGTGGAGCAGTACGCGTACCTGCTCCAGCGCATGAAGGGCGTGCAGGAGGAGGGCGGGACGCTGCTGGACCACAGCGCCGTGTACTTCTCCAGTGAGATCGCCGACGGCAACATGCACGAGCACCGCAACCTGCCCATCCTCCTCGCGGGCCGCGCGGGCGGCGCGCTGGCTCCGGGCCGGCATGTGCGGTGCGGGGGCCAGCCCCTGGCGAACCTCTACGTCTCCCTGCTGAACATGTTCGGCGTGCCCGCGAGCACCTTCGGCGACGACGGCACGGGGCCCCTCACCGGGCTGGCCGGGTAGCGCACCGGGGCATCCGGGAGCAGGCACCCGCTCGGGCACCTCCGGGGCCGCCTGCCCCGTTCACTTCCCCTGCACGACGGGGCGCGGCGCGGGATGATGACGCCCATGCCTCTTCCAGTGCTCCGTCGCGGGCTCGCCGTGGTGTTGCTGGCCCCGCTGCTCGGCTGTGTCTCCTCGGCGAACCCCACGCGTCCCGCGCCTCCCGCCGCGAAGAAGGCCGCGGCCACCGCCGCCGCGCGCAAGGTCCCGGCGTCCACGACGACGCCGGCACCCACGGAGGGCCCCCGCAAGCCCGTGCCGTCCGCTACAGACCTGAAGCGCGACATGGTGAGCGCGCACAACCAGGCGCGGGCCCGGGCCTCGCGTCCCACGCCGAAGCCCGCGCTGCCGGCGCTGACCTGGTCCGACGAGGCCATGCGCAAGGCGGAGTCCTACGCGAAGGAGTGCCGCTTCGAGCACAACCTGGACCGGGGCTCGTTCGGGGAGAACCTGGCCGCCGCGACGCCGGACACCTGGACCACGGAGCAGGTGGTGAAGAGCTGGGCGGACGAGTCCGCCGACTACGACTCCGCGCGCGGCACCTGCAAGCCGGGGAAGATGTGCGGGCACTACACGCAGGTGGTGTGGCGCAACACGAAGGCGGTGGGCTGCGCGACGCGGCTGTGCACGAAGAACTCGCCCTTCGGCAGGGACGTGGGCACCTGGCAGCTCTGGGTGTGCAACTACGCGCCGCCGGGCAACTGGGTGGGCCAGAAGCCCTACTGACGCCCTACCGGGCCGCGAGCGGCGGGGCCGGCAGGTGGTGGCGGATGCCCCCGGACGCCCCCGTCACGGAGGCCGTCAGGGCATCCTGACACCCGGCCCCGGACGGCTCAGGCCGGGATCATCGTCAGCAGTTGCTGCGCCTGCGCTCGCAGGTCCTTGTCGTCGCCCTTGAGGACCTTCTGGACGTGATAGCGGGCCTGGGCGGGGTCACTGAGCCGCAGGGCCAGCGCCAGGTTGAAGTGCGTGGGGGCATCCGTCGGGTGCGCCTCCAGCACCGGGCGCAGCACGCGCGTGGCGAGCTCCGGCCCCTCCTGGGGAACGTGCTCCAGATAGTGCACCGCCAGGTCGTTCGCGGCGCCCGCCTCCGTGGGAGCGAGCGTCACGGCCTCCTCCAGCAGCGCGCGCACGCGGTCGCGCTGGCCCGCGACGTCCAGCGCCCGCGCGAGCTGCCGGCGCACCTCCACCGAACCCGGGTCCCGGCGGAGCACCTCCTCGAAGAGGGGCACGGCCTCCGCCAGCTTGCCGGCGAGCAGCGCGGCCATGGCGTGCAGGCCGATGAAGTCGGTGTTCTCCGGCGCCAGCTCGCGCAGCCGCACCGCGGCGGCCAGGGCGTTCTGCGTCAGGCCCCCGAGCAGCGACAGGTTGAAGACCTCCTCCCAGAGGACCGCGTCGTCCGGCGCCAGCGTCAGCCCGTCGCGCAGCTCCTGGAGGGCCAGACCCAGGTCCCCCGTCTCCAGATACGCCCGCGAGCGCTCCCACTGCGCGCGGTAGGACTCCTTCACCATCATCACCCTCCACCGGACCGGTCGCCCCAGGCGGGACGCCCGGCGGGGACGCTCAGCCCCGGAACACCTTGTGGAACAGCCGCATGAACATGCCCGACTTCGGCGCGGTCTCCGGGCGGCCGGACTGCTGCTGCTGCGCGTTCGCCTGGAGGTCCAGCTTCATCTTCAGCTTCTTGAGGTCGGGGTCGATGGAAAAGGTGCTGAACTCATCGTTCCCGTCCAGGGCTGTCTGGACCTTGCGCGCGCGGGATTCGTCGTGGCTCATGTCGCGTCTCCTGACCGAACATCGCACCCTAGCATGCCCCCTACCCCCACCCCATCCTGGCGGGCCCTCCCTGTCCGCTTGCCCGCACACCCACCCGCACGCGGATAATCCTGCCCATGCGCCGCCTCCCTTCCTTCCGCTCCCTCTCCGCCGTCGGTCTGCTCACGCCGTTCCTCCTGCTCGCCTGCATCCCTGACGGGGACACGGACCCCACGGCGGACGCGGGCCTCGACGGCGACGCCGGCACCTCCGGCGACGCGGGCACGTCCTCCGACGCGGGCACGACGTCCGACGGGGGATCCGTGGGGCCCACGCAGTTCGCCACGGACATGCTGGAGGCCCACAACGCGGCCCGCGCCGCCGCACAGCCCACGCCGTCCCCCGCCCTGGTCCCGCTCGTCTGGGACGCCACCGTGGAGGAGACCGCCCGGAAGTGGGCGAACAACTGCAAGTTCGAACACAACGCGGGCCGGGGCAACGCCGGGGAGAACCTCGCCGCCTCCTCGCCGAACAACCTCACCACGAAGGGCGTGGTGAAGGGCTGGGACGACGAGAAGAGCGACTACGACTACGCGAAGAACGCCTGCGCGGCGGGCAAGGTCTGCGGCCACTACACGCAGGTGGTGTGGCGCAACACCACGCGGCTGGGCTGCGCCTACAAGCGCTGCACGATCAACTCGCCCTTCGGCGCGAACTTCCCCACGTGGGACCTGTGGGTGTGCAACTACGCCCCGCCGGGCAACTACACCGGCCAGCGTCCGTACTGACGCGGGCCGGGCACTTCGCGCGCCTTCAGCGCTTGAGGGTGCGCGCGAGGAACGCGGACGTCTCCGCCCAGGCCGCCGCGGCGGAGCGTTCGTCGTACCGGCCGCCGGACGGGTTGGCGAAGGCGTGGTCCGCGTCGTACTCCAGGATGCGGCTTCGCACGCCCGCGTCGTCCAGCGCCTTCTCGAAGGCGCGCACCGTCTCCGGCGGGATGGACTTGTCCTTCGTGCCGAAGACGCCCAGCACCTGCGCCTTGATGGTGGAGAGCTGCTGCGCGTCCGTCACCGGGTGGCCGTAGTAGAGGACCGCCGCGCTCAGCTCCGGCACGGCCATGGCGGTGCGCAGCGACCAGCCGCCGCCGAAGCACCAGCCGATGCTGCCCGTGCGCGGGGCCTGGATGCGCGGGTCGCTCTTCAGGAAGGCGTGCGCGGCCAGCAGCGTCTTCGTCGCCTGTTCGGGGTCCACCGCCTTCACCAGCGCGAGCGCCTCGTCCGGATTCGTGGCCACCTTGCCGCCGTACAGGTCCACCGCGAGCGCCGCGTAGCCCTCCGCGGCCAGGCGGTCCGTCCAATGCTGCACGTGCGCGTTGAGGCCCCACCACTCGTGGATGACGAGGACGCCGGGCAGCGGGCCGCCCTTCGCGTTCTCCGGGAGGCTCAGGTAGCCCTTCGCGCCGCCGGGCAGCTCAATCTCCACGCCCTTGCGCTCGGGCGCGGCGTCCGTGCGCAGGGTGTG
Source organism: Corallococcus sp. BB11-1 (assembly GCF_026626625.1). NCBI lineage: Bacteria > Pseudomonadati > Myxococcota > Myxococcia > Myxococcales > Myxococcaceae > Corallococcus > Corallococcus sp. BB11-1. Next base: position 517,133 of record NZ_JAPNJY010000001.1, on the reverse strand, counting down.
CATGGCCTTGAACTCCGCCTCGGAGACGGCGCCCGTGGCGGACGGCGTGCGGTCCACCTCCGCGGGCTTGCCCGTCGCGCAGGCGCCCAACAGCAGCGCTGCCGCCACTCCCCACGTGAGCCTCTTCAGGTCCGGCCTCATCGTCGTCGCGTCCTTTCAAGGCCCGGCGCTTCTCGCCTGGGCCCGTTGCGTGCTCGGGTCCGGGCGTAGCGCGGCGGGGGCGGGGGCGCCAGTGCGGCGGGCCGCGCGGTGTCGCCCTGGAACGCGAAGAGGGCCGGCGCGAGGGAGTGTCCCCCACGTCCGGCCCTCGTCTCACCGCTCCGTCAAACGGAGGCGATGGGTGATGCGGTGATTACTTCGTCGGCGCGGGAGGAGGCGTCGTCGGCTTCGGCGCGGGCTTGCCAGCGGGGGGCGGGCCACCCATGCCGCCGGGCATGCCGGGCATGCCAGCGGGAGCGCCTTCGGGGGGCTTCACGATCTCGATGAGCTCCACGTCGAACACCAGGGCGGCACCGCCGGGGATGTTCGGGGGCGCGCCGCGGTCGCCGTAGGCGATGTCGGAGGGGCAGGTGAGCTGCGCCTTGCCGCCGACCTTCATCTTCTGGAGGCCCTCGGTCCAGCACTTGATGACGCCCTGGAGCGGGAACTGGGTGGGCTCACCGCGCTTGAAGGAGCTGTCGAACTCCTTGCCGTCGGAGAGGGTGCCCTTGTAGTGCACCTTCACGATGTCGGAGGCGACGGGCTGCGCGCCGGTGCCCGGCTGGGTCTCCTTGTAGACGAGACCGGACTCGGTCTTCTGCGCGCCGGGCTCCTTGGCCTTCTCCTCCAGGAACTTGACCGACTTCTCCTTCTCCTGCGTGGCCTTGCGGGTCGACCGCTCGCGGGCGAGCTCCTGGAGCTTGGGACCGTAGGTCTCCAGGTCCACGTCCGTCTTCGCGCCGGACACCTGCGCGCCGAGGCCGGCCTTCACGAACTCCAGCTCCTGCGGGGACATGTCGAACACGCTGATGCTGCGGCCGATGGACAGGCCCAGCGCGTAGAACGTCTTCTGCTCCTCGGTCTGGGGAGCGCCGGCGGTGGCCGCCGTGGTGGAACCGGTCGCGCCGGGCTTGTCGCCCGCGCCGCCCTGACCCTGGCAGGCCGTCAGGCTCAGCAGGGTCGCAATCAGCATCGTCTTCTTCATGATGTCGTCGCCTTTCCTTTGGCTCAGCGGCAGCCGACCACCCGCTGCATGCCCGGGGCGCGGTCTACTACAGAAAATGCCCGCCATCCTCTTGGGAACCGTGCTTTCCCCGGATGGGTGCCCCCGGCAGGTAGGACAACCGGCCGCCGGGCCTACAACCGGGGGGCCGGGCCGGGATTCCCAGGGGTGAAGCCCCCGCCGGGAGCCAGGGGGCCACCCCTACGGCTTGCGGCCGAAGGCGGCCTGGGACACCAGCAGCAGGACGATGGCGCCCAGGATGGCGCCCAGGAAGCCGGCGGGCTCCGGGTCGCGCCAGTTCGTGCCGCGCCACACGGACGTGAGGAAGCCCCCCACGAACGCGCCCGCCACGCCCAAGAGCGTGGTGCCGATGCAGCCCAGGCGCTGGTTCCCCGGCAGCACGGCCCGGGCGATGAGGCCCGCGAAGAAGCCGAAGATGATCCACCCCAACAACCCCATGGCACCCCTCCCGCGCGACCCTGCGCGCGTGCCCGCAGTGTGGCGCAGCGCACGCGGGGGCGGAAGTCCGGCGGCGTGTCGCATACGCTGCCGCGCAAGCCATGAGCCCCCTGCGACGCGCCACCCGGGACGACAACGCCGCGCTGCTGGAGCTGTTCGGCGACGTGCCCATGACGGGCGACCTGGTGCTCAGCACCCAGCGCGCGCCGGACTACTTCTCCCTCTTCGCCATGCAGCGCGGCGAGGCGGAGGTCTGGGCCCACGGTGAGGCCTCCCGCCTGGACGGCATGGGCGCCATCCTCGTGCGCGACGGCTGGCTGGACGGCAAGCCGTGCCGCGTGGGCTACCTGGGCGACCTGCGCACCCGCTTCTCCGCGCGCCGCGCCCGGGGCCTCGCGCGCTTCTACGGGCCGGTGCTGGAGGAGACCGCCCGACGCCATGGCGTGGACGTCTTCCTCACCTCCGTCATGGCCTCCAACGCCGCCGCGCTCCAGGCCCTCGTGCGCCGGGCCGCCACGCGCGAGGCCCAGCCGCATTACCACCTGCTGCGCGCCTTCTCCGCCGTCTCCATCCAGTTCGTCCTCCGCCGCCGCCCACGCCCCAGCCGCTTCACCGTGCGCCGGGCCACGCCCGCGGACGTGCCCGCCATGGCCGCGCTGCTGGACGCCGACCACCGCTCGCGCCCCTTCGGCTACCGCTACGACACGGGCGAGTTGGAGCACCGCTTCGCCCACTGGCCGGGGCTGCGCGTGGAGGACACGTTCCTGGCGTTCGATGGGCACGGGCGCCTCGTCGGCTGCACCTCCGCGTGGAACCCCGACGCGGTGAAGCGCTACCGGGTGCTGGCCTACCGGGGCGGCATGAAGTGGGTGCGCCGGGGCTTCAACGCGCTGGCCACCGTGACCGGGGCTCCGCGCCTGCCGCCTCCCGGTGGGGACTTCCGCTACTTCTACCTGTGCAACACCTGCGTCCCCGGGGACGACCCGGCCGTCTTCCGCGCGCTGCTCGACGCGGTGTACGCCGCGTTCCACGGCCAGGGCTTCCACTTCTTCACCCTGCAGCAGGACTCCGGGGACGCGCTGGCGCCCGCGCTGAAGGGCTTCCTCCAGCGCCAGTTGGACTTCCACCTGTACGCCGTCACGCCCGCCTCGCGTCCCCCGACGACCTTCGCCCGGGGACGCACCGGCTTCGAAATCTGCCTGCCCTGATGGCTACACGACGCGCGTCTTCCAGCGCCCGCGCCGGAACAGGAAGATGCCCGACGCGGACATCGCCGCGAAGGCCACCGGCACCGCGATGTACGCGCCCACCTCGCCCAGGCCGAACGGATGCGCCAGCACCCAGGCCAGCGGCAGCTCCAGCGCCCAGAGGCAGCACAGGTCGATGAGCGTGGGCGTCGTCGTGTCCCCCGCGCCGTTGAACGCGGAGGTGAGCACCATGCCGTACGCGCAGGAGACGAAGCTCAGGGAGAAGATGCGCAGCGCCGTGGCGCCCGACGCCACCACCGCCGCGTCCGTCGTGAACACCCCCATGAGCGGCGTGGCGAAGACGAAGAACACCACGCCGATGGTGCTCAGCACGATGAGGTTGTAGCGGCCCGCCATCCACACCGCCTTCTCCCCCCGCGCCACGTCGCCCGCGCCCATGCTCTGCCCCAGCAGCGTGGACGCCGCGTTGCCCAGGCCCCACGCGGGCAGCAGCGCGAACAGGACGATGCGGATCGCGATGGTGTAGCCCGCGAGCGCCGTGCTGCCGAACGACGACACGATGCGCACCAGCACCACCCAGCTGGACGTCGTCACCAGCGCCTGCACCATGCCGGCGCCCGACAGGCGCACCATCGCCAGCATCGTCGCGGGCTCCAGCGACACGTGCTCCCGCCGCACCTGGAGCCGCCCGTTCGCCTGCGCCAGTCGGAACAACTGGTAGAGCACGCCCGCGCTGCGCGCCAGGGTGGTGGCCCACGCCGCGCCCACCACGCCCATCTCCGGGAAGGGGCCCAGGCCGAAGATGAGACACGGGGCGAGCAGGATGTTGAGGCCGTTGGCCAGCGCCAGCGTGCGCATGGCGATGGCCGCGTCACCCGCGCCCCGGAAGATGGCGTTGATGAGGAAGAGCAGCAGGATGCTCACCACGCCGCCCATCATCACGCGCGTGTAGCCCACGCCGTGCTCCAGCACCCAGGGCGAGCCGCCCAGCGCCGCCAGCAGCGGCCGGGCGAAGACGATGCCCGCGATGGCCAGCACCGTGGAGAGCATCACCCCCAGACCCATCGCCTGCACCGCCGTGCGCGCCGCCCGCTCCGCGTCCTTCTCCCCGATGCGCCGCGCCACCATGGCCGTGGCGCCGATGCTCAGCCCCATGCCGACCGCGTAGATGATGGTGAGGATGCCCTCCGTGAGGCCCACCGTGGCGACCGCCTCCGCGCCGAGCCTGCCGACGAAGGCGACGTCCACCACGGCGAACACCGACTCCATCAACATCTCCAGCACCATGGGCACGGCCAGCAGGAAGATGGCGCGCCGCAGGGGCAACCGCGTCAGGTCCATCTCCGTGCCGTGCAGCGCTTCCTTCACCAGCGTCCACAGGCCCTTGGCCGGCGTCACCGGGGCCTCGACGGCGGATGGAGTCTCCGACGGAGGTGTCTCTTCCAGGGGTGCGGGTCTCATGCGTGAGGCCTTCCTACAGGAACGCGGTGACGGTTTGGCGCCCCGAGACGCCCAGCGCCCCCAATGCCTGACGTCTGGAGGTGCGGCACCCACCCCTGTCCGCCCAGCGGGCGAGCGTCGGGTGCAGGACGGCGGTGTCGCGCTTGGGGGTGACACCCGATGGAAGGAGCGAGGTGTAGCTTGTGGCCTCCCGATGAGTCCTTCGACAGCGACCGCTTCCGCCCTGCCCACCGTGGTGGGACCGCATTTCACGCTGGCCTCGTCCGCGCGCCTGCTGGGCACGCTCCAGGTCGGGCCCGGGGCCGTGATCGCCCGGGGCGCCGTGGTGCGCTCGGTGGGGGGCTCCGTGACGATGGGCGCCTGCTCCACCGTGCGCGAGGACGCGGTGGTGGTGGGCACACCCGAGCGCCCGGCCTTCCTGGGAGAGAAGAGCATGCTGGGGCCCCGCGCGCTCGTCATTGGCGCCCGGGTGGGCGCGCTGTGTGACATTGGCGACGGCGCCATCCTGATGCCCGGCGTGACGGTGGGCGACCGCTGCGTGGTGGGCGAAGGCACGGTGATTCCTCCCGGCATGACGGTGCCGGATGGGTCGGTGGTGTTCGGCCGGCCCGGCCAGGTGCTGCGGCTGCTCTCCGCCGAGGACCTGGCCCGCCTGCAACAGCGCCGGGGCGGCGACCTCTCCCTCACTGCTCCACCGTTGACCTCTTTTTCCGCGCGGGACCGCGCCGAGGATGCCCCCATGGGCCAGCTCTACGCCTTTCGCGACCGTCACCCCTTCGTCCACCCCACCGCCACCCTCTTCTCCTCCGCGGAGATCTCCGGCGACGTCGTCGTCGGCGCGGGCGCCATCATCGGCGCGGGGGTGAAGATCACCGGTGATTTGAACGGCCCGGTCCGCATCGGGGCGCGGGTGCAGATATTGGAGAACACGGTGCTGCACCTGCTGCCGGACACCATGCTGGTGCTGGAGGAGGGCGTGGTGGTGGGGCCGGGCTGCGTGCTGCACGCGTGCCAGCTGGGCGCGGGCACGGTGGTGGAGCCCGGCGCCATCCTCTGCGAGGGCAGCCACCTGGGCAAAGGCTGTCACGTGAGCGCCGGCAGCCTGGTGAAGGCCCGCGCGGTGTTCCCGGACTACGCGCTGGTGGAGGGCTTCCCCGCCGTGCAGGTGGGCACGCGCACGTCACCGCCGGAGTCGCCGCGCTGGGTGCTGCGCCCGGAGGACCTGCCGGGCCTGCGGCGCATGGGGTGAGGTTGCTCCATCGGGTCGGCTCGGGCATCTTCGGACGCCATGGGCAGGCTCGAGCAGATTGAAGCGATCAGGGTGGTGGTTGAGATCGTGGGGCCGCTGGCCCTGGGGTTGATCAGCGGCGCGCTCTACAAGAAGTTTGTGTTCCCCCGGGTCCTCGAACGGATGAAGGGCGGCCTCGCGGGGATGGTGACCTCTCCCGCCAACCGCCTCTTCCAGGGCCTGACCATCGGCATGAACCTGGGCGTGGCGGCGTCGTGCCATGCCTCCAACGCGCCGGAGACCCTGGCGTGGCTCCAGACACACCTCAGCGTCCAGCCGCCGCCAGAGGCCCTGCGGATCGCCTTCTTCGTGGCGACCTTCCTCTGCGGGTACAACCTCGTGGGCCTCTCCGCGTCCACCCCCGAGGAGGACGGCGAGTTCCACGTGGATCCGCGCACGGGCCGGCGCTCGTAGGCGGGCGGGGCTACACCCAGAACACCACGTCGCGCTCCGCGTCCTCCGGACCGGGGCCCTGGGCGCCTTCGCGCAGCCAGCGGCGCAAGGCCTCCACGTCCGCGTGGTGCAGGTCCGCCTCCGTGCCGGAGTACACGCCGCCGCCGGGTCCATCCGCGAGCCCCTGGCGCTGCGTCTCCATGATGACGACGTCCTGCTGGATGACCTGCCGCGTGTACCAGCGCACGAAGGGCGTCAGCGCGCGGCCCACCCACGCGCCCGGCAGGTCCACCGGCAGCCGGTAGCTGATGGCCGTGTACACGAGCGTGTCCGTGGGCCCGATGGGCGTGCACTGCGAGTTGATGGCGAAGCCGCTGTCACCCCACTGGTAGTCCACGCGGGTGACGTTGGGCGCGATGAACTCATCCGTGTGCACCAGCGGCAGGCCGCGCGGGTTGAACAGGCGCCCCAGGCCCGTGAGTGCGTCCTCCTCCTGGAGGTAGGTCATCCGCACGCGGCCCGCGTGGCGCTTCACCGTGGAGGGAACTCGCTTGCGCGTGGGGTCGCGGAACCAGCCCCGGTGCACGAAGGACGTGTGCGGCACGTCCATGAAGTTCTCCACCAGGTTCGTCACGCCGTTCGCGAAGCGCGTCACCATGAAGTAGACGGTCCAGCCGCGCGTGCCCCAGTAGGGCACGCGGAAGGGCTCGGCCCGCGCCCGCGTCACGTCCCCGCCCAGGTAGACGTAGACGAGGCCGTCCTGCTCACGCGTGGGAAAGCGCGCCAGGCGCCCCAGCTCGCACGGCGCGGGCTTCAGGCCCTCGCGCGCGCAGGCGACCGCGTCCAGCTTCTCTCCGCGCTGCGGAGGTCCCAGCGCGGGGATCTCCACCACCGCGCCGGACGCGTCGTACACCCAGCCGTGGTACGGGCAGCCCAGGCGCCCGTCGAACACGTCGCCCTTCGACAGGCGTGCGTTGCGGTGGAGGCAGCGGTCGCGCAGCGCGGTGGGTGCGCCGTCCGGCCCCCGGAAGAGGACCAGCCCCGTGCCGAACACGGTGCGCGCCAGCGGCTTGTTCGCGGGCAGCTCCGTGGACAGACACGCCACGTACCAGAAGTCCTTCAGCGCCCCGCAACGCGCGAGGTCCGCCTCCGCCTCCAGGTCCACCGCGGGCGCTTCGTGACGGTCGTGGGGGTGCCTCATCGGATGACGTCCTTGCCTGTCATGTCGTGCCTCGCGCGAACCAATCGGACCAGCCCGGCTGACGGTGCAGGTCCACGGGCTTGATGTCCCCCGCGCGTTGCCCCAGCGCGATGCACCGGGCCTCGTAGTGGCGGGCCCCGTGCTCCACCCGCACCGCGCGCACCGGCCCGAGCTGCCCCAGCTCCCGCGCATACCGGTAGTGGTGCCCTTCGCACAGGGCGCGCTCCACGCCCGCCGCCAGGGACTCCAGGCGTTCGTCAGGCAGGTCCGTCTCCAGGAAGAGGCGGTAGGCCGGAGGCGTCCCCCACTCCGGCGCGAGCATGGCGAAGGCGGGGTGCGGTGTGCCCAGCGTGGCTTCCAGCACCGTGCCCACCCGCGCGGCGGAGAGCTTCTCTCCCACCAGGTCCATCACCGCGTCCGCGCGGCCCAGGAAGCGCAGGCAGGGGGTCGCGTGCACGAAGCCCTCCACCTGAACGAGGTCGCCCAGTCGATAGCGCAGCAGTCCGCCGGACGTGGAGAGCAGTACCGCATAGGCGCGGCCCACCATCAGCTCGTGCGCCAGGAGGGGGCGCGCGTCCGGACGCTCTGGATCCACGAACTCCAGGAAGTGGCTGCGCACGGCGAGCACGGGCGCGGGAGCGTCGAAGAGCGGGAGCGTGATGACGCCCTCCGTGGCGAGCAGGCCCTTGCCCTGCACCTCCACGCCTTCGAAGCGCCGACGTGCGGAGGCCACCGCGTGCGCGGCCTGAGCGTCCGTCCACATGCTCAACAGCGCGAGCCCCGGCCACAGCGTGCGCGCGGACGATGCGCTGTCTCGCAGGGCGGATCGCAGCACCTGGGCCCTTGTGGTGTCCCTTGTCCCCTGGAGGCCTCGCACCAGGGACTCCCAGCCCGGTGCGCGCTCGGTGTTGGCCAGGGGCACTCCGTCCGCGTCGTGTTCAGGGGGCCGCAGCGTGCCGCGCTCCAGGTCTTCGGCCAGCCGCTCGCCGTGACGCTCCAGCGCGTCCATCAGCAGGGTGAGGAAGCTGGGATTCCACACGCTCACCAGGGACAGGTCCGCGCACCGGACCAGGAACCACAGCGTCACGTAGCGGCACGGCTCCACGTGCGGCGCCTGTCCCACCGCGCCCGGCACGGCGAAGACGCGCGAGAGCAGCGGCTGCAACGGGCGCGGGAACCACGCGCTGTCCTCGGCCGAGCCCACCGGGATGCCGCCTGCGGTCCGGTGCTGCTTGCGGCCCAGCGGGGAGATGGACCAGTAGCTGGGGCCCGCTCGCACCGCGGGCCGGCGCAGGAGCACCTCGTGCAGCATGGGCCCAAGCGCGCGCTGGAACTCGCCCAACAGGCCGCGTGTCACGGGCACCCGCTTGGACGCTCCAGAGGAGCCGCCCGACAACTCGAAGCGCAGCACGGGTTCGCGCGTGAGCACGCGGGCCTCGCCCCGGGCGATGCGCTCCACATCCGTGGCCATCGCATCTGGCGTGGACACCGGCACAGCGTCCTGGAACTCCCGCGCGGTGCGGATGCGGCTGAAGTGCGCCACCCGTCCTGCCTGGGCCGTGCCTTCCACCGTCCGGAGCACCCGCGCGAGGCACTCCGCCTGCGCCGCTTCAGGAGCCCGCAGCGCGTGACGAAAGCGCAGCGCGGAGGGGCTCAGCGCCGCCAGCGTCGCGGACAGCATCGTGCGCGAGGTCAGCACCGGACGGCCCCCTTGAAGCCAAGAGGCATCACAGCGGCGCTCCAGCGCGGGCCCTGCGCCACGGACTCCCACTTCGGACAACGAGACAGCGTGACCGCCCTCCAGCGCGAAGCCGGCGCTTCACGACCGAGTCCAGCTCCACCAGGAACCGCGCCCCGCACGTCACGTCCCCACGCGGATCCGCGAGGCATCGCGCTCTCGTCGGGCCCACCGCCGAAGCTGCCCCCACACGCTGCGCGCCAATGCCCGCGTCAGGTCCCAGCCACGGATCTCCACCAGGCACACCAGCTCCTCGCCGTCGCCATGGCCCGGGTTGCGCTCCGCGAAGTAGGCGATGTGCGGGTGTGCCGCCGCGTCCCGGTCGATGGGCGAGACACCGTCGCGCACGCGGTAGTGCGCCCCGTCGAACCGCAGCGTGCCGCGCCCCGCGTCGTACTGCGCGCCGAACCACCGCGTCGCCAGCGCATGCAGGAACTCCGGGCGTCCCACGGGCGGCGCCCAGTCCCGCCTCGGGTGCGTGCGCGGGAAGTAGTTCACCGCCAGCAGGTACGTCTTGTAGCCGCCCGACAGCAGCAGCCAGTACAACGGCCGCCACGGCCTGCGCAGCTTGCGCGCGAGCAGCAGCCGGCCGAACACCACCTGCAACGTCTTGTGCCCCCACCAGTCCGGGTGGATGACCGTGTCGCCCGAGTACAGCACCTCCGCCCCGTCCTCCTCCGCGAGGCGCACCGTGCTGAACCCCACCAGTTCCCCCGTGCGCCGGGCGTGCAGCAGGAACACGTACTGCTTCGCGTCCAGGTCCTCCTGGAAGCGCTCCGCGCTCACGCCCACGTAGCAGCACTGCATCAACGCCAGCATCCGCGCCCGGGTGTCGGCGGGGAGGTCCTCGCGCCGCACGGTGGTGCCCTTCATCGCGGAGAGCATCGCGTCAGCGTCCTCCCCGTCGCGCCGTGGGGGCAGGCGGCTGGCGCACCTCCTGGTAGCGGTCCACCTCCAGCGTCACCTCCTGCGGCTCGGCGCCATACCAGTGGACCGTCGCCTTCACCGGCCCCGTGTGACGGCCCAGGCCGAAGTGCAGTCGCGGATCCGCCGACGCGGAGAAGCCCCCCATCAGCCCCACCTCGCGCACCTGCTCCACCCGCCGGCCTTGCTCCTCGTAGGAGAGGACCACGCGCGTGCCCACCGCGCTCCGGTGCGTGCGCTGACCGTCCCCCACGAGCGACAGCCCCACGAAGTGGGCCTCTGGCTTCGCCTCCGTGGCGCTCGCGCGCAGCGTGTTGCGGTACAGCGACACCGGCGCGTGCTGGTTGGTGATGAGCACGTCCAGGTCCCCATCGTCGTCCAGGTCCGCCATCAGCACGCCGCGCGAGTTGTCCGGCGCTTCGATGCCCACCTCCCGCGCCACGTCCACGAAGTGCCCCGGCCGCGCGTCGCCCAGGTTGAGGTACACGCGGCGCGCCTCGTTCGGGTAGAGCACGCGGCCCCGGATGTCGCCCCACTTGTCCGCGTACGTGTGCACCTCCGGACCCGACTGCATCAGCTTGTGGTTCACGTACCAGTAGTCGTTGCGCTGCCCGTCCGGGATGCGCCACTTCAGCGCGTCCAGGCGCGCGTCCACCATGCCGTTGGCCTGCACCAGGTCCGGCCATCCATCCGCGTCCAGGTCCCCCGCCGCCGCGCCCCAGCCGAAGCGCCGCTCGTTGAGGGCGCCCCGAAAGGTGGCCTCGTCCTTGAACGATGGCACGAAGGCGTCCGTCCCCGGCCCCACCATCCACAGCAGGCTGCCCTCCGCCTGGAGCGAGTGGTGCACGTTGGACACGTACACGTCCAACCAGCCGTTGCGGTCGAAGTCCGCCACGCTCGCGTTCATGCCCTTGTAGGTGTCGCGGCCAATCTCCCCGAAGCGGGGGCCCACCAGGCGGCGGAAGTGGCGCCCGCCCTCGTTGAGGTAGACGTCGTCCGGCCCGAAGTCGTTGGCCACGTAGAGGTCCGTCCACCCGTCGTGGTTCAGGTCCACCGTGCTCACCGCGAGCGACCAGTGCGTCTGGGACAGGCCCAGCGCGTCCACGTCCTGCTTCTCGAACGTGCCGTCCCCCCTGCCCCGGTAGAGCGCGTTCTTCCCGCCGTTGTTCGCGTCATGCCAGCCGTCGTGCATGAAGCGCAGCATCCGCCGGTCGCCCGCATACTCGGGCGCGGGGAGCTGGAAGAGGTTGAGCGGCGTGGGCGTCGGGTAGTCCGGCAGGTGCGTCGTCATCGCGTTGAGCACCAGCAGGTCCAGGTGCCCGTCCCGGTCGTAGTCCAGGAACGTGAGCCCCAGGCTGACCGCGTGGTCCGTCACGCCCGCGGCCTCCGTCGCGTCCTCGAAGCCCGCGGTGCCCGTCTGCTTCAGCGTGTTGCGCAGCAGGCGCACCGGCCCGAAGGCCACCGCCACCGCGAGGTCCAGGTCACCGTCGCCGTCCCAGTCCACGAAGGTGCCGCCGCCCGCCAGCCCCTCTTCCTTGTAACGGGTGGCGAAGCGCTCCAGCGCGGGCACCTGGACGCGCTCGAAGCGCAGGCCGCCCAGGTTGCGGTACAGCCCCGCGTGGTGCTCCGGCGTGCCCAGCGGATGCGTGAGGAACAGGTCCAGCCGCCCGTCCCCGTCGAAGTCGCCGGTGGCCACCGCGTCGCCCACCGCGACCAGCCACTTGGCCACGTGGGCCACGCGCGCATCCAGCTCCTCCAGCGTGTTCCCCATCGTGGAGGACAGGCCCGCCTTCGCGACGTCCTGCGCGTCCAGTTGGAACGTGAGCGGCGCCGAGCGCGCACCGGGCGCGGCCATCACCGTGTGCCCCAGGGCCAGCACCGCTCCCAGTCCTCCCACCACGCCCACGCGCCGGAGCACGTCCGGCGACAGGAGCCGGCGCAGGGACTCACGGCCTCCGGCGCGCCAGGCGGCCCGGGCGTGCATGAACACGAAGCGCGTGGTGGCCACGGTGAGCGCCGCGTAGAAGAACGTGTAGACGCTCTCCTTCAGGTGCAGCACCAGGTCCACGAGCGTGATGGCCAGCGCGAGCAGCACCTGGGCCTTGCGCGTCCCGGGCGACGTGGCCGGGTCGGTGAGCATGTAGAAGACGAAGATGAAGAACGAGGGCGCGCCCAGCGTGCCCAGGAACAGCACCTCCGGCGGCAGGTGGTGGCGCAGGATGAAGGCCCGGAGCGCCGTCTGGAGCGCGTAGAAGCCGAGGAAGCTCACCACCAGCCAGCCCCGCCCCACGCGGAAGAAGAACAGCACCAGCGCCGCCATCACGATGAAGGCCGACAGCGCCACCTCGCCGTTGGCCCACTGGTAGGCGGGCGCGGCCGTGATGAGCTCGCGCGTGACGAGCAGCGACACCGCCACCGCGAACATCGACGGGTTGAAGACGTGCCGCCCCTGGAAGGTCAGCAGGTACTTGGAGCCAATGGCCAGCCACACCGGCAGCCACAGCAGCGTGCTGGCGTGCGAGTAGTTGAGCAGCAGCGCCAGCGAGCAGCAGGAGATGTACGCGGAGAGCGGCACCACCTTCTGGCGCTTCAGCACCCAGCCCAGCGCCGCGTCCAGCAGCGTCCCGGAGACGACCAGGAAGGCCATCTGCCCGGGGCTGCGGTTGAAGCCGAAGAAGGTGAAGCCCAGCACGCCGTAGAGCGTGAGCAGCGCCGCGAAGGGCAGCCGCGGGTCGTTCCACCGGGGGAAGACCCAGCCGCCCCACTGCACACGCGTGGCCGCGAGGGCCGGCGTCACCGCCACATCCGCACTCATGATTGACCGTCCCGGGACACGCGCGGAGCGTGCCGTGCCCGCCTCCGGGTGTCCAATCCCCTCGGGGCTTGCATCCGCCACCCATGCGTGGAGTCGTAGCTCTTAACGACGTCCCGCTCGCTCCCTCCCCTGCCCCGGCTGTGTTCCCCCTGATGCTCTCCGCTTCGACGCGTGTGTTGTTGGTGGTGTTCCTGCTCGCGGTCGCGAGCGCGGCGGCGTTCTTCCGGCACCGGCAGAACGCCCGGGGGGCACGGGGTGGGCGCATCTCCGGGCCCAAGCTGGCGTGGCTCCTCTACGCGGTCTTCCTCTGGTTCCTGGTGTGTCCGCTGGTGGCCATGGATCCAGCGGTGCCCGGCGAGGCCCGCATCGTGCTGGGAGCCTTCGCGGTGTCCATGTGGCTGCGCGGGGCGGCGGAGCTCTACATGCTCTATGTGTCGCGCAACTGGCGACCGCCGTACGGCGTGGGGCATGACCTGGGGTGCATCGCGCTCGTGGGAGCGGGGCTCGTGTACACGGGGGAGAAGTGGGCGGGGGCGCTGGATGGGCGCGACGTGTGGGCGCTGGCGCTCGTGGGGCTGGTGCTGGTGAGCCTGGTGGTGGAGGTGGCCTACGCGGCGTTGTTCCACCAGGCTGTCGAGGGACGCACCACCGGCGAGGACGGGGTGTGGTTCGCGGACGCGGAGCAGGAGCGCTTCCGGCGCATCAACCGGCTCACGCTCGCGCTCAACGTGCCGCTGTACGCGGCGCTCGCATTGCTGCTCGCGGTGGGGATCGGCGGGTGAGGCGTCACACCACGGGCTGACGCCAGGCGCGGGACAGGTGGCCGGGGCCGTGCTCGTTGAAGCGGCGCATGAGTTCTTCGCGGCCTTGTCGGCCGTGCTCCAGCAGGTACGCGAGCTCCGCGGGCATCAGCGCCTTGACGGTGACGAGCCGGACTTCTCCGTCGGGCATCGTGAAGTGGCTGGGGAGGCTGGGGGTCTCCATGCCCAGCAGCACGCCCACCCGGCCGTCCTTCGTCAGGAGCGTCTCGGGCATCCGCTGCCCGTCCACCTCCATGGAGAGGAAGCCCGTCCTCACCTTCTCGCGCACGCCTTCGTGCTCCACGAGCTCGTTGCCGATGTGCTCCAGAATCAGTTGCTGCCAGCAGGTCGCCACGTCCGCGACGGGTTCGTCCGTCTCCAGCGCGAGTTCCAGGCCGAAACCCACCGAGGGCTCCTCACGGGCCACGTAGAAGTCGGACAGGCCGTCCGTCACGAAGAGGGTGCGGCCTTCCGGGCGGCGGATGACGCGCCAGACCTGACGACGGGCGGGCCAGCCTCCTCCGACGACAATGGGGATGATGGCCTCTTCGTCCAGCGTCCCCAGGGTGCGCCAGAAGGCCTCGCGGGCTGTCTCCGTCCGCTCGAAGAGTGCCCGGAGCTTGAGACTGCGCTCGCGTTCCTCAGGGGTGACGGCGCTGGGGCCAGTGACTTCCTCGAACTTCACCCCCGTGACGCCCGCGCGCTCCAAGGCGTCCTTGATGTCCTCGGAGACGATGAGCGCGATGGACCATCCCCAGGTGCGGAACACCTTCGCGTCGCCCACCTTGGTCGGGTCGATGCGCATACCGGAGACAGCCCGGTACGTACCGAGCTTCTCCGGCTGCGCATCTTCCGGTTGGAAGTACTGGACCTCTGCCGACTGCTCTTCATCAATGCAGCGGATGCTCCGCGTCGCGACGAGGATGCAATACGGCTCCGACTGTCCATCGACATCAACTGGGATGACCTGCACGTCGTCAGGCGCCAACTCCGTGAAGATGTTCGCCACTCGATGATGCACTACGGGAGTGGCACCGACACCTGCCAGGGAGAATTCGAGCGGTCTTCCCGGATGATAGATGGGGAACCGGAGTCGTTCCTCGACGCGCACGGGGCAGCCGTCCGTGAACTGCCAGGGATCATCCACCTCACGTCCCTGGGGATTCCTTGGAGCAGACAGGTACCAGCCTCCCTGGTCACCCATGTCATCGTGAAGGTCGAAGTACCGCCCCGCCATGCCAGAATCCTCGCGTCACTCGGTCCGGGTAATCCACTTGTGGAGCTGCGTACCGTCGGTCTTGAGCTCCGAAGCCAGTTGCTTGAGCCTTGAGGTCAGCACCTCTCTACACTGAGCCGTGCTTCGGCAGCGGCCCATTGCTTGCCTCAATCGCCGCAGGACCTCCTGATGATACGCCTTGGGATGAGGCCCCTTGTGGCCTCGAATGAAGACCCGGTTCGCCGGATCATCCAAGGACATCCCGGCCCGGTCGAACAGTTCCTGGAACTGGGGCGACCACGGCCCACCGTTGTGCGTGGCTTCCCACCACTTGTTCGTGGCGATGTGGTGCTCGTGGACCTCCAGCGCCCCTGACGTCGGCCCCCGCGCCGCCATCGCCACCGCGCCCGGTGCCAATTCAATCGTCACCGTGCCGCTCGACGACACGGCCACCGCGCTCACCTGTCCCACCGCCGCGAGACTGAAGCCTCCCTGCTCCGCTCCCACCAGCGCCGCCTGCGCCGCTCCCGGCAGCGTCGGCATCCTCGCCGCCAGCGTCTGCGCCGTGCCGCCCAGCGCCGCCATCGTCAGCATCACGAAGGCCCTCGCCGCCTGCTTCCCCATCACCTCCCCGTACTGCTCCCCTGCCTCCCGGATGCCCTCGAAGTCCTCCGCCTCCCTCACCCGCTCCGAGAGCAGCCTCCACCCCTGGATGAGGCTCCACACCGTGTCCCAGCCCAGGTACGCAATCAGCCCCGCCGTCAGCACCGCCGCGATGCCCTTGGACAACAGCGGCTCCGGCACCAGCCACAGCCCCAGGTACACCGCTCCCGTCGTCGCCAGCAGCGTCACCATCGACTCCGGGTCCGTCATCCCCTCCAGCGCGCTCGCCGTCTCCTCCCACACCGAGTCCAACGCGATGCGGAAGGCCAGCGTCCGCTTGCCCTCCTCGTCCAGCCCTGCCCCCTCCTCCAAGAGGTGCAGGCAGTCCCCACCCAGCCTCTTGCGCACGCACCAGCGCCCGTAGGCCTCCTCCGGCGCGGTGCCGCGCTCCGGTGCGTCCGCCACCCGCACGCGGCCCCGCCTGGGGTCCTCCAGCGTGACGAGCCCCAGGGACGCTCGCGCACGGCGGGCCTCGGGCTTCAGCAACCGGAGCGCTTCCCACCGGGGACGCGCCGTCACCGGCGCACCGGGGGCCAGCGTCCGGACAGCCTCCTTGAAGGGCTCGCCGTCCAGCGCCACCGGCGCCGTCGCCTTGCGTGGCGTGTACTCCCGGGCCTGCCCTTCGCCCGTGTCCAACCGCCACGTCCGCGACGTCGCGCACCCCGTCGCGCACACCACCCACAACAGCACGGCTGCCCAGCGCGACATCACCCACGTCCCCAGGGTCCGCGCCCCTGTCCTCAAGCGCGGAGCCCCGGAGTATGGCGACGCTCAGCCCTGGAGCGCCACGCCCAGCTCCGCGTCTCCGTGCAGCAGCCACGCCCTCGCCGCGGACTCCTGCCAGAAGCGGCGGAGGATCTTGTCCGTGCCGCTCCCAGAGGCCACCCGGTTGAGCTGCAGCGCGACGATCTGGTTCTGCACCAGCTCCGCCACCCGCGTCACCCCGGAGCGCAGGCCGTACTCCTGCACCCGGCGGATGAGGTCCGCGGCCTCCGGCGACGCCGGCCGGAACATGCGCAGGTCCGCTTCAATCTTGATGGCCTGCCCCGCCACCGTGTCCGTCGCCGCCTTCAGCTCCACCACGAACCGCTGCATCTCCTCCAGCCGGATGTAGCCCTCCAGCGCGAAGCTCACGATGGACTCAGCGCGATTCACGTCGATTCGATACATCTGGCGCTCCCTTCGTGTGGACTTCATCACCCATCCAGCCCGCTTCCACCAACGTCCCGCGGGACGAGCCAAGGATTCAGGACTCCACGGTGAGCTGCTCCAGAAGGAGGGCCAGGCCCCTGGCCGACGCGGCCTGACGCACCGCCCGACGGTCCCCCGTGAACAGATGGCGCTCCACCACCGCGGGGCTCCCCCGCCGCTGCACCGCCACGAACACCAGCCCCACCGGCTTCGCCTCCGTCCCGCCCCCCGGCCCGGCGATGCCCGTCTCCGCCACGCCCCAGTCCGCCCACGAGCGCTGCAGCGCGCCCTCCACCATCGCGCCCACCGCCTGCGCGCTCACCGAGCCGTGCTCCCGCAGCAGCGCCAGCGGCACCCCCAGCTGCTCCCCCTTCGACTCGTTCGAGTACGGCACGAAGGCGCGCTCCACCACCGCGGACGCCCCCGGCACGTCCGTCAGCGCCGCCGTGATGAGCCCTCCCGTGCACGCCTCCGCCAGCACCAGCCGCAGCTTCAACTCCCGGCAGCGCGCGATGACCCTGGGCGCCAGTCCCTCCAGGTCGCTCACGCGCCCTCCCGGGGCACCGCCGCCAGCACCGCCACCAGCACCTCGTCGCGGAACGCGATGCCCACCGTGCCCTCCTCCGCGCGCAGCGCCACCGCCGGGTGCACGCCCGGCGGACACACCGCGTCCATCCCACGCCTGGGCATGAAGCCCGCCTTGCGCAGCCGCTCCCACCAGACGAGCGCCGTCTCGTGGCGCTCGCACCGCTCCGACTCGTTCACCATGCCCACGATGTCGTCCACCTCCCGGCCGAAGAACCGCTTGATGGCGCGACGCTCCTCCTTCGGCACCTCCAGCGTATCCAGCAACTGGAACACGCGGGAGAAGTGCTGCCACGCATTGGCCAGCCGCTCGCGCGCCGGGGCCCGGTGGTGGTCCACGTTGGGCTCGCACAACACCACCCCCACCGGCCCCAGCGACGCCAGCCTCCCCAGCACCGTGTCGCGCGGCTCGCGGGCCCCGGCCGGGCCGTCCACCACGTGGTGCAGCGCGAACGCCGCGTTCACCACCAGCGGCCGGCGCACCCCTCGCAACGCGGACCACACCGCCGCGTCCAGGTCCTCCACCGGCGACTCCAACCCCGCGAACTCCAATGACAGCCCCACCTCCTCCGCCACCGCCGTCACCGCGCCTTGCGCCTCGCGCAGGCTGGCACCGCTGGGGTCCACGCCCACCACCGCCAGGTGCCGGGGCAGCGCGCCCGCCTTCGCCAGCGCGCGCAGCAGGTTGCACTCCTGCCGTCCCTGCCCGATGCCCACGTCCAGCAAC
Source organism: Corallococcus sp. BB11-1 (assembly GCF_026626625.1). Lineage (NCBI taxonomy): Bacteria > Pseudomonadati > Myxococcota > Myxococcia > Myxococcales > Myxococcaceae > Corallococcus > Corallococcus sp. BB11-1. The sequence goes on along the minus strand of NZ_JAPNJY010000001.1, from coordinate 499,263 downwards.
GTCGCCTCGTCGTGGCCGCGCAGGAACCCCGCGAGCAGCGTGTTCGCCACCGCGTCCGCCGCCGACGCCAGCGGCAGGTGCTTCATCAACTGGCGGAACAAATCAATCTGCCTGGCGCCCCCATCCACCTCCGACGCCCGGTACGGGTGCAGCGCCCCCGCCGCCCCCTCCAACCTCCGCGTCAGCGCCGTGGCGAACACGCCGTAGTTCTCATCCTCCGGCACCCGCTCCACGTCCAGGAGCCGGTACAGCGCCGCCAGCGTCTCCACCGCCTCCATCGCCCGCGCCGACAACGCATGATCCATCGCCTGGAGCAGCAGTTCATCCTTCGGCGTGCGCATGCGCCCTCCCCGGGAAGCCCTGGCCGTGGCTTCCGCTCGACATGAAAAACTGTAACGACCTCCCTCTGCTTCCCTCCAGGGGCACGCACCGTGGACGCATCCCGCAGTGCGCGCGTGCACATCCCGCCCGGCCTCGCGGGGGGACTGGCGCGAAGCGGGGGCAATGGCAGGCGCGCCCGGCCTCGGACACTTCCAGCCCCCGGGGCCCGTTGCGCTCGCGCGCATTTTCGTTGCCGGAATCGCCCGCCCGAACCGTATGACGTTGACGGCCCACCCTTGACCCACGGCCGGGGGATGTTTCCCCACTCCGGGTGCAATCCCATGAATGTCCGCGGTGACAGCTTCGAGGAGCTCCGGTGTTGAGGCGGTCCTCCATGTTCCTCCCCCGTCTCCTGCGACTGCTTCCAGCCCTCCTCCTGCTCTGGGGAACGGCAGGGGCCGCCCAGGGCGTCCCCTCCGCCACCAGCGAGCCGCGCACGGTGGAGGTGGACCTCCAGGCGACCGACGGCGGTCAGGGCCTGTCCGCCGAGGACGCCGTCCGCCTGGGGCTCTCCCCCGACGCGGGCGACACCGCGCTGGTGCCCCCCACGCTCACCGCGGACGCGCCCGCCGCGTGGCCCGAGGGCCTGGAGGGCACCGCCGGAGAGGTGGAGCTGGAGCTGCTGGTGGACGTGGAGGGCCGCGTCGCGGAGGCGAAGGTGGTGCGCGCCGGCGCCGAGCCGAGCCTCACCGACGCGGCGCTCGCCGCCGCCCCGGGCCTGCGCTTCACCCCGGCCACGCTGGGCGGCCTCCCCGTGGCGGTGCGCCTGCCCTTCCTCTACCGCTTCACGCCGCCCGTGCGGGTCCCCGCCTCCACCACGCGCCTCACCGGCGAGGTGCGCGCGCGAGGCACCCGCAAGCCGCTGGCCGACGCGGCCCTCTTCCTGGATGGCGCCCAGGCGCCCGCCGGCACCACCGACCCGCGCGGCCTCTTCACGCTGGACGTGACGCCCGGCGCGCACCGCGTGGAGGTCCGCGCGCCGGGCCACGCGACGACGACGTTCGAGGAGAAGCTGGAGGCCGGCCAGACGCTCCAGGTCGTCTACCGACTCCAGCCGCGCGAGGTGAACCCGTATGAAACCGTGGTGCGCGACGAGCGCCCGCGCACGGAGGTCACCCGCATCAGCCTGCACGAGCAGGAGCTGCGCGAAGTGCCCGGCACGCTGGGCGACCCCTTCCGCGTGGTGATGCTGATGCCGGGCGTGGGCAGCCTCGCGTCAGGCATCAGCTACCCGGTGGTGCGCGGCAGCCAGCCGGCCGCCACCGGCTTCTTCCTGGACGGCGTGCGCATCCCGATGCTGTACCACCTGCTGCTCGGGCCCGCGGTGGTGCACCCGGACTTCATCGACACCGTGGACTTCTACCCGGGCACGCCGCCGGTGCAGTACGGCCGCGTGCTGGGCGGCGCGGTGGAGGGGCGCCTCAGCCGTCCGCGCGAGGACCGGCTGCACTTCACCGCGTACGCGGACCTGCTCAACGCGGGCGGCTTCATCGAGCAGCCCTTCGAATCCACCGGCACCAGCGTCAGCGTGGCCGGCCGCTTCAGCTACTCCGCGCTGCTCATCTCCCTCACCGCCAACGCGCTCAACCGCCCGGAGGCGTCGCAGGTGCGCGCGGGCTTCTGGGACTACCAGGCGCGCATCGAGCAGAAGGTGGGCCAGGGCCGCCTGCGCCTGTTCGCGCTGGGCAGCTCCGACGACGTGGGCCTCTCCCCCGAGGAGGTGGAGCGCTCCGAGGGCGGCGGCGTCACGTCGCGCTTCCACCGCATCGACCTGCGCGGCACGCACCCGCTGGCGGGCGGCGAGGGCGAGGTCGGCCTCACGCTGGGCTGGGACGGCCTGGGCCTCACCGGCGAGCGGACGAACCGCGTCGGCGGCGCGCTCGTGCGCCAGTCCGTGGGCGAGTACGGCCTTTCGCAGACGAGCCTCTCCGCGCGCGCCGGCTGGCGACGGGCGTTCACCGACTCGCTGGAGCTGGCGGTGGGCGCGGACGTGGAGAACCGCCGCTCCGCCACCACCCTCACCGGCACCGCGCGGCCCCCGGGCTGGCGCCCGTCCGACGACGCGGATCCGCTCAAGCGGCCCTCCGCCATCGCCACCTTCTCCGGCGCGTATGCGGGCGTCACCTGGAGGCCCGCGGAGCGGTGGGTGGTGTCACCGGGCCTGCGCGTGGACGCGTACCACCTGGTGCCGGGCATGACGTTCACCGCGGTGGAGCCGCGCCTGTCGGTGCGCCACACGCTGACGGACACCCTCACGCTCAAGGGCGGCGCGGGCCTCTTCCACCAGCCGCCCACGGTGCTCCTGCACCTGCCCGCCGTGGACACCGCCAGCCTGCGCTACGGCCTCCAGTCCGGCGCGCAGTTCGACGTGGGCGCGGAGTGGAAGGCCATGGACGGGCTGGAGCTGAGCGCGGACGCGTACTTCAACCCGCTGTCGCGCGCGGTGGAGTTCGACCTGGTGGACGTGGCGGAGAACCGCCGGCGCCGGGGCAGCCTGGGCCAGGACCCCGCCACCACCGGCTACGCCTACGGCCTGGACCTGATGGCGCGCCACCCGCTGGGCAACAACTGGTTCGGCTGGGTGTCCTACAGCTTCCTGCAGAGCAAGCGGAAGACGCGCTTCAGCCGCTACGGCGAGGACAACCGCGTGCTGGAGACGGTGGAGGGCAGCCTGCCCTTCGCCTTCGAACAGGCGCACGTCTTCAACGCCGCGCTCAGCTACAAGTTCGGCAACAACTGGACGGTGGGCACGGTGGTGCACTTCAACACCGGCCGGCCGGAGTCGGGGCAGATCACCTCCCAGACGCAGCGCTGGGTGACGGACGCCGACGGCGAGGGGCGTTGGGTGCGACAGGACCTGGACCGCGCCAGCCGGCTGGCGCCGTTCTTCCGCGTGGACGCGCGCATCGCGAAGTCGTGGGCCTACGAGGACTTCACGCTGGATGCGTCGCTCGACGTGCTCAACCTCTCCGCGCAGCAGGAGGTCATCGCCTACGAGCACTTCTCCGAAGGCGTCCTGAACGAGCCGGGCCTCTACCCCGTGCGCAAGCCCGTCCAGATTCCCGTCATCCTCCCGCTGTTCGGCCTCAAGGCGACCTACTGACATGCGCCACGCACCCCTCACCATCCTGGGCCTGGGACTGCTGGCCCTCACCCACGCCGGCTGCGAGCGCTACCCCGAAGACCCCATCTTCGCGTACGGCCGCGTGCGCCAGCTGGACGGCGCGCCGCTGGCCGGCGAGCCGCTGACCCTGGAGCGCCGGACCGACGGCGTCTTCGCCCCCCTGAGCACCGCCACCACCGATGCCAGCGGGGAGTTCACCTTCGAGCTGCTCTCCGGCGACGCGGTGCACTGGCGCGATGACGAGCAGCAGTCCCGGCTGCGCGTGACGCTGCCGCAGGACGCGAGCGGGCGGGGCATGTTCGCCCTGTTCTACATCCAGGACGACGTGGAGCTGCCCACGCTCCAGCCCTGGGACGCCCACCCGCGCGTGGAGGCAGGACCCCAGGGCCCCGCCGTGGCCTTCCCGCCCCCGCCCCCGCCGCTGGAGGTGCCGGAGACGGCGAGCCTCCCGCAGGTCATCGGCCCGGAGGACACCGTCCCCAGGCTCGTGTTCCCCTCGCCGCCCGCCACCCTGCTGTGGCTGACCTCCGAGGGGCAGCTGCTGTGGCGGTGGACGGGCACGACGTCACCCTGGACGCCGTCCCCCTACGTGCTGGAGGACTTCGCCGCGCCCCAGGTGCAGCTGCGCGCCGTCAGCGTGGGCAACTGGGGGTTCTCTCCCTTGGGCGGAGAGCCCAGCGGCGTGGACTTCCGGGTGGAGTGGCGCACCGCCCACGAGCCCCTCCCCCCGGGCTCCCTGCGCCCCGCCAGCCGGGGCGCGACGTGCGCGCCGCTCTTCCCGGAGGTCTGTCCCTGGACGGACGGACGGCTCGAGTCCGTGCCCGTGGCCAACCCCAGGACCGACCCGCCCGTGTACGGGCTCGTCTTCACGCTGCCCCAGCCCACCCGTCCCCGCCACGCGGTGGTGCGCGGCCTGCGCCACGCGGACAGCTACGAGGGCAAGGAGTGGCTCGTCCTGGAGGGCAGCCTGGATGGTGAGCACTGGAAGGTGCTCAGCCGCACGGTGCTGCGGGAGCTGGATTCCTTCACCCAGACCCAGAACTACTTCCTGTACAGCTATTACCGCGACCTCACCGAAACGGACTCGCCCTACGGGGATTCCCCCATCCACCTGGGGAACCAGACGCCTGTCTTCACCGAGCTGCCCCTCGCCGACGCAGAGCCCACCCGCTACGTCAGGCTCTCCGTGGAACTGTTGGAATATAGCGGTGGCACCACCCCTGGGGCGCTCCTCTCGCTCGGGGAATTGTCCGTCTTTGAATAGCGGTTGCCGTGTCTGACCATGCAACCCCAGGGGATTGCTTGTGCCAGACAAAACCCAGCAGGCCCTTTCAACCGGATAAATCAAGAAATAATGGCAGCCCCGTTCAAGACATGGGGCACAGAGCCCACCCGCGCCCGAGGAGGGACCAATGATTGCGCTGACCTGGACGTACGGGCAGCTCCTCAGGGGCCTGGCGGACGTGGTGCGACGGGTGTTGCTGGCGCAGTTGCTCTTGCTGGTCCCGTGCTTCTGGTTGCTGGAGCTGTCCCAGAACGTGGCCTTCCGGTGGATGAACGGGGACTGGGGCTGGGTGTATCCGGAGTCCTCGCACGGCTGGTTCTCCGTCATCAGCCTGGGGCTGTGGAGCGGCGCGGTGGTGGCGCTGTGGGCCCTGAACACCCGCTGGTTCCGGCCCGCGCGGATGCCCCGCTGGCAGCGGGTGCTGTGGTCCACCGCGCTGTGCTGGCTGGGACAGTGGCTGGGGGGCTTCCTGGCGGCGGAGGTGTTCCACCACCCGTTCCAGGTGTGGCCCGGCTCCCGGCTGGTCTACGTGAGCTTCAGCGCGCTGTTCTTCTGGGCCGCCAACGCGCTGCTCTACCAGTGGATCGCCAGGGACGACCCGGAGGCCCTCCCGCCCAGGGCCTCCGAGGCGACCTCCGAGCCCGTCAGGTCCCTGCCCGTCACGCGCGCGGAGCGTCCAGCGGGAGCTTGAGCCGCGCGCGGCAGCCGCGCCCGTCGGTGCGGTTCTCCAATCGCAGACTTCCGCCGTGGGCCTCCGCGATCTGCCGGCTGAGCGCCAGCCCGATGCCACTGCCCTGGGGCTTGGTGGTGAAGAAGGGCACGAAGAGGTTCGCGGTGTCGGACAGGCCCGGGCCTTCGTCCTCCACCCAGACCTCCACCGCGCCCGGCGCGTGTACCGCCCACGAAACCCAGACACCGCCCGGCCCTCCGGCGTCCGAAAGGACGGCGTCCACCGCGTTGCGCACCAGGTTGATGAGCACCTGCTCCAGCTGGTCCCCATCCCCGGGCACCGTGAGCGCGGGGCCGGGGCGCACCGCCACGGGACGGCGCGGCTCCAGCGCCACCACGCGCCGCACCCAGGCCTCCACCTCCACGCGGCCCTGCGCGGGCGGGGGCAGGCGCGCCAGCCGCGCGTGGGCGGACATGAAGCGCGCCAGGGCTTCGGCCCGGCGGGCGATGATGCCCAGCCCGTGCCGCGTGTCCTCCTCCCAGTCCGCGGGGCGGGGCACCTGGGCCACCGTGTCCCGGAGCGCGTCCGCGATGGATTGGATGGGCGTGAGGGAGTTGTTGATTTCGTGGCTGAGCACGCGCACCAGCCGGCGCCAGGCCTCGCGCTCCTCCTCGCGCAATGCCAGACCCAGGTCGGTGAGCACCACCAGCTGGTGCGGCCGGCCGCCCTCGCGGAACGTGCCCCGCCACAGCTCGTAGGGGCCGCCCTCCCTGGCGAAGGCCCGCGTCAGGCGGCGCGGCGCGGGGCCCTCCAGCAACTCCTGCCACCCCAGCGCCTCCGCCCGCTGGCCCACCAGCCCCGCGCGCGGCAGGCCCACCAGCTGGACGCCCGCGCGGTTCACCAGCTTCAGCGTGCCCTCGTCGTCGAAGGCCAGCACCGCCACGTCGATGGCCTCCATCACCTGCGCGAGCAGGGCGCCCGCCTCCATCGCGCCCAGCCGCTGTTCGCGCAGCGTGTCCCCCAGCGCGTTGACCTCCAGCAGCACCTCCCCCAGCGCGTCGCCCGCGCGCCCGCCCCGGCCGCGCACGGAGTAGTCCCCCTCCCGCAGCGCGGCCAGCAGGCCCGCCACCGTGTGCAGGGGCCGCACCACGCGCTCGCGCAATGCCAGACACAGGCAGGCGGGGACGCCCAGCACCAGGACGGCCAGGGTCCACCGCACCTTGGCGCTGAAGTCCCCCGTCCACAGCAGCGCCAGCGACACGACGACGGCGGGCAGGCCCGCGAGCACCGCGAGCCCCACGACGCGCAGGTCGTGCGGCCAGGGCTTCGGCCCGGGCTCTGGCCGGAGCCTCAACGCGCGCCCTTGATGCCGTAGTACTGGAGGCGCCGGTAGAGCGCGCTGCGCGACAGGCCCAGGGCCCTGGCCGCCTCGCTCACGTTGCCATCCTGCCGGCCCAGCGCGCGTTCGATGAGGTAGCGCTCCACCTCCTCCAGCGTCATCTCCTCCAGGCGCGTGGCGCCTCCGCCGCCCGGCCCCGTGCGCTTGAGCAGCAGGTCCTCCGCCTCCACCCGGTCCCCCGCCGCCATCAGGAGCGACCGCTCCACCGCGTGCTCCAGCTCGCGCACGTTGCCGGGCCACGGGTAGGCGAGCAGGGCCTCCAGCGCGTCCGGCGACAGGTGCACGCCGGGGCGGCCGTAGCGCTGGCCCAGGGCCGCGAGGAAGTGCGCGGCGAGCAGCGGGATGTCCTCGCGCCGCTCGCGCAGGGGCGGCAGCTGCACCTCCACCGTGTTGAGCCGGTAGAGCAGGTCCTCGCGGAAGCGTCCCTCCGTCACCGCGCGCCCCAGGTCCACGTTGGTGGCGCTCACCACGCGCACGTCCACCTTGCGCGTGCGCGACGAGCCCACCGGGTGCAGCTCCCCCGTCTGGAGGACGCGCAGCAGCTTCGCCTGCTGGGCGAGCGGCATGTTGCCAATCTCATCCAGGAAGAGCGTGCCGCCGTCCGCCAGCTCGAAGCAGCCGATGCGGTCGGTCTTCGCGTCGGTGAAGGCGCCCTTCACATGGCCGAACAGCTCGCTCTCGAAGACGCCCTCCGACAGGCCGCCGGAGTTCACCGCGACGAAGGGGCGGTCCGCGCGGGGGCTGGCCGCGTGGAGCAGGCGCGCCACCACCTCCTTGCCGGTGCCGTGCTCGCCGGTGACGAGCACGGGCGCGGCGGACGGCGCCACGCGTTCGATGAGCCGGCGCACCGGCAGCATGGCGCGCGACTCGCCCACCAGCGGGGAGCGTCCGCCCTGCTCACGGCGCAGGTGCTGGTTCTCCCCCTCCAGCCGCCGGGTGCGGCGCAGCGCGCGGGCCAGCTCCAGCTGCGTGCGCAGCGTGGCCAGCAGGCGCGTGTTGTCCCAGGGCTTCTGCACGTAGTCGCGCGCCCCCGCGCGCATGGCCTCCACCGCGCCCTCCACGCTGCCCCACGCGGTCATCACCACCACGGGCAGCAGGGCGTCCCGCGCGCGAAGCTGGCCGAGCAGGTCCAGGCCCTCGCGCCCGGACGTGGTGTCGCGCGCGTAGTTGAGGTCCATCAGCACCAGCTCCACGTCCTCCGCGTCCAGCGTGGCGAGCACGCCCGCCGGGGACTGGGCGCTCACCACCGTGTGGCCGTCGCGCTTGAGCAGCAGCCGCAGCGCCTCCAGCACGTCCGGCTGGTCGTCGGCCACGAGGATGCGGGTGGGGCGCGGAGTGCTGGGAGAAGAGGGGTCGGACACGGGGGACGCCACGGGTGGGGACTGTGCCAGAAACCAGGAGGGGTCAGTCAGCGCGCAGCGCGATGATGGGGTCCACGCGCGTGGCCCGCCGGGCCGGCAGCCAGGACGCGCCCAGCGCCACCCCGGTGAGCAGCAGCGCCACGCCCCCGAAGGTCCACGGGTCGTCCACCGACACGCCATACAGCAGCGAGCCCAGCAGCCGCGTCAGCGCCACGGACAGGACGAGCCCCACGCCCACGCCCGCCAGCGACAGCCGCAGGCCCTGCCCCAGCACCAACCGGAGCACGTCCCCCCGCGCCGCGCCCAGCGCCATGCGGATGCCCAGCTCCCGCGTGCGCTGCGCCACGGAGAAGGCGATGACGCCCGACAGGCCCAGCGCCGCGAGCAGCAGCGCGCCCCCCGCGAACAGCCCCAGCAGCAGCGCCGACAGCCGCCGGGCGCCAATGGCGTCGTCCATCCGCCGCGACAGGGGCGAGACGTCGAACAGCGGCAGGTCCGCGTCCACCGCGCGCAGCTCCGACTCCACCGCGACGCGCAGCGCCTCCGGGTCTCCGGACTTCACGCGCACCGCCATGCCCAGGTGCACGGAGGGCAGCTGCGGCAGGGCGTAGTACGCGGCGGGGCGCGCCGGCACGTCCAGCCCCCACTCGCGCAGGTCGTCCACCACGCCCACCACGGTGGCCCACTGGTTGTCCGGGCCGTGCAGCCTCATCCGGTGGCCCAGCGCGTCCCCCTTCGGCCAGAAGATGTTCGCGCAGGACTGGTTGATGACCACCGCCCAGGGCGCGTCCGCGCCGTCCCGGTCCTCCAGCAGCCGTCCCTGCTTGAGCTGGACCCGCAGCGCGCGCAGGTAGCCCGGGGTGACGGCGCGCATCTCCACCGCCTTCCACAGCTCCCCCGGCAGCCGCGGGCGCCCCTCGATGTCGAAGCTGTGGTCCATGGCGCCCCCCAACGGCAGGACGTTGGTGAGCCCCGCGGCCTCCACGCCGGGCAGCGCCTGGAGCCGCGACACCAGCGCCTGCTGGAAGGCCGCCTGCCGGGCCTTGTCCGGGTACGCCACCCCGGGCAGCGCCAGCTGGCCGGTGAGCACGCCTTCGGAGACGAAGCCCGCGTCCACGCGCCGGAGCGCGAGGAAGCTCCTCACGAAGAGGCCCGCGCCCACCAGCAACACCAGCGCGAGCGACACCTGGGCCACCACCAGCGCCGAACGCAGCCGGCCCGCGCGGTGGCCGCCGGTGCTCCGCGAGCCCTCGCGCATCGCCGCGTTCAGGTCCGTGCGGCTGGCCTGGAGCGCGGGCACCAGCCCGAAGATGACGCCCGTGAGCACCGACACGGCCAGGGTGAAGAGCACGGAGGGCAGGTCCAGCCGCACCTCGTGGGCCCGGGGCAGCCCCTCCCCCACCACCGCCACCAGCGCGTCCGTGCCCCACATCGCCAGCAGCAGGCCCAGCGCGCCCGCCACCACCGACAGCACCACGCTCTCCGTGAGGAACTGCGCCACCAGCCGTCCGCGCCCCGCCCCCAGCGCCGCGCGGATGGACACCTCGCGGCTCCTGGCCACCGCCCGCGCGAGCAGCAGGTTGGCCACGCTGGAGCACGCCACCAGCAACACGAAGCCCACCGAGGCCCAGAGGAGCCACAGCGTCTCCCGCACCCCGCCCACCACCTGCTCCTCCAGCGACTTCACCCCCATGGACCAGCCCGCCTGCCGGTACTGGTCCACCAGGTCCGGCGTGCGCTCCGCGCCCACGCGCCGCAGGTCCGCTCGCGCCGCGTCCAGCGTCACGCCGGGCTTGAGCCGCGCCAGGATGGACAGGGAGCGGTTGCCCCGCTTGGACTCCGCCGCCTGCTCCGGCGTGGGCGCGAACGGCAGGTACAGCTCCGTGTCCTCCGGGTAGGCCACGCCGGGCGGCAGCACGCCCACCACGGCGTGCGCCTCGCCGTCGAGCCGCAGCGAGCGCCCCAGCACCCCGGGGTCCTTCGCGAAGTGCGCGCGCCAGACGGCGTCCGTGAGGATGACGACCTTGTCCCGCCCCGGCGTCTCCTCCTCCTCCGTGAAGCCGCGCCCGAGCACCGGCGCGACGCCCAGCGTGGGCAGGAGTGAGGCGGTCCCCACGACGACGTGGAAGCGGCGGGGGGACTCCTGGCCGGTGAGCGTCACATCGCCGCGCCGGAAGGCCGACAGCGACGCGAAGGCCCGCGCGTTCGTGGTGAAGTCCCGGTACTCCGGCACCGAGTTGGACACCGCCTTCAGGCCGAAGGCGTCGAAGTCGGGCGCCAGGTGCACCAACTGCTCGGGGTGGGGGAAGGGCGGCGGCGTCAGCAGCACGCCCTTCACCACGCTGAACACCGCGCTGTTCGCGCCGATGCCCAGCGCCAGCGTCAGCACCGCCACCACCGCGAAGCCGGGGGCGTTGCGCAGGGAGCGCAGGGCGTAGCGCAGGTCATTGAGCAGGCGTTCCATGGGCATCCCCCTCAACGCAGCTGTTCGTCCTGCACGACGCGACCGTCGAAGAGGCTCACCGTGCGCGTGGCGATGCGCGCCTGCGCCGGGTCGTGCGTCACCATGCACAGCGTGGAGCCCGCCTTGTGCAGGTCCGCCAGCAGTTGCATCACCGCCTCGCCGTTCTTCGAGTCCAGGTTGCCCGTGGGCTCGTCGGCCAGGAGGATGAGCGGGTCCCCGGCCACGGCCCGCGCCACCGCCACGCGCTGCTGCTGACCGCCGGAGAGCTGGCCCGGCAGGTGCCGCGCCCGGTGCGCCATGCCCACGCGCTCCAGGGCCCGCTCCACGCGCTGCTTGCGCTCCTGGGCGGGCAGCCCCCGGTAGGTGAGCGGCAGCTCCACGTTCTCGAAGACGGTGAGGTCGCCGATGAGGTTGAAGCTCTGGAAGATGAAGCCGATGTGCTGGTTGCGCACCTTCGCGCGGTCCGCGGGCGACAGCTCCAGCACGCCGCGGCCATCCAGCAGGTAGCTGCCCCGCGTGGCGGTGTCGAGCAACCCCAGCACCGCCAGCAGCGTGGACTTGCCGGAGCCCGACGGGCCCACGATGGCCACCCATTCGTTCTGGCGGATGGTGAGGTGGATGTTGGACAGGGCGTGCGTCTCCACCTCCTCCGTCTCGAACACCTTGGTGAGCCCGTCCAGTTGGAGCAGGGCCTTGCCCGGCACCGCCACCGGCGCGCGGGCCTCGCTGTCGTTCGTCATCGTCGTCATCATCGCAGCCTCACGCGCTCCACCGCATCCCATGCGGTCATGTCCGACAGCACCACCTGGTCGCCTTCGGCCAGCCCCTGCACCACCTCCACGGCGTTCACCGAGCCCCGGCCCAGCTTCACCGGGATGCGCACCGCCTCATCCCCTCCGGGCAGCAGCCGGAAGAGCGCCAGCGTGCTCTCCGCCTGCGCCCCGGCGGGGCGGCCCACGGACAGCACGTCGTCCAGCCGCTCCAGCTCCACCGTGCCCTCCACGGTGAGGTCCGGCCGGGCGCCCTTCGGCAGCGCGTCCGGCAGGGCTATCTCCACGCGCACCGTGCCCTGACTGGCCGCGGGCGCGACGCGGGCCACGGTGCCTTCGACGACGCCGTTGCGCGTGTCCACCCGAGCCTTGAGGCCCGGCAGGATGTCGCGCGCCTGCGTCTCCGCGATCCGCAGCTCCGCCTTCAGCCGCTCCGGCTTCACCACCTTGGCCAGCAGCACGCCGGGCGTCACCCACTGGCCCAGTTCCAGGGGCAGCTCCTGGAGCACGCCGTCCTCGCCCGCGAGCACCTTCATGGACTCCACCTGCTGGCGGCGGAAGCGGGCCACTGCCTTCAGGCGCTCCACCTGCTCCTGCTGGGAGGCCAGCCGCTGGCGCAGGCTCTGGGCCATGACGTCCAATCGCTGGCGCTCCAACTCCAGACGCTGGCGGGCCTCCTCCGCCTTCTCCCGGGCCTGCCGCGCCTCCAGGTCGCCGACGAAGGCCTTCGCGAACAGGGCGGTGTTCGCCTGGGCGCGGCGGTCCGCGTCGGCGGACTCGGCGGTGAGCGTGGCCACGGTGGCCTGCTGGGACAGCCGCTGCGTCTGGAGCACCTCGCGCAGCTCCAGGAAGTCTCCCTCCGCGCTCGCCAGCTGGCGTTCGGCCTCCAGCGCCTGGAGCTGCACGTCCGGGTTGGACAGCTCCATCAGGAGCGTGCCCTTCGTGACGGTGGCGCCGGGGCGCACGAGGATGCGCTCCACGCGGCCGGCGGTGTCGGCGGTGAGCCAGCGGATGGATTCTGGCACCAGCGTGCCGGCGCCCTTCACCTGACGCACCAGCGGGCCGCGCTTCACCGTGTCCAGCCACACCGAGGCCCGCTCCACCGTGGGCGCGGCGGGCCGCAGCCGGGCCAGCCCCACCGTCACCGCCACGAGCACGGCGAGGCCCAGTCCCACCAGGAGAAAGGGTTTGCGGCGCGGGGGGCGTGCCTTCGGGATGTCCACGAAGCCGGGACATAGCCAGACGCGTGCCAGTGCATCCGGTGGGGACAAGCCCCCGGAATCAGGAAGCTCGCGCGGGGCGCCGGGCCCGCGCTGACCGCTTGCGCGAAAGGCGCGTCCCAGGAACGGACACGCGCGAAGAGTCCGCTGGGGGTGAATAGAAACAGTGCCTGGCCGTCTGGTTCCCCGATTCATCTCCCACACACTTCGAGAACCCTCCCATGCGCCCCACCGCTCTCCGGGTGCGTACCAGCATGCTGCTGGCCGCCACCCTTCTGCCCCTGTCTTCCCTGGCCGACCCCGTCTACTTCCAGCTCATCGACGTGGGCAGCGAGGTGGACGCCCCTGGATTGAGCGCGGGCACCGTGGCGGCGAAGACGCGGTATGGCATCGCGGAGGCGGTGAAGGCTGCAGGGTCGGAGTCCATCCTGATGGATCCACAGCACGAGGGCGCATCCGACGTGAACGTCACCGCGAAGGTGACGCGCGCGGGGGAGAAGTACCGGCTGACGTATCAATTGCAGACGACCTCGCAGCCGGTGCGCACCAAGACGCTGGCGTATGACTTCGTCAATCCCAGCCTGAGCGACAAGGGCGCGGTGGTGATGGCGCAGTCCGTGCTCGCGGAGGCCGAGAAGCTGGGCGCCGCGAGTCAGGAGGTGCCGACGTCCGCGCCCTCGGAAGAGCGCCCCACCAGCGACTTCGCGCCCGCGACGCAGGAGGAGGTGCCCGCCGCGCTGGAGTCACGGAGTGCGTCCGGTTCGACGCTGGCGGTGGACGCGCCGACCGGAGGGAGCATGGGCCAGGACTCGATGGGCCGCGACGCGTCCGAAGCGGCGGTGAAGCGCTCCTTCCGCTCCGGCATGACGACGCTGGACCTGGGCGTGTCGCTGGGCTTCAACAGCCCGTCGGGCGTCTTCGGCGGCGAGGTGGAGTACCGGCTGAAGCCGTGGCTGGGGCTCAACGTGAGCGGCGGCGCGGGCGCGTGGGGCGTGCGCGTGGGCCCCCTGGTCCGGCTGTATCCGCTGGGTGAGGTGCCCACGAGCCCCTTCGTGGAGGCGGGCACGAGCTTCAACTTCGGCGGGGAGTCCTGGTCGGAGGTGAACGGCGGCGAGCGACGGTACGCGGACATGCTGCTCACCCCGGTGGCGACGGTGGGCGTGGGCGTGCGCCGCTCGCTGGGCCCCCTCTACCTGGGCACGCGCGTGGGCTGGGGCTTCCGGATGCGTGAAGACAACTGGCGGATGCGCGACGGCGGCCAGAAGGACTTCCTCACCGCGACCGCCGTGGACCTCACCCAGCACGGCGGCTTCCTGTTCAGCTTCACCGCCGGCGTGGCGGTGTTCTGACGCGACCTTCGCTGGAAGAGCACCCGCAAGCGCAGGAGGCCCGGTCGGGTGAAGGCCGGCCGGACCACCTGCAATCCCTAGAAGGAGCGGCCATCGGGCGTGGTCCTGCGTGAGCGGAAGAAGGGTCCTGACGGGCCCCTCTTCAACCGCACCCGTTGGCCGCGGCCAACCCAACGACTACGGGCTGAACATGCCGGTGAGCACGCTGGCGCGGCCTCGGGGCAGCGAGCGCTTGAACGGGCTCGCCGCCAGGTCAGAGCCGGGCTGGTACCAGCTCTGGATCTCCGCGAAGTACGTCTGGCCCGCCTGCAGCACGCCCGGGGGCAGGTACACGCTCTGGAGGTCCGTGTGCAGCGCCGTCACGCGCGTCGCGGTGGTGTAACCGTTGCTCGTGCCCAGCCGGTAGATGTTCACCACGTAGTTCGTGGCCGTGCCGACCAGCGGCTTCGACCAGCGCAGCGAGGCGTCGGCCCCCACGCCCGTGAGGTTCTGGAACGCGCCACGCGTGTTCACCAGGGGCGCCTGCACCGGCCCGACGAGGGGCTGCACGGGCGCGGCGGTGAACGCGCTCGCCTCCTGATCCACGCGGATGTCCACGCTCATGGCGTAGGGCATCGCGGTTCCCAGCGCGTAGCTCTTCGTGAAGCCCGCGGCGGCGAGCGCCACCTTCTGCCACGTCGCCGGGAGCGGGTTGTTGTAGGTCATGCTCCCCGTCACGAGGTCGGTCCGCAGCGTGTCAGGATTGAGCTTCACGAGCAGTGGCTGCCCGCTGATGGACGCGAGCGCCGAGCCCAGCGCGGCCGGCCGGGCGGACATCCAGATCTCACTGTGCGTGCTGACCGCGTCCGGGTTCACCTGGGTGCGCAGGGCCTCGAAGGCCGAGCGCCTCCAGTCCACCGCGAAGGTGCCTGTCGCGACGGGCTGGGTGAAGGTCCCGCTGACGGTGACGGGCTGGCCCTCCACCTGCGTCATGCTCGTGTCGAGCACCTTGTGCATCGCGCGGTAGGGCACGCCATTCGCGCTCGTCCGCAACCGCATCTGCGCCAGCGAGAACACGTCCCCGCGGCCGCTGTCGAGCAGCACCGGGTTGAGCATGTTGGCGTAATTGAAGCTCAGCCCGGAGAGCGACGTGGCGCCCGTCAGGGGGAACCCCGTGGCGCCGCCGTGGATGTAGCCGAACGCGCCCGGGTTCAGCGAATACATTTCCAGGTAGTCCCCCTGCTGCCAGGGAGACAGGCCGGTGGCGGACACCGTCACGGGGGTGGGCAGCGAGGCGAAGGTGCCATCGCGGCCCCACTCCGTGGAGCCCAGGTCGAACGCGCGGCCGGTGCTCACCAGGTAGCGCGAGCCCAGCTTCAGGTAGATGCGGCCGGAGGGGACGTTCGGCACGGAGAGGGTGCCGTCCGCGGAGCCCGTGCCCGGATAGGCCGTGAACGCCCCGGTCGCGGAGTCCCGCATGTAGGCCACCACCGACGTGGCGGACTGGTCGTAGGGCTTCGTCTCATTGCCCGACGTGGTGACGAAGGTGACCGGGCTGGTGCCGGTGACCTGGGTGATCAGGCCCTGGGTGACCTGGGAGGTCGCGTCCGGCGACATGGAAGAATCCACCGCCTCGGCCTCGTCGAGCCCTCCGCAGCCGACCCCTGCCATGCCGACCAGAATCCCGAGAGGAATCAATGACATATTCATTGTGTAGGCGACCCTTTCGGCGACGCCCTAAAGGGCGCCGCGCAGGGAGATTCATACCAAGTCGGTCTGACATTTCCGGAGGCGTCCCCCGGTCCGCTCACCCCCTCGCCCAGCCTTGCTCCCAGCAGCGTGGCGAAGGTCGAGTCCGGGCTGGACGAAGGGGAGGGACGCGCCCGTCAGGGCACGGGCGCCCCATCCTCCAGGAGCCGCTCGACGGCCCGGTCCCGGGTGCGGCTGTAGCGCAGCACCCAGTAGAACATCGCCCACGACGTCTGCGCCTCCGAGGGCCACGGGGAGAGCAGCGCCCGACCTCCCAGCAGCAGCTTGCCCATCGCGTCGTTGCTCGCGTTGATGCCGTAGGCCAGTCCTTCGTGCAGGACGTACTCCCAGCGGCCCGGCTCCAGGACCTGTTCCGAGCGGACGCAATAGGCATACGCGTGGGGAGACTCCACCTCCACGCGCAGGTGCTGATGCAGCGGGATGTGCGGAGCCCCCGGGACGGTATAGGGACCCTTCGCATCCCAACCGTGCAGGGACTTCTCCTTCGCCGGCAACCAGCGCCAGTGTTGGTGAAGACAGTCATGGATGCAGAAGGGCGCCATGACGATCTCGTCCAGGTGCAGCTTCGCGTCCGGATAGAGGTCGCGGAGGGTCTTGGGTGCGCGCATGGGTGGCGCCACGTGGATGTTGTCGAAGTATCCCTGGCCCGGCATCAGCTCCTCCTGATGCTGCTCGTACCGTCCCGCCGCGTCGTTCCAGCGGTGCGAGAGAAAGCCCGGTCCTCCCGGGGCGTCCGGCGAGGCCATCAGGTAGCCCGCGCCCGCCGGGAGGTTCGTCTTGAAGCGGGAGAAGATGGAGGACCAGACCGGCGGAATCGAAACGGTGAAGATCTTCTCCCAGGCGACCTCCGGCGAGTTCGAGTCCGACCACATCCCCGTCGCCATCATGTGCGACATCCCATCCTCGTCGTCCGCGGGGGGCAGGCCCTCATGCGCCATGGTGGACATGGAGGGACGGCGGATGCTGATCTTCGCGGCCAGCTTCTCCAACGGACGGTTGCTCATGATCATCAGGTGCGGCCGGAACCGCGACGTGCGCGCCTTGGCGCCCGGCACGTAGTCGGTGCTCTCCTGGCAGCAGACGAACTCCGCGCACACCAGCACCCGCAGGGGCACGAGCTGGAGGGTGCCGGTCTCCGTGCGCGTCACCTTCATGACGGGAGCCTTGGGCGGCTTCGCGCCGGGCCTGGGCATGAAGTCGTCCTGCTCCAGCACATCCAGGGGGATGGGCTCCAGCGAGTAGGTCTTGGACTTCGCGCGCAGGTTCAGCTGGAAGCCGAAGACGAGCAGCATGCTCCGGTCGAGCTCCGCGGGAAGCCAGTAGGCGGATTGGCCCTCGGCGACGGTTCCACTGGAGGTCTCGTATTTGCGCACCAGGAACTTCTTGGTGAGCTCCAGCGTCAGGGGCAGGCCGCGATAGCCCACCTCGATGGGATGCCAGAGGAGCTCCTCCAGGACGGTAGGGGTCTGTTCGACGTACCAGGGCGTCCGGAGCAGGTGGTAGGTCACCCCGCTCACGCGCCCGGGCTTGCGGACGTCGTGGGACCACTTCCAGCGCCCCGGGGTGCCCGGGTCCGCCGCGGCGGCCTCCAGGGTGCCCGGGCTCGCGCCGTAGGACTTCCACGGTGCGTCGGGAGCGGCGGTGAGCAGCAGCGTGTCCTTCAACAGCGTTTCAAGATTCGGCATGGGTCTGGAGGTGTCGGTCGGGAAGGAGGTTCAGGGCAGGTCCGGCATGGATTCGACGGTCCATTCACCCAGGAGCGCGCCAGCAAGAGGGGCCTCGTCCTGGACGACGCCGAGCAGGGTGTAGACCTCGTCGCCGGTGCGGGGGATGAAGACCTCGCCGTGCGCGTCGGTTTTGAACTCCTGCTCCCGGCCGTCCGGGCCCCGGACGCGGATGCGACAGTTCGGGATGGGGTTCTGCTCCACGGAGTCATCCACGATGCGAAAGGCCGGGATGCCGGGCGTGAGGCGGAGGACACAGGAAACCGTTGGCTTCTCGCAGTCCCGTTGACAGTCGGGGACGTACGCGCTGGCGCCATCTGTTTTTTCATTGATGCGCAGCTCACCGGGTGTTTCCGGGACCTTCCCATCACAGACAGTGAACTGGGCATCGAAGACGTCCACGGTGTCTTCTTCCGTGGAGCCGTTCAGGTTCGGAGATGCGAGCCGCTGCACGGTATGGACCTGCATCCTGATGCGGTGTTCTTCGAGAACGAACGCGGACAAGGTCGCCCGATGATCGAACTCAGGCTTGATGGACAGGGAGACGGTCCCCGGCGTGGTGAGTCCAGAGACGACCTTCGTGGTCAGCAGTTCCTGTCGGAATTGCGGACCGGTGTTGATCACCGCGTCCTTGATCCACCCCTGGACCCGGTACACCGCTTTCGTGTCGTGGAAGTACGCACCCAGGACACTGTGGCTGCCTTGAAGGCGGAATGAGCCCGAGATGACCACCTGCGCGGCGTGTCTCGACTCACTTCGCATCCCCGCTGAATCTGGCTTTCCCTGGCGGCGCGTCGAATGCGCGATGACCATCCGGAAGCGGCAATACAGGAAGGGGACGTTGAACCAGAGGCTGGACATGTCGAGCTGACCCTTGCGTGGTCGGGAGGTGTCGGTCGGGAAGGAGGTTCAGGGCAGGTCCGGCATGGACTCGACGGTCCATCCACCCAGGAGCGCGCCGGCCAGGGGGGCTTCGTCCTGGACGACGCCGAGCAGGGTGTAGACCTCATCGCCGGTGCGGGGGATGAAGACCTCACCGTGCGCGTCGGTCTCGAACTCCTGCTCCTGGCGGCCCGGGCCCCGGACGCGGATGCGACAGTTCGGAATGGGGTTCTGCTCCATGGAGTCATCCACGATGCGAAAGGCCGGGATGCCGGGCGTGAGCCGCAGGACGCCGGAGATCTTCGGGCGCTCGCAGTTCCACCGACAGCAGTCGATGGCTTCGAGGCTGGTGCAGGAGGTTTCATCGAAGCGCAGCTCCCCCGGCGTCTCCGGAATCTTCCATTGGAGCAGGGAGAACTTGACCCGAAACTGATCCACGGAGTGTTCCTGCTCGGTGTGGTTCAGGTTCTCGCCCGTCATCTTGCGCACGGTGTCGACCTGCATCGCGGCGAAGGGCTCACGACCGTCAGCCCCTGTCCGGAAGTCCCCTTGATGGTCGAAGTCAGGATCGATGCTCAGGGAGACCCCGTTTGGCGTGGTGACTCCAGACATGACCATCGTGGTCTTCACTTCCATCCGACCCGCCGAACCAACCTGGACCAATTCATTCACACACCGACCCTGGACCCGAAACACCGCCTGGCCGTTGGAGAAGTACGGGGCCCGGGCACCGTGGGCCGCTTGAAGCCGGAACGCCCCCGCAATGACCACCTGCGCGTCGTGTGTTGAAACAACGCCGGCATCCGGTTTCTCGCGCACCGAATGCGAGATGAGCATCCGGAAGCGGCAATACAGGAAGGGGACGTTGAGCCAGAGGCTGGACATGTCGGGATGACCCTTGCGTCGGCGCCGCACGGAGGAGGCTTGAATGTATCACGCCCCTCCTACAGGCCCTGTCCTGCCCGGCGGCGTTCAAGGGCTCCCAGCGCCCTGACATGACTCACGGCTCGGGAACAGGGACTGGAACCCCCGCGTCCTGCCAGGAGGGCGGCAGGAACGGCGAGGGCCCTTCTCCCAGTGAACCGGGAGAGGCAGTCCCGGGCGCTCCCGAGGTGGAGTTCCCTCCTGAACCCGAGGGTGACGTCACGTCGGCTGCGCCGTCCATGAGCCGGCGGAGGATGCGGCCATCGCGGTGGATGGCATAGCTCGCGCCCGAGTCGAGGGCAGGGTGCGCGCGGCCACACGCCTTGGGATCCTCGTCGACGCGGATGAAGAAGAGCTCTCCCTGGCGAACCACCCGGTAGCGCTGGGACTCCAGTCGGCTGCCACATGGGAGCGCCTTGTCCTGGGGCGGAAGCAGGTCCTGGGTCGCGATGGAGAGCGCCCTCAGGGTGTCGCCATCCAGTTCGTACACCGTTCCCTCCGTGTCCAGGGAGATGGAGGGCTGCGCGAAGAACGCAGGGAATGTGATGGAGAGGTCCTCCTCGTACCGCGCTGGAAGGACGGCAGGAGGTCGCAGGCAGCTCGCGAGTGGGAGCGCGAGCACCAGGATGGAATGGAGCCTCTTCATGGGTTGCTCCTGGCAGGGCACTGGCGCGTGCGCACGCTACTTCTCATCGATCCGGTAGTGCTCTTCATCCTGCCAGGTCACGGTGCCAAGCATCTCCTGACGCCACCCGCCGGAGGCATCCCCGGTCCACTTCTTCAACTCACCATTCACCGGAATGTACTGGAAGAAGCCATCGCATGACGGCTGACCCAGGTCGTCGGAGTTCGAAAAGAACGCGACGATGGAGAGGGGCACCCTCTTCCCGCCCACATCCACGACCCACTCATGCAACCGACCCATTGAAACAATCGTCCGGATGTCCCCGTCCGACAGCCGCCCCTCGTAGGGATGGTTGTGCAAGGCAAAGACATATTTGATGCTTCCCACGGGGAAGCGGGCATCGTCGACCGTCTCAGGCAACAGGCAGCTCTTCCTGCGGTCCAGCTCATCCTGCTCTGACTGATCCGTGAGCATGCTCATCTCGTACTTGCCGGCTGGCGTGTAATACAGCCAAGCGCAGTATTCCTTCGAGATGCGCCAGCGGACGCGAAAGTCCTGGGCCTCCTTGCGTCCCGCGGTCGCATGGGGCTTGGAGAGGATCACCGGACAGGCGGCGATCAATGCATCGGAAAAGGTGTCGAACGGTCCAACCCCTGGCATGGGGCCCGGCAGGCTCTTGAGCCGCTCTCCGGGCCTGCCGCGGACAACACCCGGGGTGGGCCGTGGCGCCGAACAGGACAGCCCCACGAGCACCAGGGGGACTCGGAGCGCCTGATGGAGCACGGACATGCGCGCACCGTACTCCGTCCCAGCTAGGCTCGCGGGCACCATGCCGGCCTCCCTGCTCGAAGTGTTCCTCGACCATGCCCGTCACGCGCCCTCGCGCCCGCTGCTCTCCTTCGAGGGCACCACCTTCACGCGCGGACAGCTCGCGGAGCGCGTCACCGCGTTCGCTCGCGGCCTCAAGGCCCGGGGCCTCGCTCCCGGTGAGCGCGTGGCCCTCTTCCTGGAGAACAGCGACGCGTTCGTCATCACCTGGCTGGGCGTCCAGGCCGCCGGCTGCGTCGCCGTGCTCGTCAACACCGCGTACCGCCAGGTCGAGCTGGCCCACATCCTCTCCGACGCGGAGGTGAAGGTCTGCGTCACCGGCACGTCGGGCGCCTCCGAACTCGCGCCCCTGCGCGACCAGCTCCCCGCGCTGCAATGGCTCATCACCGTGGAGCCGCCCCCGCCGGACCTGCCCGCGTCCCTGCCCACCGTGCCCTTCGATGACATCCTCGCGCAGGGCGCCGCGTCCCACGTCTCCCTGCCCCTGCCCGGCGCGGAGGACCTCGCGGTGCTGGGCTACACGTCCGGCACCACCGGCCGCTCCAAGGGCGCCATGCTCCAGCACCGGCAGCTGCTCGCCAACGTGCGCGCCGTCACCGAAGCGTGGCGCTGGACGGACGCGGACCGGCTGCTGCTCACCCTGCCGCTCTTCCACACCCACGGCCTCATGGTGGGCCTGCACGGCACCCTCTTCACCGGCGCCAGCGTGGACCTGCGCCGCCGCTTCGTCGCCTCCGAAGCCCTCGCCTCCCTCCACGGGGATGCGTCCCTCACCCTCTTCTTCGGCGTGCCCACCATGTACGGGCGCCTGCTGGAGGAGTCGCGCCGCACCGGCGTGAAGCCGCGCGCCTTGCGCCTGTGGGTGTCCGGCTCCGCGCCGCTGAGCCCCCAGCTGTGCCTGGACATCGAAGGCCAGCTCGGCGCCCGCATCCTGGAGCGCTACGGCATGACGGAGACGCTCATGAACACCACCCAGCCCTACGACGGCGAGCGCCGCCCCGGCACCGTGGGCATGCCCTTCCCCGGCCAGGAGGCCCGCGTCGTGGACGTGCGCTCGCGTGCGGTCCTGCCCTGCGGCGAGACAGGTGAAATCGAGGTGCGCGGACCCCACGTCTTCACCGGCTACTGGCGCCGCCCGGACGCCACCACCGAGGCCTTCGACGCCGACAGCTGGTTCCGCACCGGCGACCTGGGCGAGTACGACCCCGACGGCTTCCTGCGCATCACCGGCCGCGCCCGCGAGCTCATCATCAGCGGCGGCTTCAACGTCTACCCCCGCGAGGTCGAAGAGGTCCTCGCCGGACACCCCTCCGTCGCCGAGGCCGCCGTGCTGGGCCTGCCGGATGCCGACTTCGGCGAACAGGTCGTCGCCGTCATCGTCTCCACTCCCGGTGCGCCCCAGGACGCCCAGGCCCTGGTCGACTGGTGCCGCGAACGTCTGGCCGCCTTCAAGAAGCCGCGCCGCGTCGTCTTCACCGACGCCCTGCCCCGCAACGCCCTGGGCAAGGTCCAGAAGCACGTCCTCCGGGAGCGGCTGTCATCCCCCTGAGACCACACTGGCCGCCACCTGCCCAACAAAACCCACATCGGCCCCTGGCCGAAGTCGCGAGGCGACCTACCTTCTCCAACAGATGCTTCCGGAGCCCCTACGTGATGCCGCTTCCTCCCCGACACCGCCTGCCGCACCCCTGCGCCTGCTTCCAGGAGGAGCCCAGGTGGGACATCCGGGCGGTGAAGGCCGGGAGCGCATGAAGCGGCTGCTCATCGTCGATGACGAGCTGGCCATCGTGGAGGCCCTCCAGGACATCCTGTCCCTGGAAGGGTACGACATCGACACCGCCTACAACGGTGACGAGGGCCTCCAGCGGCTGCTGGCCGCGAAGCCCGACCTCGTGCTCCTGGACCTGATGATGCCGGTGATGGACGGCGGCGAGCTGCTGCGCCGCATCCGCGCCCACCCCGACCTGCGCCACATCCCCGTGGTGGTGATGAGCGCCGGCCGGCTCACCGAGGAAGAGCGCCGCGCCAGCTCGCACTTCCTGGCCAAGCCCTTTGAACTGGACGACCTGCTGGGCACCATCGCCCGGCAGCTCCCCGCCGAGGCCGCCCGCGTGTGACGACGGCTGGCGGCTAGCCTGGCGTCGCGCGGAAGAGGATGTCCCGGTAGTACTGCAGCTCCGTGAGGCTGGAGCGCAGGTCCGCCAGCGCGGTGTGCCCGCTGGGCGGCTTGCGCGGCTCCACCAGCGCCGGATACCAGGCGCGCACCAGCACCTTCAGGCTCGTCACGTCCACCATGCGGTAGTGCAGGTAGCGGTCCAGCATGGGCATGTGGCTGATGAGGAAGCGCCGGTCGGTGTGGATGGAGTTGCCCGCGAGGATGCCCTCGCCCAGCTCGCAGTGGTCCGCGACGAAGGACGTCACCTCGCGCTCGGCCACGCGCAGCGACACGTTGGATGAGCGCACCTTCTCGATGAGGCCATTCTTCGTGTGCATGTCGCGCACGACGGGCTCCATGCGCTGGAGCATCTCCTCCGGCTGCCAGATGACCCGCTCGAACTCCGCGATGGGGCGCAGGTCCGGGCCGGTGATGATGACGCCCACCTCGATGATGCCGCAGGACTCCGGGTCGAGCCCGGTCATCTCCAGGTCGAGCCACACAAGGCGGGTGTCACGGGGCATGTACGAAGATCCTGATCGCGAAGGGAAAGAAGGCTCCCTATACCAGCCCCGGGCCCCGGAGCACTCACTCCGTGGATGAATCGTCCCACCGCGTCCGCACGTCCACCTTGGATTCGAGCGTGCGGTGCACCGGGCACAGGTCTGCGACGTGCAGCAGGCGGGCGCGCTGCTCGTCCGTCAGGGGGCCCTCCAGCCGGACGAAGCGCTCCAGCCGGTCCACCCGCCCCACCCGCGACTCGCACTCCGCGCAGTCCTTCGCGTGCACCGTGTCGTGGGCCAGGCGCACGCGCACCCGCGTGAGCGGCCAGCCGTGCCGCTCCGCGTACATGCGCACCGTCATGGCCGTGCACGCCCCCAGCGCCGCCGCCAGCAGCCCGTAGGGCGTGGGCCCCGAGTCCCGCCCGCCCAGCGTCAGCGGCTCGTCCGCGCGCAGCCGGTGCGAGCCCACGCGGATGTCCTGGGCCAGCCCGCCCTCGGCCGCCTCGCGCACCTCCACCTGTCCCTCCGCCAGCGGCGCCTCACGCTCGCCCACCGGCGCCACGTGCCGCGCGGCCCACGCGCCCAGGAGGTCCGCCGCGCAGGCCGCGTCCTCCGGGCGCGACAGGAAGTGGTCCGCCCCATCCAGCACCACCAGGCTCGCCGGCCTGCGCGCGTGCGCGACCAGCGTGCGCGCGCACTCCAGCGTCACGTACCGGTCCCCCGGGGCCTGCATCACCAGCAGCGCGCCCGGAAAGCCCCCCAGCGCCCTCCCCACCGCCGCCCCGTCGATGGCGGCGAGGAAGTCACGCCGCAGGCGCAGCCGGCCGGGCCCCAGTTCCAACACGCCCTCCTCCGCGTCGCGCTCGCCGGGGGGCAGCAGCCCGCGCACCTCGCGGTCCCCGGACGGCGCGTTCACCAGCGCCACCGCCGCCACGTCCGGCAGCCGGGGCAGCGCCGCCACCACCGCCGTGCCCCCCAGGCTGTGGCCCACCAGCAGCCGGGGCGCGGGCGCGCGCGTGGCGAGCCAGGCCGAGGCGGCCACCACCGCCTCCACGCTCGGCACGGTGTCCGGGCGTGCTTCCCCTGCGGGCCCTCCCGGGGCCGGGCCTTGCGTGAAGTCCAGCCGCAGCACCGCGAAGCCCCGCGACACCAGCGCGCGCGCCAGCCGCTCCGGCCCGGGCGAGTGGCCCAGGCAGGCGAAGCACGACACCAGCACCGCGCTCGCCACGGGCACTCCGGCGGGCAGCTCCAGCCGCCCGCCCCCCGCCGGCAGCGCCACGGACATCTAGAAGTCCACCAGCGCCTCGGCCGTCCACACCCCATGGGGGCCCTGGCGCACGGACACCTGGGTGAACGACGCGCCCGTCACCGCCACGTTGGCGCCGTGGCGCTCCGCCCCCGCCCGCTCGCCGAAGCCATGGCCGAAGAGGTTCAGGCCATCCAGGCGCACCGCGAAGCACTGGAAGCGCAGGCGCCGGCCCGCCATCGCGCCCACCACCTCGCGCAGCCATTCCGCGAGCAGCTCGTCATGGTCCGCGGAATGACAGGACACCTCCAGCTCCTCGTGCGCCTCCACGCGCTGGGGCTCGGTCACCAGCGCCGCGAGCGCCAGCGCCGCCATCTCGAAGGCCTGCTCCATGGAGCGGCCCACGCCCCGCACGCCCAGCTGCTCGTCGCGCGTGAAGTGTTCCCAGTGGTTGTGGGGTCTGCCTTCCTGCGACTGCACCGCTTCGACGTCCATACGGCCTCCTGTTCCTTCCTCGTTCGCTTCGCCCTCCCGGTCGAACCCCGACCGCTTCAAAACCACCATCCGCCGCCCACGTCCGGCGCCACCCCGGAGGCGCGCGCCGGGGAGGAGTCCCGCGCGCGCGTGAGCCACCGGCGCAGCTCGTCCCCGCTGAGCGAGGGGAACGAGTCGTAGACCTCCGCCACCTCGCGCAGCCCGACCTTGAGCATCAGCGCGTGCACCGCGTCCGCCCGGCCCCGGATGAGCTCCAGCGCGACCGGCGTCGCCACGCCCACCGCCACGATGCGCTGACGGGCCCCCCGCTGCTGGAGCGCCAGGAGCGCCGCGGCCATCGTGGCGCCCGTCACCATGCCGTCGTCCACCAGCAGCACGACGCGCCCCCGCACGTCCGGCGTCGGCCCGCCCCGCAGCTGCCGGGCCTGCTTCTCCACGTCCTCCAGCTCCCCGCGCAGGAAGTCCTGGAGCGGCGCGCCGGACAGGGGGGACTGGGGCGCGGCCTGCGCATCCAGGAACACCCCGCCGCCTTCGGTCACCGCCCCCAGCGTCAACTTGTGGGTGTTGCGTCCCGGGACCCGCACCTTGCGCGCCACCCACAGGTCCAGGGGGGCCTCCAACGCCCGGGCGACCTCCAGGGCGACGCTCGGTCCACCCCGCGTCAGTCCCAGCACGCGCACGTCCGCGGAGCGGTAGGGCGCCAACACCCCCGCGAGCTTCTGCCCGGCGTCTGACCGATCCTTGAAACGCATTGACCGCCTCCTCACGGAAGGTGCGCGTTCCCCGCCAACGTGGCGCCGAAGACACAGGCAGTGGCTCTCCCGGTGGGATGCCCGGGAGGCCAGGGCACCGCGAGGGAAAGCCGCGCTAGGGTGGGGCCCCATGACGCCACCCGCCCTCGTCGTCGGCAGTGCCAGTCCCCACCTCGGCCGTGCGCTCGCCCAGGCGTTCGGCGTCTCGCCCGTGGCCACGAAGATGGAGCGCTTCCCGGACGGGGAGCTGCACATCGAAGTGCCCCCCGACGCCATCCGGGGCCGCCGCGTCGTCCTCCTCCAGACCTCCACGCCGCCCGTGGGCGAGCACCTGCTGGAGCTGCTGCTGCTCGCGGACGCGTGCTGGCGGGCGGGCGCCGCGTCGCTCCAGGCCGTGATTCCCTACGTGGGCTATGCGCGCCAGGACCGGCGCGCCCGGGCTGGCGAGCCCCTGGGCGGGAGGCTGGTGGCGGACCTGCTCTCCCACGGCCGCTTCGAGCGCGTGTTCACCGTGGACCTGCACAACCCGGCGCTGGAGGGCTGCTTCGGCGCCCCGCTGGAGCACCTGTCCGCGCTCCCGCTCCTGGCTGAAGCGCTGCGCCCCCATGTGTCCGACACATCCGTGGTGGTGGCGCCGGACCTGGGCGCGGTGAAGCGAGCGGAGGCGCTGGCCAAGCTCCTGGGCCGGCCCTGGGCGGTGGTGCACAAGGCGCGGCTGAGCGGCAACGACGTGGAGACGCTGGGCCTGCTGGGCCAGGTGCGCGGCATGCGCCCCATCCTGGTGGACGACATGATCTCCACCGGCGGCACCCTGGCCGCGGCGGCGAAGGAGCTCAAGGGCGAGGGGTGCGTGGACGACTTCATCCTGGCCACCACGCACGCCCTGCTGGTGGGCCCCGCCCTGGAGCGCCTGCACGGCGTGCCCGTCAAGCGGCTGGTGAGCACGGACAGCGTGGAGCCCCGCCAGGGCGTGCCCTTTCCCCACCAGGTGGTGACCCTGGCCCCGCTGCTCTTGCGCGCACTCTCGCCCGACGCGCGTTAGTCTGCCCGGCCATGTCCGACACTGTCCTGACGCAGCTCGAAGCGGGGGTCCTCTCCGTCACCTTCAACCGGCCGGAGAAGAAGAACGCCTTCACCCACGCCATGTACGAGGCCGCTACGGCCGCCCTGCTGGACGCGGATCGCCGGGACGACGTCCGGGTGGTGCTGCTGTCCGGCGCGGGCGGCGCGTTCACCGCCGGCAACGACATTGGCGACTTCGTGGAGCACCCGCCCGCGGGCGAGGACAGCGCCGTGTTCCGCTACCTGCGCGCCCTGGCCAACATGGCCAAGCCCGTGCTGGCCGCCGTGGAGGGCGCGGCGGTGGGCATCGGCACCACCATGCTGCTGCACTGTGACTACGTGGTGGCCGGGGAGAAGGCGCGCTTCTGCATGCCCTTCGTCAACCTGGGCCTGTGCGCGGAAGGTGGCAGCAGCCTGCTGCTCCCCCGCGCGGCGGGCTTCGCGCTGGCGTCGGAGCTGCTGCTGTTCGGGGACCCGTTCGACGCGGGCACCGCGCTGCGCGCCGGCATCATCAACAAGGCCGTCCCGGAGGCGCAGCTCAAGGAGGTCGCCACCGAGCGCGCGCGCGCCCTGGCCACCCGCCCCATGGAGGCGCTGAAGGTGACCAAGCAGCTCATCCGCGGCCCGCTGCGCGAGCAGGTGGAGACCACGATGAAGCGCGAAGGCGCGGAGTTCATCCAGCGCCTGCACTCCGACGAGGCCCGCGAGGCCCTCATGTCCTTCATGACGCGCGGCCGGAAGTAGCCGCCGCTTCGCGAAGTCCCCATGAAAACAGCCGGGCCCGCGTGACGTCACGCGGGCCCGGTGTCGTTTCAACGCGCGGCCTGACGGACTACAGCGGCGCGGGCGGCGCCTGGGGCGTCTTCGGGGCCTTGCCGGACAGGAAGGACCCGATGCTGTCGCCCTGCTTCTCCTTCAGCGCGCCGCACTGGTCGACGATCTCCAGCACCTGCTGGAGCACGCGCTCGGAGCCGGGGAGCTCCTTGCCACGCGGCTCGAAGAAGGTCGCCAGCTCCTGGCGCTTGCCCGCGTCGCAGTACCCGGCGCCGACGTAGGGCAGCCGCGAGCCCATGCCCTCCGGCAGCAGGCCCGGCTTGCCCCCGGTGCCCACCAGCGTGTCGAAGTTCGTCTTCACGAAGTCCACGGCCGTGTCACGCGTGCGCGGGTCGCGCGACGCGCCGAACAGCAGCCACAGGCTCTCGCGCAGGTCCGTCTTCGGCTCCAGCAGCATGCCGAGGTTCTCCTTCACCAGCTTCGGGTCGCTCACCTGGGACAGGCCGCCCAAGAGCTGCTGGCGCGTGTAGCGGTCCTTCTCCGCGCGCAGCGCCTCCACCAGCTTCGTGTTGAAGGCCGCGTCGCCGTGGTTCGCGGCGATGGAGAGCACGGGCCCCACCACCTCCGGGGCCACCGCGCGCCGGTCCTTCAGCCACTGGTCCGCCAGCGTGCGCGCCTCGGCGATGAGCTTGGGGTCGTCTCCCTCGTTGCCGGCCAGCTCCAGCAGGCGCGGACGCAGCAGGCGCGTGTCCTCGCTCTCACCCGCGCGGGGCTTGAAGCCCAGCTTGCGCGCGCGCGGCCCGAAGGTGTCGCGGATGTAGCGGGCGCGCTCCGGCGCCTGCGCGGGCGTGAGCAGCCGCGACGACACCAGGTCGAGCAGGTCCAGGCCGGCCTCCAGCACCTGGCGGTCCGGATCCTCCGCCACGCGCGTGAGCAGGGGCAGGGCCTCCGCCGCGGGTAGCACGCCCGCCTGCGCCAGCGCCAGCGCGTCGCCCAGCAGCACCACGCGTTCGGCGCGCGACAGCTTCGTCAGGCCCGCCTTCATCAGCTTCGCGCGCGTGTCGTCCGCCAGCCGCACGCGGTAGTAGCCCGCGCCGTCCGCGTTCGGGAACACCCACGCCGGGCACGCCTTGGCCTCCGGCAGCGGCAGTTCCGCCTGGGCCTGCGTCATCAGCGTGCACGCGGTGGCGTCCTGGGTGGCGCCCGGGTACTTCACGCACACGGGCACCTTCCACGTCTGGGCCATGTCCGGCGTCTTCGAGCCCAGGCGCAGGTAGCGCTGCTGGGAGAGCGCCACGCGCGGCTTGCCTCCGTCACACAGCAGGGTCGCGGTGATGAAGGGCGCGCCCGTCTGGTCCAGGAAGCTGTTCAGCACGGAGGCCACGTCCTTGCCGGACTCCGCGGACAGCGCGGCCACGAAGTCCTTCGCGGTGGCGTTGCCGCCCGCGTGCGCGCGGATGTAGCGCTGGATGCCCTTCTGGAAGACCTCCCGGCCCAGCCACGCCTCCGTCATGGCCAGCACCGCGCTGCCCTTGCCGTAGGTGATGCCGTCGAAGGCGTTCTGGATGTCGCCCGAGTCACGGATGGGCTGGCGGATGAAGCGCGCGGCCACGAGGCTGTCCGCGTCCAGGGCGCTGTTGCGCTGCTGCACGCGCTCCACCGGCCCGTCCCAGGTGGGCTGCCACGACTCCACCATGCGCGGCGTCATCCACGAGGCGAACGATTCGTTGAGCCACAGGTCGTCCCACCACGCCATGGTGACGAGGTTGCCGAACCACTGGTGCGCCAGCTCATGCACCTGCACGTTCGCGAACGCGCGCTGGCGGCCCACCGAGTCGTCCTCCGGCCGCGACAGGATGAGGCGCGAGTTGAACGTGACGAGGCCCGGGTTCTCCATGGCGCCGCCCATCAGCGGCACCGCGAGCACGTCCAGCTTCTCGTACGCGTACGGGATGCCGAAGTACTTCTCCAGCTGCTCCAGGATGTCGGGCGTCACCTTCGCGGCCCACGCGCCCTCGCTGGCGCGGCCCTTCGGCGTGATGATGCGCGTCTTGACGTGCTTGAGGCCCGCGTCCCGGGCGGGCAGGAAGTCGAAGGGGCCCACGCCGAACGCGATGAGGTAGCTGGGCAGGGGCTGCGTGGGCGCGAAGCGGAAGATGCGCCAGCCGTCCGCGCCGGCCTCCTCCGCGAGCTGCGGCGTGTTGGTGACGGCCACGTTGCCCTGCGGCACGTGGAAGGTGAGCTGGAAGGGCACCTTGAAGGACGGCTCGTCGAAGGACGGGAATGCGCGGCGGGCGCCCAGCGGCTCGAACTGCGTGTAGACGTACCAGTCGCCGCCCTCGTTGACGCGGAAGGCGCCGGAGGTCTCACGCTCGGACGCGGTGCCCGTGTAGACGAGGTGCAGCTTCGCGCCGCCCACGGCCAGGGGCTTCTCCAGCGACAGGCCCAGGAAGTCCTCGCCGCTGGACGACGGCTTCACCGGCAGCTTCACGCCGCCCTGTTCGATGGAGGCCTCCTTCACGATAAGGCCCTTGCCGTGCAGCCACACGACGCGGGTGGGCTTCGTCACGTCCAGCGTGATGTCGACGGTGCCTTCGAAGGTCTCCACCTTCGGATCCATCTTCAACACGATGGCGTACTGGGTGGGGCGCACCTCCGTGGGCAGCCGCAGGCCCGGAGGCGTGGGCGCGGCGGGTGCCTGGGTGACGGGCGGTGTCTCGACGGAGCCGGGCGCGGGAGCGTTGCCCTGTCGGGCACCGCATGCCGCGAGGAAGGTAACGGTGGCCAGGGCCACCGGACGGAGCAGGTTGGGCATGGCCGGGGAGTGTGTCGTAGACCGGCCGGGCAAGGTAGCGCCGAGCAAGCGGCGCGTGGCCTTGCTGTCAGGTCGTGTTCGCGGTGGAGTGCGCCACCGTGTCCTCCCCGCTCTCCGCCCATCCGCCCCCAGCGCAAACGAACACCCCTCCCGACGAGGGAAGGAAGCCACCGGAGCACCTGCGCCGCATCATCGGCGAGCCGCCCGGCCCCATCGTGGCGCTGCTGACGCGCGGCGTCTGGGCGTTGCTCACCGCGTTGTCGCCGGGAGCGCGGGACGCGCTGGCGCGCTTCGTGGGGAACCTGGCCTACACGCTGGGCATCCGCCGCAAGGTGGCGCTGGACAACCTGGCGCACGCGATGCCGGAGAAGAGCGAACAGGAGCGCCGCGCCATCGCGAGGGGGGCGTACATCACCATGGCGCGCGTGGTGGTGGAGTCGCTGCCGTCCGGCGACCGGATGGCGCCGGACTGGGACCAGCAGGGCATTGAAGGCGAGGAGGCGTGGGCTGCGCTCAAGGCGCACGTGGCCACGGGCAAGGGGGTGCTGCTGGCGACGGCGCACTTCGGCAACTGGGAGCTCGTCGGGCAGATGCTCATCCGCCTGGGCGTGCCGCTCAACGCGCTGGTGCGCCCGCTCAAGGGCGCGCTCAACACGCGCATCGCGGAGAACCGGCTGGGCGCGGGCGCGGGGCTCATCTACCCGAAGGGCGCCATCCAGGAGGTCACCGCCGCGGTGCACCGGGGCGAGTCCGCGTTCATGCTGCTGGACCAGGCGCTTCCGGCGAAGGCGGCGGTGTTCGTGCCGTTCTTCGGAAGGCTCGCGTCCACGACGCCCGCGATGGCGGTGGCCGCGGAGCGCACGGGCATGCCGGTGTTCGTGGTGGTGGGCGTGCGTCCGCCGGGACCGGGCGCGCGCTTCCGCCTGGAGGTGGAGGGCCCCATCCCGGCCCCCGCGCCGGGCGAGTTCGCGGACCCCATCACCGAGCACACGGCCCGGGTGACGGCGGGGCTGGAGCGCGCCATCCGCCGGCATCCGGAGCAGTGGCTGTGGCTGCACCGCCGCTGGAAGGTGCAGCCGCCCGCCGCCGCGCTGGTGAGCGCGGCCTCGCCGGGGCTGACGCAGGGCACGGTCGCCGAGCCGGCACGCAGGGACTGAGGCGCGCGCCTACGCCACCACCACGCGGCGCAGGTGCGCGCCCAGGCGCGTGAGCAGCTCGTAGTGGATGGTCTGCGCCCAGCCGGCCAGGGACTCGGCGGACACGGACTCCTCGCCATCGCGGCCCAGCAGCGTCGCCGTCACCGGGCGCTCGTCGGACACGGCGCGCGTCACGTCCACCATCAGGTGGTTCATCATCACGCGGCCCAGCACCGCGCACCGGCGCCCGTTCACCAGGACGTGCGCCTTGCCTGACGCGAGGCGCGGATACCCGTCGTAGTAGCCCACCGGCAGCACCGCGAGGCGCGTGGGCTCCGGGCAGCGGTACGTGCAGCCGTAGCCCACGTAGCTGCCCGCGGGCAGCCACTTCACCACCTGGCTCCTGCACCGCCACGACAGCACCGGCTTGAGCACCGGCAGCTCCCCCAGCACCAGCCGCGCCGACAGCCGCGTCTCCGGTGACGGCCACAGGCCATACAGGGAGATGCCCACCCGCGCGGCCTCGTAGCGCGACCGGGGCAGCACCAGCGCGGCGGCGCTCGCGGCGATGTGGCGCTGCAGCGGCCGCGCGGGCTTCAGCTGCGCGGTCAGGTGCGCGAGCCCCGTCTCGAACGCGTCCAGCTGCGCGAGCGCGTACCCCTGCTCCGTCACGTCCTCCGTGTTGGCGAAGTGGCTGAGCACGCCCACGGGCTCGAACACGTCGGGCGCGTCCGCGAGGAACCGTGTCTCCTTCGGGAGCTGATCCGCCGTGAAGCCCTCGCGGCCCAGCCCCGTGTCCAGGTGCACGTGCACGCGCAGGGGGCGGGGGAGCTTCGCCGCGCGCAGGCCCGGCACCGCGTCCGCCCAGGAGCGGTCGGCCACCACCACGTCGATGCCGAGGCCCGCCAGGACGACGGCCTCCTCGGGGGCCACCGCGCCCAGCACCACCACCTGGCGCGCGGGCAGGCCGTGCGCGGCTTCGTGCGCGCGCACCGTGAGCGCATCCTGGGGCGCGATGAAATAGAGGACGTCCACGCCCGCGTGCACCAGCGGCAGCACCTGCCCGAGCCCGTGGCCGTACGCGTTGCCCTTGAGCACCGCGCCCAGCGCCCGGGGCGTGGGGCCCGACGACTCCAGCGCGCGGAAGGCCGCCACGTTGTGCTGGAGGTGGGATGCGCTCAGCTCCAACCACGAGGAGTGCACCGCGTCCCCGGGCCCACCACCGACTCGCTCCACGTGCACACCTCCACGCCTTCCAACCGCTGCGCGCTCCGCCGTCTACCAGCAAAGGCCGGGCCATGGGCGTCCGTGGCCGGGGAGCCACGGGGGCCGGATGCCACCCGGGCGGACAGGGGGCCTGCCCGGGGCGGCTGCCCTTCCTGGCGCGGAGGGCGTGCGGGGGTGGACACGCATGGGGCCGGAGCGTGTCCCGGGGGACACCTGGACTCCGGGAAAGCGGTTGCGGCGTGGGGAGTGGTTCGGCGGCGTGACAGGGGCCGGTGATAGTGTTCCGTGGCGTGGCCCCTCCGGATTTGCCCCTAGCCCAGGCGTTCATGACCGCCCGAGGAAGAGCGGAGCCCCCTGGTGCCCTGCCCGTCCTCCAGGAGCGGCTGGCGGCGGCGCTGGAGGCGGCCCGTCAGTCCTGGCCCGGGGTGACGCTGGAGGGCCCGCGCTTCGCGGCGCACCTGGCCCGGCTCGTCCCGGCGGAGGGCAACGAGGAGGCCTGGGGCAAGCTGCACATGGCGGACGTGTACCTGGCGCGGGCGGCGGCGGACGGGCTGCCCACGGCGCTGGCGACCTTCGAGTCGCGCCTGATGCCGGAGGTGGACGCGGCGGTGGCGCGGCTGAAGCTGCCCGCGGCGGGCCTGGACGAGGTGCGCCAGCTCTTGCGGCAGCGGATGCTGGTGGGGAGCGCGGACGCGCCGGCGCGGCTGGCCGCCTACCCGGGCACGGGGCCGCTGGCGGGCTGGGTGCGCGCGGCGGCGCTGTGGCTGGCGCTGGACTGGCAGCGCCAGCGCTCCGGGCAGGGGCAGTCGGAGGACGGCGACCTGTCCATGCTGGTGGCGCCCGGGGATGACCCGGAGCTGGCGTACCTGAAGCAGACGTACCGGGCGGAGTTCAGCGCGTCGTTCCAGGCGGCGCTGGCGGCCCTGTCGGCGCGGCAGCGCAACTTCCTGCGGCTGAAGTACCTGGACGGGCTGGGCATCGACCAGTTGGGGGCCCTCTACGGGGTGCACCGCTCCACGGCGGCGCGCTGGGTGGTGGGGGCGCAGGAGGAGCTGCTGGACGGGACGCGGCAGCGGCTGACGGAGCGGCTGCGGCTGACGCGCTCGCAGCTGGACAGCGTGCTGCGGCTCATCTCCAGTCAATTGGACGTGAGCCTGAGCCGGCTCTTGCGCACCCACTCCGAGTGACGCGGCGCGCGAGCCCCGCCCTGGACGTCAGGGGCCCGAGAAACCGGGCAGGGCGGACGCGGCCAGTGCGTTAAGAGGGGGGTGGGATGCGAACGCTCTTCATCGGGGATGTGCACGGCTGTTCCAGCGAGCTGGATGCGCTCCTGAAGGCGTGTGACTGGAGTCCGGCGGACCGGGTGGTGCTGGTGGGGGACCTGGTGGCGAAGGGGCCGGACTCGGCGGGGGTGGTGCGGCGGGCGCGGGAGCACGGCTTCCGGGCGGTGAAGGGCAACCACGACGCGCACGTGCTGCGCTGGCACGCGGGCCGCGCGGCGAAGGGCAAGAAGCTCAAGCCGGAGCACCGGCAGGTGCTGGACACGCTGACGGCGGAGGACTGGGCGTACCTGGCGACGCTGCCCGCCTACGCGCACTTCCCGGAGCTGAACGTGGTCGCGGTGCACGCGGGCCTGGTGCCCGGGGTGCCCATCGGGGAGCAGAAGGAGGAGTTCCTGCTGAACATGCGCAGCATCGCGGCGGACGGGACGCCGTCGAAGCGGCTGGAGGCGGGAGAGCCCTGGGGCAGCCTGTGGAAGGGCCCGGAGCTGGTCGTCTTCGGCCATGACGCGATGCGCGGCCTGCAGAAGCACCCCTTCGCGCTGGGGCTGGACTCCGGCTGCGTGTACGGCGGGAAGCTCACCGCGTACGTGCTGCCGGAAGGGAAGTTCTACTCCGTGCCGGCGGCGCGCGCATACATGGCGCTGTAGGGGCAGGACGCTAGAGTCGGACCACCTTTCACAGGGGGAAACCGATTGGTCCGCTCGATTCAAGGCATGGGTGTCGTCGTCGCTGCGTTGCTGCTCTCCGCGTGTCCAGCCTATACGGTCACGCGTTATTCGGTGTCCGTCGACAACGTGGAGATGCTCCGGTCGTTGCAGAAGAAGTACCCGCAGGGCGCGCTCAAGGTGTCTGACTTCATTTCGGAGTCCGGGCCCCAGCGGGAAATCCTCTGTCGCGGCGCGGGCCCGGTGGCTCCGCCGGACCAGAAGACCTTCGAGCAGTACCTCCAGGCGGCCCTCCGGGATGAGCTGCGCATGGCGGGGGTCTACTCGGACAAGAGCAAGGTGGAGCTCTCCGCGAAGTTCCACGAGCTCGACTTCAGCTCGATAGACGGAACCTGGAACCTGGCCGCGAGCGTCTCCGCCAGCCCCGTGCAGCCCTTCCAGGTGTCCCACGTGAGCAGCTTCTCCAGCAGCCCCATTGGAGACAACGCCTGCAATCTGACCGCGCAGGCCTTCATGCCGGCCACCCAGGACTTCTTGAAGAAGCTGGTTTCCAGCCCTGAGTTCGAGAAGGCCTTCGCCGCGTCCGAGGAAGCGCCCGCGCCCCTGCCCACGACCGAGGCCGTTCCCGGAACCTGATGTCCGGTGACACCATGTGCGCTCCAAGTGTCTTCCGCTCTTACCCGGATTTCTGCCATATTACATGGTGGTCATCTTTTTCCGGGAGGGTTGCACATGGTCCGCGCCTCGTGCCTCGTCAGCGCCGTGCTCCTCATGAGCGCCTGTCAGAAGCCCCCGGAGCCCTCCGTGCCCGAGCCGGAGGTCCCGCTGGCGCCGGTGAAGGTGGCGCCGTTCTCGCTCTCCGTGCTGGAGGACGCGGCGCCGTCGGGCTGTACCTGGCTGCGCCTGGAGTCCGACGGCAGACGCAGGGCCCTGCTCACGGTGGATGCGGCGTGTGACGGGCTCCAGTTCGCGTGGAGCGCGGATGGACGGCACGCGGCCGTGCGCGACCCGGCCGGCAGCGCGCGGGGGCCCGGGCGCGTGTGGGTGGTGGACCTCACCTCCGGTCAGTCGGCGGCGCAGCTGCTGCCCGAGGAGGGCCTGACGGGGGCGGTGGGGTTCGACTCGGTGGGCCGGCTGGTGGCCCTGGTCGCGCACACCGGGGACCTGGTGCGCCGCGCGGACGGCGCGAGGGAGGTCTTCCTCTTCGAGGGCCGGCGCATCCCCATCCCGGAGACGGAGGAAGGGGCGGGGCTGGCGCACGCGTTCCGCCTGGAGGCCGGCGTGTGGAAGCGCATCGAGACCGTGGCCACGGGCGACGACGCGGACGCCGTGTTCGCGCTCACCACGACGGAGATGCTGGTGTCCTCCACCGTGTCGGTGGATCCAGACGCGCTGGCGCTCCAGTCCCTGGAGGAAGACAGCCAGGAGGCCGCGCGGCTCGACGCCGTGGTGGCGCACCGGGGCCACGACGTGTTCGGCGGCTGGGCGCGCGTGGAGACCCGGAGCGGTCCGCTCTTCGCCTGGCGGACGGCGGGGGAGCAGACCACGCTCATGATGCCGGTGCGCTGGGAGGTGGATGACGGCCACCTCGCGGAGCCCCAGGGCCTGGGCCTGTCCGCCCGGAGCCCCGTGCAGGCGATGGCGCGCGGAGACCTGCTGCTGCTCGCGGGCACGACGCAGGCGCGCGTCTACGACCTGGACTCCAAGCGGCTGGCCGCGTCCTTCGACGGGCTTCGCGGCGCCCGCTTCTGGCCCACCGCCAGCCCGCGGGTGCCCCACGGCGCCACCGCCGCGTCCGGCCCGCCGTAGGGCCGCTCAGTCCCCGCTGCCCGACACGCCCTTGAACACCGCGAACATGATGGCCGCGTAGCCGCCGCCACAGATGCAGCAGGAGAGCACCGGCGCCAGGAGCGCGCCCGCCGCGGCGGTGCCCCAGGTGGTGCGGTGCAGCGTCCGGTACGTCACCACGCGCAGGCCCATGGCCCAGAAGGGCGCGGAGTAGAGCGCCACGAAGGGGATGACGCCGACGATGTAGGGCGCCAGGGAGAGCGCGTGCGCGCGCATCGTCACCGAGAAGCCACGCTCCACGCCGCCCATGCGCAGCAGGAGGTGGTCCATGCCCGCGTTCACGAACGTCATGCCCGCGCTGACCAGGGGCATCAGCACCGTCCACACCAGCATCCCCACCACCACGAACAGCTTCGCGCTCTGGGGCCTGATGGGGTTGTCCGGGGTGCTCCCCTCCGGTTCGGGCACGAACGCCATGATGCCGCCGAAGATGACGGCGTAGAGCAGGCCGGTCGTCACGAAGCCCGCCACCGCCGTCAGCAGCACGAAGGTCATCGAGCTGCCCACCGGCGCGTCGGGGTTGATGCCCTTGAGCGTCTCCGTGGGCCGCATCAGCATGCCCAGGCACGTCTGCCAGAACGCCTTGAGCGTCCCCAGCTCCCCACGCCGGTCCCACGGCACCGTGCCCATGGGCGCGCGGTCATGGCAGCTCGCGCACACCCCGCCCTCGGAGCCCTGGCGCAGGCAACTGGCGCAGGCGAACGCACCGCACCGGGCGCAGGTGCCCACGCTCCGCCACTGCGGATGCACCGCGCAGACAGGCTCGGAGCTTCCGGGGGTCGGCGCCACCAGCAGCGCGGCACCACACGCGCCACACGTCTGTGCGCCGGGAACGAAGGGGGCCTGACAAGAAGGACAGGAAGGCGTCATCGCCGCGCATCCTCGCACGGCCCGGCCTCCTCCGAGCATGCGGCCTTCCAGGACACACGCACCGCGCGGGCGGCCCCGCGCTCCGGACCTGAAGCACCTGTCGAGGCCCTCGCGCCCGAGGCCAGGGCTCCTGGCGGCCCCACACACACCGCCGCCCCCTCGCGGAGGTCCCGCCCTACGGCTCCGGTGGGGCCTCTGGATCCACCGGCACCGAAGGCGACGTGGTCCCACTGGGCGCCTTGTCCGGCGCGCTCCCGGCGGGCGCCACGATGCCCGGCGGAAGCGGAGCCCGGGCCTCCTGCGCCGCCCGGACCTGGCGGGCGCGCTTCGCCTGCCCCTGCGCCACCTTCGCCGCGCCCGCGTCGCCCAGGGCCCGCTCGCGCTTGGCCAGCGCATCCCACAGCTCGGGCGCGTCCGGATGCAGCGTCACCGCCGTGCGCAGCAGCCCCCGGGCCACCTTCGGTGAGCGCGTGTCCAGCAGCCT
Source organism: Corallococcus sp. BB11-1 (assembly GCF_026626625.1). Classification (NCBI taxonomy): domain Bacteria; kingdom Pseudomonadati; phylum Myxococcota; class Myxococcia; order Myxococcales; family Myxococcaceae; genus Corallococcus; species Corallococcus sp. BB11-1. The sequence goes on along the minus strand of NZ_JAPNJY010000001.1, from coordinate 461,193 downwards.
CCGCAGGAAGCCCGTGGGCGACAGCACCAGCGACCCTTCTGGCGTCTCGAACGCTTCGCGCACGTGCGGCCCGGCCTCCGACTCACGGCCCGCTTCGAGCAACCCCACCGCCCGCGCCAGGTGCGCGTCCATCGACTCCGGGTGCAGCTCCGTCGCGCGCTCCAGCCAGCGCATCCGCTCCGCCGGCTTGCGCTTCGCGCGGTCCGCCAGCGTCAGCAGCTCATCCGTGTAGTCCGGCCGCACCGAGGGCGCGCGCGCCGCCGCTTCCTTCAGCGTGGGCCACAGCCCTTCGGGGTCCTTCACGTCCTCCAGCCGCGAGCGCCGCAGCGCCGGCACCTCCGCGCGCTTCCACCCCGCGACGAAGCGCGCCACGTCGTCCCGCACGCCCTTGTTGAAGCGCTCCGACTCCGGGCACTTCAGCGACTCGCACGCGGCCAGGTAGTCCGCGAAGAAGGCCGCCGCGCCCTGCGTCCGGTACGCGCGCAGCCGCTCCACGCCCAGCACCTTCTCCACCGTGGCCGCCATGTGCGCGCCCACGCGGATGAAGACGGATTCGCCCCGGGGCTCGTGCGCGCCGCGGATCCGCTCCATCGCGCCCCGCGTGTCTCGCGCGATGGCGGCCCGTTCGAGCAGCGCCTCGACCTTCGCGAACGCGCCCGTCAGGTCCGCCTCCGGCGGCAGCGCGCCGGGCCCTCGCGTGGCCCAGTCGTGGTAGGCGAGCCCGTAGCTCGCCAGCCGGCCCATGCCCTCGTACGCCACCGCGTCCACGGGGTCCGTGAAGTGGCCGCCCCGCGCCGGCGCGCCCTCGTCCAGCACCGTCTCCATCAACCGCAGGGACAGCCGGCGCAGCCGCTTCGCCTCGTCCTCCACGTTGGTGGCCAGCGCGATGGCCGTGTCCTCCGCCGGCAGCAGCACCAGCAGCGTCGTCGTCTCCGGCTGGCCGCCCGCGTGCGCCACGATGTAGTGGCCCCGGAGCGGGTAGGTCGCGAAGCCCATGCCGTAGTCGGTGATGCGCCCGTCGCGCGTCACCATCGTCGCCTGCATGCGGCCCATCGTCGCCTTCGTCACCAGCGCGTCGTCCAGCACCGCGCGCGCGAAGCCCAGCAGGTCCTCCACCGTCGCGCGCGTGCCGCCGCCCGCGAAGCGGCTGGTCACGTCCAGGAAGCGCGACGGCTTGAGCGCGCCGCCCGCCACGCGGTAGCCCAGCGCGTGCTGCGCGTCACGGGTGCCCAGCACGTCCAGGTCCGCGTGGGTCATGTTCGCGGGCCCGAAGACGTGGTCGCGCAGGTACTCGCGGTAGGACTGGCCGGACGCCGTCTCCACCGCCGCGCCCAGCAGGTTGAAGCCCCACGTCGTGTACAGGTAGCGCGTGCCCGGCTCCGACACGAGCGGGCGCTCCGCGAACAAGCCGATGGCCTCGCGCGTGGACACCGGCTTCGTGTTGTTGCCCGCGCTCGGGCTGTCGTAGGTGGGGACCCCGCCCAGGTGTCCCAGCAACTGCCGCACCGTCACCGGCCACTGCTTCACCGGGTACTCGGGCACCAGCGTGCGGATGTCCGCGTCCAGGTCCAGCTTGCCGGCCTGCGCCAGTTGCATCACCGCGACCGCCGTGAAGGACTTGGTGATGGACGCCATGCGGTACGTGGTGCGCACCGTGGCCGGCAGCTTCTTGCCCAGGTCGCGGAGGCCATAGCCGCGCGTCCACCGCTGGCCGCCGCGCATCACCCCCACCGACAGTCCCGCCGTGGGGCCCTGCTTCAGGTCCGCGCGCACCAGCGCGTCCAGCGCCCGCGCCACCTCCGGCGGGAACTCCGAGGCGACCTTCGCGCGGGGCTCCGGCGCGGGGGCCGCGGACTTCGCGCGGGACTCCGGCGCGGGCACGGCCGCCTTCGCTTCGACAGGCGCGGGCGCCGCGCCCACGAACAGCCACAGCGCGACGAAGGCACGCCTCATCGCACGTCCTCCGCGGTCGGCTTGCTTGCCTCGGCGGGCCACGTCGGGGCCTCCTCGCGCGAGGACGTGAGCGGCGGCGCCAGCGGCGTGCCCTGCTCCACCCAGGCCTGGAGCAGCGCATCCGAGACCAGCTGCCCCAGCAGGTCCAACCCCTGCCCGCGCGGGTGCACCAGGTCGTCGTGCATGAACCCCGCCTGGTTGAAGCGCGCGAGCGAACCCGCGCCGCCCATCGCGGCGAACAGGCTGAAGAAGCCGCACCCCTCCGCGAGCGCCACCTCGCGCTCAATGAGGATGGTGGCCTCCAGGAACGGCCGCTGCGTCAGCGGCTTGCCCTTGACGTGCCCGTCCTGCACCGCGTCCATGGGCCCCACCACCAGGCACGCGCTCCCGGGGGAGACGGCGCGGGTGCGGCGCAGGAGGGCCGTCAGGTCCCGGCGCACGGTGTCCAGGTCGGTGCGCTTCCACTCCAGGCGCTTGGACTCGTTGCCTCCCAGGAAGAAGAGCAACAGCTTCGGGTCGCGCTGCGCGAGCTGCGCCTTCAGCGCGTCCTCCTCCAGCCGCGAGTACAGCGTGGCATCCGCGGACGGCACCCCGAGCATGTCCAGCACGATGCCCGGCCCGTCCTGCTGGAGCACCACGCCCTGGACGATGGCGCCCGGGCGCTCGGCCGTGACGTCCAGCCACTTCGCCCCCGCGGGCAGGTCGAAGGACGTGGTGCGGCTGGCCCCATCCCCCTGGGGTTCGGTGCGCACCAGCACCGCGCCGTCCACGGACACGACGAGGCGGCCCGCGTCCTTCACGTCCCTCCACCACAGCGTCCCGCGCGGCTCGCCCTCCAGCTTGAAGCGGCCCCGGGCCCGGGCCTCGGTGGCCACGTGGTACACGCCGGTGATGCCGAACGGGTGCGGCGGCGCGCGCAGCTCGCCCAGCGTGCGCGGCTGCCAGCCGTTGCTCACGGCGGCCGTGCGCGTCCTCCCTCCGTACGGCGCCATGCGGTCCACCAGCAGCACGCCCCGCCCCGCCCCGCCGAAGCCGGCGACCAGCTCGTCACGCATCACGTCCACGATGCGGTCCCCCGCGATGAGCGAGTTGCCGAACGCGGCGATGACCGTGGGGGCCTTCGTCGCCTCCCCGGCGCCCGTGACCAGCCCATCCAGCGCGGCGAAGAACGGCGTCAGCGCGGAGCGCGCGCAGCCGGTGTCCGTGGGTTCAAGACACGGAGCCTCCACCGCACCGCCCGGCGTCATCAACCGCGTCCCCAGCGCATGCAGGCGGCGGCTCTGCTCGGTGGTGGGAGGCATGGCGCGGAGCGCGCCGCGCAGGGGCGGCGCGAGGCGGTTCGCCTCCCCCACCACCGCCACGGCCTGCATCCGCGCATGCGTGTCGGCCGCCTCCTGCCGCGCCGGAGCGAGGGCACCGGCGGACGTGCCCGTCCGGCGCGAAGCCTCCACCCCCAGCACCTGGGCCTCGGCGGACGTGCCCCCGCGCGAAGCCTCCACCGGGGCACCTGGCTTGTCAGACGCATCCACCCGCCGCGAAGCCTGCACCGGCACCGATGCATCAGCGGACGCATCCCCCCGTCGCGAAGCCTCCACCGGGGCCCGGGCGGAGGCCGCCTCCGGCACCGGAGGCTCCGGGGTCGGCGCGGACAGCGTCGGCTCCGGACGCACGGGCTTTGACGCGGCGGGCTTCTCCAGCGGCGTCGTGAGGGGGATTCGGTGAGAGGGTGTGCGGGACTCGCACCCGGGGAGCAGGGCACCCGCCAGGAGGGCGAACAGCCACGCCCGCTCGCGCCCCCGCGAGACTTCGGGAACCGTCATGTGACCCCCGAGCGTAGACGAAAGCCCGGGGCTGCGCATGTTCCCTACCCCGTGCTCGGTTGCCCCGCGGGCCGCCCCGCCCCGTACCCCCGTCCAGGACATCCGTCCGACACCGCACGCTCCAGGCCATCGCGCCCCTTTGGGAAGAGGGGGGTATCCGCCCTCGGCGCGAATGCTCGGTCAGACCGCCAACACGCGCCCTTCACACACCGCGACGAGACCCCAGATTGTCCGCAGCGAATATGGCGAAGAACCGGCTGACAACGTGGACGAAGCTCCACCGAAGATTTGGCGACCACGTGCGAAGCATGCGCACCCATCGCGGCCTGACCCAGGAAGCGCTCGCCGAGCGCAGTGACCTGTCCGTGGAGGCCATCCGCCGCATCGAACGCGGTGGCTTCTCACCGTCGCTCGACACGCTGGGCAAGCTGTCCGTGGGCCTGGACGTGTCGCTCAAGACCCTCTTCCATTCCTTCGATCTCGAACGCTCCGACGGCGTGGCGGAGATCTGCGACTACCTCGCGTGCCGCTCCGGCCCCGAGGTGAAGCTGGCCTGGCGCGTCCTGCAGGCCATGTTCGACAAGTCCTGAGCCGCACCCGCGTGGTGGAAAAGGGACGTCACGCTGCCGGTCGCACCCGGCAGATGTGCCCTGTCCCACGGCGCGTGTCCGGCCTATGCGTCCGGGCACCATGAGCCGCGCCTCCCCCACCCTCCTCATCGTCGAGGACGACAGCGACCTGCGCGACGCGCTCGTGGAGATCCTCACCGCCGAAGGCCTCACCATCGTCGCCACCGCGAACGGGGACGCGGCGCTCTCGTGGCTGGAAACCCACCCGCCCCCGGCGCTGGTCCTCCTGGACATGTGGACGCCGCAGCGGGACAGCTGGCTGCTGCTGGACTCGCTGCACCTGCGGCCCACGTTCGCGGACGTGCCCGTCGTGACCATCAGCTCCGGCGAGGAGAAGCACCCCGTCATCCGCGAGGTGCTCCAGAAGCCCTTCGACCGCGACGTGCTGGTCGCCTGCGTGCGCCGCTTCGTGCACCCCCTGCACTGAAGGGTCCGCGCGCCCGTTGGCCTCAGGTGCCGCGCGTCTGCTTGCCCAACCGCCCCGCCACGGACGGGTCCAGCCGGAAGGAGTCGAAGAAGCGGTTGGCGTCCTGTGGCGGGCGCCCCTCCGGGTGCAGCAGCAGCTGCTGGTACAGGCGGGGCCCCACCATGAAGAAGCGTCCGCGCAGCCGGCGCGGGCCGGACAGGCCGCCCACCTCCTGGCCCGGGAAGCCGCCCTCCATCTGGACCGGCTTCGCGGAGATGCCCGTGGCGCCCAGGGCCTCCAGCGCCCCCTGGCTGGCGCGGCTCACCACGTCGCGCGGGTCCACCTGGGCCACCGCCGAGGGCGGGAAGTCCGTGTAGGAGACGTAGTAGGCCGTGTCGTCGTCCGCGCGCGCGGAGATGAAGGTGTGCAGCGTCACCTCGCCCACGTCGGTCGGCTGCACGCGCCGCTCCTCGGTGACGGGGCCGGGGAACGCCACGCTGAAGCCCCCTTCCGTGGACTGGACGACAGCGGGCGGCGCCTGCACGGGCTCGGCGGCGGCCTCGGGCGGCGCGGACTGCGTACGCCCCGCGCATCCTCCCAGCACCAGCAGGGCGGCGAGCGGCACGGCCCGGCGCGAAATCTTCATCATCCAGACGGCTCCTGACGTTGGTGCCGCAAGGTACGCCCTGCCCGGTCCGGGCGCATCCCTTTGCCGTCCCGGGCCCCACGCCGACGCGCGGCAGGCAACGGTTGCCCCGCGCCGCGGGCCCCGGCTCCAGCCGGCCGTCAGTGCAGGGCGCCGGTGCCTTCGCCCTCGGCGGGCTCCTCTTCGTCGGGGGCGGCGGGCAGGCCCGGGGCGCTGACGTCCACCCGGGCCAGCAGGACGCGGAACACGGAGCCCTGGCCGGGCTGGCTCTCCACCTCGATGCGGCCGCCGTGCGCTTCGATGATCCGCCGCGACACCGACAGCCCCAGCCCCACGCCCGGGGCGCGCTGCCTGGCGTTGCCCGCGCGCTGGAACGGCACGAAGAGCCCCTTGAGCTCCTCCGGGGACATGCCGATGCCCTGGTCCGCCACGGCCACCACCGCGTGGTGCGCGTCCCCCTGCACGGACACCTCCACGCGGCTGCCCGCCGGTGAATACTTGAGCGCGTTGCTCACCAGGTTGGTCAGCACCTGCTCCAGCCGCGCGGGGTCCGCCCGCACCAGCACCGGGGCGTCGGGCAGCGCCAGCTCCAGCGTGTGGCCGGGCTCACTGGACTGGTACAGCTCCACCACGGAGCGCGCCAGCTCGCGCGTGTCGCGCACCTCCGGCTGCAGCTCCAGCTTGCCCGCCTCGATGCGCGTGGCGTCCAGCAGGTCCCCCACCATCCGGTCCAACCGGGCCACCTGCCGGCGCACCAGCGAGAGCGTGCGCTGCATCCGCTCCGGGGTGACCTCCGCGCGGCCGGGCGCCGCCAGCGCCGTGGACAGCTTGAGGGCGGACAGCGGGTTGCGCAGGTCGTGCGCCACGCCCGCCAGGAACGCCAGCTGCTGCTCCTGCTGGTGGGTCAGGCTGTCCGCCATCTCGTTGAAGGTCTGGGCCATGTCGCGGATCTCCGACGGGCCCTCCTCCGGCGCGCGCGAGGCCTTGTCGCGGCCCGCGCCAAAGGCGCGCATCGCACGCTGGAGGCCCGCCACCGGACGCAGCGCGGAGCGCCGCAGCCAGAAGCTGCCCAGCCCCAGCGACGTCAGCAGCAGCAGGCCCAGCACCAGCCCCAGCAGGTTGGCCGTGTCGCTCCAGCGGTTCGCGAGCACGCGCTCATGCTGGGCCTGGTCCACGTTGATCTGGATGAGGCGCTCCAGCGAACGCAGCGCCGCGTCCAGCGTGGCCACCATCCGCCCGTCGAACGACGACGAGTTCCGCCCTGTCTCCGACAGCCGCTGCTGCGCCTCCAGGTAGGCGCCCACGTGGCGCTCCACCTCCGCCACCACCTGACGCTCCTCGTCGGTGGAGGCGGTGGTGTGCAGATCCTTCAACTGACGGTGCACGTCCGATTCAATCTCCAGCGGCGAGCGCCCCCGCGAGGGGTCCGCCACCAGGGGCGTGTCCGGCGACGAGACGAGCCGCGAGTGGACCAGCAGGTCCACCTCCAGCTCCTCCGCCTGCCGCACCCCGTCCACGGATTCACTCAGGGTGGAGGCCACGCGCTCCAGCGCCTGGGTCACCCCCACGAGCAGGGTGGCGGACAGCAGGCTGAGCAGCACCAGGCCACCCACCACGGTGGAGAAGAAGGCGCGCAGACTCATCGCGCGCCCCGTGCGGGCCTCCGCCCGGCGTCCCTCTTCATGCTTGAGCATCCTCCCTCCGGGCGGCGCCAACCCACTTCGACGCCGTCCTCTTCCTGAGGAGAGCAACAAGCGTCCGATATCGGGGATTCACCTCCCCTGGCTGGCAGGCCAGCCCCCAACAGCCCCTTGAAAAGGAGCCGGCCCCACGAGGCCCGGCCATGCTAGGCAGCACGCACACGCACCCCGACGCGCCTGCTGGCGTCCGGGCGCCCGCCCCCTTCCGAAGAGGTCTCCCGATGGATCTGATCTCCCCACCGGCCCGCACCCTGACGTTCGATGCCTTCTGGCGATGGATCCAGGAGCACACCAACTGCATCCTCCGGTGCGGCTCCCCGGACATGACCCTGTTCGACCACGACGACTTCCACTGGATGCTGATGGAAGAGGAGCGCCAGCACGTCCTCCAGCTCATCAAGGGCAAGTCCCTGGTGGGCGAGATGGTGATGGTGGGCCGTGAGGTCTCCGAAGTCTCCGTCTCGCCGGATCCGGACGCGGACCCGCAGCAGGGCCACTTCCTGGTGGAGCTGATGGGCGGACCGAAGGACGACCCGCAGGTGCTCTACCACTTCATCATGGCCCACGGCATCGAGCCGGCCGCCAGCCACCAGGGCTTCAAGCACTGAGCGCGACGCGCTCGATGGCGTCCACCGCCCGGTGGACGCCGTTGACGTAGGCAGGAGGACGCCCGGGCCCCCCCGCCCGGAGGACGGCCTCCAGCAGGGAAGCCACCCGCGCCTCCAGCTCCGCCGCGTCCGTGACGCGCTCCCCGTCCGTCAGCCGCAGGGCCTGCCGGTCATACAGCCGGGGCCGCGCCCACGCGACGAGCGGCGTCCCCGTGGCCCGCGCCTCCCGCACCGTGTTGTAGCCGCCGGACCCCACCAGCACGTCCACCCCCGGCAGCACCGCGAGCGCCGGCCAGACGGCCAGGCCCCCGGCCGCGCCCGCACCATCTCCAGCCGTGGGGACCAGCCATCGCACGTCGGCCCGCGCCCCCAGCGCCGCGCGCAGCCGCCCGGCGGTGTCGCGCGCGTCCACCACCTCCTCCGGCCGGCCGCAGCCCAGCACCGCCACCACCGGCCGGGCCCCGTTCGCCTCCAGCCCCAGCCGCAGCCGGGCCTGCTCTCGCGGCAGCAGCGCGTCCGCGTCCAGCAGCAGCCACGGTGGCGTCCGCACCGCGCGCGGGTGGTGCGCGAAGGGCGCGTCCTCCCCGGGCACGACGAGCAGGTCGAACGCGTCCACCGCGCGGGCCACGTCGAAGCGCTCCACGTAGACGGGGTTCAGGTCGCGGTGCACCAGCACGCGCGGCGCGCGCACCGTGGGCAGCAGCCCGGGCAGCTCCCCCGCGAGGCCCCGGGGGAAGGTGTCCACCACCAGCACGTCCGGCGTCGAGGCGCCCAGCCACGCCGTCACCGCCGCCACCGTGGCCGCCTTGTCCAGGCGCGCGTCCAGGCGGTGCACGGTGGCGCCGGGGCCCAGCAGCGACTCCAGGGGCAGGCCCGGGGCGAACGGGCTGTTGGTGAGCAGGTCCACCGCGTGGCCCCGCGCCACGGCGGCGCGCGCCAGGGCCCCGGCGCGCGTCAGGTGCCCCAGGCCTCCGCCGAGCGCGTACACGCGCCAGTGCTGACGTCGCACGGCCGCTCAGCTCCCGCCCAGGTCCTCCTCGAAGGAGGCGTCGTCCTCGCGGCGCAGGCTCTCGCCGTCGGCCTCGGTGAAGTCGTTCCTGTCGTGGGAGGCGCCCGCCGTCGTCCACGCGCCACGACCGTAGTAGCCGTAGCCGTCGTAGTAGTAGCTGGGGTCGTTCTCGTCCCAGTCGGTCTCGGAGCCGTCGTTGCTCTCGCCGTTGTCCGCCATCCGGGCGCACGACACGCAGACCGACTCCGCGCCGTCGAGCATGCGCATGTGCAGCAGGCACAGCGGCTTCTGGCAGCGCGTGCACTGCGTGGCCGCCGCGCGCTCGCACGCGTGGGAGAAGAGGAAGCCGGACGTCTCCAGGCAGTGTTCGGCGGAGGGGAAGGGAGGGGACATGGCGGATGGCTCAGGGCGCGGAGGCGCCCGCGGGGTTCTGGAGGCGGAAGAGCAGGGCCATGCGCACGGGCAGGTCCAGGGAGCCGAAGCCCAGGCACGCGGCGGCTTCGGGGGACACCGGCGTCTTGGTGGCGAGCACCGTGTTGCCCGCCGGGTCGCGCAGGGACAACTTGCCCTCGCGCACCTTCACGCGCAGCTCCTCCGCGCCGGACGCGCCCCTCACGGACGCGCCACCGCCTTCGAAGGCCACGGTGTTCAGGACGGCGCCCTGCGCGTCGGTGAGCTTCCAGCCGGCGCCCTCGCGCGCGAGGGTGTAGCGCACGGCCCCCTTCGCGCCATCCTTCACCTGGAGCACGTCCGGGCCGCCGGTGACGTACGCCAGCACCGTGTCGTCCGGACCGGTCACCTTGAGGTCGCCGCCCTTCCACTTGTAGCGGGCAAGCTCCCGGTCCTCGCCGTCCACCAGCTTGGCGCCGTCGTCCTTCGGCTTGAGCGAGAAGCGCTCGCGGTCGTCGCCGTCCTTGAACTTGAGCTTGGCGCCGGCCTCCTTCGGCTCGGCCTCCGCGGCGGACCGAGCCTGGGTGGGCCGGGCCCCTTCGTTCGCGCCGGGAGCGCCCCCTTGCGAACACGCCGAGGACGCGAGCACTCCCAGGCCCACGAGGAACAGGACACGCAGCTTCATGAGGTGGCCCTCGCATCCGAGCGCCTTCGCTGGGAGCTGGAGAAGTTGAGCACCTGGTAGAGGCTCAGCAGCATCATCGTCGCGGTGCGCGACGCGTCGTGCTTCCCGGGCGGCACCACCGGGACCTTGGGCTTGCGGCCCTTGCTGGGAGCCATCGCGAGGGACGCCCGAGGGAACTCGGGCTTCGGCGCGCGCGCGACCCAGTCATGGTCCAGCAGGGCGCGCATCGCCACCCGGTCGGCGTCCACGCGGATCCGCGACAGGTGGATGCCGGGCGGCAGGCGCGCGGCGCTCTTCGCGCTCGTGGTCAGTGACGCGAGCCCGGGGTGACGCTCCGGCTTCACGCGCAGCGACACCTGCATCAGGGCCTTGCCCTTCTGCTTGCGCTTCGTCTTCGTCTTGCCACGGGCATTGCGCTGCGTGCGGCTGCGCTTCCGCAGGTGCTCCACCATGGACAGGTGCAGGTGCGTGCCGTCCGCGAAGCGGCCCTGCAGTTGCAGCCACGTGTCGGTGAAGTCCTCGTACTGCCACTGGCCCTTGGAGCCCTGGTCCACGCGCTTGCGGACCTCGTCGTTCGGCGCCAGGTCCAGCGTCAGGTCCACGCGCGCGTCCTTCTCCAGGTCCACCTGGAGGCGCGTCAGCAGCGTGGTGACCAGGCCATAGCGCCGGTTCTCCAGGTCCGTCCGGCCGCGGCGCGCGCGCACGATGAACAGCACCACGGCCACGGCGGCCCCGAGCAGCCCGAACGGGCCCAGCACGAAGCAGGACAGGAAACCCACCCCCAGCAGGACCCAGGCGGCGATCCACAGCGCGCGGCGTACGGACTCGACCTTCTGGTCCAACGACCCCAGGGCCTTCAGGTCCTCCAGCACCTCCGGCACGGGGGCGTGGGCCTGATACACGAGGGTCTTCTGGAATGCGGAGAGGTCGAGCGCCACGGGGAGGAGCCTTGTTCAGCCGGGACCGTCCAGCGGTCGGCCGTGACCGAGCGTAGGAGGCGCCCCGGGGTAGGTCAAACCGACCGTCGCTGGCGCCGCGCCGCCTGCCACTTGCCGCGCCGCCGGGCGTAGTGGAGCACCTGGTAGAGGCTCAGCAGCATCATCGTCGCGGTGCGGGACGCGTCATCCTTCTCCAAAGCCCGCCCCTCCCGCGCCACCCAGTCCTGGGCCAGGCGGGCGCGCACGGACAGCCGGTCCGCCGCGACGCGCACCCGCTCCAGCTCGACGCGCCGGGGCAGGCGCAGGGCCCGGGTGGCCTGCGCCTTCAACGCCCCGAGCCCCGGATGACGGTCCGCCTTCACGCGCAGGGACACGTCCAGCCGGGCGAACCCCTTCGTCTTGGTCTTCGTCCGCGTCTTGCCGCTGGCGCTCGTCTTGGAGCGCTCGCGCTTCTGGAGCCGCTCCACCATGTGGATCTTCAGGAAGGTGCCATCCGCCAGCCGGCCCTCCAGCGTGAACCACGGGTCGACGAAGAACTGCGTGTCCCACCACCCCACCATCTCCTGCTTGACGCGCTTGTCCTGCACGTCGGGCTGCCGCAGGTCCAGCTTCAGCCGCACGGATGCGTCCGGCGCCAGGTCCACGTGCAGGCGCTTGAGCAGCACCCGCGCCAGGTCATAGCGACGGTTGTCCAGGTCGCGCGGCCGCAGGCGGGAGCGCCAGATGAACAGGAAGGAGCCCACGCCCAGCAGCAGCAAGCCGACGGCGAGCGCCCAATCCGCGAACTGCGCCTCCTCGCCGGAGAGGGGGGTCGCCCCATCCGCGCTGCTGGCCCAGAGGCCCCAGCACAGCCCGATCAGCACCCCGCCGGGAACCCCGGTGAGCCAAATGCCCTTCTTCATCGCGCCCAGCTGCTCCTCCGCGCGGGCATCCAGGTGTCCCAGCACCTCCATGTCCTGCAGCAGCTCCGGCACCGTCGCGTGGGACTGGTAGAGAAACACGTTGTGGAATCGGGTGATGTTGACCGCCACGGCGGAGGACTCTCCCTGCGACGCCTGTCGGGCGGACCGCGCGCGGAGCGTAGGGGCGCGGCGGAAGGGCGGTCAAACCGGGCCAGGGGGCCTTCCGGGACTTCTTCGGCTTTGGTGCCGGCGATGCTCACGAACCCCAGGAGGAACCGCTCCCAGCAGCCACGGCGCATCCCGTCGCGGAGGGGGCGCGTCTTGAAGCGCTGGAGCACGTCCAGGTCCGCCAGCGCGTCCTGCGGATGCGCCATGCCAGGGGGCCGAAGTCCCATCGTGAAGGGGGCCCCTGCGCCTGACGAGCCGGCGCGACCCGAGCGGCCCGGAGACGACGTTGTTAGTAGGATGGACGGCCACGGGCGCGAGGTGGACCTTGGATGATGTGAGCAGCAGGAGAGCAGCGCTGAAGCTCATCGCGGCGGCGGGGGTCACCACCGCCGTGGGGTGTTCACGCGCTTCGGACAAAGCAGGGGAGCAAGCCATGGGTCAGCAGCAGGGTGTTCAGCCAGAAGCCGTCATTCGCGTGGATCCGCTCGGGATGGGTCCGTGGCGGACGCCGGATCCGTTCCTCTTCTGCGTGCACCACGACGACCGGTATCCCGCGGGCAACGAGCGCTTTGGCCCCGCGGCCCCGCTGACGGGGCGCGACATCGGGCAGGACTTCGGTGGGCGGGACGGCTGGAACATGTACCACGGCACCGTCGTGCCGGGCTTCCCCCAGCACCCGCACCGGGGCTTCGAGACGGTGACCATCGTGCGCAACGGTCTCATCGACCACTCCGACTCGCTGGGCGCGGCGGCGCGCTTTGGCGGCGGGGACGTGCAGTGGCTCACGGCGGGCAGTGGCATCAACCACTCGGAGATGTTTCCCCTGCTCCGCGCCGACACGCCGAACCCGCTGGAGCTGTTCCAGATCTGGCTCAACCTGCCGCGCGCGAACAAGCACGTCGCGCCGCACTTCTCCATGCTCTGGAACCACGTCATTCCCCGGCACGTCGCGAAGGACGAAGCGGGGCGCGCCACGGAGATCACCGTGGTCGCCGGCCGGGTGGGTGACGTGAAGCCGCCGCCGCCGCCGCCGAAGTCCTGGGCCGCGCAGGCCGACTCGGACGTGGCCATCTGGACGCTCAAGCTGGAGCCGGGCGCGCGCTGGACGCTGCCCGCGGCGGCCAGGGGCACGCACCGCATGCTGTACTTCTTCCGGGGCTCCGCGCTGCGCGTGGGGGGCCGCGACATCCCGCCGTCGCGAGCCATCGAGCTGCGCGCCGACCTGGACGTGGCGCTGGAGAACGGCGCGGACGAGACGGAGCTGCTGATGCTCCAGGGACGCCCCATTGGCGAGCCGGTCGTCCAGTACGGGCCGTTCGTGATGAACACGCGGCAGGAGATCCAGCAGGCCTTCGCCGACTACCAGCGCACCGGCTTCGGCGGCTGGCCGTGGCCAAACCCCGACCCGGTGCATGGACGTGAGGAGGGGCGCTTCGCCCGCCACGCGGACGGTCACACCGAACGGCCAGCCTGAGGACGCGCGGCCTTCACCGAGTCACCCAGGGCTACTTCGCGTCCTTGGGTGGCTCCCAGGTGAAGCTCACGGACGGCGCCTTCACCGCCTTCGCGTCCTTCATGAGGAAGCCCTCTTCGCGTCTGGCCGCGCGGTCGAACGCGGGCCGCAGGGCCTTGGGAATGGGCAGCAGGACGCCCACGACGAACTTGTTGCCGCGACACGCCTCATGGGCGTAGCCGAACGCGATGCGCACGGCGACCTTGTCACCTTCGAGGTGATGGAACGCGACCGAGCCCTTCACCGAGTCGAGCCCCAGGTCGAAGCCCACGCAGTCTTCGCCAGCCTCCAGGCTTTGCAGCATCGCCTCCACCGTCATGGCCTGGGTGAAGGCCTCCTTGTCGTGGATGTGCTTGCGCACGAAGCCATCCGCCTTGAGGGCCTGGAGGACATCCTTCTCAGCGAACACGTCGAGCAGCGAGAAGGCGTCCTTCGTCACGTCCTGGGTGACGTAGCTCGTGGACGCATACGGATGCGCGCCGCCGGTGTAGCCCGAACCTGACCGCTCGTAGCTCACCCACGGCCCGACCACGGACAGCACGTTCACGGACTCGGAGACGTAGTCCCCATCCGACATGCTCGGCCCCGCCCCGAAGTCGGCGAGGATGGCCGCCTTGCGCGACTGGAGGCCGAAGACTTCCTTGTCGCCACGCAGGGCGCGCAGATCCTTCGGGGACTGCACGAACGTCACGTCCGTGCCGGTCACCCTCCACGTCCGCGATTCGGCCGGAGCCGACTTTGAAGTCGGAGCAGCAGCGGGCGCCGCGACCAGCGCCACCATCACCACGGTGCTCATGAACATGCGCGCCATCTTGCACGAACTCGTTGGACGCGTGCGATGGGCGCTGAACGTCAGACGTGCGCCCTTTGATGCCGCTGTCGTGGGCATTCTCGGGAGCGCACATGCGGATGCAGGAACGTGGGGCGGGATGGCGATGGCAGGGCAGAAGCGCTGCGCATCACGGCCGGGAACCCCTGGAACAACGTCTCCGCTCCAATGTCTTCCTTTTGGGCCTTGCGCTGTGGGTCGCGGGCTGCGCCTCCGTGTCTGAGCGAGGGACCACCTTGCACCAGACTGGGGCCACATGGCCTTCCTCTTCCCGCGCATCCTCCGTCTCACTCACGGAGCATCCGTCACGCCGCCAGTCTCCCAGGGACGCTCCGGACGCGGAACCGACACGGCAGGCGGTCCTCGATGCCATCGCCGAGGTGAAGACGTCCACGGGCACCTTCTCCCGCTCGATTCCCAAGCTCGCGGCGTACCAGTCGCACGATGTCTTCACCCGCTACATCGCCTACGGCTCCAACCAGTTGCCCTGGCTCCAAGGTGCGCTGGGCAGCGCCACCCTGCTCGCGAATACCTCCGGGTCGGTCGAGGACGCGGAGTTAAAGGGAGCCCTGCTCCGGATGACGGGCCCACGTCTTCAGGCCGCCATGTCGGGCGCCATGTTGCTCGCGGCCTGGCTCGACTTCCTCCACCTCGCGGACGTCGTGCGCGGGCAGTGTCCCGTCTACAGCCCGGAGCAGCTGTTCGTGGACATGGACCGCGTGCAGAAGTTGATCGAGCCCTCCATGGCGGCGCTCGCATCGATGGAGCCTGGGCAGGTCGAAGCCACCGCACGCGCACTTCCCGGCGTGATGGCGCAGCTCACCCGCGAGTTCCATTCCATCCGGGAAGGGGCGCGCATGGCGACGGAGCGCGCGGGCAAGGTCATCGCGGTGGCGCAGTTCATGGAGATGCTCACGCTGGTCTCGACGCTGAGGGCGTCGCTGCCACGGCTTCCGCCCGCGGCGCCCGCCACGCTGGGGGTGGGCCTCATGATGGGTTCAGGCGGAGTGATGACGGGCTCACGCCTGGTCGTCTCCGCCGAATGGGTGGAGATGATGCGCAGGCTCGTGCAGGCGGGCGTCATCTCCGCTCCCGCCGTCAGCTCCGCTGTTCGCATCCATGCCGGTCAGGTGCTGATGGCCCAGTCGAACCGGGACCTGCCACAGGGCGTGCGCGACGCGCTGGGCGACAGCCCCGAAGTGCGCGCCATGCACGAAACTGGAAGGGCCGGAGCCGGCATGTCCGACGCGCCGAAGCACCACGTCCTGCCTCAAGAGCACCGTGAGTGGTTCGAGAAGCGCGGGTTCAAGGGCGCCATGGATATCGACCAGTTCTGCGTCAGGATGGATCAGGCGCACCATGAGGCCATTCACGGCGGAGGGAACTGGCGTCAAGGGCGCTCCTGGCCCGGAGAGTGGAACCAGATGATCATGGGGGATCTTCGCGACGCAGAGCGCAAGGCAGGTCGGATGTTGACCCGAAACGAGATCCTGAAGGTCGTCGCAAGGAGGATGCGGGACTATAAGATTCCGATGAACTTCACCTCCCGGAGGGGCCAGTGACTGCCAGAAACCCTTGGGAGGGCAACGTGCGGGCCCGCTTGTACGAGAGGGTCCGTGAGCGTGGTTACGACTCGCTCACCGCTTTCGCCGATGCCCATCCTGCGGTCCCGCTCTATGTCCTGGCCGATGAGTTGGGGAAGGACGATGTTGCCGCAGTGCAGGTATTCAGCGGCTTGCTCGGAGAAGCAGAGCAACGACGTCAGGTCACGCGCTTGGTGCGAGATATGTTCGTGCGCGAGTTGGCGGAAGACTTCTCCAACGGCTGGCCGACAGTCTTTGACGACAAAAATCGTTTCGAGGTGGCGATGGCGCTCGCCCGATGGGGCTCCTACACCCCAGAAACCCATAAGGAGCGCGTAAGCCAGGCCGGCGATGCGCTCCTTTCCCATCCACCGCCCCCCGGCTGGCGCCCCCTCGGTCCCGACGACGAACTCCTGCGCACGCTGCTCCCAGACGAAGAAGCCTGACCCCAGCGGCAGCCCCACGACAGGCGGGCTGCACCGCCTCACCGCGCTTCAGTGATGCCGCGCTGGGTGTCTCCGGCTCCGCCGCGCGAAGAGCGCCAGTCCCACCAGGGCCATGGGGGCCAGACCCGACGCTCCACTTCCACAACCACAGGAGGAGATGTCCGGCCCTTCATCCTCCCACGACGAGCCGGCATCACGAGCGCCCGCGTCCACCGCCGTACCTGCGTCCGAAGGCCCTGTCGCGCCACCATCAGGCTCCGACACCGAGCCATCCAGGCTGCCCGCATCCTCGCCGGGCTCCGAACCACCTCCGTCCACGCCCGCGTCGAAAGACTCGCACGTACCGTCCTGGCAGGTTCCTCCCGGACACTCCGTTCCGTCCGGGACCGGAGAGGAGGAGCAGGTCGCGCTCCCCGAGCAGCCCGTGGTGTGGCACGCGTCCGGGGCCGGGCAGTCGTCGGCCGTTCGGCACTGCACGCACCGGAAGTCCTCGAACGCGTCAGAGCAGAACGGCGTGCTCGCCCCGCACGGTGAGCAGGACGCGCCGCAGGACGCCGCGGAATCACAGGGAGCACACAGCGCGGCGGCATTGCAGCGGTAACCCGTCCCACAGCCGCCGTTCCCGGCCGTGTTCGCCTCCTGCCGGCTGCACTGGACACACTGGTCGAGGCTCGAGAAGGAGGCCCCGCCTGACTCCGCCTGGTGGAACTGCTCGGGCGCGATGAGCGCGAACCCTTCGGTCCGCAGATTGACGACAGGAGGCTGGTTCGCGGGCCGCTCGAAGTCCGTGAAGGTGCCTTCGAACAACGACAACTCCAGCGCCGCATGCTCGGAAACCTGCGCGTGGAGCACCTCCACGCCATACAGGCCGGCCTGTTGGAAGACGACCGTGCTCGTCAGGCGCCAGGTGGGGATCCCCAGCGTCGGCGGACGCACCACCACGGTGTACGACTGCGCGGCGCGGTCGTAGAGCGTCAGGCTGACGGAGTCATCGGCATAGAGGCCGAAGTGCAGCGACTTCCCCACCTGCGCCTCCGAGATGGCGATGAAGCCGCGCAGGCGCGTGGCGAAGATGGTGGACCCGCCGCTGTACGCGAACGCACAGCCTCCAGCGCCACAGGCTCCGGTGAAGTCGCCCTGGCTCAGCGTCCCCCCGTCGTCGAAGTTGTTCGACAGGTCCGTGTCCGTGCGCAGCACGGAGGTGATCCATCGGGCCCGGCTCCCTTCCATGAAGGCGTTGATGCCTCCGACATAGGTCGCCTGGCTCTGCGGGAGGTCGGACGCGGGACTCAGCCAACGGCTCGACACAGAGCAGAGCCCCGTCCCCGGCCCGTCCGGAAGCGGCGCGATGGGCGCCCCGGTGACGACGACCTGCACGGGTTGCGCGGAAGCAGGAGGGGACAGGACGAGCGCGCACAGCACCAGGATGAACGACAGGAACGGTCGCATGGCCCGCCCTATATCGCGCCACCTCCTCGCGAGGGCAGCACCTGCCCCGTTTGCCGTCGCGCCCCCATCGCGGTAGCACCTCCTCCCGTGTCCTCCTCCGGAATCGTCTACGCGTCCTTCGACCGCTTCCCCGCTCCCAAGGGCGCGGCCGTGCACATCCGCGCCTTCGTGGAGGCGCTGGGCGCCGCGTTCGGCCCGCTGGACCTCGTGGCCATTGGTGAGGCTCCTGGCGCCCCCGCGCCGGCCCTGGGCCCAAACGTCACGTACCACCCGCTGAACGCACGCGGAAAAGACCTGGTCGCCCAGGCGCTCACGTTCCGCGCGCACCTGGGCGCGTGGTGGCAGGGCCGGCCGCGCGCGAAGGTCGTGCACGTGCGCTCCATCTTCGAGGGCTACCCCATCGCCCGGCGCAAGGCGTCCCTCACGGATGCCCTGGTGTACGAGGTCAACGGCCTGCCCTCCATCGAGCTCAAGTACCACCACCCGGACGTCGCGGACGACGCGGAGCTCATGGGCAAGCTGCTCGCGCAGGAGGCCGCCTGCCTCCAGGCCGCGGACCTGCTCGTCACCCCCAGCGCCGTCACCGCGGAGCACCTGCTGTCGCGCGGCGCGGACCCCGCGCGCCTGCGCGTCATCCCCAATGGCGTGGACCTGGACGTGTTCCGCCACGCCCCGCCGCGCGCCCCCGCACCCGGCCGTCCCGTGCGCCTGCTCTACAGCGGCACCATGACCGCGTGGCAGGGCGTGCACCACGCGCTGGACGCCTGCCGCCTGCTCCTGCGCGATTTGCCCGTGGTCCTCACGCTGGTGGGCCCGCTGCGCAAGCACGCGCGCCGCGCGCTCCTGGACCGGTGCGGCGACCTGCTCCTGCAGGGCGCGGTGGAGCTGCTCGAACCGCTGCCGCAGGAGGACCTCGCCCGGCTCCACCACGCCTGTGACGCCGTGCTCGTCCCCCTGCCGGTGAACGACCGCAACTGCGTGCAGGGCTGCTGCCCGCTGAAGCTGCTCGAAGCCATGGCCACCGGCACGCCCGTCATCGCCAGCGACCTGCCCGTGGTGCGCGCCCTCGCGGAGGACACGGAGGTCTTCCGCATCCGGCCGGGCTCGCCCAAGGCCATCGCGGAGGCGGTGAAGACGCTGCTCGCCACCCCCACCCTGGGCCCCGCGCTCAGCGCCCGCGCCCGCGCCCGCGTGGAGCGGGACTTCCCGTGGGGCCGCGCGCAGCAGGCGCTGGTGAGCGCCTACGCGGACGACCTGGGCATCGCGCGCGCCAGCACCCGCTCCAGCACCGCCGCCTCCGCGTCCGCCTGAAAGCGCGCCACGACGCGCTCCCGGGCCGCGCGCCCCAGCGCCTCGCGCTCGGAGGCGGGCATCCCCAGCACGTCCAGGCACGCCTGCCCCAAGTGGTTCAGCAGCGCCTTGGGCACGAGGAAGCCGTTCTTGCCGCTGTCCACCGCCTCCGGGATGCCGCCCGCGTCGCTCGCGATGACGGGGCGCGCGCACGCCATCGCCTCCAGCAGCGCGTTGGGCATGCCCTCCCACAGCGACGGCTGGAGGTAGACGTCACACAGCCGCAGGTGCTCGGCGATGAGCGCGGGCGACTCCAGCGCGCCGGAGACGACGATGCGCGCCGCGGCCTCCGGGTGCTCCGCCCGGTACGACAGGAGGTGCTCCGCGTCCCGGGCGCGCACCTCGCCAATCACCAGCAGGCAGGCGGGGCGCACGCGCCGCACCTCGGTGAGCGCGGCGAGCAGGAACGGCAGCCCCTTCTTGTGGCGCAGCTCTCCGGAGAAGCCGAGCACCACCTCGTCCGCCGCGATGCCCAGCCGCTCGCGCAGGGCCGCGTCCCCGGGCCCCGGTGAGAACAGCGCCGTGTCCACCGCGTTGGGGATGACCTCCACGCCGGGGTCCCTCCCCAGGAGCACCGCCATCTTGCGGCCCAGGTCCGCGGACGCCGCGGTCAGCACGTCCGCCCGCTCCAGCGTCCAGAGCAGGCGGGCGAAGTCCCCGGGCGGGAACATGAGCTGATCCACGTCGTTGCCCCGCGCGCTGAGCACGGACGCCAGCCCCGCGCTCTTCGCGAACACCACCGCGAGGAAGCCCGGCGGGTACAGGTAGTGCCCCCACACCAGGTCATACCTGCGCCGCGCGTGCAGGTAGCCGAGCACGTCGAGCGTGTGCTGCATGGACAGGTCCGCCTGGCCGAACAACCCCAGCCGGTGCAGCGTCACGCCCTTCGCGAAGGGCGACACCTCCCCTGCGTCCTCCACCGTCTCCAGCGCCCCTGGCGACGCCGCGCGCGTCCAGGCGACCACGTCCACGCGTGCGCCCAGCCGCACGAGCGAGCCCGCGGTGCGCGCGCCGCTGCGGGCCAGCCCTCCAATGTCGGGGGGGAAGCGCTCGGCGAGGAGGAGGACGCGGGGACCGGAGGCCATGCCGAAATCCTACCCATCCCCCGCACCGGCAGGCGGGGAACCGTGAGGGATGAAAGCCGGCGGGGGTCCCGTTGCAACGCCCAATCCATGATGCAACCCCCTCCCCTCGACTCCTCCTCCCCCGTCGCCTCTCCCCCAGCCACGGGGTTCAGGGGCTTCCTCGCCTCCCTGTGGCTGGCCGTGCGCGGCACCACGGAGGACCTGGCCACCGGGCCCGTGGACCGCGCCTTCCTGCTGCTGTCCGTGCCCATGGTGCTGGAGATGGTGATGGAGTCCGTCTTCGCGCTGGTGGACGTCATCTTCGTCTCCCGCCTGGGCGCGGACGCCATCGCCACCGTGGGCCTCACCGAGTCCGTGCTCACGCTCTACCAGACGGTGCCGCTGGGGCTCGCCATCGGCGCCACCGCGCTCATCGCCCGCCGCGTCGGGGAGAAGGACCCGGAGCGCGCCGCGCGCACCGCCGTGCAGGCGCTGGGATTGGGGTTCGCGCTGTCCATCCCCATGGCCATCCTGGGCGCCGTGTTCGCGCGCCCCATCCTCCTCGCGCTGGGCGCGGCCCCCGGCGTGCTGGAGCACGGCGTGTCCTACGCGCGGCTGATGCTGGGCGGCTTCCCCGTCATCATGCTGCTGTTCCTGTTCAGCGCCGTCCTGCGCGGCTCCGGCGACGCGACCACCTCCATGCGCGCGCTGTGGCTGGCCAACAGCGTCAACATCGTGCTCGCGCCGCTGTTCATCTTCGGCCTGGGGCCCGTGCCCGCCCTGGGCGTGCTCGGCGCGGCGGTGGCCACCACCGTGGGCCGCTCCACCGGCGTCCTGTATCAGGTGTATCGCCTGCTCAAGGGCAATGGACGTCTGGAGTTGCGCCGCCGTCACCTGTGCGTGGAAGGGGACACGCTGCGCTCGCTCCTGAAGCTGTCCGGCGGCGCGACGCTCCAGTACCTCCTGAGCATGTCCAGCTGGCTCGTCCTCATGCGCATCGTGGCCACCTTCGGCAGCGCGGCGCTCGCGGGCTACACCCTGGCCATGCGCGTCCTGCTCTTCGTGCAGCAGCCCTCCTGGGGCCTGAGCCACGCGGCGGGCACGCTGGTGGGCCAGAGCCTGGGCGCGGGCGACACCGACCGGGCGGAGCGCGCCGCGTGGCGCGCCAGCTTCTACACGCTCGGGTTCCTCGGCCTGGTGTCGGTGGGCTTCCTCGCCTTCGCCCAGCCCCTCATCCATGCCTTCACCCCCGACCCGGAGGTGGCCCTGCACGCCACGCGCTGCCTGCGCATCGTCAGCTGCAGCCTGGCCCTCTATGCCTTCGTCACCGTGCTGCCCCATGCCTTCAACGGCGCGGGCGACACCACCACGCCCACGCTGGTGAACCTCGTCTTCTCCTGGGGCCTCCAGCTACCGCTCGCGTGGTTGCTCGCCGTTCCCCTGGGGTGGGGCCCGTCTGGTGCATTCGCTGCCATCGCCATCACTTATGGCGCCCTGGGGCTCGCCAGCGCGGCCCTCTTCCGGCGCGGCCAGTGGAAGCTTCGGCACGTTTGATGGATGCCAGCCGCCGACACCGGACAGTCGGCACGCTCCAGAGGCTGAGTTGAAACCCCTCCCCCAGGTGCCGACTTTCCCGGAACTCCCGCAGCGGAGGGGCGCCCAGGCGCTCCAGTCGCAGGGCGCTCCCGACATCCCGGAGCCGCCCCATGCGTCGCCGCGGGGCTCACGGGATGAAACGGTCGAGGGGAAGGGGCGGTACACATGGCGGGCAACGAGCGGCTGGGCGTGGCGATTGTGGGGTTGGGCGGGGCGGTGGCGACGACGGCGGTGGCGGGGATGGAGTTGCTGCGCAGGGGGCGCGTGGACACGCGGGGGCTGCCGCTCGCGGGCGCGAAGGACATGGGCCTCACGGAGTACGGGGCGCTGACGTTCGGCGGTTGGGATTTGTTCGAGGAGGACCTGGCGCAGGCCGCGCGCAACCACGCGGTGCTGACGGAGGCGCAGATGGAGGTGGTGGCGCCGGTGCTCAGCCGCATGCGGCCCTGGCCCGCGGCCTCCAACGCGAAGTTCTGCAAGAACGTCGTCGGCACGGCGACGAAGAAGACGCGCGGCCTGCGTGAGCAGGTGCAGGCCATCCGCGACGACCTGGTCCGCTTCAAGAAGGAGCAGGGCCTGGAGCGCGTGGTGGTGGTGAACCTGGCCTCCACGGAGAAGAGCGTGGACCTCACCCGGCCGGAGTTCGCCACGCCGGAGGCCTTCGAGAAGGCCCTGGACGCGAACGACGCGGACATCGGGCCGGCCATGCTCTACGCCTACGCGGCCATCGTGGACGGCGTCCCCTTCGCCAACTTCACGCCCAGCGTCGCCGCGGACGTGCCCGCCCTGCTGGCGCTGGCGAAGCGCACCGGCGCGCCCATCGCCGGCAAGGACGGCAAGACGGGGCAGACGCTGCTCAAGACGGTGCTCGCCCCGGCGCTGCGCGACCGCGCGCTGCACGTGGACGGCTGGTACTCCACCAACATCCTGGGCAACCGCGACGGCGAGGCCCTCAACGACCCGGCGTCGAAGCAGAACAAGCTCGACACCAAGGGCGCGGCCCTGGACAGCATCCTCGGCTACAAGGTCCAGGACCACATCGTGCAGATCCAGTACTACCGCCCGCGCGGGGACAACAAGGAGGCCTGGGACAACATCGACGTGTCCGGCTTCCTCGGGCAGCCCATGCAGATCAAGCTCAACTTCCTCTGCAAGGACTCCATCCTCGCCGCGCCGCTCGTCGTGGAGCTGGCGCGCACGCTGGACCTGGCCAAGCGCCGGGGTGAGGGCGGCGTCATCGACGCGCTCGGGTGCTTCTTCAAGGCGCCCATGTCGCCCGACGGTCGCCCCGTCGAACACGCGATGCCCGAACAGCAGCGCCACCTGATGACGTGGCTGGCCAAGGGCCGCGCGCGGCAGGCGGAGCAGACCCCGGAACGCATCAGGGGCTGAAGACACCACCATGAACGCACCCGCGCGTGACACGACGGTGGCCCCGGGCCGCCTGGCGGAGCTCCGCCCGCTGCTGTCGGAGCTGATGGACCTCAAGCGGATCCGCACCCCGGACCACCCGGACGGCCTCGCGGCGCACGGCTTCCGTCGCGCCTGGGGGGCCCTCGCCGCGGGCATGGACCCCGGCGCCGTGGCGCTCCAGGAGACGGCGCGCGCGGTGGCGGCGGTGAGGCTGGGCGGCCTGGACGCGGCCGTGCTTCAACGCACCGGCGTGTCCTCCCGGGACACGCTCCGGGTGCTGCGCCGCGGGCTGGACGCGGTGACGGGACCGCTGGACGCCACGCTGAGGGAGCGGCTGTCCCAGGCGCTCGCCGGGGAGCTGGAGCCCACAGGCAGCTTCACGCCCCCCGCGTTCGTGGAGCGGCTGGTGCATCAACCGCGCGCCGGGGCCACGTTCCCCGGCCGCGCGCGCCTCCTCGTCCCGCCGCAGGAAGGCCACGCCGACCACTGCTACGCGGTGGCGGTGGGCGCGGTGCTCGTCGCGCCGCGCTTCGGCGCCGACCCCGCCCTGCCCTTCCTCGCGGGCCTGTCGCATCACCTGTTCAACGCGGAGCTGCCGGACACGGGCTACGCGGGCGAGGCGCTCCTGGGGGGCCTGCTGGAGCCCCTCATGCAGGACCTCACGCACAAGGCCCTGGCGTCGCTGCCGGAGCGGCTGGCCGGGGACGTGCGCCAGGCGCTGAAGCTCACCGGCCACGTGGAGACCGCCGAGGCGCGGGCCTTCAACGCCGCGGACGCGCTGGACCGGGTGCTGGAGCTGGACGCCCACGCCCGCGCGGCGGGCTTCACCCTGCGCCAGGCCCTGGAGGAGCTGGAGCTGATCCACCCCGGCCCCCTGCAGGCCTTCGGCAACGGCGTCCTCGCGGAAGCGGCGGTCTGGCCATGACCCCGCTCCGCAGGCCCTCCGACAGGGAGGCCCCCAGGTTGCTCGCGCCGGACACGGGCCGGCCGCTGTACCCGCGCTCACCGGCGACGCCCGACCTCTGGACGGACGGCACCGGGCACTGGCCCGTCGTGGACGGCATCCCCTTCCTGCGCACGGGCCGGGACCTGCTGCGCGACGCCGTCATCCAGGCGCTGGAATTGGGCGACCGTCGCCACGCGCTCGCGCTGCTGCTGCGGGACCAGGACGACCACGCGCGCCTTTCGCCGCCGTCGCTCGACGAAGCGGCCGCCGTGGTGGCGGGCGTGGAGGAAGGCCGGATGGGCCTGCGCGAGGCCATGGACCGGCTGCGCTTCGGGCCGGTGGCCGCCTACTTCGCGCACCGGCAGTCCGCGCCCACCTTCCTGAGCGCGCTGGGCCTGCTCGCGCAGCACTGGGACACGCCGCCCTGCCTGGTGGAGGTCGCGTGCGGCATCGGGCAGGTGCTGCGCGAGGTGACGCTCCGGGGCACGCCCGGCGTGGGCGTGGACGTGGTGTTCGCGAAGCTGTGGCTCGCCCGCCACTTCATCGTGCCGCGGGCGCAGCTCGTCTGCGCGGACGTCGCCGCCACGGGCCTTCCGCTGTCCTGCGTGGAGGGCGCCACCGTGCTCTGCCACGACGCCTTCTACTTCCTGCCGGACAAGGCCGGGGTGCTGCTGGAGATGCGCCGCGTGGCGGGCGCCACCGGCCGGGTGCTGGTGGGGCATGCGCACAACCGGCGGGTGGACCAGCGCGGCGTGGGCGGCACGCCGCTGAGCCCGGAGGAGTACGCGGCGCTCCTGCCGCACGCCGCCTGCTACGACGACGCCGCGTTCGTCACCGGCTTCCTGGAGCAGCGCCCGGTCCCCGCCGCCCCGCCGGCGGCGCTGGAGCACGCGGAGGCGCTCTCCTTCGCGTGCCCGGCGACCCCGGGACGCCGGGCCATCGACTTCGGGGCGCCGCTGCCCCACGCGCGGCTGCGCCCCAACCCCCTGCTGACGACCCGGGACGGGCTGCTGTGTCCCGCGTGGCCCACGCCGGGCCTGGCGCTCGAGTACGCCCACGCCGACTACCTGCGCGGCGAGGACGCCGACGACACGGCCCTCTTCGCGAGCGCCTGCCGTGGAGCGATGCCCGACGAGCGGCCCTTCCTGCTGCGCCGCCGGTGGCTGCTGGACCTTCCGGAGAGGTGGTGACCATGTTCGATGCGAAGCCGAACGCCCGAAAGCTGGGCTGGGCCGTGGTGGGGTGTGGCTGGGTGGCGCGGGACTACGTCATCCCCGCGCTCCGGGGGGCGAGCAACGCCAGGCTCACCGCGCTGTGTGACGCGAACGCGGAGGCGCTGATGCGCGTCCAGGCGGACGACGCCGCCCGGTACACCGCGCTGGCCTCCGTGCTGGAGGACAAGGCCGTGGACGCGGTCTACATCGCCACGCCCAACCACCTGCACGCGGCGATGACGGAGGCGTGCGCGGCGGCGGGCAAGCACGTCCTGTGTGAGAAACCCATGGCCGTCACGCCACAGGACGGGCTGCGCATGGTGTCCGCGTGCCAGCGCGCGGGCGTGCACTACGCCACCGCGTTCGACCAGCGCCACCACGCGGCGCACCGCAAGCTGCGCACCCTGGTGAAGGAGGGCGTGCTGGGCACCGTCACCCAGGCGCGCATCCACTACGCCTGCTGGCTGCCCGCGGACTGGACCCCGGACAACTGGCGCATCGACCCGGAGCAGGCGGGCGGCGGCGCGATGATCGACCTGGCGCCCCACGGGCTGGACCTGCTGGAGGTGCTGCTGGGGGACGAGTGGCAGTCGCTCACCGCGATGACGCAGCGGCGCGTGCACGACTACGCGGTGGACGACGGCGCGGTGCTGGTGGGGCAGTTCAAGAGCGGCGCGCTGGGGCTCCTGCAGGTGGCCTACAACTGCCCGGACGCGTACCCCCGGCGCACGCTGGAGCTCATCGGCACCAAGGCGCGGGCGCTGGCGTACAAGACGATGGGGCAGACGCCCGGCGGCTCGCTGTCGCTCACCGACGCGAAGACGGGCGAAGAGACGTGGCTCCACCTGTCGCCGGAGGAGGACAGGAGCCCCTTCCTCCACCAGGTGGAGGCCTTCAGCGCGTGCGTGCTGGAGGGCAGGCCGCAGCCCTTCGCGCCCGAGCGCGACGTGCGCCTCGTGGGGCTGCTCAGCCAGGCGACGCGCTTCGGAAGGGCGTTCCCGCCATGCCACTGATCCGCTACGCCTGCACCCACTGCGGCACGTGGCAGCCGGGGTTCGCGCACGCGCCGCCCACGGGCTGTCCCACCTGCCTGGACGTGCGCAACGCCCTGCCGCGCGACGGCTGGAACTTCCAGACCGCGGGCCAGGTGTCGGAGAAGCTGAGCACGCGCTGGGAGCAGACGCTCCCCGGCATCTGGGGCTTCGCGTGCGAGCCCACCTTCGGCCTGGGCTCCACCGGGTGGCTGCTGCGCCGGCCCGAAGGCAACGTCGCGTTCGAAGGCGCGCCCTGGTACTCCAAGCCGGCGCTGGAGTACCTGGAGGTGATGGGCGGCATCCGGGTGCTGTCCGCGTCGCACCCGCACGGCTTCGGGGCGCTGTGGCAGTTGCAGGAGCACTTCGACCCGCTGCTCGTGCTGCACAAGGACGCGGTGCCGTACACCAAGGCCTTCCAGGTGCGCTGGCCGGTGGACGACTTCCACGAGCTGGCGCCGGACCTGACGCTTCACTGCGTGGGCGGCCACTACGAGGGCCAGACCGTGATGTACGACGCGCGCACCCGCTCGCTGTTCTGCGGGGACGCGCTGAAGGTGGACCTGGACGCGCGCGGCAGGCCCACGGCGCTGTCGTGTCACAAGGGCTTCCACTACGCGATTCCGCTGAGCCACGGCGAGCTGCGCCGCTACCGCGCGGTGTTCAAGCAGCTGCCGTTCGAGAACGTCTTCACCCCCTTCGAGTTCGCCCGGGGCGTCACCCGCGAGCACGCGCTCGCGCTGTTCGACCGGTTGCTCGAAGGCATGCCGCACACCCGTCCCCTGTCATTGGAGGAATTGTCATGAGCGTGTCCCAGGCCCTGGATGCCTATTTCCGCGCGGTCTCCACGGGCGCATTGCAGACCTTCCGCATGGACCCCATCGACCGGCTGGGCGTCCCAGTGGTCTCCGCGAGCCTGCGGACCGGGGGCACTCCGGATGCGGTGTCGCATTGCAGCAGCTACGGGCTCACGGAGGAAGAGGCGCACGTGGGCGCCCTGGGCGAGCTCGTGGAGGAGACCTTCGCCGAGCTCGCGATGAAGCGGATGCCGCGGATCCACGGCAGCTACGCGGCGCTGGTCCGCGCGCGGGGCCCCACGGCGGTGGTGGATCCGCTCACGCTGGGCCTGCCCGCGGGCAGCCCGTACCAGCCCGACATGCCGCTCGTCTGGGTGGAGGTGCAGCGGCTGGCCACCGGTGAGCGGGTGCTGGTGCCGGAGGAGTTCATCGCCATCCACCCGGGCCAGCTGCAGGGCAAGTCTCCCCTCATCACGCCCATCACCAACGGCCAGGGCGCGGGGCTGACGCGTCAGCAGGCGCTGGCGCACGGGCTGCTGGAGGTGTTGCAGCGCGACGGCAACGGGCTCCAGTACCGGGCCATGGACCAGGGCGTGGTGCTGGACCTGGAGGACGCGGAGCTGGCGCCTGACATTCGGACCATCCTGGAGCGCTACCGGCGCGCGGGCGTGGAGGTGATGGCGAAGCTGGCGAGCACGGACTTCGGGCTGGTGAACGTGTACGTGGTGGGCCGCGACCTCACCGTGGGAAACCAGCCGCTGATGGTGACCGCGTGCGGCGAGGCGGCGGATCCGGACCGGGACCGCGCGCTGCGCAAGGCGCTGCTGGAGTACGCCGGCTCACGCGCGCGAAAGGCGTTCGCGCACGGCCCGCTGAGCGAGGTGGCCCGCTTCGCGCCAGCGGAATACATGGAGCGCTTCGTGCCCCTGGTGGACCTGGGCGCGGAGGAGCCCCGGGCGCTGCACGGCATGGCGGAGTGGGCGCGGATGTCGGCGGACGCGCTGCGCGAGCTGACGGCGTGCACGCTGATGACCCGGCGCAAGGTGCGCTTCGGCGACCTGCCCCGGGCCCCGGTGGTGGAGGACCCGTCGCTGCGGTGCGACCACGTCGTGGGCCAGCTCCACGCCGCGGGCTTCGACATCCTGGTCGCGGACATGTCCCCGCCCGGACGCTCGGTGCACGTGGTGAAGGCGCTGGTGCCAGGGCTGGAGGTGGAGACGATGACCTACTACCGCCTGGGCGAGCGCAACGTGGCGCGGCTGCTGGAGCGGCGGGATCCGCTGGTGGGCCAGGGCGCGCCGCCCCCGGGGGCGCAGCCGGTGCGGTTGACGCCGGAGGCCGAGGAGCGGCTGGGCGGACTCGCCTGGTTCAACGTGAAGCTGGCGGAGGCGCGCGTGGGCCGCCTGTATCCGCTCTACCGGGAGCCGGATCGCCACGCGGTGCCCGCGCTGCTCGCCAGCCGCCGCTTCGGCGGGGAATGACACCATGGCCCTGCGCTTTGCCTACAACACCAATGGCGTGTCCAACCACCGCTTCGAGGACGCGCTGAGGCTCATCGCGGACAGCGGCTACGACGGCGTGGCGCTGACCCTGGACCACCACCACTTCGACCCCTTCGCTCCGGACTTCGAGCGGCGCACGGAGCAGCTGGCCGCGCTGCTGGAGCGGCTGGGCCTGGGGCTGGTGGTGGAGACGGGGGCGCGCTTCCTCCTGGATCCGCGCAGGAAGCATGAGCCCACGCTCATCACGCCGGACGCGGAAGGACGGGCGCGGAGGCTGGAGTTCCTCCAGCGCGCGGTGGACGTGTGCGGGACGTGCCGCGGCGAGGCGGTGTCTTTCTGGGCGGGGGTGCCGCGCCCCGGGGTGACGAAGGACGTCGCGTGGCCGTGGCTCGTGGAGGGGGTGGCGCGGCTGGCGGACCACGCGGCCTCGCGCGGGGTGGTGCTGGCGGTGGAGCCGGAGCCGGGGATGCTGGTGGAGACGGTGGACGGGTGGCGCCAGTTGCAGGCGCAGGTGGCCCAAGCAGGGGCGGCGCCGGTGCGGCTGGCCCTGGACGTGGGGCACCTGCTGGTGACGCAGGAGCGGACACCGGCGGAGGCGGTGCGCGAGTTCGCGCCGGTGCTGGGCGCGGTGGCGCTGGAGGACATGAAGCGCGGCGTGCATGAGCACCTGCCGTTCGGCGAGGGGGACGTGGACGTTCCGGCCGTCCTGCGGGAGCTGACGCGGGTGGGCTACGAGCGGCTGGTCTGCGTGGAGCTGTCCAGGGATGCGCACCGGGCGCATGAGATGGTGCCCGGTGCGTTGGCGTGGTTGCGGGCGCGCCTGCCGACGGGCGCGGAGGTGGCGGCATGAACGAGCTGAACCGGCTGCGAATCTGTTTCATCTCCCGGCGCTTCTTCCCCGCCATTTCGGGGATGAGCGTCTATGCGCTCAACCTGGTGCGGGAGCTGGTGGCCTGCGGGCACGACGTGACGATGGTGAGCCAGTACCGCAACGACCCGGCGGGCATGGCGGTGTACGGGGGCGGGCCCCCGCCGGGAATTCCGGGAGCGCACGTGCTGGGGTGTGAGTCCCTGGGCGAGCAGCGCATCAACCACGGCCAGCCGGCGAGCTTCGAGCAGGACGTGGAGGGCCTGGTGGACACGGTGATTCGCGAGCACCGGCGCCGGCCCTTCGACCTCATCCACGCGCAGTATGGCTATCCCTGCGGCCTGGCGGCGCTGGAGGCGGCGAGGCGGCTGGGATTGCCCAACGTGGTGTCCATCCAGGGCGGCGACGGGCACTGGGTGGGGACGTGCTGTGAGACGCACAAGCAGGCGATGCTCGCGGTGCTGGGGCACTCCGGGGCGCTGCTGATTGGCAGCCGTTCGTTCGCGGAGGAGGTGCACGGGCACCACGGCACCCCGCTGAGCCGCTTCACCATCGTGCCGGGGGCCACGGACACGCAGCGCTTCCATCCGAGGAGTGAGCGGGCGCTCGGGGCGATGAGGGACGTGCCGGTGCTGCTGTACCACGGCCGGGTGGACGCGAGGAAAGGCGTGATGGAGCTGCTGGACGCGGTGAAGCGGCTGGTGGGTCAGGGCCGCCGGCTGCGGTTGCGCGTGTCTGGGATTGGGCCGGACGTGGAGGCCGTGCGCGCGAGGGTGGAGGCGGAGGGGCTGGGGGCCACGGTGGAGCTGGTGGGGGTGTCCACCTACGCGGAGGCGCCGGACCTGTACCGGAGCGGGGACGTCTTCGTGTCGCCCACGTATTCGGAAGGGTTCTCCAACACGCTGCTGGAGGCGATGGCCTCCGGGCTGCCCATCGTGTCCACCCGGGCCGTGGGCGTGGTGGACTGCCTGGAGGACGGGCGGGACGCGCTGCTGGTGCCACCCAAGGACAGCGACGCGCTGGCGGACGCCATCGCCCGGATGCTGGACGACGCGCCCCTGCGCGAGCGCCTGGCGACCACGGCCCTGGAGGAGGTGCGCAAGCTGTACTCGTGGCAGGCCGTGGGCCGCACGATTCAGGGCATCTACGCGCAGCTGACGGGCACGCGGCCGGACACGCGGTGGACGCACCTCTACGACCCGGCGACGACGGAGGCGCACGCGGACCCATCGTGCCGCTTCCGGTCCGCGCCGCACCTGCTATGAGCACGGCCCTCTTCATCTCGCCGCACCTGGACGACGTGGCCTTCTCCTGCGGGGGGACGCTGGCCGCGCTGAAGCAGCAGGGGTGGACGGTGGCGCTCGTCACCGTCTTCACCCGGTCGGTGCCGGAGCCGAAGGGCTTCGCGCTGCAATGCCAGACGTCGAAGGGGCTGGGGCCGGAGGTGGACTACATGGCCCTGAGACGCGAGGAGGACCGGGCGTTCGCGAAGCGGATGGGCGTGGACCTGTGCATGTGGGGCGACCTGGAGGAGGCGCCACACCGGGGCTACGCGAGCCCCGCGGAGCTGTTCCAGCCGCCACGGAGCGACGACGTCATCGGGGCCTGGGTGCGGGGGTGCCTGCGACCGGTGCTCTGGGAGCTGAAGCCGGACCGGGTCTTCGTGCCGCAGGCGCTGGGCAGCCACGTGGACCACGTGCAGGTGGTGAGGGCGGTGCAGGGGCTGGGCATCCCCGGGAACCGGGTCCTCTACTACCGGGACACGCCCTACGCCGTGAGACAGCCGGACGCGCTCCCGGACGCCGCCCTGCCCCAGGGCCTGCGACCCCTGGCGGTGGACATCACGGAGCACCTGTCGCGGAAGGTGGAGGGCTGTGCCTGCTACGGCAGCCAGCTGGGCTTCCAGTTCGGAGGCGTGGAGGGCGTGGCGCCGGTGCTCACCGCCTTCCACCAGCGGGAGGCCCGGGCCCAGGGCCGAACTGGCGCCGCGGAGGTCTTCCTTACTTGACTCCGCGCTGAAGGACACCGGCCACGGGATCTTGGGGATGCGCCCGGAGGAGGCCCGGAAGCGAGGAGCGTGCTCACCCTTCCAACGTCCGCCACGGATCGTCGAAGGATGCGAGGGGCACCGCCAGGGCCACCTCTGGAATGAAGCGCTGTGGCAAGACGTCTTGCATGCCCAGATGGGATGCAAGCCGCGCCAGCGCCAGCCCCTCCATGAAGACGAAGGTCTGGGTCTGCGCGTCTTCTGGTGCAATCGAGTCCGTCTCGCTCAGCTCCGCGAACCAGGCTGCGTGCTCACTACCCATGCCTTCGAGGGCCTTCGCCAACCCGGCATCGTCCCCATGGAAGAGCGCCGAACTGGCGTCGTAACGGAACGACAGCGTCGGATCCTTCTCCGCATCCAACGCACGGAGCTTCTCCTGCAGCAGCGCCGTGTCCTCGCCCCGCGCCATGGCCATGATGACGTCGAAATACAGGAAGAGGACAGGGTCCTCCATTCCCGGATGGGGCTGCGCAGGAACGAGCGCGGCAATCTCCGCGGCCAGCGGGAAGTCGCCCGCCGCGAGTGCGTCCCAGAACGGCTCCGCCCTGCTCCGGCAAAGGTAGTAGGGATCCACGGCCGTACCCACCCGCGCCTGCCTGAGCATGAACACATAGGCCCTGGCGCTCTGTTGCAGGTGCTGGGAGTAGGCCCTCACGTCCAGAGCGCCCAACAGGTGCGCGATGGCCAGCCGACGGTGGTCCAGGCAGATTTTCAGGAGTGCCGCGCCGTCAAGCTGCCCCTTCGCCAGCTTGCCGACCGCGCGCGGAAGACCCCTGGCGATTTCGAATGTAAGGTTGTCAATGGTGATATCGAGATCGGTCTTCATGGAAGGCACAAGGGCCGGCTCAGAGGATGATTTCCGTATCGAGGTCGAGCGTCGCCAGTCCTGTCACACCTTGCTCCCGGAGCAATTGCAGCAGATCCGAGCGGATGATGAATTCGTGCATCATCTGCTTCAGGCGGAACAACTTTTTGTCCTCGGGAATCCTATCGAGGTGGAGGTTGAGTTTGTACAGATTGGCAATACCTCCAGGCTCAAGCGGATCTTCGTCGAACTTTGATCGTGCGGCGTCCAGACAATCCACGCCGCCAATCAGATTGGCCACGCTGTAATCCCGGCTGACCACGGAGCCCCTCTTGTTGGCCAACTCGAAGGGAAGGTACTCGACGTCCGAGACGCGTTCCGCCTCGAACAAGGCGCGAACTCGGGAGGAGATCATCAGCAGCGACAGGACATTCGGAAGCAGATCAGGAGTCATGTCCCCCGCGCGCTTGTCCATTTCGAAACGTGCGGTGGAGGGGAAGTCCGCCCCGAAGAGGGCTCCCTCCCGCAGCCTCCACGCCTTGAGGATGGTTTCCGGCTTGCGCTTGATGGCGCAGAACCTTGGATCGTAGGGGGATGTAACGATATGGAATTTGAAGTTCGGCATCTCGAATCCTCAATGAGCCTAGAGGGAGTCCAGTTCGTCCAGCGAGGCCCCAGGTGGCATGGCCATTAGGGTGGCAAGGAGCTTGTCGGATAAGAGGTTCATCGCCTTCTTGATCTGGGCAACGTTCGTATCATTGAGTTTGTGGGGTGTACCTGAGGCAAGCACCTTGTCCAGTTGATTCGCGATCCGACATAGATGCTTCTCACAGGCTTTTGAATACGTAGGGTGGCTCATCTGACCATAGGGACAATGAATGGGCAGCCCCAGGGCCCGACCCACGAAGCTTTCCTTGGGGA
Source organism: Corallococcus sp. BB11-1 (assembly GCF_026626625.1). Taxonomy (NCBI): domain Bacteria; kingdom Pseudomonadati; phylum Myxococcota; class Myxococcia; order Myxococcales; family Myxococcaceae; genus Corallococcus; species Corallococcus sp. BB11-1. Next base: position 427,965 of record NZ_JAPNJY010000001.1, on the reverse strand, counting down.
GCAGGACAATGTTCTGGCCGCAGTTCATGTTGTAGAGCGACGTCATCAACAGAAGCAAACGCTTCGCTCCGTCTGGACCACCACCGACGTATTCGTTGATGGCCCCGTTCGGAATCATGTGATGCCAGTTGTGATAGTAGGGCCGGTGCATTCCCCCTTCTGGGTCATGCGCCTTGGGAACGAAGTTCTTCGGGTGCGTGGGCTCACCGATGAACCAAGCCTTCGGGTCATGGTCCAGGGGCCTGCTGGTGTAGCGGACGCTACGTCGGTACTTCTTGATGAAGTCGCGCAGTCGCAGGCCGAACTCGCCGGACGTCTCTCCTGAGCGCTGTTCCTTCCGCGCCGCCGCATGGAAGATGTCGCCATCCGCCTTGTCGCGGTCGATCCAAGCGCGGCGGAGCGGCTTGTTGTACATCCCTGAGCGCGCCGCGGTCTTGCTGATCTGGTATCCGTTCCATTGATAGTCGCACGGACTGCTCTTCCTGGCCGACTCATGACGGAGAATGCAGGCCCCCTTGTCATGGAGGTCGTTCTTCGTCATCTGCGTGACGTGCTCCGCGGACTGGGCCATGGCCCCCCCTGCTGTCGTGGTTCCTATCGCTTCTGGAGTCCGTCCCATCTGGGATCGCGCAGCACCAGCGCTCCCTTGGAACCTGCGTAGGATGACATGGCAATGAGCGCGTGGGGAGAGCCCGCGTAATGGCGTGCAAACGCGCGCACCGCCATGCACACCGCGAGAGGCCCCGTCGCGGCGCCAGTCTCACCAAACGACAAAGGAGGAAACCATGCGCGTGGTTCGCGGAGCATCTCCCAGTCCGCCAACCTGACGAGCGCCGTGCCCCATTCCATCGCACGCCAGGGATCCCCGTTGAGGTTGTGGAGGACCAGAACGGGTCCGGAATGACTGTCGCGAATGGCCTCCAACGCATTTCCCATCGCCGCGGCAAGGCCTCTCCCGTGGGAGGGGCCCGAGAAGCGGTGCATCTCCTCGTTGGACAGAGCGGTAGTCACCAGCTCCGCTTCAATGCGTGCGCCACGCTGACGGGCCGGGGCGGCCCGCTCCAGAGAGAAGAATGCCGCGGCCTCCCCTGGCATGAAGCCCACCGGGTTCCCAACCGTCTTGAGCAACCGCAGGTGGGCCAGCATTTCGAGCGTCTTCCGCTCAAGAAAGGACTCAATCCCTCCGATGAGGCAGCGCTCGACGACTCTCCGCCTCAGCAGCTCGCAGGCGTCGTGCAATGCCGTCGCGACACCGTGGTGGTCATCCCGCAGGACGAAGCGAAGCGCCTGCGGGATGGGCAGGCCGCCAAACTGGCAGAGCGCATCCGCCAGGGATGAAGATGGGCCGCTCTCAAGGGGCGCCCCCTCCGGGAAGCCTGCGGATGAGCTTGCCCGGTTTTCGTGGACAGGTGGGTTACGCAGCCAACGGCACCTGTGAGGCGGCCTTCTCGAACTCGACGGGGCTGACGTAGCCGAGCGAGGAGTGCCGCCGCTTGCGGTTGTAGAACACCTCGATGAACTCGAACAAGGCGGACTTCGCGGACTCGCGCGTCAGGAAGTCTACCTCGTGCACCAACTCCGTCTTCAGGGTGGAGAAGAAGCTCTCCGCCACGGCGTTGTCCCAGCAGTTGCCTTTGCGACTCATGCTGCACTGGATGCCGCGGGCGGCGAGGGCTCGCTGGTAGTCTTCACTGGCGTATTGGCTGCCGCGATCCGAGTGGTGCAACAGCCCCTTGGGGGGACGGCGGCCCTTGAGCGCCATGTCGAGGGCCGAGAGCACCAGGTGCCGGTCGATGCATCGGTCCATGGCCCAGCCGATGACGCGCCGACTGAAGAGGTCCAGCACGACGGCCAGGTACAACCAGCCCTCTCGCGTGGGCACGTAGGTGATGTCCGTCACCCAAGCCCGGTCGGGCTTGGATGGATTGAAGTCGCGAGCGAGCACGTTGGGTGCCACCGGCAGGCCGTGCTTGGAGTCCGTGGTGTGCACGAAGCGCCGGCGCCGACGGGCCCGCAGCCCGGCCTCGCGCATCAGCCGGGCCACGCGATGCCGGCCTACGTGCTGCCCCTGCGCCTTCAGCTCGGCGCGCACACGCGGGCTGCCGTAGGTGCGGCGGCTGTCCTGGTGCACCTGCTGGATTCGCTCCGCCAGCGCCGCATTGGCCTTCTGGCGGGCGGACGCCTCCCGCCCCTCCCAGGCGTAGTAGCCCGCTCGCGACACCTCCAGCACACGACACAGCAGGGCTACCGGGTAGCTCGCCTTCTTCTCCTGGATGGCCGCGAACCTCACGTGCTCTCCCTGGCGAAGAAGGCCGCCGCGTTTTTTAGGATTTCACGCTCCATCCGCAGCTGGCGTACCTCGCGGCGCAGCTGGGCGAGTTCTTCCTTCTCACCCGTCGTCAGCGCCCCGGACGGCCCCTGGCCTGCATCGGTTCGTGCCTGCCTCACCCAGGTTTCCAGGGCGCTGCGCGTCAGGTCCAGGTCCTTGGCCACCTGCGCCCGGGACTTGCCCTCCTCCAGCACCTGCTTCACCACCCGGGCCTTGAACTCCGGCGTGTACTTCCTTCGCTCTCGTCTCGGCATCATCGTGGACATCCTTCGGTCACCTCATCTCGGGTGTCCACAAAACCCGGGGAGGCTCAGGAGGACTCTCCGACCCTGGAGAGGAAGGAGCTTCCCACGTTGAGGAAGAGGGCCGTCCGCGACAGATCCTCTGGCTGAAGCGCGGAGTATGCGAGCAGATTCTTGAGAGCGGCGGTCCCCAGGCGAATCCGTCGCGCATCTCCCTGGAACCCTTCCGTCAGGGGGTGACACGAATGACCCGCAATCGGAACGACCTCCACGACGTCATCGTCAATGGCCCCGAAAGCCGCAAGTTCCCGGGCACGGTTGATGCCGGCCCGGGCCGCTGCGCATGCGGTGACCACGTCATCCAGGCTGCTCGCCAGACCAAGACCCGTGACGACCATGCCACTCAAGCGTTCGCACCTGGATGCACAGGAGCCCCCCCTCCAGCCAGTGCGTCGACGTTAACAGCCGGGTAACTGCTTCTCCTAACGTCCAAACCCACCCAGCGCCGTGCGGCTGAAGCTGGCCGCGCCCTGGCTGACGCGGACCGCGGACTGGCTGAACACCTGGAACGCGGCGCGGATCTCCTGGGCGCTCTGTCCCGGCGTGAGGATCCACCGGTCCGCGATGCCCATGCTCTGGAACACCTTGCGGAAGTCCGTCACCCCGTCGTCGATGCCCATCGCCGCCACGATGTGGTTCTCCACGCGGTGCAGGTCCTTCACCAGCGCCGCCACGTCCTTCGCCCGCGCCTTCGTCGAGCCCGCGTCCGCGCCGTCCGTGATGAGCAGCGTCACCGTGCGCACCGGCACCCCGTTGCCGCTGAACTCCTGCGCCTTCGCCAGCACCGTGCCCAGCAGCACCACCGCGTTGTCATACAGCGGCGTCCCCAGGTCCGCCGAGTAGTTGCCGGAGTGCATCCGCACCACGTCCTCCAGCGGCCGGAAGGGATTGAGCACGTGCCCGTTCAGGTAGCGCGTGTGGAACAGCACGCCGTCCTTCTGCTGGCTCGCCAGCAGCGCGTCCAGCACCAGGTTGTGCCCGTCGCACACCGTCTTCGTGTGCCCGGCGTGCGAGATGCTCCCCGAGTCATCCGGCATCACCGTCACCAGCACCACCTCGCTCGCCTGCACGTCGTCCACGTGCACGCCCAGGCCCGCTTGAATCTGGGCCCCCAGGTCCACCACCGTCAGCGCCTGCAACCCCGCGGGGCTCAGCACCCCTTCCGCGTGCGCATCCTCGAAGAGCTTCTGGACCCCGCCACCATTCGCCTTGCTCATGTCCGTGTCTCCTTTCGTGTGAATGCCAGACGTCACGCCAGGTGCAGGTCGGGCCAGCTCGCCAGCGGGTCCGTGGACTTCACCAGGTGCATGCCCGCGTCCGCGAAGCGCTTGAGCGCCGCGTCCGCCTGCGGCGTGAAGTCCGCCGCGAAGCCGCCCTTGCCGTCCGGCACCGTCACCGACGACATGCAGTCCGTCAGCAGGTACACCTTCCGGGCCAACGCCGCGTCCTGCGCGACGATCTCTCCCAGCAGGTCGTCAATGGAGCTCTTCACGCAGTGGCTGGCGGCCTGCCCGCCAATCACCACAGCGTCCGACGTGAGCAGCGTCTTCAGGAACTGCGTGTTGCGCTGCGCGAGCGGCTGGCCGTCATGCCGCATCAGCACCTCCGGCCGCATCACCGAGTAGTTCTCCGTCAGCGGGTTGCCGCCCTTCACCTCCGCCCACGACTGCACGCCGCGCGCGAACGAGTGGAACAGCCGCGCCTCCTGCACCACCCCTGACAGCGCGTGCCCGTCGCTGCCCAGCAGGCAGTGCGGCGGCCACAGGTACAGCGTGTACTTGCCCGCCCGCTCCAGCTCCTCGCAGTAGTACTTCACCTGCTTGAGCAGCCACGGGTAGTTGCCGCCGCACAGCCACTTCGCCACCGCGGGGTTCGGCCGCGCCTGGCCGCGCTCAATCTGTTCGCGCGTCACCTCCCGGTGGGGCTGCAACGGCTGGTCATCCTGGTCCACCCAGAAGGACGGGAAGAAGATCTGGTAGGCGAAGTGCGTGTCCAGCGTCGCGGTGACGTTCGTCAGCGTCCCCAGGTTGCGGTAGATGAACTCCGCGATGCGGCGGTTGTCGTCGATGGCGCCCCGCCCGCTCCGCCCCGCGACGTACAGCGAGCCATCCGGGAAGCAGAAGTCCTTCTGCACATCAATGAGCAGCAGGTGCAGGTTGAAGGAGTCCGTCGCCGCCACCTTCACGCCCTGCGCCGCCTTCCACGCGCCGGCCTCCTGTTGCAGCTTCCCGGCGTTGGGGCCGTAGCCGTACTCCGCCGCATGGCTGGCATTGTAGAACCCGGGCAGCGGCAGTTCCTTCGCGGTCGTCTTCTTCATGTCCATCCCCCTTGCGTGTTTCACGTCATCCGCAACACGGCGAGGGCCTGGGCCCCCACCACCGTCAATCCCTCTCGCGACAACAACAACTGGCAGCCCGCGTCCACGAACGGCTCCGCATCTGGAAACTCGCGCACGGCCTCCAGCTGGCCCTGCCGGTGCTCCACGCGTGTCAGCCCCGCGTCCGTCGCGCAGAAGAGCGCGCCCCCCACCGCGCACTTCCCCCGCAGCACCCCCAGCCACGAACCGTCCCCTGCATCGGCCCGGGCGCTCGCACGCACCAACCCGTCCGGCCCCAGCAGCACGGCGTGGTGCACCGTGCGCCCTCCGGACTCCTCCGCGAGGAACAACCACACACAGTCCCCGTCGAACACGGCCTCCGCGTCCAGCAACTGCCCCGACGGCCATGGCAGCGCGAGCCCGTCCCTCAAGCCCTTGCGCTCCACGTCGAACAGGAAGGCCCCCCGCAGGCCCGCCGCGCGGTGGAACCCCAGGCCGAAGCGGGGCCCCACGAACAGCCGCGTCTGTCCTTCCAGCACGTCCCCCCAGCGCTCCGCCCCATGCGCACCGTCCCGCCACAGCCCGCCGCCCACCGCCCAGAACCGGTGTCTGGCATTGACCGCGAACACCGGCTTGTTCTCACAGGTGTCCACCCCCAGGAACTCCGGCGCCCGGCCCGGCGTGAACACCGCCACCCGGCCCCCCTGCCCCAGCAGCGTCACGTCCCCCTGCACCGCCCAGCGCAGCGATGGGTCCAGCCCACCGCGCATCACCGTGCGTCCGTCCTCGCGCCGGTACGCGCCGTCCGCGTGGTAGACGAAGCGCACGCCGCCGTCGTCCGCGCTCGCGTGCACCACCACGCCCCGGGTGGTGAACCTCCGCGTCGCCACCACCTGCCCCCGCACCGCCGTCACCGGCGTGGCCGCCGCCGTCGCGTGCGGCTGACACGAAGGACACGCGGCCCGCGCGTGCTCCACGCCGCACGACGCGCACACCGTGAAGCGCAGCCCCTCCAGCACCGGCAGCGGGAACGCGCCGCGGAGGTCCTCCACGAAGACTTGATGGAACAGGTGCAGCACGTCATCCGGCAGCGTCGCCCGGGGCAGCGCGGGCTTGGGGTACTGCACGTCCGGGTGGAAGACGGTGACGCGCTGGAGCACCCGCGCCACCGCGTTCAGCCGGGCGCCCTGCGCCTTCGGGCGGTGGATGCCGCCCTGCGGCCCCACGCACAGCAGCGACTGCATCACGGTGACGGCGAAGGCATACCAATCACTGTGCACCGTCGCCGGTCGCGCCGGCGTCAGCGCCTGGGCCTTCGCGTCCAGCCGCAGCGGGTCCAGGAACTTCTCCGTGAACACCGGGCAGACGTAGCCACCGAACTGGAAGCTGTCCGCGTCGATGAGGTACGCGTCCGTCCCCACCACCAGCACGTTCAGGTCGTTGAAGTCCCCCACCACCACGCCGCCCGCGTGCAGCCCCGTCAGCACCCGGTGCAGCCCCGCCAGCACCGTCACCGCGTCCGCCGCCCGGCCTCCCGCGCGCCGGAACGCCGGCTCTCCCCACCGGCGCAGCGGCTCCGCGCCGTCCAGCTTGCGCATCGCATAGCCCCGCACCTCCGTGCCCTTGCGGTCCGTGGCCAGCGCCTGCGGCGTCACCACCCGCGCCGGCAGCCCCGTGGGAAAGGCGCGCAGCTTGCGCTGGTGCTCCGCGAGCCGGGCCTTCGCGGCGTCCTGTTCGTGCGTCAGGCCCAGGTAGTCCGGATGCTCGGGCCGCTTGAAGACCTTGAGCGCCCGTCCGTCGCCCAGGTCATACACATCCGCCTCGCCGCCCTTGCCCAGCGCGCGCTGCGGATCCAACCGCAGCTTCTTGCCTTCCAGCCAGAGGTCCATGGCCTCACGCCCTCCCCATCCGCCGACGCAGCACCACCAGCGTGGTGTCATCCGACAGCAGGCCCGGCGTGCGCAGCAGCCGCCGCTCCGTGAAGTCCGCGCGCACCGCCTCGCGGTTGAGCTGCGCGAGTCGCCGTCGCACCACGTCCGGGTTCGTGAAGTAGCGGTCCTCCGTCCAGAACCGCGACAGCGGCCCCACCGGCTCGTCGCGCTCGGGCAGCCGCGCCGCCGCCAGGGCCATCAGGTCCCCCACCCCATCCGTGCCCAGCAGCAGCACGTGCACGTCGTCGGTGGGCACCAGCGCGCGTGACACCAGCGGCACGTCCTCGCCACGCAGGAGCGCATAGGCCAGGTACGGGGGCGCGTTGCCTGGGAACGGCCCCAGCGCGTGCACCGCTCCGTTGAGCATCCACACCCCGTCCCCCGACGAGAAGACGAGCGTGTGCGCGGGCGTCACCACCGCCCCCACGATGGTGAAGAGGAAGTCCCCCAGCACGTCCCGGCCCAGCGCCGCGCCCAGGCCCTCCAGCAGCCCCAGCAGGTCGTCACGCAGCCCCGGCAGGAAGCCCTCCCCGTCCACCGCCTCCCCGCGCGCCAGCCGCGCCTGCGCCGCCTGCGCCAGCCGCCGCACCCCCAGCTGCGCCCCCAGCTCGCTGCACGGCTGACTGCCACACCCGTCCGCCACCAGCGCCACCAGCCCGTGCTCGCTCTCCCGGACACAGAGGGCGTCCTGGTTGTTGCGCCCCGACCGCGCATGCTCCCGGCCCTGCACCGAACCCACCGCGACGTCGAAGGGCAGCGTGGACATGGCTCTCCCGTGGCCCTCGAAGGGCACGCACGACAGGGACCTGCTGGAGAAGAAGCGGCCGGCGGCCGCCTCCAGCTTCGTGTATCTACGACATCAAGATAGTGTCCATATGACACGAAGTCAAGGCGACGCGCGGCTCCGGCACTCCGGGGTGCTCTGGAGCGCGGTCGTCAACAGGTGTGGAGGAGGCCCCTCAGAGCTCGAAGTTGAAGCCGGCCTTCTCGAGCTGTTTGTACTTCTTGTGGTCGAACCGGTAGAGGCGGGCGGCGCGGTGGGACACGTCCTGCTCCACCTCGTCCAGCTCCTCCAGCAGGTCCATGGCGAGGATCTTCTTGCGGAAGTTGCGCTTGTCCAGCTCGCGCTCCAGCACCGTCTCGTACAGCCGCTGGAGCTGCGACAGGGTGAACTTGGGCGGCAGCAGCTCAAAGCCGATGGGCTGGTAGCGCACCTTGCCCTTGAGCCGTTGCAGCGCGGTGGCGAGCACCTCCGCGTGGTCGAACGCGAGCTTGGGCGTGTCCCAGACGGAGAACCACGCCGCCTCGCGCGCGTCGGTGGCCGCCTGCAGGTGGTGGGCGCTGAGCTTCACCAGCGCGAAGTACGCCACCGTGATGACGCGGCCCCGGGGGTCCCGCTCCGGGGCACCGAACGTGTAGAGCTGCTCCAGGTGGCTGGTGCGCAGGCCCGCCTCCTCCTCCAGCTCGCGGCGCGCGGCGTCCTCCAGGGACTCCTCCATGCGCACGAAGCCGCCGGGCAGCGCCCACCGCCCCGCGTAGGGCTCCACCCCGCGCTGGATGAGCAGCACCTTGAGGTCCTCGTCGTCCAACCCGAAGACGACGCAGTCCACCGTCACCGCCGGGCGCGGGTACTCATAGGTGTGGCTCATGTGGGGACACCCTCCGTGCTTCCGCCCGGTGACGACCTTCGCGCGCGGCAGGCCAGCATCGTGTCCAGTGGACACGGTGGGGGCAAGCGCCTTCGCGCGAAGGGGGCCGGGCCGGGGACGGCGACTACGCTTGCAGGAGGCGGCCCAGGCGGCGCCAGTCGACGAGCTGGACGCTCTCCTCGGCCAGGTCGAACTCCAGCGAACGACGCATGCCCAGCACGTCGCCGCCCATCTGGAAGGGCACGTCGCGGTCGAAGTCCATGCGCAGGCGCTCCACGAAGAAGTCGTGCATGCGCGGCATGGGGTGCTCACCGCGCCACAGGCGGAACATGTTGCGCGTGGCCTCCATCACCCCGGCGCCGTACACGCGCACCGACAGCCGGTGGGGCACCGCCTGCGCGAAGGGGAACGCCTTGAAGCCGAAGCCCCACTCCGTCGTGGTGGCCGCGCCGGCCACGCCCGCGGGCCCCTGGTACAGGAGCGCGCCCTCGCCGCCGTTGGGAATGGGCCGCACCGCGCCCGTCGCGTCCACGGTCAGCGCGGAGCCGCCCAGGTTGTAGACGGACACGTTCGGGTTGCCGTCGCCAAACAGGTGCCGGGGCACCGTGCGGGTGAACATGGCGCCCAGGTAGCCGCGCAGGCCCGCCTGCGAACTCTTGAGCGGCCCGGCCGAGGCGAGCTGGTTCTTGAAGTCCTGGATCATCTCCGCGTCCCAGCCGGTGCCCGCGAAGGGCGCCACCCGGCCCTCCACCCGCACCAGCGAGAAGGGACGCAGCGGCGGCAGCCGCTCGCCATACGCGGCGATCTGCTTGAGGGCCACCTGGGGACGGGGCGCGCCGGTGACGCGGGCCCACGCGTTGCCCGTGCCCAGCGGCAGCACGCCGATGGCGGGCAGGGCCACGCCCTGGGCGCGCAGCTCGTTGAGCAGGCCGGTGATGGTGCCGTCCCCTCCGCCCGCCAGCAGCAGGTTGGGCGGGTCGTGCCGCAGTTGATCCACCCACTCCCGCGCTTCTTCGAGGGAGCGGGTGAGGGCCACCCGGGCCCGGGGGAGCAGGTCACGGACGAGTCCGCCCATGCCCTCGGAGCCTTTACGCGCACGCAGATTGACGAGGACGGCGATGTTCATGGCGGGCGCGACTCTTCCCCAGGTCATGTCATGGCCCCGTCACGGAAGCCCCCGGGATGGGGGCTCCCCCCCGAAACATGGCCATCACACCCCCAGCGCGTGGGAAAGCCTCAGACCCAGGCCACGGTCGCTCGCACGGCGACGCAGGGACACCACCGCGGCGGCCAGTCCTCCGGCCACCAGAAGACGGCGCAGCCATTGTTTTCCGGCCCCGTGGTAACCGCCTGAAGTCCCGGTGCCCTCGGGCATGGGCTGGAAGACGTTGCCGGGCGTGGGGCCCTGCCGCTCGTCCTTGAAGTGCAGGGCGTCCATGTCGGCGCGCATGGTGCGCTCGAAGGTGCCGGGCAGCAGCCCGTGCATCGCCGAGAAGCTCTTCGCCGAGGGGCCGACGAGGACCTCCGGTTCGGGGTGGCGCAGCACGCGCAGGATGGTGCGGGCCACGCGCTCCGGCGAGTAGACGGGCTCCACCGGGCGGATGCGCCAGCCGGTGTAGTTGGCGGTGTGGCGCCACAGGGGCGTGTCGATGGCGGCGGGCATCACCGTGCACACGTCGATGCCGGTGCGCAGCAGCTCCTGGCGCAGCGACGCGGAGAAGCCGCGCACCGCGAACTTGGAGGCCACGTAGGCGCTCAGGTACGGCGCGGGCATGGTGCCAAAGGCGGAGGACACGTTGACGAGCGTCCCGTAGCCCTGGCGGCGGAACTGGCCCAGCGCCGCGCGCGCGCCGCTCACCGTGCCGAAGAAGTTGGTCTCCATGAGCTGGCGGAACGCGTCGTCCGGCGTCTCCTCCAGGCTGCCCAGCATGTAGACGCCCGCGTTGTTCACCCACCCGTTGAAGTGGCCGAAGACGCGCACGGCCTCCTCCGCCAGGTGGCGCACGGACGCGGCGTCCGCCACGTCGGTAGGCACGACGAGGGCCTGGACGCCCAGGGCCTCGCACTCAGCCGCCAGGTCCTCCAGCGGCTCCTCCCGGCGCGCGGCGAGCACCACGTGCGCGCCCTTCCTGGCCAGCAGCAGCGCGGTGGTCCGGCCAATGCCGCTCGAGGCTCCGGTGATGACGATGACCTTCTTCTTCCAGGCGCGATCCATGGGATGGGGTCCTCTAGAAGGGTTCGATGGGCGTCGCGCGTGACGCTCCACGTCGCAAAGTGGGGATGGAGCAGGAGTCGTACCCATGCCTCCGGTGGCTCACCCGGAGGGCAACCGACGGAGCAGGGGGCCCACAATCCGGACAGGCGTCCAGCCTCCGGGACCGGGAGCGACGGTCCGGGGTCGCTGGCCTGGAGGGCGGGCAGTCCGATAGAGGACGGAACGCGGGCTGCATCCTGGCCCCGGCATCCCTTCCACTCCCACGTGCCCATGCGCTCCGCGTCCCTGACCTTCGTTTCGAAGCCGACCCCGTTCGCGCTGCTGTTGTGCCTGCTGTGCGCCGCCGCGCAGGCCGCCCCCCACCGGCTGGTGGTCTCCAGCGGCGACTGCCGGGACGCGGAGCTGAGCGGCCAGTCGAAGGCGTTCTACGACTCGCTGCGCGCCCGCCCCGAGCAGCGCGTGCTGGGCGCCCCGGAGTTCGGCGAGCGGCTCTTCCCCGCCCCCTCGCGCTCCTTCGAGGAGCTGCAGCGGCAGTTGGACGCCGCGCAGGACCAGTTCTACGAGGGGCGCAACGCCAAGGCGACCCAGCTGCTGGACGACGCGCTGCGCGACATCCAGCGCCTGCCGGGGGGCGAGGCGCGCTGGAAGCTCTTCGTGCGCGCGCTGCTGCTGCAGGGGCTCAACCACCGGGCGCTCGGCAAGACCCGGGACAGCGACGCGGCCTTCCTCCAGGTCCTGCGCCTCCAGCCGAAGTACCAGTTGGACCCGGACCAGTACGCCCCCTCCCTGCGACAGGCGTTCGACAAGCTGCGCCGCGACCTGGCGCGGGCCCCGAAGGTGAAGCTGTCGGTGAAGTCCACGCTGCCGGCGTCGGACGTGTACCTGGACGGCCTGGGCATGGGCCAGACGCCGCTCACCCTGGAGCTTCCCGCCGGGGCGTATGAACTCTCCATGGTGAAGGGGGACGTGGCGAGCTTCCCCCGCCAGGTGCAGGTCCAGGGCGTGGACACGCCGCTGCTGGTGGACCTGGCCTACGAAGGGTCGGTGACGGCCGCGCCCTTCCCGTGCCTCGCCATCGCGGACGGCAACGAGGAGCGCACGCTGAGCCACGCGGTGCGCCTGGGCGGCACGCTCGGCGTGGAGGAGGTCATCGTGGTGCGGCTGGAGCGTCCGAGCAGCGGGCCCAAGTGGTTCGCCGCCACGGTGCTCAACGTCGAGGGCGGGCAGAAGCTGCGCGAGGGCGGCTTCAAGACGCAGGGCCTGGACGCCCCCAGCGAGGCGCTCAACGCGCTCGTGGACTTCGTGACCACCGGGCGCTCGCCCTCGAACCTCGTGGTGAGCGCCAACGGCCGGGCCCCCTGGGACGCGGGAGGGCGCGGCGCGGCGGGCGCCAGCACGGGCGCGGAGCTCACCGCCCCCCACCGGCTGTCGGAGGAGACGGAGCTGTCCGACAGCGCCGCTCCGTCCGGGAAGGGCCTGCGCACGGCGTCCTACGTGACGGTGGGCGTGGGCGCGGCGGCCCTGGCCGGCGCGGGCGTCGTGCGGCTCCTGGCCCAGAAGGACCTGGACGGCCTGGAGGCCCGCCGCGCGGCGAACGACGGCCGGCTGGTGGGCACGGACGCCCAGACCGTCGCGCTGCGCGACGCGCTGGTGAAGAAGAGCCACCTGATGACGGGCCTGCTCGTCGGCGGTGGCGCGGCGGTCGTCACCGGGGCGGTGCTCTTCCTCGTGTCCTCGCCCGCGAAGCCGCCGCCCGCCCTCAGCGTGGGCATCGCGGCGGACGGCACGGGCGCGGCGGCGAGTGTCTCCGGGTCGTTCTGAGCGGACGTTCCCGCGAGAAGCGTTGGGGGCGTGCGCATAGAGTGCCGCCCCATGCGCGCCTCCCTCTTCCTGCTGCTGCTCACGGCGAGCACCGCCCTCGCCGCGCCCCGGACGTTCCGCGTCGACTACTTCCACACCGGCAACGCCACCGAGGAGCGCTTCAGCCTGGAGCGGCTCGTCGTGGAGCCCCTGCCCTGGCCGGGCCACCCCGCCCGGGCCCTGGATGAAACCAACCTGGGCAAGTACTTCTTCGAGGTGCGGGACCGGAAGACGAACCGGCTGCTGTACTCGCGCGGCTTCGCGTCCATCTTCGGCGAGTGGGAGCTGACGGGCGAGGCGAAGCAGGGCCACCGCACCTTCAGCGAGTCGCTGCGCTTCCCCTTCCCGGACCAGCCCGTCCAGGTCCTGCTGAAGAAGCGCGACGCCCAGAACGCCTTTCGCGAGGTGTGGTCGCTGGTCGTGGATCCGAAGGACCCCTTCGTCGACACGTCCTCCCCGCCCGCGCCGGGCGCGTTGATCAAGTTCCTGGAGAGCGGCCCGTCGCAGGACAAGGTGGACTTCCTCATCCTGGGGGACGGCTACACGCAGGCCGAGCGCCCCAAGTTCGAGAAGGACGCGCGGCGGATGCTGGACATCCTCTTCAGCTATTCACCCTTCAAGGAGCGCAAGGGGGACTTCAACGTCTGGGGCCTGGTGCCCGTGGCGGCCGAGTCCGGCATCTCCCGGCCCTCCACCGGCATCCACCGCCGCCCGCCCCTGGGCTCCACCTACGACGCGTTCGGCGCGGAGCGCTACATCCTCACCTTCGACAACGCCGCCCTGCGGGACACCGCTGCCTTCGCGCCCTACGAGTTCGTGGAGATCCTGTCCAACGGCAACACCTACGGCGGCGGCGGCATCTTCAACCTCTTCGGCACCGTCGCGGCCGACAGCCTCTGGGCCCCGTACGTCTTCGTCCACGAGTTCGGCCACCACTTCGCGGGGCTCGCGGACGAGTACTACTCCTCCGCGTCCGTCTACGGCCCCGCGCCCGAGGACCGGGTGGAGCCGTGGGAGAAGAACGTCACCGCCCTCAAGGACCCCGCCCAGCTCAAGTGGAAGGACCTGGTGTCCCCGGGCACGCCCATCCCCACGCCGTGGAACCAGGCCGCGTTCGACGCGCACTCCGTGCAGGTGCAGCAGCGCCGGCAGAAGATTCGCGCGGAACGTAAGCCGGAAGCGGAGATGGATGCCCTCTTCATGGCCCAGCGGGACTGGGAGGAGAAGTTCCTGGGCGCGCTGAAGGTCGCCGGGAAGGTGGGGGCCTACGAGGGCGCGAACTACGAGTCGCGCGGCTACTACCGTCCGCAAACGGACTGCGTGATGTTCACCCGCGACCGCGTGCCTTTTTGCTCCGTGTGTCAGCGCGGCATCACCGAGGTCATTGACCTCTACGCGGGCCCGGCCCGTGCCCAGACGCAGAAGAGTCCCTGACTTTCAGAGTTTCCAAGGGTCCTGTGCGTGACAGGGATGTGGCAGGGGGTTGGGCAAATGGACGACCCGGCGTTTTCAGGTGTAAGGGGAACGCAGTCTGCAATCTGGAACCCCCAATGGGAGGCATTCACATGCTGAAGCGGAGCTGGCTGCCGGCGCTCGTGACCACCGTGTTCGTCACGGTCGGTACGGGTTGTGGAGATGAGTGCATTGATCAGTTCGACTGTCGCGACAAGGGCACGCCGCCCGCGGGACAGGTCTACGCCTGTGTCGAGAACAAGTGCGAGCTGCGCACGCTGACGCCGGCACCCGAGGAGGACGCGGGCACGGAAGTCGACGCGGGCACGGACGCGGGCACCACGACGGATGCCGGCACCGACGCGGGCACGGACCCGGGCACCGGCCCCACGGCGTGCACCCCGGCCTGCTCCCTGGAGCAGGCGTGCAACGTCCAGACGAACACCTGCGAGGCCTCCGGCGTCACCACGCCCTCCACGGAGACGAGCACGCAGATCACCGCGGTCCTCGCCGCGGCGGCGGGCGCGCAGAGTCCCGCGCTGCCCATCAGCGGCGCGTACGTCACCTACGTGAAGCCCGCCGTGACGGGCAGCACCGAGGCGGGCGGCTTCTTCCTGCAGGCCGAGGCGAACGGGCCGGCCGTGTTCGTGCTGGGCTCCGCTTCCGCCACGGCGGTCGCCGTGGGTGACCGCGTGACGCTGAACGTCACGGACAAGGAAGTCACCACCGCGCGCAACGTGGTGAAGACCGTCACGGACCTGGTGGTCGTGAGCCGCAACCACGGCGTGTGGAACCTGGATACCCAGACGCCTCCGGGCCTCAAGGTGGACGTGTCCGGCGTGGACAGCTTCGAGGACGGCGGCACGGCCGCGACGTTCGAGAGCCGGCTGGTGAGCGTGTCCGGCAAGCTGGAGGCGGGTGCCGGCAGCGGCGCTGGCTTCACCGGCTTCGCCGTGGACACGGCGGGTGAGCCCACGGCCAGCAACCTGCGCCTGCGCGTTCCGTCGACCATCTCCTCGGACCTGGACCTGACGGCGGGCTGCGACGTGACCGTGCCCACGGGCATCGTCTGGCGCTTCAACCTCCAGAGCCAGGTGTCCGTGTTCCGGCCGGAGCAGCTCATCGTGAACTCCTGCCCCGCTCCCAAGCTCACCGAGGCGCGCGCTTCGAGCACGACGGAAGTGCAGCTGACGTTCGACCGCAAGCTGGACGCGAGCACCGTGCAGGCCACGGACTTCACCCTGGCGCCGGCCGCGGCCATCTCCGCCGCGACCGTCAATGGCAACCAGGTCGCCCTGACGACGGACGCCCTGCCGCCGAGCACCCCGTACACCCTGACCGTCAACGGCGAGGTGAAGGACACCGCCGGCAAGGTCCTGGACGCCGCGGCCAACAGCGCGACGTTCACCAGCCTGACGCCGCCCCCCGCCGGGGCCTCGCTGGTCATCAACGAGGTCGACTACGACAACGTGGGCACCGACAACCAGGGTGCGGAGTTCGTGGAGATCCACAACCGCGGCACTGCGGCGGTGGACCTGAGCGACGTGCTCCTGCTGTTCGTCAACGGCAATGCCGGCCCGACGGCCCCGCGCGCGGAGTACCTCCGCTTCGCCCTGTCCGACACGAAGGACGCGGCCGGCCAGCCGGCCACGTCGCTGCCCGCGGGCGGCTACCTCATCGCGGCGCCCCAGCCGTTCTTCGATACCGTGACCCTGCCGGCTGGCACGCTGCGGCTCATCATCAAGTCCACCGAGGCCGGCACCCCGAACACCGATGTCATCCAGAACGGCTTCGGTGACGGCGTGGGCCTGGTCCAGAACGCAACGGGCGTGCTGCTCGACAGCCTCTTCTACGAGCCGGGCACCCAGAACGCCACGTTCAACATCGCCACGGCCGCGGGCGAAAAGACGCTGAACTTCGAGGAGGGGACGCGCACCTCGGCCTCGGACTCGGGCACCAACGTCGGTTCGCTGCAGCGCGTTCCGAACGGGAACGACACGAACAACAACGACGCGGACTTCAAGTTCGTGGGCACGCTGACGCCCGGTGCGCCGACCCCGTAGTCGCCGCCGCTGACGTCCTGAAGTGACAGGGCCGTGATCCTCTCTGGGGATCACGGCCCTTCTTCTTGTCGGCCTGTGGATATGTCACGCTGTCCCCTGTCGGGACGCGCCGCCCGCCATCGCGTGGGCCTCTGTCTGGAGCCCTCGGCGAACCCCGGCGCCCGGCTCGGATGGCCCCATGGCTCCTCTTCGCGTTCTCGCTCCGCTGCTGGCCCTGCTGCTCGTCGCCTGTCCTGGTTCCGGTCCGGGTCCCACGCCCCCCGACAGCGGCGTGCCCGTGGATGCAGGCCAGATTCCCGACAGCGGCGTGCCCACCGATGGTGGCCTGTTTCCCCCGCTCGCCATCACCGCCGCGAGCCTGGAACCCGCCGCCGCGCTCGTGCCCTATCAGGCCACGCTCACGGCCTCCGGAGGCCAGTCGCCCTACGCCTGGCGGGTGACGCTGGGCCCGCCCGTGGACGGGCTCGCGCTGTCCTCCGAGGGTGTATTGACGGGCACCCCGCGCTTCTCCGGTGACAGCACGTTCACGGTGGAGGTGCAGGACGCCCGGGGCACCCGCGTCGAACAGACGCTGTCCCTGCGAGTCAGCGGCACCGCGTTCGCCCCGCTTCCGGACGCCTATGTCTCCGAACCCTACGCCTGGACCTTCCGCGCGCCGGACGGCGCTGTCGCCCCCACCTGGAGCACCGGGAGCACGCTGCCGGAGGGCCTGCGACTCGAAGCCGTGGGGAGCCTGTCCGGGGTGCCCACCGCGCCGGGGAGCGCCGTCCTCACCGTGGGCGTCCAGGACTCGGGCCGCGCGGCGTCCTGGACGCAGGCGCTGTCCGTCCTGCCGCTGCCGTCCATCACGACCACCACGCTGCCGGAGGCCGACGCGGCGCAGCCCTACTCCGCCACGCTGACGGCGACCGGGGGCAGGGCCCCGCTCTCCTGGACCGCCGCGCCCGGTGCGCTGCCTCCGGGGCTCACCCTGTCCGGGGAGGGCGTCCTGTCGGGCACTCTCACCTCGGAGGGTCCGGCCTTCACCGTCACCGTCAGCGATGCCAATGGCCGGAAGGCCTCACGCGAGCTGTCCCTGTTCATCGCCTCCCGGGACTTCGAGCTGAAGACCCAGCGGCTCGCGGACGGGCGCGTGGGCGACCCCTACTCCGCCACGCTCGCCGCGTCGGGAGGAAGTCCGCCGTACACCTGGAGCTTCACCGGCACGCTGGCCGCGGGCCTGTCCCTGACGTCCAATGGCACCCTGTCCGGGGTGCCCACCGCCGCGGGCACCGTGCCCTTCATCGTCACCGCGCGCGACGCGACGGGGCAGACGGTGTCGCGCCGCCTGCCGTTGACGGTGCTCGCGCCCCCGAGCCTGTTCACCGTGGGCCACTGGAACCTGGAGTGGTTCGGCGCCCCCAACCAGGGACCGCCGCGCTCCACCTCCGACGGAGGTCTGGCGGATGATCTCCAGGTCGCGGGCGCCCGGGACGTGATGGGCGCCGCCAACGCCCACGTCTGGGGCCTGGTGGAGATGGTGGACACCGCCGACTTCGACACCCTCAAGGCGGGGCTGCCCGGCTACAGCGGCTTCCTCGCCAACAACCCCACGTATGTGTTGAGCGGCACGTCGCTGTACTCCGCCGGGGAGCAGAAGCCGGGCATCCTCTACGACAGCACCCTCACCTACCGCAGCGCGCAGATCATCCTCACCGCGCAGGCCGCGGACTTCGGTGGACGCCCGCCCCTGCGCGTGGACTTCACCACCCGCATCCACGGCGAGGACGCGCCGCTGGTCGTCATCGTCGTGCACCTGAAGGCCTTCGAGGACCTGACCTCCTACGAGCAGCGCCTCCGGTCCGCCGCCGCGCTGAAGAACTACCTGGACGTCTGGCTGCCCGAAGCGCGCGTGCTCGTCATTGGCGACTGGAACGACGACCTGGACCACTCCATCTCCAAGGACAACGGCACGCCGCGCCCCACGCCGTTCGCGAACTTCCTCGACGACCCCACGCGCTACACGTTCATCACCCACCCGCTGACCGACACCAACACCCGCACCACCGTGGAGTTCGACGAGGTCATCGACCACACGCTCGCCACCGACGAGATGACCATCGAGGCCGTGCCCGGCGAGGTCCAGGTGCTCCGCCCCGACACGACCGTCCCGGACTACGGCGGCGCCGTCAGCGACCACTACCCCGTCCTCACCCGCTATGACTTCAGCGGCCCCGCCGGCCCGCGCGTGAAGCTCACCGCGCCCCTGGGCGGCACCTTCGTGAAGGGCGAGACGCTGACCGTCACCTGGCGCTCCTCGGGCGTGGACACCGTGCGCGTCGAGCTCTCCTACGACGGCGGCGAGAACTGGAGCGTCATCGCCCCTTCGGTGCGCGCGGACGTGGGCGCCCATGCGTGGACCGTGCCCGACATGGAGAGCTCCACGGTGCGCGTGCGCGTGGTGGACACCGCGGAGGACTCGCGCTTCGACATGGGCCCCGCGGCGCTCTGGTTCACGCGCACGCCGCCGCGCGTGTTCATCAACGAGCTGCTCGCCAACGAGCCCGCGCCCGGCAACACCGACTTCGAGTTCGTCGAGCTCTACAACGCCGGCCCCGCCCCCGTGGACCTGTCCCGCTGGAGCCTGTGGGATGCCACGGCCTCCCGGCATGTCTTCGCGCCGGGCACGGTGCTCGCGCCGGGCCGGGCCCTGGTCGTCTTCGGCGGCCCCGCGGGCTTCCCCCCCGGCACGCCCGACACCGTCGCGGCTTCGGGTGGGACGCTGAGCCTCAACAACACCTCGGACACGGTGCAATTGAGGCGCGTCGACGGTGGCGTCGTGGACACCTACGGCTACGGGAGCACCGTGGACGACGTGTCCATCAACCGCTCCCCGGACATGACGCCCGACGCGGGCTTCGTGCTGCACACCACGCTGTCCCCCGGCCTCACGTCCTCGCCGGGGCGCCGCGCGGATGGGGGTGCCTTCTAGGCAGTCTACCGGAGGGGCGGGGGGACGGGCTCGGGCTCCGGTGCCTTGCGCGCGGGCACCGCCTCCAGGTCGAGGGCCAGCCATCCCTTGCCCGTGGCCTCGTAGGTGACGCGGATCTCGTCGCCTTCCCTCAAGTCGCGCAGCTCCGCCAGTTGTTCATCCCGGCGCAGCCTCGCGCCTGGCTCGACCACGACCTCGCGCTCTTCGCCCTGGCCATCCACGAAGAGCACCTCGTCGTCCCCCACCCAGGAGACGCGGCCCGCAGCCCAGCCCTGGAGTTCGGGGCGTCCGGAGCCGCCCGTGCCCTCGGGCGTCGGCTGCCCGGCCATGGGCGTCCCCGCGGCCTCCCCACCCGTCGCCTTCAGGTTGTCGGGGGCCACCCGCTCCTTGGAGGCCATCAGCCCGCGCAGGACTTCCGAGCGTCCCTCACGGTGCTTGGCGGAGGGGCCTTCTGGTTTCGGCGCCGCGTCTCCACACGCCCAGGCGCTCCCCAGCCCCACGAGGCCCAGCACCAGCAGGCCCGCCGTCCCGCGCATTCCACGCATTGGCCACGTCCTCCCGCTCCGTGCGAAGGGGCCCGTGACACACCGGGCCCGATTCCCAGACTCCTTCCGGAAAACATGCGGATGGCTCGTTCCGCCGGGAACCACGGCCGTCAGACCTGGGGCTCGACCGGCGGGGAGCCCGCCCTCCCTGACTGGAGGGCAGGCCAGCAGGCGAAGGATCCGGTGACAGCGGGTCGCGGAGGGCTCAGTAGATGCCCCAGCGCGAGGGCAGCGGACCGCTCCACTGCGTCGCCATCCCGGGGGTGGCCAGGGGGGTGGCGCCGCCAATCCGCATGACACTGGAGGCGGCGCCCAGGCCGGACCAGTTCACCGCGATGTTGCGGCAGTAGCGGTCCCTGGCGAACTCCGACTGGGGATTGTCGATACAGGGGGTCGCATCCCAGACCCTGTCGGCTTGCAGCTGCCGGACCGCCGCGGCCGTTCCGTTGGGCATCGCGCCGGAGGCCTCGACGAAGGGGACGCCATCCACGGGCGAGCCATCCGCCGCCAGGAGCTCGAACACCTTGCCGGAGTAGCTCAGCGAGCCCGCCACGCTGAAGTCCCAGGCCTGCGCGCTGAAGGGCGCCGTCTGGCCACAGGCGGCCGGCGCCCCGGGCGTGTCGGAGCAGCCGCCTCCGAGGTGGAGCAGCACCACGGCTCCGGCCTCCACGGTGAAGCCCTGCGGGAAGGTGAAGCTGAACCCGGAGTTGGTCAGCTCCAGGAGGGAGATGCCAGCCAACGTCCCGCCGCGCACGGCCACCAGCTCGATGAGATCCTCCTCAAGTGAGGGGTTGATCTCGGTGATGCGCAGCGAGGCTCCTGACAGGCTGGTGCCAGCATCCGTGCCCGCGTCGCTCACGCCGGCATCCGCGCCCGCATCCGCCTGTCCCGCATCCGTGCCCGCGTCGCTCACGCCGCCATCCGCGCCCGCGTCCGTCTGTCCCGCATCCGTCGCGGGAGACTGAACACAGACTTCGTCGACACAGACGATGTCAGGCCCACGGGCCGCGCAGTCGCGATCCTTCGTGCACTCTGGCTCCGAACATCCGGAGAAGAGGGGGAGCAACACAAGGGCTGCGAGCATCGGGACGCCACGAAGATGGGACATGAAAGGACCTTGGGCCAAGGCAAGACGCGGCGCCAGGGGCTTCATGAAACAACGGGCGTCCGGGTGGGTTCATCCACGGGCTCCGGGCCGCATAGACTCCCGCCCATGAGCCACCTTCGAGGACTCGTGTTGCGGGCAGGTGGACCCCTGGCCTCCTCCGGGTGCGCGACGCCCGACACCCAGACGCCGGGTCGCGTCGACGAATGCAATCAGCAGGCGAAGACCTGCTCGTGAAGAGGAGGGGCGCATGCGACCGGAGCACTTCGAAACCCTGGATGGCTCGACACCGGACGTCACCCCGCTGGCGACGGAGGTCGCGAGGCTTCAGCCGCTGAGCGCCTTCACGCTCCTGGCGGGAGGCGACGTCTTCGAGGCGCGAGGGGGCCGTCCGCCCGCCGAGGGGCCCGCGCGAGCCCGGGCCTATGTGCAGGCGAAGGTGGAGCTCAAGCCGTACGGAGCCCCCGCCGCGCAGGTGCAGCGGGTGCAGGAGGAGCTCGCGCGGCAGCTCTCCGGCAACCTCGCGCTCATCGCCCGGATGGAGGCCGCCCGCCCCCTGACGTTGGAGCTGATCCCTCCCGGCCACACGCTGGTGAAGCATGGCTATCCGAAGGCGGTGTCGCCACGCGCCGCGGGGCTGTTCTGGGACCGCCCGGACTGGCCCCGAGCGCGCATCGCCCTGCGCCAGGACCAGTTGGAGTCGGAGCAGTACCTCGTCTTCCACGAGATGGCCCACGCCATCCAGGGGCTGGCCTTCACCCGGGAGGAGAACGAGCTCATCTACCGCACCGTGCAGCGCACCTACCGCAGCCGCGCGGCGGTGGACGAGGTGTTCGCCATCTACAGCGAGCGCGAGTTCGTCACCGGCGTCTCCGCCCACGACCTGCGCGCCCCGGGCGTCTACGGCATGGCCCGTCAGCGCTGGAACGAGGAGCACCTGTTCACCCGCTTCGTGCGCAACCTCTACTTCCCCTACAAGCCCCTGGCGGGGGGCAACGCCGGCTCGGCGACCTCCAGCTTCGGCTGAGCGGGGCACGGCATGTTCGGGTCCGCCGCGCCCCTGTGAGCCCCGAGCCACCAGGAGGTGCACCCGCGACGCCCGTGGAAGGGCGCCGCGCGCGCATCGCCACGGGATGTCACGCCACGGACCTGGCATCGGGCGCCAGCTCCGTGCGGACGCTGTCGCGCGCGGGCGTTACCTCGCGCCCCCGAGCCACGAGCCCCACCGCACGAGCCGCGTGCCGCCCTCGGGTTCGCGCTTGCCACCGGCGACCACGCGCTCGGTGCTGCTCGCGAGCGGCTGGAAGCGCGCTTCAAGGGCCAGGCCCGCGAGCTCCGGCGCCCACGGCTCGGCCGCGAAGGTCTGCGAGAAGACGCGCTGGATGCCCTCCACGTCCTCCGAGCCCTGCTCGATGCGCGCGGGCACGGCGCGGCCCTCCGCGGTGAAGGTGCCACGGGTGACGGACGCGCCCGCCGCGGGCCCCTCCTCCGAGGCCAGGGCCTCCCAGGGCATGCCCATCAGCACCTCTTCCAGCCGCTCCGGCTCGGCCTGGGAGAAGTCGGTGCAGGGGGCGGCGCCGGGGACGACGGGGCCTTCGGTGCGCAGCAGGTAGCCGCGCTCGGCGGTGAAGCACACGCGCTGCACGCCCGGCGAGGGGTCCACGTCCACGAGCCGGTCGTAGTACGCGCCCGGCCCCAGGGGCCGCGCCATCTCAGGCACGGGGGCGCTGGCTCCGGCGGAGCCCTCGCGGAACTCGCGCAGCGTCAGCTTGAAGCCGCCCGGGGTGTGGAAGCCGGCCGACTCGGTGCTCGCCTCCAGCAGGCCGTGGGTGAGGTAGAGCGGGCCCGGGTCGTTGGCGTACACGCGCGCGCGCAGGGGGCCGTCCACGGGCCGCTGGTCGCTGACGTAGCGCATGGCCTCCCAGGTGCGGCCGGCGCTGGAGGGCTTCTCGGCGGAGGCCTCGCCCCCGTGGGGCACGTCGAGCGGGCGCGTCGTGTCCGCGCGCACAGGCACCAGGAGGTCCTGCGCCAGGCGCGGCTGCGTCAGGGGCTTGCCGGCCTCGTCGGTGAAGGCCACGCGCACCCAGACCCAGGGCTGCTGCACGGCCACCACCTCCAGCGTCAGCTGCCCCCCGACGGTGCGCGCGGTGCCGCCGCCCTGGTGCGCGGGCCCCTGCGTCGCGGCGAAGTCGTAGGTGAGCCGGTCGCCCACGCGAGCGCGCTTCCAGGCGTCCGTGGCCTGCATGGGCGTGGACTCCTGGTCCGGGGTGTCGAGCGGAGAAGGGCCGGTGGACTTCGTGCTTCCACAGCCCGGGAGGAAGGACAGGGTCGCGCCCAGCAGCGCGGCGAGGGGAAGGGAGAAGTGGCGCATTGGCATGGAAGACGGGATACACCGGGAGTGGATTCACGCCCACCCTTCCCGCGAACCACCGGCCCCTCCCGACGCCCCGGGCATGTCGCGCCGTCAACACCTCGCGGGACGCACGCCAGCGGCACTTTCGCCCCTCTGTCCACCCCGGGTCCGTGACAGCCACCTGTGACGCCCGCGCAGGTGACCGATTCAAGGACACCCGCGCACCGAAATCAGGACACCTGTTCGCGAGTGACAAAAACCACGTCCGGACAGGTGATTGCCTTCCCAGGTGTCACGTTCCGTTACGACATCGTGACTTGGAGCTGGAGTATTGGTGCTCCATGTAATTCCCCAAATGCCAGCTATTCCCCTCTGATAATCCGAGTGGCCCGACAGTTGCTCAGTGGCGAGGCGCGCAGACCGCGGCTGACGGGAAGGTCAGGCGGAGGCGCGTTCCCCCCCGACTCAGAGGAAGAAAATCATGTTCAAGAAAGCGGCAGTCATCGTGGCGAGCTGTGGCGCGTTCCTGTCCGGCTGCGGTAACGACACGCAGCTTGAGAACCAGGAGATCGTCTCCAACCTGATCGAGGCCGGGTTCCCTGAGAACGACATCATGGTCGTCGACGACGCCGTGTACGTGGGTCTCGACGCGCACGTGACGCTCGAGGCGTCCCGCGAGATGCTCCAGACCGACCAGCAGACGGCGGAGCAGTACCGGACGACGAACCTCGTCAGCTCCACCAAGACGAAGATCTGCATCAACCCCAACGCCACGTTCAACAGCTACAGCCGGCTGAGCCAGGGCCTGGACCTGGCCATCCAGAACTACAACCAGCTCGGCCTGAGCTTCACGATGGCGCGTGGCCCGACCACGGGCTGCAGCGCGAACATCGCGGCGCGGACCATGTCCGGCGCCGGCGGCTCCGCGGGCTTCCCGTCGGGCGGCAACCCCTACGGCACCATCAACATCGGCACGGGCCTGCAGAGCTACAGCGTTGACGTGAGCGAGCACGTCATCACCCACGAGCTCGGCCACGCGGTCGGCTTCCGTCACTCGGACTACTACAACCGCTCCATCAGCTGCGGCGGCGCGGCCACCAACGAGGGCACCGCGGGCGTGGGCGCCATCCTCATCCCCGGCACGTCGGGCACGGCCACGGTCGGCGGCTCGGTCATGAACTCCTGCTTCCGTTCGACCGAGAGCGGCGAGTGGACCTCGTCTGACAAGACCGCGCTGAACGCCCTCTACTAGGCGATGGAATCCAGGCCCCCCGGTCAAGTCATGCGGCCGTGGGGCCTGTTGCTCACGGGCACCGTCCTCCTGGGCTTCACCGCCTGTGGAGGAAGCACGGTGCCCGTGGTTCCTCCGGTCTGCGAGGAGCCCCAGGTGCCAGAGGTGGGCAGCCTCACGCAGTGCGGCCCCCTGGCTGATTTCACCCCCATCAACCGCTATCAGGGCGCCTTCGCCGACGTCGTCCAGGCGCGCGAGGACGCGGTCGTCATCATTGATGGGCGCTGCACCGGAACCCTGATTCAAGCGAGCGCGGGCCCGGTCGTGGTGACCGCAGGGCACTGCGCCGCGGTCGGGGACCGGGCGCTGGTGGTCTTCAACTTCGAGGACGCGCCCGACGGCGACCCGCTCATCACCGAGGGCACCGTCATCGAGCAGGCGCTCGAACCCGACTACGCGCTCATCGCGCTCGACGTGCTGCCCGACGTCACGCCCGTCCCGCTGACGGCCCGGGCCACTGAGCGACTTGCCATCATCCAGCATCCCCGGGGCCGGCCCAAGGTCATCGCCGAGGGCGGCTACCTGGCCACCTGCCGGCAGCTTGTCTACTACACGGACCTGGACACGCTGGTCGGAAGCTCCGGCGCGGGTGTGCTCAACCGCGAGGGCCACCTGCTGGGCATCCACACCGACGGCGACTGCTATTCCACCGGCCAGGGCTCCAACAGGGGTTGGACGTCGGATGCGCTGGTCGAAGCGTCCCCGTACCTGCTGCCCTCCGACATCGTCGAACGCTGAGCCCCTGAAACAGTGTCAGGGCGTGGAGCGTCCGCCGATTTCGGGAGGGGCAAATGGCGCGGCCTTCGGTCACCCGATTGCGCTCAGAACGTCACGGCCGGCATGAGTCCCGCACGGGCCAGCAGTTCGCGCACACGTCGCGCCAGTGCGATGTGCTCGGGGTTGGCTGCCGTGAAGCGCTCAGGGGTCAGGATGATCAACGTGCCCTTGTCCTCCACCGGCTCGATGCGCACCGGAGCTGGAAGCGGCGGCACCGTGCCGATGCGGCGTGAGAGGTACGTGATCCAGCCCAAGGAAAAGGGGGCCGAGTCGGGCTCCCGGTACTGCATCCTGTAGGCGCTGGAGCCTGCCAACGCCCAGTCCGGCTCCCAAGAAGACACCATGCCGCGCACAACGTCCGTCAGCACTGGCGTCGTGAGCAACCGGCCCGCATTCGGCCCTTTCGATGGCAGGGAAAGCAGGCAGTGGTTGGAAACGGCCTCTGAAGACATGCCGCCATTGATGCGCAGACTCGCGCAATCATCACCGTTCCCACCGTTGTCGAAGGAGGAGCGAAAGCCCAGTTGCTCGATGGCCGGCCCTCCCTTCTCGCGGTTGACGCCTCGCCGGAACAGCTCGGTCAAGGTGGGCACATCAGGCGGCATGAGGGGCACATGGCGCGCGTCCTTGCGTGACCTGGCTGGCTTGTACCATTGGGCCAGAAGGGGATCGCACGAGGCCAGGAGGTTGAGGAAGGTGGCCGTTCGCCGAGCACATTCCTCGGGTGACTCCTTACGCGGGCCCCAGTAGGCGCCAGCATTGTAGGTTTCAGGGTAGGTCTCAGGCTCGGACTTACCGGTCACGATGTTCTCTCCTCAGAGCGCGGGGGTGTGGATGACCTTGATTCCTTTGACTTCCGCGTCCTCAAGCAGCTTCCGGATGGCATTCGCGGCATGCTTCTCCGAGACGTGCCACTCGATGGGAATGCCCATACCCCGAACCTTGTCGCTCTGTCGCTGGGCCTGATCAATGAGCCCCTGGGCTCCGGAGTTCCGGAACCACTCCCTGGGCTCCAGCCCCTCGAAGAAATTAGCGTAACCGGTTCCCTTGGCCTCCAGCAGCACGCCATCATTGAAGCCGTCGAACTTCACGCCGCCGGCCTGCGTGCTCGTGCCGCCTACCCAGTAGGCATCATCGGCGGAGTGTCCCGTGATCTGCTCCTGATAGCGCCGAGCGGGCGGTTTCATGGACTCCTTCGCTGGCCCCCACTGTCCCGGCCCCTGGGAAGGCGCTCCTCCGTTTGACGCCGTGTTCGCCCTCTGGAGGACGATGGCCGCCCCGGGTCCGCCGCTCATTGCCGCCGCCGCGCGTCCTGCTGGCACCGCGATGCGCTCCAGCGCCAGCGCGCCCTCCGCCGACAGCGAGAGCACCGGCACAGAGACTTCCGCGCCCAGCGCCATCCCTTTCAGCATCCGGGTCGTGGCCGAAGCCGCGCCCCCGGTCATGAGCAGGCCCGTCGTCAGCCGCGACACCTCGCGGATCTGCTCTCCGCGGGTCATGGACTGGAAGCGCTCCCAGTACATGGGCGAGGACGCGATGAGTGCCGCCGCGCCCGCCGGCAGGTTGCTCAGCCCAGCGAGACTGTCCACGGGACGCGTGAGCAACTGGCCCAGCGCGTGGTACAGCTCCACGAACGCATCTTCCGCTCCATCCAGGGTGCGGTTGATGACGTCCGCGTCGTCGTACACCTCGGCCATGGGCCGCCAATCCGAGGCCTGGAGTTGCACGTCCACGGTGCGGAAGACACCGCCCTTGCCGCTGTAGAAGCGACCCAGTTCGAAGCCATGCGCTCGGAAGGCGCCGTCCTTCCACTCGACGGGTGCCACCTTCTGCTGCGTGCGCCCCGCGAGGGCCCACGCCAGATAGCCGTCCGGTCGCAACACCGCGATCTGTTCCCGGGAGAAGCACTCGACTCGCCGCAGGAGTTCCTGCCGCGTGACTTCGCCTCCGTCCATCACCTCGCGCAGGATGAAGCCCACGGCCATGCGAGGCGGGAAGGCGTCCAACGTGACGGGCTTGCCCACCAGCACATCCAGCAGACGCGCGGCTTGCGTGGGCGTCAGCGCTCCTCCCACAGGGCGTTCGTCCCGCGCCTCCAGGCCCGCGTTCGTCAGCAACTGCTCCCAGGCGTCCGACTGCAAATCATCAGGGCGGGTGACGTCCGCCATGGCCACCGCACGGACGGGGCTCGCTCCCGTCACCACCTCACGCACGGCCTTGCGGCGGTACAACGGCGGCGCTTCCTCAGGCCGCGTGACGCTCATCGCCGGGGCGGATGCACGCGGCGCCTCGTCGTTCGACGCTCGCACCCCAGGGGCGCCCGTGGCCGTGCGGGCTGTGTAGCTCAGCGTCCTTCCGGGCCCGGGAGGCACCGAGGCGCAGCCGGTGACGAGGAGGGCCACGCACCCAAGCAGGACGTCAGCGCGCATTGTCCACCCCCAGGCCCACTGATGCGAAAGCACCTGGACGCAGCGTCCCGTCACCTCCTGGGAACAGCAGCGTGCCGCCCGAGGCCACCGCGTAGAACTTCCCCGCCACGATTCGCCAGCGCGCCTCCGCCGCGCCCAGGTAGCGCGCCCCGGGTTGGCCCAGGCCCGCGCCCAGCCCCTTCACCGCAAGCTCCAGGCTGCGCTCCAGGAGTTGCACCGCCAGCCGTCCGTCCGCATCCAGGCGGCCCCAGGAGAAGGCCTCCACGCTCAGCGACGCCATCAGGTGCCGTTGCAGTCCGCGATAGCCCACGCCGTCCCAGCCCACCCGTGCCTCCGCCTGGAGCGAATACCCGTCCGGGAAGTGAGAGGAGGCGAGCGGCGCACCCTCCGGGCCCATTGCCTGGAAGCGCGCCAGTTCGTAGTCCGGGCCGAAGAAGCCCTGTCGGAAGCCGCCGTGCTGCCTTCGCGCCTCCAGGCGGAGTGACATGTCCCGCGTCGGTGTCACCGCATCCGCCCCCACGCCCAGCACCGCGCCCCAGGCGCCTCCGACGCCCGGCCGCCCTCCCCAGCCCGCCAAGAGGTGCGCTTCCAGACCCGGGCGCCTGAGCACCACCGCCGTTGCGTCCAGGTGCGCCAGCGTCACGGACGGTGCATTCCCTCCAGCGCGTCCCCAGTCATGCACGGCGGAAACAGCGAGCGAGTAGCGTCCCGGCGTGTGATTGGCTCCTAGGAGAACGCGCCCCACGTCCAGCGCGACCTCCGCCCCCATCAACCGTGCGCCCAGCACATCCGAGGCGAAGGCCTCCGTGTAGAGCGGTCCGACGGTGCCCGTGAGGAAGCCACCCGCCGGGTGGTAGTCCGGGTTCGTCCGGTTGGAGTAGCGGCGCACCAGATGCGCCGACAGCAGGCTGTAGTCCTCCAGAGCGCCCAGCCACACTCCCACGGGCGCAGCGTCCGAGCCCAGCTTGAGGCCACGCACGAGCTGGCCCCAATCAGAGAGACGGTCCCAGTCCTCACGTCGCACGTGGCCCGCGCCGTCCCATGCTCGCAGTCGAACGGGAGCGCCCAGGTTGAGCCCGACCTCTGGGCCGCCATCCAGGATGAGCGTGGGCTCCAGTTGGACGAAGCCTTCGGCCCCACCGCGGCCCGAGCGTGGCAGGAGCACGAGCGTCGACACCTCCAGCCGAGCCAGTGAAGACCAAGAGCGGGTCGGCTCCCTGGGGGCCGAGGCCTCGGAGTGCGGCGACGCCGTGGCCTCCCCTCGCATGAGAAGAAGCCATGGCCAAAGCACCGCCCACCCACGGCTGCCCATCGCGCGCGCCTCCTGGTCGCACTCCGGTACGGTGTGCAGGACCCGGTCATAGCCACCAGGTCCGACAAGTCGACCGCGCCATGATTTCAGACGGTGAGCTGCTGTCTCGCGGCCCGGTGCAATCCAGCGTCTTGCACTGTCTTCACTTCGTCCGGGTGGGACGTTCAGTCCTGCTCCGCTTCCGCGTACAGCACGAATCCATCGACGGACATGGAGCCATGAGGGACGAGCATCTCCACGAGAAAGAGGTTGTCGCAGTGCCTGGCGTTCGGCCCGCCAAATACAGTCTTTCGATGGAACGATGACCCAGAACCGTGTCTTCACACGGTCCAGCGGAGGTTCGCCGTTCCAGTAGCGTCCCACGTCGTGACCGACGAACCCTGAGCGTTCGATATGCCCGCCAGCGTCCACTGGTCCACCGCAGGCTGAAGATGAAGTCACCCCACAAGTTCCGTACCGCGAACTCTCACCCCTGAGCCGTCTGATTGGACGGGGGCAACTCCACCCTCCCTGCCCACCAGCCTGACAGTGGTCAGCCTGAACCAGGGCCCTGGAGCCCTGGAGCCCTGGAGCCCTGGAGCCCTGGAGCCCTGAGCAACGCGCCTACTGGATGGCGAAGATGAGCGTCACCTTCGCCAGTGCGACAGGAAACCTTACGCAGGACGCGCGGTTACCCACCTGTCGCTCTGGTTTCGCTCGGGGCGCCATCCCGTGCTGTTCCGGGGAGTTCCCTGGTGTGCCCCTTCAATCCACGCTGGAGGGGCACACTGGGGGCACATGGCAGCAAGGCAGCAGAGCACTTGGCCACCCCTGCATGATTTCGAGCACGACAGGCTCAATGTGACGCGCAGATGCCTCTACCCCCCAGCCTCTTTGGATTAGCCCTCAGTTAAAACATCCCTCCTGAGCGTCACTTTCATCTAAAAGTGAAATCAGCTATTCATCTCTCCGCGTAACAGTACCAGCCCTTGATTCGCCTAACTGAGCGGAGGACGAGCTTGGCGTTTCCGCGTGGGGTTTCCGCAAGTTCGAGCACTTCCTCTATCCGCCGTGCGTCGCGTGCAAGTGCGAGAAACATGTCGACCGCGCTCATATGAGTGTCGGACGCGAGGGAGAAAGACTGCGAGCCTAGCGGCGTCGGAAACCGAAAAGCCAAGTATTTAACGCGATTACCCATGGGTCCCTGGCTCCCATCAAGCTGATAGGCCTTGGGGGCACGCCTTCGCGCCTCATCAAGAACTCGAACCAACTCCGCAAGACCAGTCACTTCAATCGGCATTACGGCTCCTCCCAATTCGCACGCAAGACTACGATCACACACCCCGCCCGCTCCAACAGCGCCTACTTCTGCGCAGCGGGAAGCACAGCAACAAAATGGTCGTACGCCACCTTCACATCAGCAACAATAGACTCCATCGCATCCACAAGTCGCAGATATCTATCTTCTTGCTCCGGAGATGGAGAGCCCCTGTCGACATTCCCTTGAGGCCAAAGGGCAAAAGCCGTATCTCGTTCATCAGCGCTCCCAGCAGAAGGGTACGGATAGAACCAATTTGCAACAAAACCAACCAACTGCTTGACGGCCAAGCACAACTCATCAAGAGGCTGGTATCCCGTACTGGCCAAGGCTGGCGCCGAGAGAGGTAAATAATCTTTCACAACCCCCAAGAACTTCCTGAACGGACCAATCTGGCGCAAGAAAACCAAGTGATCTACGTCCATGGCCGCGAGCAGATCAGCAACAACCTGCTTGCTCAGTACAAGAGGCACCTGCTCCACAAGTTGGCGCAGCGCCCTGTCGTCATGAAACCTCGCCAAGCTCACAATATCGACTGGCGTTTCAATAACTGGCCCATGAGCCAACCTGACCTTGAGCAGGCCAACAGTCGCCCCTTCAGGAAGGGGTAGACGCTCCCCCCCATCCTCAAAGCTCCATCCAAAAAACCACGAACCTTCAACTCCGTCGAAGGCCTGTAGCCGCTCACCTCGATGGTCCAACTTACGAAAACCGCCTCTATTACTCGGAAAGCCATTACTGGACGCGTTGACTTGTGTCCCTACGGTTAGCGTGGCACCCATCATCGTCATCGGCTGTTCGGACTCATTCCGGACGGAGACTGTCACGATGTAGTCTTGATGCGTGCTCGAATACACCGCCGTTGCCCAGTCGAAGACGGGCACAACCCCATTGGGCGCTCCTACAAGCCCGCCCATACGGAGTTCTGCTTCAGCCTTACGCGCGAGAAGCAACGCCACGGTAAAGGTCACCTCGTCGCGATCAATCTTGCCGTGACAGTTTCTACACAGCCAAATACCATTCTCAATAGCGCGTCGCTGATCATCTGACATCAAGGGGTCGTAGCGGCGAGCATCAGGCTTGTTGCCCTTTATATGCGCAGCCTCTCCAATCGAGGTGACTGCATTAGGGGCTTCTGCCGAGGCGCCCTTCGTGTGGACAAGGCAAAAGGAACAACATGCTCCCACACGTTCAGACAACGTCCGTTTCGTAGATTCTAGAAACTCTCCGCTCATCGTCCCTCCTGGTGGCCACAAGCCTATCTTAGCCTGCATTTGGGCAACATCGAAGAGCTTCCAGAGCGACTCATCGGCGACAAGACCTATGACGCTGACAAGCTCGACGAGTGACTGTGGCACGAGCGCGGAGTGAAGCTGATTGCTCCGCATCGCCGATGCGTAAGACAAAGACCCGGGATGGGCGAGAACTGCGTCGATACCGCCGACGTGGGGAAGGTGGAGCGACTCTTTGCCTGGCTCCAGAACCTCGGCGCCTCGTGACTCGCTACGGGGCGGAGGCGGAGGCGGAGGCGGAGGCGGAGGCGGAGGCGGAGGCGGAGGCGGAGGCGGAGGCGGAGAATTTCCTCGGCTTCCTCCACCTCGGCTGCGTCATCATTCTCTTGAGGCAATTTTGAGGTCACCTCTACCCACCGCCACTCAAGCTTCGCATCGGAGCAGCCAACTGAACAATGCCAAGCAAGACAAGAGCAGCACAAAACTCCCCCCAAATCCCTATCCAACAACAACCCATGAGCAACGGAATTCCTCAAGTTATAACCCCGCTCGTCCAAAAAAACATGCTTAACCCAAAACCACAGCCGAGGTCCCATCGCCTTTTTGGAATCACTAACCAGTCGCTCGTCTCCCTCTTCACCAAAAAAGACCCCCAGCGTTCGCTCCTGCAATCTCCCCCCTTGGTCAGCCCTGTACGTAGTTACGCTAACCCCCAACTTAAGCAGGCAGTTCCGAATCGCTGATTCAAACTGAGGGACAAGAACATGAACGGCAGAAATAAAATCTCCAGCAAAAAAACGAGCCACACCAGCCCTGACAGAACCCTCATGCCCGGAAGGAACTACACCTCTTGAAACCAAAAACCCAACCACGGCGTCTGCATCAAGGCCGCGAGCAACACATTTTCTCAACAAATTCAGCCAGAACAATCCGACAGCCACAGAAACATGATGACTTCGCATCCTTGCTCGTTCCGACTCCAGCCCGTTCGGATCATTCGCAACCCTGCGATCACCGACGAGCGTCGTGCTTGATGCAAAGTCGCTCAGTCTCGCATCGGCAGGGTCAGGCTCGCGCAAAGGAATGTCCAGATCAGGAATCAGTGTTTCTGATCCAGCACAGCGTTCCAGAACTTCATCAATCGACTCCGCGCTTAATATCCGTCCAAGAGCAGCATCGACGAATGCATCCGGCACTTCCACAGAAGAGACATACGTAGTCATTTGCTCCACACTCAAAACATTGGCTTCCCTTGCCTTTGTCTTCGCCAACTCTGCCGCCAACGGATCGCCAGCCACCAAAAACGCATCAATGGCTTCCATGAACAAAGAGCTAGCCAGGAGGCCATTTTTTGCGCTCAACTGGAATTCCCCCTGTCGCATCAACGACTCGGCGATGAATCGGTCACGAGGCCCTATGGGAGTCCCCTGGAGTTTATCAACCCGGCCAAGCAGCACTTCGGCCCGTCTCTCGTACTCGCCAAGCACAGGGTGTGACTGGCTGCTCTTAAAGTCTTCCAACACAGCTCGGACTGAACTAAGGGCACTTTGATCTAAGGCAAACCTAGCGCGGGATGAATTCTCACTTACATCCAGCATCGTCTCCGCTAGGAACAGAGTGATTCCCGGTTTTCTCAAGCCCTCAACAGCTCGGCTTTTTAATGCACCAGTAAGGCGCTCCGTCGCCCCTTGTACCCACTCAGGCCTGCGCACAAGAAATCCCAACTCAGCAACGCGCCGTCCGATGGTCTTAATGTCCATCCATCCGGTCGGAACAAGCTCCAGAGCATCAATCCAACCCAAATAGCCGCCAATCGCACTATTCACAAGCTCAATAGATCCTGGAAGCTTATGTATTTTTCTTGTTTCCCACAGAATGTCTCCGTAATGAGCCTTGAGAGCTGGGTTTTTTGTTGATTGAGCGCGCTCTCTCATTTTCACCCATTGTTCAGGGCTCATCTGGCTCCAGATTTTGGCAACCACCTCATCCAAGCCGTCTGCGGGCGAGAGCGCTGGGATGAATCGCGGCGATTCATCTGAAAGCGGCTGTCGCAGCCTCATCCATAGGAACATGCTCTCCGCACGAATCTCATCAGGGGCCGATTGAAGTTCGGGATACTCCTCACGGATTATTCCAAACACATGTTCAATGAAATGGGGGCACATTGCTGCCGCGTCCAGCCTCTCGAATACCTTCATTCAATCCCCAGCAATCTTCGTCCGAGATTCACGCCATTAAGCATCAGTGTCTTTGTGCGTTGCGACAATCGTTGGCAATTTACCGAAACCGTTGCTTCCCTGAAATGAGCAAAGAAACTTAGCACGCCGAGCGCGTGTTCAGCCGACGTGCCCCTGCCCCCGGAGCAGTAGTCACCTCGTCTGGGTGACGGTTTTTTGTAAGCTGACGCGGCAATATCTTGCTCGGTGCGGGCTCTGTCGAAACCTCATCTGGGCTAGCTATATCTAGGATCGGCACGGCAATGCCGCCCTCGTCATCTGGCACCTCGATGTCCCAGAGCTGATTCTCCGCTTCCACGATGGCTCGCTGAGCCTCCTTCACCGCGTCCTCCCCCGAGTAGGTCGGCAATTGCGCCAGACGCGCGCGGAATAGGCCCTCCAACTCTGATGCCGTGGCGAAGCGCTCCAGGGGGTCAGGCCGTAGCAACGAGTGGAGAATGTCGCGCAGTGGCACGGACAGGCCCTCCGCCGCGCGCTCCACGTCATCGGAGCGATAGGACATGGCACACCGGATTATGTCCTCCGCGAAGGGCGGCAGATTGAGCCCCAGGGAGGCCACGGACGCCGCGAGTACCTTCTCCCGTTCCTCCCGCGATAGCCGAGCCTCCACCCCGTCCGCGAGTAGGTGGCCCGGGTCGTAGAGGTGCCGGCCCGTGGCGAACTCCAGCAGGGTCAGCCCCAGGGAGAAGAGGTCGGCCCGCGCATCCACCGCGTCGCCCAGCAACGCCTCAGGCGCAGCATAGAGGACTTCGCCTTGGGGCCGGGGGAAGGATGTTGCCACGCGCCCCGTCAACAGGGAGAGGGCCACGCCGAAGTCCGTCATCCGCACTTCACCGCGCGGCCCCAGACGGATACGGCCCGGGTTGACGTCGCGGTTGACGATGCCCAGCGGCGTGCCCGCTTCATTCGTGCGCGTGTGCGCATAGTCCAGCGCCGCCGCAACCTCCGCGCCTACGTAGAGGACGAAGGACTCAGAGAAGTAGCGTCCGCGCGCCTGGGCCACCGACAGCAGCGTGTTGAGCGACAAGCCCTCCAGGTTCTCCATCACCACGCACAGCCCATGCGTCATCTCGACAAGCCCATGGACGCGCGCGATGCGCGGATGCTGGAGG
Organism: Corallococcus sp. BB11-1; assembly: GCF_026626625.1. NCBI lineage: Bacteria > Pseudomonadati > Myxococcota > Myxococcia > Myxococcales > Myxococcaceae > Corallococcus > Corallococcus sp. BB11-1. Next base: position 393,186 of record NZ_JAPNJY010000001.1, on the reverse strand, counting down.
TAGCGCGTAAGCCGCACCTCTTCCTCCAGCCGCGTCCGCGTGTGCTGAAAGCCTTCGGACAGCTCTTCGCCTTGCGGCAGAGGGATGCACTTGAGCACCACGCAGTCGCCCAGCCCTTGGGGCGTCCGGATTAAGGCGAGCAGGACGCGCTCTCCCAGCCGCCCCACTCCCAGGTCCCGGAAGAATTCGTAGGATGTGTCCCCCTGAGTGAAGAGTACGACGCCGCTGGAGAGCGGCGGATCAGACGGATGGGCCATGCGGATACCCCTTGCGCCTACGCGAGAGGAATTCGCGCGAAGGAACTTGCAAGGTAGTGCCCACATCGATCCTCGGGAACGACGCGGCGGGTTCAACTCCCCCGGAACTCCTCTCACTCCGGGTGAGAAGGACAGGGGCTGAATTGTAAATGAGTGTTACGTCGGGCAGGAGCCTCAACGCCAACGTTCGACCGCGATGCCAGACAGGTTACTGCGAGTCACGATCTCGCCCGGCTTGGACTCCTCGGCCCTAGTGCTCCATCCGAGGTCCTCATGGTTTCCCACCTCGATGCAGACCGGCACCCTCTGGCCATTCGGAAGCCGGGCCTCGGTGTAGCGTCCGAGCAGCCGGTCCTTGTTCCCCGTCCACAGGTAGCCGTACAGCAGCGTGCCTTTGGGAAGTTCGGGCCGGTCGTCGGTATACACCTCACCCGTCACGGGCCCCTCGCGGAAGATCCCATCATAACCCGCGCGCTTCTGACGCGCGTCCGCGTAGAAGGCGACATAGGCATTCTTCCGCAACCCCAACCCGCCGTCCGCCTTCTTGGTGAACATTGCCTTGCGTGAGGCCTCGGGGCAGTCCGCGGCCTCGGGCCGCACCTGGGCTCCCGGGCAGCCCATCTGGAGGGCAGCGGCGGCGGTCAGACCCGCGCACGTCTTGAGGAAGCCACCCCATTCCGCCGGGGGCCAGCCCGGGGAGACGGCCAGGGGCTTTGGCTTCCTGATAGCGGGAGCGGGCGGCGGAGACATGGGCGAGGGAGCGCGCTTCACGGGAGGACTTTCCTTCTGCTCGGGTGCGGACACGGGAGAGGCTACTTCAGGGGGCATCGTGGCGGGCGCTGGAGGGGGAGCAGGTTGCGTCAACTCTGGATTCACCTGCCATGCGGAGGAGGGCGCTAACGGCGTCCGCTGTGCAGCGGGAAGAGACTCCGAGGGCGTCGTGAAGCGCCAGAGCACGAGGCCGCCCAGGAGCACGGCAAGCGCCACCATGAAGGCCCCTCGCGCGGTCACCAGTCCCTTCCGGGCGGCCGGGGCAGGCACCTCTTGTGATGGCATGAGGGGTGGCGCTTCGGGGGCGAGTTGGACGTGGGGATTGGGAACGTGGAAGGGCTCCCTCCAAGCGATTCCCACCTCGGGCAGCAATGCGGCCAACTCGCGCTTCATCACCTCCGCCGTGGGGGCACGCTTCTCCGGATCCCGGGCAACGAAATGGAGGACGGCCGCGCCCAGAGCCGCTGGCACCCGAGGGTTGAGCGAATGCGGTGCGGGCAACTCCAACCTGCCCCCCAGAAACATGGCCGGAGACTCACTCCAGGGGCGCGCAATCGTCAGCAGGTCATAGAGGCAGATGCCCAGCGCGTAGACATCATCCGTGGCCTTGAAGGCGTAGCGCGCCTCGGACTCCTCGCCATGCTCGCGCAGGAACTTCGTGGCCTCGGGGGAGCGGTAGCGCCGGGTGCCGGGCGGCAGGGGGGAGTCCGTCAATTCGGGCGCCTGCGCGTAGCTGCCCACCCCGAAGTCCAGCAGGAAGGGCTCGCCGTCCGAGGCACGCACCAGGATGTTGCTCAACTTCAAGTCACGGTGGAACACGCCCCGCGCGTGCACGTGGGCCAAGGCGGAGGCGAGCTTGACGAAGAGGGCCACCACCTCGTGCGCCGTGGGGTGCGTCTTCTCCATCCACTCGCCCAGCGTGTAGCCCTCCACGTAATCCTCGACGACGTAGAGCCAGCCCCGTGTCGCGTCATTCCATCGGCCGTGGGCATACGTGCGCACGATGTTGGGATGGCCGCTCACCTGGGCCAGGCAGACCATCTCCCGCATCAGGCGCGCGTCCGACTGCTCCGCGTCTCCACTACTGGCGCGGTGCATGGCCATCTTCAGCGCGAAACGCTGGCCCTCCTTCTCCACAAGGTAGACGGCGCCGAAGGAGCCCGAACCCAGGGCCTTCACCACGCGCCAGCCATCCACCATCTGCCCGGGCTTCAAGCTGGCGGGAATGAAAAGCAGCATGGCCCGCGCTTCTAGAACACCAGGGAAGGGATGAGAAGGCGCCGGGCGCCCGCGCTGTCACGCAGCTCCACTCGGAGGGTGGCGTCTTCGGGCCAATCCTCGCCACGGGCCTCCACCACGACCAGCGCCTTTCCTCCGGGAGCGATGTGAGGCTCTCGCATCGCCACCATCGCGTGGGCGCGCCCACCACGCACTGAGGACAGTCGAGCCTCCGTGGGCGTCCAGGGCACTGCCCCTTCATTCGAGATTGCAAGCGAGAGCGCGACCCACCCTGTGCCTCGGAAGGCGGTGACACGCTCTACCGTCAGCCTGTCAGTGGGCTTCAACAGTGGGTCCGTGAGTTCTTTCACCTGGATGCCGTTGAAATCCAACATCCCAGCCAGGAGCATGCCCGAGGGTCCCGTGGCCGCAATTCGCGCTCGAAGTGCTTCCAATTCGATGTTCTTGCCCGCGCATGCGGCGCGCAGTTCGTCCAATTCGGCCTGCACCGCCTCGGCCGTGCGTGGCAGCCGCGACACCTGGACCTGCGCATCCACCTGTGTGGCGTTCGTGACGGGCGCGAAAACAGCGCGTGCTGGGGCCATGCCGTCCGCGAAGGGCACGGTCAGCAGCACGTGCTCACCCGCTCCCACGTCGCCTGTGGGCTTGAGTATGATCAGCCGGTCATTGACCACGATCAGCTCGAAACGGTCTCTGGCGTCCCCCAGCTTCACTCCTGCACGATCCACGGGGGAGTCGAACTCCAATGCAGTGAGGGAGCCAGAAGCGACGTGCAGCTCCACGGGCTTGCCGGTTGCGGACTGGGAGAGTGTCACCCGCCGCTGCACCAACTCACGCCCTCGTGAGGGCTCCTGAGCCGTGACGTTCGTGCCCAGCAGAAGAAGAGACAGCAGCAGCAACGGACGGAAAACCAGGAGCACCGGCAGGCAACCTCCGAGAAGACGGCGCTGACCGTAACAGGTGCCGTGGGGTCGCAGATCTCCGCGCAGCCTTCGCACGCGGTCGTTTCGGCAAGGAATCAGAGAGTACGCCGCGCATAACGAGGCCCCTCATTTTTCCTGAGAATTTTTCGAGCGTGTGGGACCTCCGAGCAAGGTCTCACAGGTCGACTCTTCGGAAATCAGAACCGGGGGGGACATGGACCTACCGCAGCAGGTCGTGGCGCTGAACCGTCCGGGTCTACGAGCCACAAGCGAGGGAGCGGCGCGGGCCCTGCGGAAACATTGGAGCGTGGGCCACCTTCGGAAATCGCACCCATTTACGGGGGCGAAGTCACAGCCAACGAAGGACGACCATGTTTGAAGCCGTCGAGAGTTACCGCCCTCACGTCATCGCGGCGCTGGGTGACGCGGGCGCCCAGGGCCTTACCGTGAAGGAGCTGCGCGCGCGCCTTGAAGCCGGAGAGGGCGTCATCCGTCGAACCCTCACCCTCCTACTGTGCACGGGCGTAGTGCGCGAGGCTTTCCGCTACACACCGGGCGCGCGGGGTGCGGCGCCACGGGCCTACACCCTCGCCCATGCGGATGACACGGCGCCGGTTGTCAGCTCAGCGACCGCCCTGGGACAGGCGGTGACGGAGTGACTGACGCGACCTGTTTTCCTCTCTCCTTTCTCTCTTCTTCTCCTAAGGAAAAGGAAGTTCTGTCACTCCGTCACGTGCAGAGTGAAAACCCCGGTGACGGAGCAGTGACGGAGCCCCCACGCGTTGAGTGCTCCGTCACATCCGCCATCGCGGCCGGCTGTTCTTCAACCTCCGCGCTCGCATCCTGGGCGGTCTGCCTGACGGACTCGCGGTTCACGCCCGGTGGCATGGAGGTCGTGACGTTCGGTCCACTGGCCGAGCTGATGACCGCGCTCTGGGAGGTGGCCGTGGATCCGCTCCTGCGCGAGGAGAAGGACGGCCGCGCCATCATCCCCGCCAGGCCGTGCCCACCCCGCGCTGATGGCCTCTACGAAGGCAAGGACGGGCAGCCCACACCCACGCCCTACCGGCGCAACGCGAACTTCTCCCACGTCGCGCTGGGCATCGTGGACTTCGACGGTGAGACCCAGGCCGCGCTTGAGGCGTGGCTTGCGAGCCTGCGCCGCCGTGGCCTGTGGTTCCTCGCCTACCCCACGCACTCCTACGGGCGCACGTCGAAGCCCATCCGCTATCGCGTCGTCTTCCCGTTCAGCGAGCCCGTTCCCGTGGGCTCACCGGGCCGCTGGTCAGAGCGTCTGTGGCCGCGCCTCATGCAGTGCGTGGGCCTGGGCGACATGACCGACGCCGCGCTGAAGGCCGATGCATCCTGCAAGGACGTGGCGCGGCTCTACTACCTGCCAAGCTGGGATCCCTCCAACGCAGTGCCACGCCCAGCCCCTGAACATCACCAGGGCCAGCCGCTGGACGTACAGGCCGAGTTCGGTCCCCTGCTCCGGGAGCCCTTCGCGCGCTACGCCGAACGCCCCAATGAAAAGCAGGTGGACGGCTTGCGAGCGGCGAATCCGAGTGACGTGCGCAAGCGGCTCCAGCGCTTCAAGCGTTCCGACGTGGTGACGGTGCTCGCGCAGATGGACGCGGGCGAAGTGCTCATGCTCGACGGGCAGCGGCACCTGGGCATCAACAAGCTGACCGAGTTGCTGGCCAGGGTGGCCAAGCCTGACGAGAGTTCAGAAAGCATCCTCGAATGCGCGCGCCGCTCGCTTGATGCCCTCGCCCACCTGGAATCCTCGCGCGACGTGTGGGGCGAAGCACTGCGTGGGTTGCGAGGCGCACGCGCCAAGCTCACGCAATGGGAGCGACAGCGGAAGGCTGACCAAGAGGCAGAGCACGCACGATGGCTCCGGGCTCTGAAACTGGTGGCCCATCCGAGCCTCGAAAACGGAGGCGAGCGATGAGCGCGGAGATCCAGCCCGGTAACGCTTTGGCTGACGTCGCCGACAGGGACACCGCGCTTGCCCAGGTGGCAAAGCTGCCGTTGGTGAAGATCGTTCCGCTGGAGCGCTACCTTGCACGTCGACACGACGGACACGGCTTCGCCCCCGAGTTCCTGACCCAGAAGGCCGCGGAGGACTACCTCATTTTGCGCGGGCTATTGGAGCCGCGCGATACGTGGCCACGTGGGGCGAGCCCGCTAGCGTCCTCGCCGAACGTCCCGGATCTCTGCGTGGGCGTCATGTCCATGGAGTGCCGGCCGCACGCCCCCGCGCTCCTCATGCGCAAGGACGGGACTTTCGCGGTCAACACCTGGGAGCCCCCTTCGCTCGTACCCGTGCCGGGAACGTGGTCCAACGTGCGCCGCGTGCTTCTCTGGCTCGCGGAGGACGAAGCCGGGTTGGACTGGTTGCTCGACTGGATCGCCTTCAAGGTCCAGCATCCGGGCTCCAGGCCGGGCACCGCCATCCTTCTGCAAGGGCCTCCGGGTTCCGGGAAGAACGTGCTCTATCGCGTGCTGGCGCACCTGTTGGGGCCGTCCAACTGCGTCCAGATTGGAGAGGCGGATCTGGCCAAGCCCTACAACTTCCACTTCGCCACGAAGCTCCTGATCTTCGCCAACGAGCTGCTCGATAACCACAAGCGCGGGGGCTCACTCGGCGACGGGCTCAAGGCGACCATCACAGACGGAGAGGTCTTCCTGGAGAGCAAGGGGGTTGCCCGGACGTCCGCTACCAACCGCGCGGCGTTCCTCGCAGCCACCAACCGGACAAAGCCCATCGAAATCGAAGAGGGCGACCGCCGCTGGACGGTGCTCCACAACAGGACCAAGCCCGCCGAGTACACGCACCCGGACCTGGGCATGACGCATCGGGAGTTCTTGGAATCGCTGCACGCTCCCGGAGAGGACGACGCGTTCACGCCCGAGTTCATGCGGCAGGTGGCCGCCTTCGCTCACGCCATGGTCAACCGCGCCGTAGACGTGCGACGGGTCCGCCGGCCCCACATCAATGCGTCCCGCGAGGAGCTTCAGCAACTCAGCGAGCCGGTGACAGAGCAGTTCCTGCGAGAACTCAGCGAGAGCCCAGATCCCGACGGACAGCTCCGCGACTGGGCGACGACGGGCCCGATGGCCCAAGCGATTCACCGTGGCGGCGCTCAGGTGGGCAAGACCCAGGCGTTCACGAATGACGCGCTGTATGCAGCGGTCTGCGGCTTCTGCATCGCGGTGGGGCAGAAGCATCCGCCCCAGAAACGGACCTTCCTTGCCGCGCTGAAGACAGCAGGCTGGACCGAGCAGCGCGACAACAGGGCACGGGGCTGGCTTCCCTCTTGGCATCAGCCGGCTCAGGACGCATCACCGCAAGCGGCGAAGGTCGTTCCGCTCACGGCCCCACGCGGTGTTCACGTCACGAGCATGAGCAACCCACAGCCGTCCCCCGCGGCAATGCCAGGCCGCGCGCCTCCAACCAACGGGGGCGGGCCGACGCGATGACGAAGCCCACGGAAGCAGGGGCCAGCGCACCCGAGTTCCTGACGGTCGATGAGGCCGCAGCGCTCCTGCGCGTGAACCGGAAGACGCTCTACGAGTTGATCCGCCTGACTCAACTCCCAGGCGTGATCCACATCGGCCGATCCATCCGCATCCGCCGCGACACGCTGTTAGCATGGCAGCCGGGTAACGGCGGTCCTGCGCTCGGAGAGAACCGATGAGCGTCAGACTGCGGAAGTGGAAGACGAAGGAGAGGAAGGTGCAGGAGGCGTGGTGGGTGGACGTGAAGTACCAGCACCCCAGCGGGAAGGTGGAGCGAGTCCGCAAGGCATCGCCCATCAACACCCGCCGGGGCGCGGAGGAGTACGAGCGTCAGGTCCGCCACGCCTTGCTGACCGGGACCTTCGGAAAGGAGAAGCCCACGGAGAAGCGCATCGTCACGCTAGCGGAGTTCGAGCCGCGCTTCATCACGTACAGCGAGAACAACAACAAGGGTTCCACCCTACTCAGCAAGCGGCAGATTCTGGCGGACCACCTCCTACCGTTCTTCGGGAGCATGGCGCTGGATGCCATCGGCCTCGCGGAGGTCGAGGACTTCAAGGCCGCCATGCGCAAGAAGCACTCGGGCGCACGAGCGCGGAAGGAAGCCCCCTCGCGGGCAGCCCTCCGCTTGCGCAAGGGCTCCGGGCCACCGCCCATGAGCCCCCGGTACATCAACAACACCCTCACGGTGCTGCACAAGCTGCTCACGCTCGCGCAGGAACAGGGCGTCATCGCCCATGTCCCTCGCGTGAAGCTCCTCAAGACGCGGAAGCCCGATTTCGACTTCCTCACCTTCGATGAGGCCGAGCGGCTTGTCGCCCACGCCGAACCCGCGTGGAGGGCGCTGCTCCTCGTCGCCATCAAGACGGGCCTTCGCGAGGGCGAGCTGATGGGCCTCCAGTGGAGTGACCTGGACCTGCCGCGCGGCAAGCTCCAGGTCCGGCGCACCCGCACGAACGGACAGGAAGGCTTGCCCAAGGGTGGCCGCGAGCGAGGGGTGGACCTGCCCGCATCCGTGGTCGATGCCCTCAAGGAACACCGGCACCTGCGCGGGGCCTACGTGTTCTGTCAGGAGGACGGTCAGCCGCTCACCGACGGCCTGATGCGGCGACCGCTGGAGCGCAGCCTGATTCGGGCGAGCATCACCCGCGAACAGGGCCGCATCGGTTGGCACGACCTGCGCCACACCTACGGCAGCCACCTCGCCATGCGCGGTGTCCCGCTCAAGGTCATCCAAGAGCTGATGGGCCACGCCACCATCGAAATGACGATGCGGTATGCCCACCTCTCCCCGGAAACGAAGGAGCGCGCCGTCCAGCAGCTCGACACGCCCGCTTCGCAGAATCGCGCCGCTCTGGCCTGAACGCGCCAGAGGGGCACATTGGGGGCACATGACGATCCCCCGACAACGCAGCACCCCGGCAAGCTGTTGAGATTGCTGGCCTTGGGATGCCAGTAGCTACTGGATGGCGAAGATGAGCGTCACCTTCGCCTGCACCGTCTGCTCTTCCGGACTGATGGGCGTGGTGGGCGCGGAGCGCGACTCCGCCATGTCCATGGCGAAGGTGGCCGGGTAGAGGCGCGGCGCTTCGGTCACCGTGCTCGCGTCCAGCACCGCGCCCAGCTTCACGTTGAGCGACGCGGCCAGCACCTCCGCCGACTTGCGCGCGCGCCCCACCGCCTGCCGCAGCGCTTCGCCCTGCACCGCGTCCTGGCGGCTCAGCCCGAAGCGCACCGAATCCACCCGGTTCGCCCCCGCCGCGAGCGCCTTGTCCAACAGCCCGCCCACCTTGGTCAGGTCCGTCACGTGGACGCTCACCAGGTTGCTCACGCGGTAGCCCTTGAGCTTCGGCTCCCCACCCTGCGGCGGCGACGGCGTGTATTCCGGATAGACGTTGTAGTTGCGCGTCTGGAGATCCCGCTTCGCGATGCCCGCGGACATCAGCGCCGCCAGCACCTTCTCCATCCGCTTCGCGTTCTCCTCGCCCGCCGCCTTCGCGTTCGCGGCGGACGTCTCCACCGCCACGTCGATGAAGGCCTCGTCCGGCTGCGCCTTCACCTCACCCGTGCCCTCCACGCGCAGCGTGCGCACCTGGGGATCAACGGGGGGACGCGCCTGGGGCGAACCGGGCGACGGCGACTGCGCGGCCGCGGTGAAGCCCGCGAGCACCACCAGCGTCGACAACATCCTGCGCACTGCGGACATGGCGCCTCCTTCCAAAGGCCGGGGACCACCCTCGCGTCTAGCGCGGAAGTCCCTCCTGCCCCAAGGACGCCGAGGGCCCGGCGGACATTCACCGGGCCCGTGACGTCGTGCGCCGGACGCTCGCTCAGTGCGGCAGCGACTCGCCCGCGGAGTCCATCGTCATCGTGGGCTCCGGCTTGCGCGCCGGACGCCGCGTGGCCTTGCGCACCTGCGTCTCCGCCTTGCGCCGCGCCGTGCGCAGGGCGTCCCGCCCCATGTCCATCACCGCCGACACCGCGCCCGCCAGCAGGTTGCCCGGCGGCGTGTCCGGCGCGGCCGGGTGCGGGTGCGTGGGCGCCGCCCGCTTCGCCAGCTCCAGCGCCTCGCCCACCTGCCGCAGCTCCTGCGGCTTGAAGACCTTCTTCACCTCCGGGAACAGGTACTGCTCCTCCTCGGTGACGTGCGCGCGCACGTTCTCCATCAACACGTGCATCTTCGCGTCGAAGCGCTCCGCCTCCGGCGGCATCGTGTCCAGCTCCGACAGCAGCCACTTCACGACGTGGTGCTCCTCCAACGCGCGCAGCACGTCCGGGGACAGCTCCTCCGCGCGCGCGCGAACCGCCGGATAGAAGACCTGCTCCTCGATGGCCGCGTGCACCGACAGCTCGCGCACGACCTCATCCACCAGCTTGCGCTTGTGCGCCAGCGCGTGGTCGCCCGACTTCTCGAACTTGCGGAACAGCTGCTCCACCGTCTTGTGGTCCGCCTTCAGCAGCGTGATGGCATCCATCGGCCCTCTCCCTTCCAGCAAACGGGGGCCCGCGCCTCCCCCTCCCGAATGCGCCGGAGTTCCTCGTCCTGGCGCAGCGCGGCACGCCCCGAATGGTGGGGATGGATTCCCGCCCGTGCCCACCGGCGCGCCACCGCCTCACCCGCCCGCCCGGAGGGCAGACAGCCAGGCTGGGCACCGCTGTTCGCAAGGCAGCAGGCGCAACGTCCCCGCGCGCACTGCCCGGGCCCCGGGCCTGTGCCCACCCTGCCCGACGCCGGCACCAGGGCCGGCCTCGCGTGGGCGGCGGGTCAGGGAACAAGGGGCATACCGTGACGACGAAGACGCTGCGCCTGCGGGTGGCGCGCATCACCCGCGAGGCCGAGGGCATCCTCTCCTACGAGCTGACGTCCGAGGACGGCGGCGCGCTGCCCGACTTCGAGGCGGGAGCCCACCTGGACGTCCAGGTGCCCACGCTCCACGGCCTGCGGCAGTACTCGCTGTGCAACGACCCGGGCGAGACGCACCGCTACGTCATCACCGTGCAGCGCGACGCGAACGGACGCGGCGGTTCGCGGGCCATGCACGACCACGTCCGCGAGGGCGACGTGCTCACCGTGAGCGAGCCCGTCAACGACTTCCCGCTCCTCTACGCGCGCAGCTACGTGCTCATCGCGGGCGGCATCGGCGTCACGCCGCTGCTGGCCATGGCGCGCGTGCTGGAGCGCACCGGCGCGGAGTGGGTGCTGCACTACTGCACGCGCGACGAGGGCCGCACGGCCTTCCGGGAGCTGCTCACCTCGCCGTCCTTCGCCGGCCGCGTGCACCTGCACCACGATGGAGGCGACCCCGCGAGGGGCCTGGACGTGCGCGCGCTGCTGGCCACGCGCGGCCCGGGCACACGGCTGTACTGCTGCGGCCCCGCGGGCCTGATGAAGGCCGTGCGCGACGCGGCGCTGCTGCACCGGTGGCCCGGGGAGAAGGTGCACTTCGAGGCCTTCAGCGCGGAGGGCGCCTCCGCCACCCACGCGACGCCGGAGGAGGACTTCGAGGTGTCCCTGCGCAGCACCGGCCAGGTGCTGCGCGTCCCGGCCGGCAAGAGCGTGCTCAACGTGCTGCGCACCCACGGGGTGAAGGTGGAGAGCGACTGCGAGGCCGGCTCCTGCGGCACCTGCCTCACCCGCGTGTGCGAGGGCACCCCCGAACACCGCGACACGTTCTTCCAGGCGGAGCCCGCGGGGGACTCACGCATGCTCGTCTGCGTCTCGCGCGCACGTTCCAAGCGGCTGGTGCTGGACCTGTAGTAGGAGTCCAGGCCGGGGCGCTCTCGCGGTGGTGCGCCCCTGCGTCGCGAGGCAGGCCCCCGGGCCCGCCCCGCGCGGACGAGAGAGGCCGATGAGCGACGGGGCGTTGTTCTCCATGGAGACCATTCCCACCGAGGCCCGCCACCAGGGCCGGCTGTGGGTGGCGGATCTGCTGGACCTCACGGGCTGTGCGCTGGTGGGGTGGGGCGCGTTGCGCGCGGCGGAGCAGGTGCCCACCGCGGGCACGCTGGCGCTCGCCGGGGCGGTGGCCTGGTTCGCGCTGTCCGCCGTGGGCGGGCTGACGCGCCGAACGCCGGGCCGTCACTTCCTGGGGCTCACGCTGGAGCGCGGTGAAGGACGCGCGCCCGGCCTGGGCAGGGGGCTCCTGCGCGGCCTCACCGCGCCCCTGGAGCTGCTGCTCCAGGTCGTGCTGCAACGCCGCCCGCTGGACGCGCGGCTGGGGGTGCACGCCGCCGCGATTCAAGGGGGCGTGCGCGGCTGGCTGCGGGGCGTGGAGGTTCCGCTGATCGGGGTGGTCCTGTTCGCGGCCGCGGTGTGGAGCATCGTCACGCCCACGCGCGATGAGATGATCAAGTACCTGGACCACACCCTGACCGGCTGGCACTGCTGCCACGGGACGCGCGACGTGACGTGGGAGTGCCGCACGTCCCTGGCCCGCGCGGTTCGCGAAGCGAAGGGCGGCGACACGGGGCTGGCGACCTTCCTGCGCCTTGATTGCCCCGTGGGGGCCGCGCGACTGAAGCCTTGAGGCCCGCGGGAGCACGGGGACACACCCCGGCCAGGCAAGGCGCACGCGCTACTGCTTGCGCAGCGGGAACTCCCCTTCGCCTTCCTTGCAGATGACCCGCACCACGCGCTCCGGCACCAAGGGCGCCTTGGCCTGCACCTTGAAGTAGGGCGCGACCGTCTTCACCTCGTGCTTCGAGTACGGCGCGAGCGACGCCATCTCAGCCTGCTGCCGCCGCGACAGCACCAGCTTGCACCGCGTCCAGGCGATGGTGTCCTCGTTGAGGATGGTGAGCGTCCGGTTGACGTTGAAGCCCAGCAGGCCATCCGTCAGCGCGGAGCCCATCAACTTGTGCGGCGCGGCGGGCGGCTCCTCTTGCACCGGCGCCGCGACGGGCTCGGGCGCCGGGAGCGTGGCCAGGCGCGGGGGCAGCACCACGTAGCGCTCACCCTTCGCCGCGTCGGCGTCGTCATCCAACCGCAGGACGATCTGATCCCTCCGGGGACGGATGCTCTCCACGCGGGCCATCCCCAGCAGCGGACGCTTGTTGGAGCCCCGCGCGGCCGGCCCCACCACCTGCAACGACGCCCCCGCGTTGAGCCCGGGCCCCGCGTCCGCCTTCACCGCGCGCTGGCCCCCTCGCAGCTCCTCGATGGGCGCCACCGGCGTGCTCACGGCCACCATGCGCACGGGCCGCCGCGTCTTCGACGCCGACGCTGACTTCACGTCCGACGGCTTGCCGGGGACCCCCGCCGGAGACGGCGCCAGGCCCGCGTCCGGCTCCCCGTTCTCAGCGACGACGGGCGCCTCCTCGGGAGGCGGCGTCACGTCCGGAGGCGGCGTCACGTCCGGGGGCGGCTCGGGCGCGGCCACCACCGGCACCGTCGGGGTGACGGCCGACGGAGGCGGCAGGATGGGTTCGTCTGGAGTGCGCGCGTGAATCACATACGTGGTGAGGCCCACCGTGACGCCCACCAGCAGCAACGCGGCCACGGCGATCTGCGCCAGCGGCCGGCGACGCTCGGGCTTCACCAGGGCCTGTTCGGAGGTGCCTCCCGCTGGAGCCAGGGCCGGAGCCGGGGGCTTCGGCATCCGGCGCACCGCGGTGGCGTCCAGCGAGGACGCGTCCGGCGCGTCGTCACCGCGGGCCACGCCCCCGGAGCCCTTCGTGCTGGGAGCCGGGCCCGTCCCCCCGGAGACGAACGTCCCGGAGGGGCCTCGCGCCAGGGGCTCCATCTCGATGCGCCCCGTGTCCCGCCGCACGGCCGCGTCGCCAGGCGTGCGCACGGCCGTGGCCTGGAAGGCCGCGCCCGACTCCGGTCCCTCTCCAGGAGCGCCATACATGCCGGTGCCGGAGCCCGAACGCGCGGTGGGCGGCGGCGTGCGGCGCTCCCCGGAGACGTTGGACGCCAGCTTGCGCTGCTCCGCGAAGGCCTCCGGACAGAGGCCGCGCACGAACTCGCCCACCTCTTCCGCGCCCATCGTCGCGCCGGTGCGCAGCAGCTCCGCGTTGAGCGCGCGGGCGAAGTCGTCCGCCCGCGCGTAGCGCTCCGCCGGCACGGGCGCGAGCGCGCGGCGCAGGACGGTCTCCAGCGAGGCGTCTACGTCCGGCCGGAGGTCCGCCAGGGGCGGCACCACCGGCTGCGACATGGCCGCCATCATCTCACCCACGGTGCCGTGGGGAACCAGCCCACGGCCCGCCAGCATCTCCCACACCACCACCGCGCAGGAGTAGATGTCGCTGCGGTGGTCCAGCGGCTCGGCGCGCACCTGCTCCGGGGACATGTAGCCCAGCTTCCCCATCACCGTGGCCGGCAGCGTGTACTTGCTGCGCGCGGTGGACTTCGCGAGGCCGAAGTCGATGACCTTCACCTCGCCCTCGTACGACACCATCACGTTGTGCGGGGACACGTCCCGGTGGACGATGCCCAGCGGTTCGCCATCCGAGCCCGTCTTGCGGTGCGCGTACCCCAGGCCCTCCGCCATGCGCTGGCCGATGTAGAGCGCCACCGGCGCCGGCACCGCCCGCCCCTGCACCCGCGCCTGCTCCAGCAGGTAGCCCAGGTCCACGCCCGCCACGTACTCCAGGGACATGTAGTAGGTGCCGTCCGCCTCGCCCATGTCGTACACCTGGGCGATGGAGGAGTGCACCAGGTGCACCAGCACCTTGGCCTCGTGGTGGAAGCGGTCCAGGAACTGCCGGTCCTTCACCAGCCCCGGCAGGATGGTCTTCACGATGCAGGGCTTCTCGAAGCCCGCCGCCCCGGTCAGCTTCGCCAGGTACACCTCCCCCATGCCGCCCTGGCCCAGGAGGTGGACGAGCTCGTAGCGCCCGAAAAACCGAGGGGACTCTGGGGGAGGGGTGCTCATGGCTTCAATGTGGGAGCGCAGCACGGACTCCCCCGTGGAATCAAGCCGCGCGCCCCGCTTCGCCCCTTCATCCCAGACCGGGCACACCCCGCGCCAGAAAAAGAGAAAGTCCCGGAGCCGACGGAAAACCCGACGTCGTGTTCCGCCGGACAACAGGTGGCGTGTGAACCCGCGCACGTCCAGGGCCGGGTGTCCCGCGGAACGTTGCGACTCCGTCCCCAGATGCGTTCCCTCAAGTGCGGACCGCCTCCTTCCCTTGGGAGGGAGGTGGGCACCTCCTGGCCCCCCGGCCGCGAGGAGACCTCTCACGAGGTCGTCGTCCTGGAAGGAGTCGCGTCATGAAGCGATGGGGATTCATCGGGTTGCTGGCGCTGGTCGCATGTGGGCCGGAGTCCTCCACACGGCCCGTGACGCGGGGGCAGGCGTGCCCGGGCGTCGTCGCCGGGGGGATGACACACCGTCAGGGCCTGGCCTCACCGCTGCCCTCGCGGGTGATGCAGGACGGGCGGCAGGCGGTCATCATCCGCTTCCACCGGGGCGGCGGCCAGACACGGGCCTCGCGCATCACGGCGGCGGGCGCCGAGCTCACCCGGGGCACCGGGGCGAAGGTGAGCGCCATCTACCGCAACATCCCCGCGGTGGCCGCGCGCGTGACGCCGCTGGAGCGGGTCCTGCTGGAGCGCAGCACGCTGGTGGAGAGCATCGAGGAGGATCAAACCTGGTTCGGCCAGGGCCTGCCGCTGTCGCTGCCGGCGCGGGTGCTGTCATCCAGCGAGGGTGTCGCGCCGACCGACGAGTACTCCGCGGGGCTGCGCCTGGTGCAGGCGCCCCGGGTGTGGGACGCGAACGCGGACGGCGTGGTGGATCCCGGCGCGCCCACGGGCGAGGGCGTGCGGGTGTGCGTCATCGACAGCGGGCTGGATGTGGAGCACCCGGAGTTCCGGGGCGCCGTGGTGGCCAGCCACGACTTCCTGGACGACGACGAGGATCCCACCGACAAGAGCGCCAGGGGCGAGTGGGGCCAGGGCCACGGCACGCACGTGGCGGGCATCATCGGCGCCCGGCTGGGGCAGGGCAGCGTCACGGCCCCCCGGATGAGCCCGGGGGGCATGGTGGGCGTGGCCCCCGGCGCCTCGCTGCTCATCGCGCGCGTGCTGGATGAGCAGGGCTCCACGCAGATGAGCGTCGTGCTCTCCGCGCTGGAGTGGTGCGAGTCCCAGGGCGCGCGCGTCGTGTCGCTGTCGCTGGGGGGCGGCACGGCCACGCGCAGCGCCCTGGAGGCGTTCAAGGCGGCGCTGGACCACGGCATGCTCGTGGTGGCGGCCGCCGGCAACCAGGGCGGCCCGGTGCTGTACCCGGCGTCGGACCCGTCCGTCCTCGCGGTGGGCGCGGTGGACGCGAACGAGCGGCGCGCGAGCTTCTCCTGCGTGGGCGAGGACCTGGGCCTGGTGGCGCCCGGCGTGGACGTGCTGTCCACCTTCCCCCGGGGCCTGGGCACCTTCGCGGAGATGGCCGTGAACGACATGGCCCCCATGTCCCGCTCGCTCCTGTATTCACCCACGGGCGATGCCCTGGGACGGCTGGTGGACTGCGGCCAGGGGGAGTCCCTGGACGCGTGTCAGGGCGCCACCTGTGACGGCTTCGTGGCCTACGTGCGCCCGGGCGCGGTGCCCGTCGACCAGGCCATGTCCAACGTGATGATGCAGGGCGCAAGCGCGGTCGTCTTCGGCGCGGATGACGGCCCCGCGGGCGGCGTGGTGGACATCATGTCCCTGCCCCGCCGGGGACACTGGGCGCCCGCCGTCAGCGTCAACCAGGCCACCAGCACCGTGCTGCGCCAGCGCCTGGGCACCTACGCGCGGCTGACGCTGGTCCCCATGGACTACACCCACGTCTCCGGCACCTCCATGGCCGCGCCCTTCGTGAGCGGCGTCGCGGCCCTCCTCTGGAGCGCCCACCCCACCCTCACGCCCCAGCAGGTGCGCGCGGCGATGGAGGCCTCCGCGCACGACCTGGGCACGCCCGGAAAGGACCCCGTGTTCGGCCACGGGCTGGTGCGCGCCCACGACGCCTTGCAGCTTCTTCAGTGAAGCCGGTTTCTCAACCCATGGGAGTGAACAGGGCGGATGTTCACGAACGGAAACCCAACCCCGGGAAGCAATCGCGAACGCACTTCAGCGTGGAATGAAGGCGCGGCGCATTTGTACGTGGCGCGCGCGAATGGCTCGCCTGGAAGGCAGCCAGCCAGCGTGAAAACCTTTCATTCTTGAATTGAGGATATCCATGTTGCGAATTGCTGTTGCCGCCTTCGTCCTTGCCGTGACCGGTTGCGCCTCGACGTCGAGTGGCGCGGCGGCAGCTGGGCGCGGGGGCAACGCCACGGTCACGGGAAGCATCACGTACCCGGAGAGCGGGCTGCAGGGCGACCCGTGCTCCGCGGTGGGCGTGAAGGTGACCGAGGGGAACTCCGCGGCGCTGGGTGCGGGCGAGGTGAAGCGCAGCCGCAAGAACACCTGCAGCTTCACCGTGGCCGGCCTGCCGGACGGCTCGGACCTGAAGGTGGAGCTGGTGGTGGATCCGAGCCTCAAGTGCGCCAGCGGGGCGGCGCCCACGGTGAGCCCGGAGCCCACGACGATGAACATCGCCCGCTTCCAGGCGAAGGTCATCAGCTACAAGCTCGCCTGCGGGTAGGCTGGGCCAGCAGGAGGGACGGGACGCGCCAGGCCGGGGCGTCCCTGTTTCCCCAGAAGGACGGGAGGGCCCGTGGGTGGGTTCTTCCGGGGACCATTGATTGCTGAACACAAGGGCGCCAAGCTCTTGCGGCCCATGTCCTTGTTCCGTCCGTGTACCGCCCTGCTCGCCCTGGCCCTGATGGGGACGGGTTGCGAGTCCGAAGCCCCCTTCCCCACCGAGGACGAGCTCGACCAGCTGAGCACCCTGCACACGCCGAGCGTGAAGCCGGAGGTGGATCCGACGAACAGGTTCGGGGACAACGCGGCCGCGGCCTCGCTGGGCCACCGGCTGTTCGAGGACCCGGGGCTGTCGCGCTGCGGGACGGTGTCCTGCCGCGGCTGCCACGCGGGGGAGAGCTACACGGTGGAGACGGCCACGGCGGAGGGCTGCGACGGGCAGCGCACGGAGCGCAACCCGCCCAGCCTGCTCAACGCGGGCTACAACCGCTGGTTCATGTGGGACGGCCGCGCGGACCGGCTCTGGTCCCAGGCGGTGCTGCCGCTGACGAACCCGGTGGAGATGGACTCGAACGCGGAGGTCGTGCGCGCGCGGCTGGTGGCGGAGCCCACGTACGTGGCGGAGTACACGCAGCTGTTCGGCACGGCGCCCGGGGATGAGCCGGACGGGGACCGGCTGATGGCCAACGTGGGCAAGGTGCTGGCGGCGTACCAGCGCACGCTCAACCGGACGGACTCGCCCTTCGACGCGGACGTGCGGCGCTTCCTCCAGGCGGTGGCGGCGGGCACGCAGGAGCAGGACCCGGCGTACCTGGGGCTGAAGACCTTCATCCGCAAGGGCCAGTGCGTGGTGTGCCACAAGGGCCGCATGCTGACGGACGACAAGTTCCACAACCTGGGCCTGAAGGACGCGGGCGCCGGCAAGCGCGGCCACGCGGACGCGGTGGAGCCGCTGCTGTCCTGGAAGTTCAACGCCGCGGGCCTCTTCAGCGACGCGCCGTCGGGCCTGGACGCGGCGCGGCTGCCCACGCTGCGCACGCAGGTGCAGGGCAAGCCGGACGAGGTGGTGGGCGCCTTCCGCACGCCGACCCTGCGCAACGTGGCGCTGAGCGCGCCCTACATGCACACGGGCGCGGAGAAGACGCTGGAGGACGTCATCGACTTCTACAACGAGGGCGGGGACCCGGACGGCACGTTCACCGGCGTGCGCACGGTGTCCATCGTCAAGCTGGACCTGAGCACCGAGGAGAAGCAGTCGCTGGTGACGCTGCTCAAGTCCATGACGGGCGTGGCGCGCTGAAGCTCCGGTGAAGCTCCGGTGAGGCCCGCGCGCGCGGGCCTCCGGGCGGGCCTTCAGCGCACCAGGTGGAAGGTCGTCTGGCGCTGGAAGGCCCAGTGCACGGTGCCCTCGGCGTCCAGCACCACGTCCTCCTCCTGGGCGGAGCGCACGGGCTGGCCCTTCCACTCCGGCACGGGGCTGGTGGCCTGGAGCTCGATGGAGAACCAGGTGGACGGCATCACGCGGTGCTCGCCGTTGCCGGGCACGCCCTCCTGCCGGTCCCACATGCCAATCATGGGGCCCGCGCCATGTCCGTGCAGGCCGATGGGGTGCGAGTACACGGTGCCGTCGATGCCCTCCGCCTTCATGCGCGCGAGCGAGGCGCGCAGCACCTCGTTGCCGGTGCGGCCCGGCTTGAGCTCCGCGGTGACGATGTCCTGGAGCCGGTTGGAAGCCTTCAGCGCGGCCTTCAGGCCCTCGGGCGCGTCCGTCTCCCCCTCGCGCAGCACGTAGCCCATGTGCTGGGTGTCCGTGTTGAGGCGCAGCGCGGTGATGCCGTAGTCGCAGTGGAGCACGTCGCCGCGCTGGATGACGGGGCTGTCCCCCAACTGCTCCTCGGAGGCGCCCATCCGCTGCACGCTCACGTCGGGCTGGAACCAGGTGTCCAGGCCCTGGTCGGCCAGGCGCTGGCGCATCCACCACTCCACGTCCTTCGTGGTGGTGACGCCGGGGGTGATGACGGCGTTGGAGAAGGCGGTCTGGATGATGTTCCAGGCGTGCTTCGTGAGGTCCTCGTAGAAGCGGGCCTCGTCGGCGCTGCGCCAGCCGAGCACGTCCAGGGGCAGGCCACCGGCGGGCTTGAAGCGCTTCACCCAGGCGGGGCCCAGGGCCTGGGCCATGCCTTCGTATTCGCCGTGGGTGAGGCCGTCCGCGAAGGCGATGGCGGGGGACACGTCGATGGAGATGGACTGGGGCTTGCGCTCCTCCACCACCTGCTTGAGGAGCGGCCACTGTTCGGGGCCCAGGAGTTCGGCGGGGCGCTGGGCGCCGCCCCGGTCCACCAGCTGCGGCGCGCGGCGGGCCTCGTAGAGACCGCCCTGCGTGCTGCCGCCCAGGGCCAGCCGCTCCACGCCCTTGTCACCGCCCCGGTCGAAGAAGACGTAGATGGTGCGGCGGCGGGCGGCGAAGGTGGTGGGCGACACGAGCGCCTTGAAGACGGGGTCCTCGTTGTACTCGCGCATGGGGACGATCCACATCTGCACGCCGTGCTTGCGCATGAGCTGGGGCAGCGCGGTCTCCAGGCGCTCGCGGAGCCAGGCCTGCTGGCGTTCGGCCTGTTCGCGCAGCGTGCCGAAGGGGCGCTCCGGCGCGGGCACGGCAGCGGGGGCCGGCGCGGGCGCCGCGGCGATGGCGGGGGCCGGGGCCTCGGGCTTCGCGGCGGGGACGGGCGCGGTGGCGCAGGCGGTGGAACAGACGAGCGGGACGACGAGCAGGTGTTTCCAGGAGCGCATGGGCGCACAGTCTGTCATGCGCCTTCGCGCGGCGCGACGAAGACAGACACCCGCCCGGCGGGTCCCGGGTTGCCGGCCAGCCGGGAAAACCAGACACGCTGTGCTGGCTTCACGTTGAATCCGTGGAGCCTGGGGGCGTGGCGCGCGGGCTGACCTTGCGCAGCTCGTGGAAGTGCTCTCGGACGAAACGCGCGGCGTTGAGCAGGGCATCCACGGGACCGACGCCCACCATGCTGACGGCCAGGGGCACGGCGTGGCCGATGAGCACGGGGCAGTACCAGTCCCCCTGGGCATCCTGGGGAATGGGCACGGGCCGGCCCAGCGTGACGCGAGAGACGTGCTGCCTTCCGTGGTCGTCCTCGAAGGACCAGAAGTCATCGGCCACGGGATCATCGATGGACGTGGGGTTCGGGGCAGGGGGCATGGAGGCAACGTGCCCGCTCCGGCGCGCCGTTGTCCATCCCATTGGACTCCGACGGTCAGGGGCCCTGCTCGACACCTGGAAGCGCGCCCGCCACGCACGGGCCGCAGTCGAGCGTCGCGCCGCAGCCGTCCAGCGCCACGCCGCACGCCGGCCCCCGGGCTTCACACGTCATGGGGACACAGGTGGCGGGGACGTACTCCTCGCTCGTGGCCAGCGTGCCCAGCTCGTTCACGCCGCCCACCACCAGCACCGTGCCCTGTCGCAGCCACAGTGCGCCCGCCTCGCCTCGCGGCTCATGCAGCGTGGGCGCCTGCGTCCACATGCCACGCGCCGGGTCGAACTGCTCCGCTGACGCGAGCGTGCCGCGCGTGGAGTGCTCGCCGCCCACCACCAACACCGCGCCCTCTCCCGTCACCAGCGCCGCGTGGTGTTCGCGCGGCACCGAGGGCGATGCCACCAACTCCCACGCCCCCCGCTCCGGCACGAACACCTCCGCCGTCTGCGCCGCGCGCGACGTCGTGCCGCCCACCACCAACACGCGTCCATCCGGAAGCAGCGTCACGGTGTGCCCCAGCCGGTGCGTGCCCGCCGCGCCGCCCACCGCGCCCGCCTTCTCCCAGTGGCCCGTCACCGGGTCGTACAGCTCCGCCTGCAGGCCGCTCGCGAAGAGCACCCGCCCGGAACGCAGCACCACCGCCGTCCCCTCGCCTCCCCGCACGAAGCCCGGGGCCTCCGCCGGCCGCCACGCCCCCATCGCCGGGTCGTACAGCTCCGCCGAGCGCACCGGCCGCAGGTCCACGTCCGTGCCGCCCGCCACCAGCACCCGCCCGTCCGGCAACAGCACCGCCGTCGGGTCGTTGCGCGCCTCGCCCATGGAGGCCACCGGCGTCCACGTGCCCGTGTCCGGCGCGTACACCTCCGCGCTCGCCAGCGCGCCCACCGTCACCCCGTTGGAGCCGCCCACCGCGAGCACCCGGCCGTCCGCCAGCCGCACCGCCGCGTGGTTGCGCCGCGCCGTGCGCAGCGCGCCCGAGGGCCGCCACCGGCCGGTGTCCGGGTCGAAGACCTCACTGGAGCCGAGCGTGCGGTGCCCGTCGTGGCCCCCCGCTGCCAGCACCCGCCCGTCCTCCAGCGCGACATAGGGCAGCAGCCGACGCGGCGTGGACAGCACGCCCGGCACCGGCGCCTCCACGCCTCCCGCATCCGCTCGCGGCGCGGGCCCGCACGAGAACATCACTCCCAACCACAGCACCGTGACGCAAGATGTCGAAAACCGTCGCATGACCCCACCGGGACGTCTGACCGAGGGGTCCGTCTACCGCGCCGGTCTGACATGCCACGCCCGCAGGGCCCAATGATTCCAGGCCCTTGCCCTGCTCCGCGGGTTGGAAGTTCCTGGAAGTCCCGGAGCGCGGCGCGGCGTTCCCGCGTCAGTGCCGCATGGGACCCAGGGGGTCGTTCGCGGGCTCCGCGTCCATCCCTTCACTGTGCCGGGGCGGCAGGGCCCCGCCGTCGTCGTCCTCCTCCAGCGTGAGCTGCGAGTGGTCCGCCGGCTTGAGGAGGATTTCATCCTCGCGCACGGCCTCCACGTCGCTGAACTCGATGAGGTAGTCGCGCCGGGGAATGGGGACCAGGCCCTGCTCCAGTTCGAAGTGCGTGTCGCCCACGCCCGCCACCCGGCCCAGCTTGTGCCCGTCGGCGGCGAGCACCGCCATGCCCTCTCTCACGTCTCCCGCGTGAATCATCGTGTCGCTCCTCGCGCCCATGGGGTCCTCACCAAGGGTGGGGTCGCTGCCGCCGCCGTGCGCGCCGTGGCAGGCGGCCCGGTGAGCCCCCGGGCAGCCTTCCCCCACGGCAGGGAAACGGCCCACGCACGCACCGGGGCGCGGTGCCCAACGTTCACGAGAAGGAGGACACCCTCATGTTGCTGGAACTGTCGAACGACGAGTCACGCGTGCTCAAGGAGACCCTGGACACGGCCCTGGCCACGCTGCGCGAGGAGCGCGCACGGGCGGAGGCGCGCGAACTCCAGGAGGCCCTGGGCCGGCGCTACGCGTTCATCCAGAGCCTCCAGCGCCGCCTGGAGCCGCTGGTGGACAGCGAGGAGGTCTACGCCTGACGCGGCTTCACACCGCGCGCCCCGTCTTCCCATCGAACCTGCGCAGGTAGCGCGCGTCGTGGCGCAGCCACACCAAATCCCCGCTCGCGGCGCGGAAGTCTCCGGGTGCCCTGGCCACCAGCCGCTCGCCGCCCGTCTCCACCGTCACCCAGACCTCCGCCCCCATGGGCTCCACCAGGTACACGCGGGCCTCGCGGGCCTCCGGGGGACGCTCGCCCTGGCCCACCTGGAGGTGCTCCGGCCGCAGCCCCAGCACCGCGTCCTCCGGCGGCAGGCCCAGCGTGTCCGGCTTCACCAGGTTGATGCGCGGCGAGCCGAAGAAGCCCGCCACGAACAGGTTCGCCGGGGCGTCGTACAGTTCGCGCGGCGGGGCCACCTGCTGCACCTCGCCCTGGCTCATCACCACCACGCGGTCGGACAGCGTCATCGCCTCCGCCTGGTCGTGCGTGACGTAGATGAACGTGGCCTGGAGCTGCTCGTGCAGCTTCTTGATTTCACCGCGCATCTGCGTGCGCAGCGCCGCGTCCAGGTTGGACAGGGGCTCGTCGAAGAGGAACACCTTGGGCCGGCGCACCAGCGCGCGCCCCAGCGCCACCCGCTGCCGCTGCCCGCCGGACAGCTCCTTCGGCCGGCGCGCGAGCAGCGCCTCCAGTCCCAGCACCCCGGACACCTCGCGCACGCGCGCTTCGATGTCCTTCGCGTCCATGCCCGCCACCTTCAGCGGGAACGCCAGGTTCCCCGCCACGTCCAGGTGCGGGTAGAGCGCGTAGCTCTGGAACACCATCGCGATGTCACGCTCGCGCGGGGACAGGTCGTTCACCACCTGCCCGTCGATGCACAGCGTGCCGCCCGACAGCTCCTCCAACCCCGCGATGAGGTTCAACGTCGTGGACTTGCCGCACCCGGACGGGCCCACCAGCGACACGAACTCGCCGTCCGCGATGTCCAGCGTCACGCCCTTCACCGCCGCCACCCCACCCCGGTACACCTTGCGCACGTCCTGCAGGGACACCGTCGCCACCCGCGCCACCTCCACCTGAAGAGGGACCGCCGCGTCTGCCTCACGCGCGGTCCGAAGAGGCGACCAGCATCGCCGCTCCCGCGCGGACGACAAGCCTGACGCTGACGGACGCGTGCACCCGACGACATCCGGGCGTCCGAGCCCCCTTGCGGAAGGGGCACGACCCACCAGCAATGCTCGCCCGCGCAAACTCATGTGCAGCAGGCACTGCGGCTGGATGGTTCCTCAGCGCGCCAAGCTCACGCCTCCGGCTCGCTTGGAGGGCTCACCCGCGAAAAGGGAGGTTCGTCGAGCGGAGCCGTGTGACACGTACGTGCGCAAGAAGAAGGCGGCGACTAGAGTCGCACCATGCGCATCACCCGCATCCGGATGCAGAACTGGCGAAACTTCCTTGAGGCCGACGTGCCCCTGGAACAGCGCGTCTTCCTCGTCGGTCCCAACGCCGCCGGCAAGTCCAACTTCCTCGACGCCATCCGCTTTCTGCGCGACGTAGCGGACGCGCAGGGCGGGCTCCAACGCGCGGTGGCCTCGCGACGAGGGGTATCGCAAATTCGCTCCCTGCATGCGCGCCGATATCCAAACGTCGAGCTTGAAGTCGAGGTCGATCTTGGCGAAGGCCCGCCTTGGAACTACCGACTCGAGTTCACCCAGGACAACCAGCGACGTCCCATCGTCAAATCGGAAGTCGTCACCCGTGGCGCGAAAACGCTCCTGGAGCGCCCCAACAGCGAAGACAAGAAGGATCCCGCGCTGCTGACCCAGACGCATCTGGAACAGGTGAACACCAACCGTCACTTCCGTGAGCTGTCTGACTTCTTCTCGAAGGTCCGCTATCTCCACCTCGTTCCTCAACTGGTTCGGGAACCAGACCGCTCCACGGGTCGGGTGATGGACCCATTCGGAGGAGACTTCCTGGAGCAATTGGCGCGTGCGACGCCCAAGACGCTCAACTCGCGCTTGAAGCGCATCACGAGTGCGCTCCGGGTCGCGGTTCCCCAACTCCAGGAGTTGGACCTGAAGCGTGATGAGCGGGGCGTGCCCCACCTCCAGGGTAAGTACAAGCACTGGCGGCCCAACGCTGGCTGGCAGAATGAGACCCAGCTTTCGGACGGCACCCTGCGGCTCTTGGGCCTGCTCTGGGCATTGCTGGATGGAACCGCGCCCCTGCTTCTGGAGGAGCCTGAACTGTCGCTCCACACCGCGGTCGTCCAGCACATTCCTCAAATGCTGGCGCGACTGAGTCGCAAGAACGACCGGCAGGTCATCGTCAGCACCCACAGCGCGGACCTGCTGGCGGACGAAGGGATTGGCGGCGAGGAAGTGCTCGTACTGACACCGCGCAAGGAAGGAACCCAGGTGTCCGTAGCAAGGGACAGCCAACCCATCCGGGATCTCCTTGAAGGAGGCCTGACGGTGGCGGAGGCCGTGATTCCCAGGACGGCTCCGGGCGGAGCAGAACAGCTTGCGCTCTTTGGCGAGGCGTTGTGACCCCCATCACCTTCGCGGTGGAAGGGCCTACCGACACGGCCATCGTCACGAGGCTCCTGCGTCACGCGGGCCTCCCCATGGGAACGGTCTACCCCATGGGCGGAAAGGCGAAGCTCGATGCGAAGCTGGCGGGCTTCAACCATGCGGCCCGCAATGCGCCCTGGTTCGTGCTGCGTGACCTGGACCAGGATGCAGCCTGCGCACCTGCGCTCGTGAAACGTCTCCTTCCAACGCCAGCGAAGGGAATGCACCTGCGCATCGCCGTCCATCAAGGCGAAAGCTGGCTGCTCGCGGACGCGGAACGCATCGCGACCTTCCTGGGTGTTCCGGTGAGTTCGGTCCCGCCCGCGCCCGACACGATTCCCAACGCCAAGCAGGCGCTGCTCAACCTGGCACGTCGCTCTCGTTCCCGAGAGCTCAGGGCCGCCCTCGTTCCAGCCGAAGGCTCGACAGCCTCGGTGGGAAAGCAATATTCGACAGTGGTGGCGGACTTCACGCGGGACGCCTGGCGCCCCGCGGTGGCCGCCCGCCGAAGTGACAGTCTCGCGCGCTGCATCCGCGCGCTCGAGTCCCTCGGACGGTGAGCAGCACTGCGACGGGCACGCCCGTCAGCGCTCCACCGTCACGCCCTTCCAGAAGGCCACGTACCCCTGGATGTTGGCCGCCTTCGGCTTCGGCTCCGGGTAGTACCAGGCGGCGTCCGCGTTCGTCTTGCCGTCCACCTCCACGGAGTAGTAGCTGGCCTCGCCCTTCCAGGGGCATTGGGTGTGCGTCGCGCTGGGCTTGAAGTGTTCCCGGTTCAGGCTGTCGGGCGGGAAGTAGACGTTGCCCTCCACTTCCTCGAAGCGGTCACTCTTCGCGAGCACGGCGCCATTCCATTTCGCGACTGGCATTGAACAAGCCCTCCTGTTTCGTTTCGGGTAACCGTGCTTCAGCCGGTGTGCGCGGCGTTCGTGGAAGCATGCTCGGTGAGGAAGGGGGCGAGTTCGGCATTCACCAACGCCGGCTCCTCCACCGTGGCCGAGTGCCCACCGCGCGACAGGCGCACCAGCTTCGAGCCGGGGATGAGGGAATGGATGCGCTCGGCCTTCGCGGGCACCGTGGCGCGGTCCTCCTCGCCCACGATGACGAGCGTGGGCGTGCGCAGGCGCGGCAGTTCCTCCGCGATGCCCTGGCGCTTGATGACGCCGTTGACGGCGCGCCAGATGTCGCGCCGGTTCTGGCGCAGGCGCGCACGCCACAGCGACCGCTCCGACGCCCGGCCCGGGTCGGTGAGGAACGACGTGCCGAACATGATGCGCATCACCGGCCCCGTCACGGGCGCGAGCCCCACGTAGCGGGCCACCAGGTTGAGCGCGGTGTAGCGGGGCACGTTGACGGTGGGCTCCGGGTCCGCGGACGTCTCCAGCAGCACCAGCGAGCGCACCAGGTCCGGCCGGCGCGCGGCCAGCCGCATCCCCACGAAGCCCCCCATGGACAGCCCCACGAAGTGGACCGGCGCCACGCCCAGCGACTCGATGAGCGCCACCGCGTCCGCGTACACCGTCTCCATGTCGATGACCGCGTCGGGCGGAACCTCGCTCTGCCCCTGCCCCCGGTGGTCGTAGGAGATGCACCGGAAGCGGCCCCGCAGCGCCTCCACCTGCGGGTCGAACAGGCGCGTGCTCCACAGGAGCCCATGGCTGAACAGGACCACGTCCCCCGGGCCGCCGGTGTCCTCGTAGTACAGCCGGGTTCCATTCACGGACCGCATGGGCATGGGACGGGCTCCTGTCGGGTGAAGGTAACGGCTCCCGCGCCCTACCACCCTAGTCCAGGGCTCCCCGGGACCGCAGCCCTCCCTGGGAGTCCGGTGTCGACTGGAGGAGATGGGCTGCCCGGGCTCGCTCGGAGCGCGGCTTGTGCCGCCTGGCGGATGGGAGGAGCATGGACGGCACCTCCGGATGCGTCCCTCTCGTCCTGTCCTCGTCGCCCTCGCGGTGGTCGCGCTCCTCGCCGCGGGCCTGTTCTTCGCCCTGCGCCCGGCCGCGCCCCCCGCGCCCCTGGCCCCCGTCACCCGGGCCCCCACGCCTCCTGCCGTGCTGGATGCGGGGAGCCCCGCCGCGCCCGCGCCGGTGAAGGCGGTGGCGGCCCCCGCGACGCCGAACCGGTTCGTGGGCTCCGAGGTTTGCGCGGACTGCCACGAGGAGCAGCACACGGGCTGGAAGCACGACTGGCACGCCCGCGCGCTGTCCCCGGCGACGAAGGAGTTCGTCGTGGGCACGTTCACGGGCGCGGGCACCCACTTCAAGGGCGACTCCAGCGAGGCGTGGATGCGCCGCGACGGCGGCAGGTACCTGATGCGCACGAAGGGCGCGGACGGGAAGCTGGGCGAGTGGCCGGTGCAGTGGCTGGTGGGCGGCAAGCGCATGCAGGACCCCATCACGCTGCTGCCGGACGGGCGCTGGCAGGTGCTGCCGGTTTACTTCCACGTCACGGGCAAGGGCGAGTGGGTGGACTACTCGGAGAAGAAGCAGGGCCCGCTGGCGCCGGACCACCCGTTCTTCTGGGCGAACTTCCGCCGCAGCGCGCAGCACGCGTGCCTGGACTGTCACGTCACGGGGCTGGACGCGCGCTACGACCGGGCGAAGCAGCAATGGCAGACGACGTTCGCGGACGCGGGTGTCGCGTGTGAGTCCTGCCATGGGCCGGGCGGCCGGCACGCGGAGTCGCAGGCGGCGGCGGACATCATCCAGCCGCGGAAGCTGGGTGCGGCGGAGTCCTTCGCGGTGTGCGCGCAGTGCCATGGGCCCCGCCGCACGCTGTTCCCGATGCTGGACGCGGAGCACCGCTTCCAGCCCGGCCAGCGCTACGACGCCAGCTACCAGCCCGTGGTGCTGCTGGTGGGCAACGAGCGCTCCGGGGACTTCTTCAACGACGGGCGTCCCAGCACCTCCAGCTTCGAGTACCAGGCGCTCATCCAGTCACGCTGCCACCAGCAGGGCGGGGCCACCTGCCTGACGTGTCACACGGCGCCGCATGACCCGCACGCGCCCAATGAGGTGAAGCCGCTGCCGAAGTCGGCGCCCGCGCGCACGTCCGCGAACGCGGCGACGTGCCACGGCTGTCACGCGGAGGTGGTGGCGCAGGGGGAGAAGCACACGCACCACAAGGCCGCGGCGGCGCAGGACTGCATCGCATGTCACATGCCGCCGGTGGTGTCGGGCGTGCTGGACCCCTTCGCGGACCACGCGCTGGACGTGCCGGCGCCGCAGAACACGGCGCGCCACGACGTGCCCAACGCATGCAATGCCTGTCACACGAAGGAGACGCCGGACGCGATGGCGCAGGCGTTGACGAAGTGGTGGCCCCAGGCGGAGCAGCGCCAGCAGCGGCGGCTGCGGCTGGCGGATGCGTTCGACGAGAAGACGGCGGCGCGGAGCCGGGGGCCGCTGGAGGCGGTGCTGGCGGACACGGCGGAGGCGGGCACGCTCCGGGGCGCGGCGGCGAAGTTCCTGGCGCGCCGGTTCAAGCGCGACGCGGTGCCGGCGCTGCGGGCGACGCTCAAGGGCACGACGGACAGCACGTTGCGCTCGGACCTCATCGAAGCGCTGGGCGCCGCGAACGCGCGCGAGGCGGCGGAGGACCTGGTGCCGCTCCTGAAGGACGGCTCGCTGTGGGTGCGGCAGGGCGCGGCGCTGACGCTGGCGGCGTTCGGGGACGCCCGGGCGATGCCGGCGCTGGAGGCCCTGGCGAACCAGCCGGAGACGCGCGGGCTGGTGCAGCCGCACATCATGCTGGGGCAACTGGCGATGCGCCGCAGGGACGTGGTCACCGCGACGCGCGAGTTCGAGCGGGCGTTGGACCTGCAGCCCTACAACGCGGACGTGCTGGTGCGGCTGGCGGACCTGTACGTGGTGCAGGGCAACGTGGCGAAGGGCCGCGAGCGGCTGGAAGAGGCGCTCCGGTTCGACCCACAGAGCCGGTCGGCGAAGCAGCGGTTGAGCATGCTGCCGCAGCCGTAGGAGGCGTGATTTTCCCTGTGTGGGAGCGCTCACGGAGCAGGACATCCGGTACATCGTCTCCATGGGATTGGCCCATGGCTGGGAAGTGAAGACGAAGGAGGGAATGCTTCGACTGTCCCTGGTGGCGTTCTTCTCGGCCTCCAACGACCCCTCGAAGCCCTCCTGCGACGGCTTCTTCCAATACACGCCCACCACCGGAGACCTGTCCCAGTGGACGCAGGTGCGAAGTCAGTGGAGTCGCAAGTCGCTGGGCACCGTGGTCTGGACCCACGAGCAGAGCTACCGGATCGACCGCCACTAGATGCACGGTCAAGGCATCAGCGAAGAGGGCACATGGTGACCAGGTGCTTCATGATTCTGACAGCCTCGCTCCTGGCGGGGTGCCCGCGAAGCCCGCCCGTTCGCACGCCCGTGCTGAATGACACCTCCATCCATTTCCCCAGTTTCTTCGAACAGCCCGTCCTGGAGGCGGGCGCCGAAGGAAGGCCGGTCGAGCTCAGCGGCGCCGTCCTGCGCGCGGTCGAACTCGCCGCCGAGGACTTCCTGGGGCCCCAGGATGCCGACACGCCCTGCACGAATCGACGTGAGTCGCATCGGTACAGGGTCATTCAGCGACAGGGCATCCTCTTCATCCGGATTGATGAAGACCCTCAAGCCTGTGGCCTGGCCGTTCCGGGACTCCACTCAGGCGCTCAGTATGCGGTGGGCAGCGACGGCACACTCCTGCGCCGCCTCCGTGACGGCGAGCCCGACGCCTCCTGGATGCCACCGGACGCAGGGCCTGGCACTCCGATTCCTTCGTCGGAAGTCGGCCGGTCATTCGACCTACCGGATGGCTCCGTCCTCCCGCCATTCATCCTCGAATCCAGTCAGGATGCAGGCACCTGAACTCCCCTTTGGGGTCCGCTGTCATTGATTGTCATCCTGTCCTCCGGGACAGGTCCCACGGACAGTCCATCCGCTGCTGAGCACTGGTCTGGCCGACTGTGTTGTCCATTGGGGAGGAGGGAACGTGGGCCGTGGCGGGAGGCGGGCTCCGCCCCTACCTGGACCGCATCCCTTATGCATACCCTCCCGTTCGCAGCCCTGCTGGCCCAGCTCGGGGCTTCCGGCGCGGTCCCCGCCCAGCCCGGTGCCGAACAGCTCCAGGCGCGGGCCCAGGACACCGCGCCCGCCGCGCTCCCGTCGGATGCGCCCAGACCTCCAGCGCGGCCCGACACGGCACCCGCACCCGCCCTGAATCCGGACGACGTGCCGGAGGTGCCTCCGCCCTTCCAGGCCAACGTGTCGGATCCGCTGCTCGCCCCGGTGCCCCCGGCGCCGCAGCAGCTCACGTCCTGGAACGAAGCGCTCACGCTCCTGCGCCAGCGCTCCACCGACCTCCAGGCCGCCCTGGGACAGATTGAAGTCGCCGCGGGCACGTGGCGCATCGCGCTCGCCAACCTGCTGCCCAGCGTCACCGGCACGCTGTCCGTCCAGTACAACGTCCTCAACCCGGGCGTGGCCGTCCTCGGCGGCGGCGGCGGCGGTGGCGGCGGTGGCGGCGGTGGCATTGGCGGCGGCATCGGCGCGGGCGCCGGCATCACCCCCACGGAGCTGCTGGGCGTGGGCGTGCTCAACGCCTCCGTGCCGGTGGTGGACCTGGCGGCCCTCTACGCCCTGGGCAGCGCGAAGGAGACGCGCCGCAC
Source organism: Corallococcus sp. BB11-1 (assembly GCF_026626625.1). Taxonomy (NCBI): domain Bacteria; kingdom Pseudomonadati; phylum Myxococcota; class Myxococcia; order Myxococcales; family Myxococcaceae; genus Corallococcus; species Corallococcus sp. BB11-1. The sequence goes on along the minus strand of NZ_JAPNJY010000001.1, from coordinate 362,871 downwards.
CGCCGCCCTGTCGCTCGCGGAGACCCGCCGTCAGCTCACCCGGGGGCTCGCGCAGGCGCTCGTCTCCGTGTCCTCCACGGAGCGGCTGGCGGAGGTCAACCGCGTCAACCTGCGCACCGCGCTGGAGCGGCTGGCCCTCGCGCAGCGCCGCTTCGAGCTGGGCGCCGGCACCCGCCTGGACGTCGTCCGCGTGGAACAGGACGCCCAGGCCGCCCGCCGCAACGTCGTCATCGGTGACGAGGACCTGCGCCAGGCGCGCGAGTCCCTGGGGCTCGCGCTGGGCACCCCCTCCGCCGTGGGGCTCGCGGAGGGGCAGGAGCTGAACGCCCTCCTCCAGGACGCCCGGAAGACCTGCCAGCCCCTGGAGTCGCTGGAGCGCCGCGCGGACATCGCCACGGCCCGCTCGCGGTTGGTGGTGGCCGAGCGCGCCATTGGCGAGGTGAAGCGCCAGTACGCGCCCACCCTGGACCTCACCAGCAACACCACCGCGCTCACCGTCAACCCGGGCTTCGCGGAGGTGCCCATCTGGAACATCGGCGCCAGCCTCGTGCTGCCCTTCTGGGATGGCGGCGCGCGCGAGGGACGCCTGCGCCAGACGCGCGGCCAGCTGGAGCAGGCCCGCGCGGACGTCGTCTCGCTGGAGCGCGACGTCGTCGTGGAGGTCACCCAGGCGAAGCGCGCCGTGCAGGTGAGCCGGGCGACCCGCGAGCTGGCGGATCGCGAGCGCAAGCTCGCGGAGGAGAATGACCGGCTCACCCGCCGCAGCTTCGAGGTGGGCACCGGGACGAGCCTCGAGCTGGTGGACGCGGCCGGGGCCCTGCGCCAGGCGGAGCTGGGGCTCGTGATTCGCGACTTCCAGCTGCGCCAGGCCCAGGTGGACGCATTCTTGTCGGAGGCGGCATGCGAGTGGTGAGGGGTGGCTGGGGCGCGTGGGGGCTCGTGCTCGCGCTGGCGGGCGGCTGCAGCGGCAAGAAGGAAGGCGGCCCGGGCGGACCCAGCGGCCCGCAGGGCGGCCTGCCCGTGCAGGTGCTCCAGGTCCAGCCCGGCCCCGTGCGCGACACCCGCGAGTACGTGGGCACGCTCATCTCCCGGCGCAGCATCACCCTCTTCCCGCAGGTCGCCGGCTACGTGCAGTCCATCGCCGTGCGCCCCGGGGACACCGTGAAGTCCGGCCAGGTGCTGCTCGTCGTCGATCCCCGCCAGGAGCAGGCGAGCCTGCGCGCCACCCGGGCGCAGAAGGCCTCCGCGGTCGCCAGCCGCGAATACGCGCGCAAGACGCGCGAGCGCAGCGCGCAGCTTCTCAAGGAAGGCCTGGTGAGCCGCCAGGACTACGACCAGACCGTGGCCCAGGCGGAGCAGGCCATGGCCCAGGCCCGGGCGGCGGAGGCACAAATCCAGAACCAGCAGGTGCAGCTGGGCTTCTTCCGCGTGAGCGCCCCCTTCGACGGCGTGGTGGGCGACATCCCGGTGAAGCTGGGGGACTACGTGTCCCCGCAGTCGGCGCTCACCATCGTGGACCAGAACCAGGCGCTGGAGCTGTCCGTGCTGGTGCCGGTGGACCAGGCGGGCCGCGTGAAGCTGGGGCAGACGCCGCTGGAGGTGTTGGATCCGGACGGCAAGCTCGTGGTCCGCGCCCCCGCGTTCTTCGTCGCCACCACGCCCGACCCCGCCACCCAGTTGGTGGAGGTGAAGGCCGCCTTCCAGAACACCGTGGGCCTGCGGGCCGGCCAGCTGGTGCGCGCGCAGCTCGTGTACGACGTGCGCGAGGCCCTGAAGATGCCCACCACGGCGGTGACGCGGCAGGGCAGCCAGTCCTTCGCCATGGTGGTGGGCGCCAGCGACGGCGGCACCGTGGCCCTGCGCCAGCCGGTGACGCTGGGGCTGGTGGAGGGCAACGACTACGAGGTGCTGAAGGGCCTGGACGCGGGCACGCAGGTGGTGGTCAGCGGCGTGCAGCAGCTGCGCGACGGCATGCCCATCCAGCCCAAGCCCGCGTCGCGGCAGGGCCACACGGAAGGCATGCCGGAGACGTCCCCGCCCGGCATCGGCGGCGGCGCGGACGCGGGTCGCTAGGGGGCTGCCATGAACTTCTCCGAGTTCTTCATCAAGCGCCCGGTCTTCGCGAGCGTGCTGTCCATCCTCATCACGCTCATTGGCGCCATCTCCATTCCCGGCCTCCCGATTGAGCAGTACCCGGAGCTGGCCCTGCCCCAGGTGCAGGTGACGGCCACGTACACGGGCGCGTCCGCGGAGACGGTGGAGAGCGCGGTCACCACGGTGCTGGAGCGCCAGCTCAACGGCATGGAGGGCATGCGCTACATCTCCTCCACCAGCACCAACGACGGCCAGAGCACCATCACCGCCACCTTCGACCCGTCGCGCGACGTGGACCTGGCGGCGGTGGACGTGCAGAACCGCGTCGCCACCGCCACGCCGCAGCTGCCCCAGCAGGTCAACGCGCTGGGCGTCACCGTGCGCAAGGCGCAGACGCAGCTGCTCGTCTCCTTCGGCGTCTATGATCAGCAGAAGCGCTACACCACGGAGTTCCTCAGCAACTACGCGGACGTGTACATCCGCGACGCGCTGCTGCGCGTGAAGGGCGTGGGCGACGTGCGCATCTTCGGCGAGCGCCGCTTCGCCATGCGCCTGTGGCTGGACCCCACGGAGCTGGCCCGCCGGGGCCTCACCGCGCCGGACGTGCTGGTCGCCCTGGAGGAGCAGAACGTCCAGGTGGGCGCGGGCAAGGTGGGCCAGGCGCCCTCCTCCAAGGACCAGGCGTACCAGCTGTCGCTCCAGGTGAAGGGCCAGCTGTCGTCGGCGGACGAGTTCGGCGCCATCGTCATCCAGCGCGGGGCGGACGGCGCGCTGGTGCGCATCCGCGACGTGGGCCGCGTGGAGCTGGGCGCGGAGAACTACCAGCAGCTCTTGCGCTTCAACGGCCAGGAGGCGGTGGGCCTGGGCATCACCCAGCTCCCGGGCTCCAACGCGCTGGAGGTGCGCGAGGGCGTGGAGAAGGAGCTGAAGCGGCTGTCCGCCAACTTCCCGCCCGGCCTCACGTACAAGGTGGCCTTCGACACCACGAGCGCGGTGAGCGCCTCCATCGAGGAGGTGCTCAAGGCCCTGGGCGAGGCCATCCTCCTGGTCGTCCTGGTCATCTTCATCTTCCTGCACGGCTGGCGCAGCGTGCTCGTGGCGGTGACGACGCTGCCGGTGTCGCTCTTGGGCACGTTCATGTTCGTCAGCGCGTTCGGCTTCTCGCTCAACACGCTGACGCTCTTCGGCCTCACGCTGGCCACGGGCCTCGTCGTGGACGACGCCATCGTCGTCATCGAGAACGTCGAGCGCGTGATGGAGCAGGACAAGGTGGACGCGCGCGAGGCCACCTCGCGGGGCATGCAGCAGGTGTCCGGCGTCGTCGTCGCCACCGCGCTGGTGCTCTCCGCGGTGTTCGTCCCGGTGTCCTTCTTCCCTGGCACCACGGGCGCCATCTACCGGCAGTTCGCGCTCACCATCGCGTTCTCCATCAGCCTCTCCGCGCTCGTCGCCCTCACCCTGTCCCCCGCGCTGTGCGCGCGCCTGCTGCGCGTCAACGAGGGCAAGAAGTTCGTCCTCGCGCGCAAGTTCGACGCCGGCATGGATTCGCTCCGGCGCGGCTACGGCAAGCTGCTGGGCGTGCTGCTGGGCCGGGCGAAGTGGTTCGTCGTCGCCGCGTTCGCCGGGTTCCTCGTCGCCACGGGCTTCCTCTACCGGGCCACGCCCACGGGCTTCATCCCGGACGAGGACCAGGGCTACCTCATCGTCGCGGTGCAGGGCCCGGAGGGCACGTCCCTGGAGTACACGCGCCAGGTGCTGCTCCAGGTGGAGGGCATCATCCGCGAGCAGCCGGAGGTCATCGACATCTTCACCGTGGGCGGCTTCTCCCTGCTGGGCACGGGCGCCAACTACGGCTCGCTCTTCATCAACCTGAAGCCCTGGGAGGAGCGCAAGAAGCAGGAGGAGAGCGTGGCGGGGCTCGTGGAGCGACTGCGCGGGCCGCTGAGCCAGGTGGGCGGCGCGCGCGTGCTGCCCCTGCAACCGCCCGCCATCCGGGGCGTGGGCAGCGTGGGCGGCTTCGAGTTCGTGCTGGAGGACCAGCAGGGCGGCCGCACGCTGGAGGAGCTGGCGCAGGCCACGCAGTCCCTGGTGCTCAAGGCCAGCCAGGAGCCGCGCCTGCGCGGCGTGTTCTCCTCGTACACGGCGGGCTCGCCGCAGCTCAACATCGACGTGGACCGGGAGAAGGCCAAGGCGCTGGGCGTGCCCCTCTCCGCGCTGTTCTCCACGCTCCAGGTGTACCTGGGCAGCCAGTACGTGAACGACTTCACCTTCTCCAACCGCGTCTACCGCGTGTTCGTCCAGGCCGCGACGCCCTTTCGCGACAACCCGAAGGACATTGGCAGCTTCTACGTGCGCTCGGAGAGCGGCGGCATGGTGCCCCTGGAGAGCCTGGTGAAGGTGACGCCGGTGGCCACCGCGCAGAGCATCACCCACTACAACCTCTTCCGCTCCGCGAACCTCAACGGCCAGGGCACCCCCGGCGTCAGCACCGGCCAGGCGCTCCAGGCCATGGAGGACGTGGCGAAGCAGGCGCTGCCCACGGGCTTCACCTACGAATGGACCGGCCTGTCCCTGGAGCAGAAGAGCGCGGGCAACACCGTGCTCGTCATCTTCGCGCTGGGCATCGTGTTCGTCTTCCTGGTGCTGGCCGCGCAGTATGAGAGCTTCGCCCTGCCCTTCGTCGTCATGCTCGCCGTGCCCGTGGCGATGATGGGCGCGCTGCTGCTCCAGGGCGCGCGGGGCCTGGTGAACGACGTCTTCTGCCAGGTGGGGCTGGTGATGCTGGTGGGCCTCGCGTCGAAGAACGCCATCCTCATCGTGGAGTTCGGCGAGCAGCTCCGCGCCCAGGGCCAGGGCGTCGTGGAGTCCGCCATCAACGCGGCGGAGACGCGCCTGCGCCCCATCCTGATGACGTCCTTCGCCTTCCTCTTCGGCGTGGTGCCGCTGATGCTGGCCACCGGCGCGGGCGCGTCCGCGCGCAAGTCCCTGGGCACCACCGTCTTCGGCGGGATGCTCTTCTCCACCTTCGTGAACCTCATCTTCATTCCCGTGCTCTACGCCCTGGTGGAAGGCGCGCGCAGCAAGGTCCTGAAACACCGCAAGCCCGGCAATCCGCCGTCGCAGCCACCCCCGCCCCTCCCTCCCGAGGGGGAGCCACCGCGACCCCAGCCCGCATAGGGTGCGACCCATGAAGCGGGCAGGCACTCCGGCGCGCTATCCGGCGCCGGAGCACGTTGGTTATCCTTGGTCGACGCATGGCTTCTCCCATCACGGTCGATGAGCGGCGTCGGTGGCTGTACACGTTGAAACAAGCGCCCGCGCTGCGCCACACCCGCACGTCCATCCTCCTGCGCCTGCTGGGGAGGGCCCGCCTGGTGGAGCCCGCACCGGGCGGGTGTGTCTGCACGGAGGGACAGGAGGTGGACGGCGTCTACCTGCTGCGCTCGGGCGAGTGGAAGGTGACGGCGGGAGGGACGGTGCTCCTGCACCTGCGCTCGGGCATGTCGCTGGGCGTGGAGGCGCTCGCGCGCGGCGCCTGGCCCGTGACGGTGACGGCGGTGGCCGCGTCCCAGGCGCTCTTCATTCCCCGCGCGGAGCTGGAGGTGGCCGCCGGGGCGCCCCGGCTGGGCCTGCCCGCGCCCGGGCCGCGCGCGGAGGTGGTGACGTTCCAGACGCAGGGGCTGGAGCTGCCGCCGGGCGTGCTGTCCACGCTGGTGGAGCTGGTGGCGAAGGTGATGGTCCACGACTTCGGGGACCGGGTGCTGCTGCTGCGCGCCGGCCGGCGGGGGGCGAAGGACGCGGTGCGCGGCCCGGACGGCGTGTTCCGCCGCACCGTGGGGACGCGGGGCACGTCGCACGCCGCGCCCCGGGTGGCGGCGGAGGAGGACTTCGACTGCGTGCTGTTGGACGGGCTCGCGGCGCCGGACGGCGTGGTGGCGCGCGAGGTGCGGCTGGTGCCCGCCGGAGGTGAAGCGGTGGGCACGGCGTCCGGCGCGTCGGTGCTTCCCACGGTGCTCCTGTCGCCGTGGAAGGTCCGCGGCAGCCCGCGCAACAACCCGGGCCTCCAGGGACGCCCGCTGCCGGACGAGGACGGGTGGGACGTGGACGCGCCGCCGCCCTCGTGCCGGCTGCGGCTGGACTGGGCGCGGCTGGCGTCGCGGCCCGGAGACACGCGCCCGCTGGACGCGCTGGGGCTGGACGCCGGGACGCGGGACGCGCTGTCGCGCTGGGCGCGCGCCATCACCTGCCGGCGCGTGGGACTGGCGCTCAGCGGCGGCGGCGTGTGGGGCTTCTACCACGCGCACCTGCTGCGGCGGCTGACGGCGCTGGACGTGCCGGTGGACTTCCTCAGCAGCTCCAGCATGGGGTCGCTGGTGGGCGCGTACTTCTGCGGCACCGCGCGCGACGGGCGCGAGGGGCTGGATGGCCTGCGCCGGCTGCGACACCGCGCCAGGAGCGGGCACCTGTCCGCCGCGGCGCTGTCGTCGGTGGTCACCACGCAGGCCATGGAGTGGCTGGTGCGCGGCGACCTGGGGGACCTGACGCTGGAGGAGCTGCCCACGGGCTTCCTGCCGGTGACGACCGACCTGACCACCGGCCGCTGCGTGGTGCTGGAGCAGGGGCCGCTCGCGCTGGCGGTGCGCGCCAGCGGCTCCGCGCCGGGGGTGTGGGCCCCCACGCTCCAGCCCCCCGCGCGCTACGTGGACGGGGCCTTCACCAGCATGGTGCCGGTGGACGTGCTGCTCAACGCGGGCGCGGACCTCATCTTCTCCAACAACATCTTCCCCGCGGGCCACCACCAGGCCGCCAGCCCGCTGCTGCCCGGGGCCGTGGGGCGGTTCCTCTCCGCGCTCAACCCGGTGGCCCGGGCCATGGACCTGCTGACCAGCGGCGTGCTGCTGCTGCACCGCAATGGCGACCTGGAGTCGGCGCGCGGGGACCTGCGCTACGACGTGGGCACGCGCGACCATCCGCTGCGCGGCTCCATGCGCTTCACGCACGTGGACGACGTGCTGGACGAAGCCGCCCGCGACATGGCGCTGGAGCAGAAGCTGTTGGAGTTCAAGCAGGCGTGGGAGGCCCTGCGCGTGCGCCGCAACCCGTCCGGTGGAAGGAAGGCCGCGTGATTCCCGTTCGCATCCTGGGCACCGCCAGCGTGCTGCCCGGCCCCCCGGTGACGACCGCGGCGCTGTGCGCGCGCGTGGGCCGCGACCCGGCGGCCGTCGAGCAGAAGACGGGCATCCGCACGCGGCACTTCGCCCCGGAGGGGACGCGCGCGGCGGACCTGGGGGCCCAGGCCCTGCGAGGAGCGCTGGACGCGGCGGGCCTGGAGGCGACGGCGCTCCGGCGCATCCTCTTCGTGTCGTCCATGGGCGGGGACGTCACCACGCCGGCCAACGGCAGCCGGGTGGCGGCGGCGCTGGGGCTGTCGGGGACGTGCGACGCGATGGACGTGGGCAACGCGTGCATGGGGTTCCTGAGCGCGTTCGACCTGGCGGCGCGCTCCGTGGCCACGGGGCTGGGGCCGGTGGGCGTGGTGTCCGTGGAGCTGCTGTCGCGCACGACGCGGCCGGAGGACCCCCGCCCCTACCTGGTGCTGGGCGACGCGGCGGCGGCGGTGGTGCTGGGCCAGGCGCGGCCGGGCGAGGGCGTGCTGGGAGCGGCGTTCGGCAACGACGGCACGCTGCCGCCGGACGTCGTGCTGCACAACCCGCACCTGACGGGCGAGCGCGAGGGGATGCGCTTCCTCACGCCCGCCAAGGACATGACGCGCGTGGCGCTGGGGGCGCTGACGCGCGCGGCGACGGCGGTGCTCCAGGGCGCGGGGCTGACGGTGGCGGACGTGGACTGGGTGCTGACGCACCAGCCGAACGGGAGCATGTTCGCGGCCATCCTCCAGGCGCTGGAGGTCCCCGCGGACAAGAGCGTGACGGTGGTGGACACGGTGGGCAGCGTGGGGTCCGCGTCGCTGGGCGTGGGGTTGGACCGGCTGTGGCGCACGCGGCCGGTGAAGCCGGGGGACCGGGTGCTGCTGGTGGGCGTGGGCGCGGGCGTGGCGCACGGCGCGGTGCTGTACCGGGTGGGCGGGTGACGGCGAAGGGGGGCGCGGCGCGGTCCGCGTGGCTGACGACGTTCCGCCTGCTCCAGCGCTACCACCGCTATGAGGTGGTGAACCTGGAGCCGCTCCTGCGGCCGGGGGCGAAGCTGCTGGTGGGCTACCACGGGCGGCCCCTGGCGGTGGACCTGTGCATGCTGACGGTGACGCTGCACGAGCACCTGGGCTACCTGCCGCACGGCATCGCGCACGGCGCGTTCGACGCCCTGCCCGGCATGCAGCGCGTGATGGATGACCTGGGCTTCGTCACCGGGGACGGGCCCCGGCTGGCCGAAGCGGTGGCGAAGGGCGAGCACGTGCTGGTGCAGCCGGGCGGCACGCGCGAGGGCTGCCGCGACTTCCGGCACCGCTACCGCGTGGACTGGGGAGGGCGGCTGGGCTACCTGCGGCTGGCCGTGCGCCACGGGCTGCCCATCGTGCCCATCGCGGGCCACGGCATGGACGACGCGTACGTGGGCCTGAATGACGGCCACGCCTGGGGCAAGCGGCTGCGGCTGCCCGGACGGCTGCCCCTGTGGCTGGGCGTGGGCGCCACCGGCCTGTGGCCGCTGTCGCTGCCGTTCCCGGTGAAGATGACACAGTGGGTGGGCCAGCCGCTCACGCGCCACCTGGCGCCCGGGTTCGACGCGGCGGACCGGGAGGCGCTGCTCGCGGTGCACCGCGACGTGACGGGCGCGGTGCAGGGCCTGCTGGACGCGGCCCGCTCCCAGCGCATCCGGTAGAGCACCACCGTTTCTTCATCAACACACCCACCTCCCCGACGTCAGACGGTCCTCCGCGTGGGCGCGTGCGACGCTGCTCCGGCGGTCGACCCTGGGGGGCAAGACATGGGCTGGAGCATCAACGTACCCGTGGCGAACACGCTGGACCTCGCGCTGGGGGATGCCGCGCACGGACAGGCGGTGTGCAGCGCGGAGGCCGACGTGGCCCGGGCCGTCCCGCTGCCCGGGGGCACGGCGTCCCTGACGGCGGCGCTCCGGGTGCCCATCGAGCTCTTCAACGGCCAGGAGGACGCGGACGCCCACGGCATCATCGGCAGGCCGACGGGGGGCTCCGACGGCACCGAACCCGAACCCCTCTTCACGCCGGATGGCGCCGCGTGCTGGCTGAAGTACGCCGCCGAACTCAACGCCCAGGCCAGCGGTGAAGGCAGCTTCCCGTTCGTCGCGCTGAGCGGCAGCGGCGTCGTCAACGTGCTCGTCGCGGACTACCGCCAGCACGCCCCGACGCGGACCCTGGGCGACGCGCTCCGCCACGACGTGAAGTCGCTGCGGCTGCCCTTCCTCCTGGAGGACGTGCAGGCGCTGGTGGCGGGCGACGCGCTGTCGTTCCAGACGCGCATCCAGCTCAAGGCCGGGCTCACCCTGTCCTGGCCCGCGGTGACGTCCACGGTGGTGGCGTCGCTCGCGCGGCGCGTGGGCGGACAGGTGGCCCTCCAGCTCAAGGCGGAGGTGGGCGCCAGCCTGAGCGGCGAGGTGAAGCTGGAGGACGAGCTGCGGCTCGTCTTCTCCCGCGCGAAGGATGGCGGCGCGTTCCACGTCTCCCTCCGCAAGGCCATCACGTCCTCGGTGTCCGCCGGCATGAAGGTGGGGGTGACGCTGGACGTCGCCTCGCCGCTGCTCAACGCGCTGCTGGGGGCCGTGGCGGACACGTCCCAGGCCCAGAGCGTGTCGCGCATCGTGGAGGGCCTGGACAGCGGCACGCTGGGCGCCGTGCTGGTGCCCGTCGCCACGTCGCTGTTCGGCGCGCTCGGCTTCAAGCAGGAGCTGGACGGCACGCTGGCCGCCGTCAAGAAGGTCCACACGGAGCTCAAGGGCCTCATCGAGGACGGCGTCAGCACCGCGCTCCAGGCCGGCTTCGAATACGAGTACGCCCGCACCGCGCAGGACGCGACGCTGATGGAGCTGGAGGTGCCCGCGGACGCGCTGCCGGGCGTGCACGGCGCGCTCATCTCCGGGGACCTGGCCAGCATCCAGCGCCGGACGAAGGACGCGTGGATCCGCCGCTACTTCCACATGCGCACCACCGGCATGCAGCGCACGCGGGGCTTCGGGCTGGGCTGGCGCGACACCTTCCTGGTGAAGGTGGAGGACCGCAAGCAGCTGAAGGCCGTCACCCAGCACGCCTCGCGGGACCACGCGCACGGGCCGCGCCGCTACGCCTTCCAGGGCTCGCGCTCCTATCAACACGAGGGCTGGCTCGCCGGGAACAAGGTGCTCCAGGGCATCGACTTCAACGCGCAGATGCCGGCGTTCTCCACCCGGCCCGCCGCGGACGCGTTCGACTACGCCTTCTTCGCGCAGTCCCGCGTGGAGGGCAGCCTGTCGCTCCAGGAGCTGGCGGACCAGGCCCGCGTCTGGGGCGCGCTCCGCGACGACGCGTCCGCCGAACCGCTGAGCAGGCTCTTCCAGTCCGTGCCGCGCGGCACCCGCGTCACCGCCCGCTTCGAGCTGAGGCTGGACTCCGCCACGTTCCGCAAGCTGCTCCGGAAGCTGGGCACCGACCCGGAGGCGGAGCGTCAGGCGTTCGCGGTGGCGCTGGCGCGCGCGCTGCCCCGGGACTCCGTCGCCTCGCGCGAGTCCCCGGCGGTGCGCCAGAAGCTCTACGCGCCCCTGTGGAACACGTACCTGGTGCAGCAGGGCCGGGGCTGGACGAAGGAGTTCATCACCCAGAGCGTGGGCGCCCACCTCAAGAAGCAGCTGGGCGCGGGGGGGCTCGTGGCGTGGAACTGGGAGCAGTCCCGGCACTCGGGAGGAGGCCCCACGCCCGGCACCTTCATGGGGGTGATGGAGGGGGCGTCGAAGTACGGCGGCGACACCGGCGGCCAGCCCTATGGGAACCTCTTCGTCATCTGGCAGCGGCTGACGCACGCGCTGCAGGACCTGCAACAGGCCATCGACGCGCGGAGCCCCCTGCCGGACGACCCCGAGCAGTCCCTCATCGCGCGCGCGTTCGACCCACTGGAGGACGCGGGCTCCAACCCGTTCCGGCTCACCGCCACCGTCGCGTGGTTCGTGGAGCTGGCGCGGCGCTGGGGCTTCCGCGAGGAGGTCCAGCCGCTGCTCGGCCTCAAGGTCGGGGAGCAGGAAGAGCTGCTCCTCACGTCCCTCTGAGGCGGGCCGGTGTCCTCCACGGGCGGTCGCGGCGCGCGTGGGCCGCGCTCCAGGCCTCACGGCCCTGACTCATCCTCCAGGAGGGGCCAGCACGGACCCACGAGCCCCACCGGAGGTGGCTTCCTATGATTGCGGCACCATGCCCGCGCCACGACACCTCGACGACACTCCTCCGGACGGCACCCCTTCAACAGAAGACCCTCCCGACCCGCGCTGGGCGTTGATCCTCGGCGTCTCGTCGGGGACGGGGGCGGCCATCGCGGAGGCCGTCGCGCGCAAGCCGGGCCTGGAGGTCTTCGGCGTGCATCGGGGCCGCTACCCGGACACCGCGCGCCAGGTGGAGGCCCGCGTGCGCGAGGCGGGCCGGGCCGTCTTCCTGCGGCAGGCGGACGCCTCCACCCCTGACTCCGCGGAGGCCGGCGCGGACGTCCTGCTGGAGCGCGCGGGCCCCCGGAGCGTGAAGCTGTTCGTCCACGCCATCGCCGGCGCGTCCGTGGGGCGCTTCCTGTCCGAGGGCCCGGACCGGCTGCACCCGCGCCGCGTGCAGCGCACCTTCGACTGCATGGCGCATTCGTTCGTGTACTGGACGCAGGCGCTGGTGAAGCGCGACCTGCTGGCCCCGGACGCGCGGCTGCTGGGCCTCCAGAACCCGCTGGACCAGACGCACCTGGGCAACACCGGCCTCATCAGCGCCGCCAAGGCCGCGCTGGAGATGTACGTCCGTCACCTGGCGATGGAGCTGGGGCCCCGGGGCCACCGCGTGAACCTGCTCAAGTTCGGCACGGTGATGACGCCCGCCCTGCACCACGTCTACGCGCCGGAGGCCCTGGCCCACCTGGAAGCGCGCCACGCCGCCATGACGCCCGCGGGGCGCATGTGCACGGTGGAGGAGGTGGCCCGCTTCGTGTCCGTGCTCACCGGCGACGAGGCGGGCTGGTTCAACGGCGCCACCATCGACTTCAGCGGCGGCATGACGCTGCGGCTGATGGACCTGGTGCTCAACCCGTGACGGCCGGCTCCAGCGCCGGAACGCGGAACGTGAGGCAGTAGTAGAAGGGTGACACCTGTTCCTCGATGACGCCTTCGGCGTTGAGCGGCAGCAGCGCGCGAGGGCTCCTCGCCTCGCGCGTGTAGAACGTGAGGGCGCGGAAGGCGGCGCGCTGGAACAGCGACGGCCGGAAGTTCGCGTCCAACTGCTCGTCCACCACCACCAGCGGCGTGCCGGGGCGGGCCACGCGCGACATCTCCAGCAGCGCCACCGCGGGCTGGCGGTAGCCGCCAATGCCACCGACGTGGAAGACGCGGTCGAACGTCGCGTCGCGGAAGGGCAGCGCGTGCGCGTCCGCCAGCAGCAGCCGGGTGTCCTCCAGCCCCTGGCCCCGGCGCCTGCTGCCCACGCGCTTCTCACACTGCGCCAGCATGCCGGTGCTCAGGTCCAGGCCCCACACCTCCACCGCCAGGCCCGGCGGCAGCGCGCCCCGGATGCGCGGCAGGTTCGCGCCCGCGCCCACGCCCACCTCCAGCACCCGCACCGGCTGCCCGTCCTCGCGCGGCTTGAGCGCGCCCAGCTCCAGCCGGCGCATGTACGCGTCGCGCATCCGCGACTCGGAGACGGACTGGAAGAGCGGCGTCAGCACCGCCGTCAGCGGATCATGCAGCGAGGGCAGCCCGTCGTAGATGTGGCGCATCAGCCGGTCCGTGCCGCGCACGCGGTCCTCGCGGTACAGCCGGGCCCGCCCCTCCTCCACCTCCCACGTCTCGCCGCAGCCGCCGCAGCGCAGCCGGCCCTCGGTGAGCCGGGCGTCCTCGTTCTGCCCGTGCCACACCAGCCGGCCCCGGCAGTCCGGACAGGCCAGGAGCGCCACGTCCTCCACTCGCATCATCGCGTCGCCACCTTGACCATGCCTCGCACCATGCCGTCCGCCCCTCCGGGCCGTGCCTGTTCGGCCAGCGCGCGCGCCAGGTCGTCGCGCGCCTCCAACCGGGTGAAGTCCTCCACCGCCAGCCGCAGCAGCTCCGCGCGCTCCGGGGCGTCCCCGGGCAGGTGCCGCGCCCACTCCAGCCGCGCGCGCGCCGCCTCGTAGGGCATCTGGCGCCGCGTGGCCTCCGCGATGCACCGCCTCCACGCGCGCAAGGCCTTGCGGTGCCGGCCCGCCAGCCACGCCTCGGAGCCGCGCCACAGCCACGCGGCGGGCTCGCCAAAGGGGAACACCCGGGCGAAGTCCTCCACCGCCTTCAGCGCCGCGCGGGCGCTGTGCGTGAGCGCCTGCAACCCCGGCCCCGGCGTCTCGCGCGCCCACAGGCCCAGCAACACCTCCGCCACCGCGATGGCGCCGAAGTAGACGAAGTGCGCCACCGGCTTGCCCGCCGACAGCCGCACCAGCGCCTTCTCCGCCGCCGCGCGCGCGCCCGCCGCGTCGCCCTCGCGCAGGCACAGGAGCGCCAGCGTGCCGTCCACGATGATGCGGTCGGTGGCCCCGCCGTGCGCCTCCGTCCACGCCAGCGCCGGCTCCAGCGCGACGCGGGCTCGCGCGTGCTCGCCCAGCCGCAGGAGGATGTGCGCGCGGTAGTGCATGGCCCAGTGCTGCGTCTGCACCGCGCCCCGGCGCACCGCGGACGCCTCCAGCCAGTCCATCAGCGGCAGCCCGCGCGCGAACTGGCCCTGGTAGCAGAACGCCACGGTGAGCAGCGCGCGGCACTCCTCCGCCAGCCGCAGGTCCCCCACCGAATCCACGATGGACGTCGCGCGCCCCAGCCACGCCTCCACGTCCTGCCAGCGCGCCTGGTACACCGCGCACACCGCGTTGCGGTTGAGCACGTAGGCCACGTCCGACGGGCGGCCCACGGTGTCGGCCACGTCCTGCGCCCGCTTCACCCACGCGTCCGCCACGCGGTGCACCGGCACCGTGCCCGCCACCACCGCCATCACCGTGTAGCCGCGCGCCAGCTCCGGCGAGGGCCCCGCGGGCTCGCACAGGTTGAGCATGCGCAGGCCGCTCCAGAGCACCGGCAGCGCCTCCTGCGCGTAGATGAACGCGTCGGTGAGCCGCATGAGCAGCCGGCCCGCCACCCGCCGCGCCTCGCGGCGTCGCGCCGAGTCATCCACGTACGCGTCCGGCCGCGCGCCCTGCGCCAGCCGCTCCACCGCCTGCACCAGCGTGCCCACCATCCACCCGACGCGCGTCGTGGGCAGGGGCCAGCCGAAGTGCGTGAGCGCCGCCTGCGCGTGCACGCGGAACGCCTCCAGGTCGCCCAGCTGGAAGTGCGCCTCCGCCAGCAGCGCCTCCACCTGCCCCTGCGCCAGCGACGTCGCGTCGGGGGCCCCCGTCAACGCCCGGGAGAGCAGGGGCAGCGCCTCGCGGCACGCGCCCACCGCCAGGGCCTCCTCGCCCGCGCGCCGCGCGTGGAGGGCCTCGCGCGCCGCGTCCTGGACCTGGCCCCAGTGGTACGACAGCGCCGCGGCGTGGCCCGTGGGGTGGGCCGCCTCCAGCGCCTGCGCCGCGCGCCGGTGGAGCGCGGGCTTGGACGCGGAGGGCAGGTCCTCCAGCAGCCGCTCCCGCAGCTTGTCGTGCGCGAAGCGCCAGCGCCCGTCCGCCACGTCCAACACCGCCGCCGCCGCGCAGTCGGTGAGCCACGCCTCCACGTCCACGCCCGGGGCCGCGCACTGGAGCACCGTCAGGTCCAGCTCCCGGCCGAGCAGCGCCGCCACGTCCAGCAGCTCCCTGGCCGCCCTGGGCACCTTCTCCAGCCGGCGCTGCACCAGGGCGCGCAGGCCGCCGGCCCACACGCGCTCCGGCAGCGAGCGGCCGCCCAGCCGGTCCAGGCCACCGGCCTCCTCCGCCAGCGCGCGCACCACCTCCACGAGGAAGAACGGGTTGCCCTCGGATTCGCGCCGCAGGAGCTCCAGCACGTCGGGGCGGCGGCCCGCGGCGCCCAGCATGGACTCGCCCAGCAGGGCGATCTCCTCCGAGTCCAGGCGCGGCAGCCGCAAGGTCCGGGTGCCGGGCAGCAGCGTTGGGAGCCGGGGGGACTCGTCGTCGCGGAAGCTGGCGAGCAGCAGCAGGGGCCACCCGGGCGCGCGCGCCGCCAGCTGGGCGAACAGCTGGAGGGATTCGCTGTGCGCCTGGTGCAGGTCCTCCAGGATGACGACGGTGGGCTGGGGCAGCCGGCCGAAGAGGTCCTCCACGGTCTGGTGCAGGCGCAGCTGCGCCATCTCCGCGTCCAGCTCCGGCGCGGCCGGCACCGCGTGGCCCAGCAGCGCGTCCAGGTCCGGCACCAGCGGCTTGAGGACGCGCGCCTCGCGGTCGGACAGCTCCGTGAGCATGGGCAGCCAGCGCAGCACCGCGCGCCACTCCTGGTACGGCACGCCGCCGGTGTCCACCGCCTGGCCGCGCAGCACGACCGCGCCGCGCACCAGCGCCAGCGAGCGCACCTCGTCCAGCAGGCGCGACTTGCCCACGCCGCTCTCCCCGCCAATGAGCCACGCGCTGCCCCGTCCCGCGAGCGCATGGTCGAGCACGTCCGTCAGGTGCTCGCGCTCCCCCACCCGGCCCACGAAGCGCGCGGACTGGAGGAAGCTCTCGCGCGTGGCGGCGGACTCGGCGGGCACGGGCTGGCCGGTGGCGGCGCACAGCGCGGCGATGACGGCCTCCGCGTCGCGCGGGCGGCGGTGGGCGTCCGGGGCCACCAGCCGCTCCAGCACGTCCCGGAGCGCGGGGGGGAAGCCCGGCGTCGCGAACACCTGCCCCCCGTGGGGCAGCCGTCCGAAGAACATCTGGCACGCCATGGCGCCAAAGCCGAAGAGGTCGGTCTGTTCGGACGGGGGCTGGTCCGCGAAGAGCTCCGGGGCCAGGTAGCCCGGGGTGCCGGCCGGGTGCGCGCGGCGGCCCTGGTCGCGGCCCACCGCCAGCCCGAAGTCCAGCACCTTCACCTGCCCGCGCACCACCAGCACGTTCCCGGGCTTCAGGTCGCGGTGGATGATGCCGCGCCGGTGCAGGTACGCGAGCGCCTGGAGCGTCTGCACCAGCAGCCCCACCTGCGTGGACAGCGGCGCGTCCGTGCCGGCCTCCACCAGCGTGCGCGCGTCCTCCAGCAGGTCCATGGCCAGGTAGGGCCGGCCCTCGCCGTCGAAGCCGTAGTCCAGCACGCGGATGACGTGCGGGTGGCGCAGGGACACCAGCGTCTGGAACTCGTGGGCCAGCGACAGCGCCATGTCCTGGGTGGCGAAGACGGAGGGCGTCCCCCGTCCGGGCCGGCGCGCCAGGTCCGCCATCGTCTTGTGCAGCCGCTTGAGGGCCACCGGTCCGGACAGCCCGTCCTGGGCGCGCCACACCGTGCCCGCGCCGCCCCGGCCCAGCAGGTCCAGGATGCGGTAGCGGCGCCCCACCACCTCCGGATCCACGGACAGGGACACGTCGGAGTCCGGCACGTCCGTGCGGAGGGATGTCAGGCTGGAGGGGTGTGACATACGGGGGGGGCCGCCCTGTGAGCGAGGATATCCCCCCTTCCCGTTCGGGAGGGGATTGAATGCAACGCGGGGTAAACGAGGCAGGAGGCGCTTTGGACCCTGGTGGGCAGCCCGGCGGGCAGGGCCCGGCTGGCTCCTTCCCTCCGGGGTGGCAGGGCATCATTTCTTGAAACACGCGGGAGGCTGGCGATGGCGGGCTACGACTTCGATTTGTTCACGGTGGGCGCGGGTTCAGGTGGCGTGGCGGCCAGCAGGCGCGCGGGGGCGTCCGGGGCGCGGGTGGCCATCTGCGAGGAGGGGCGCGTGGGCGGCACCTGCGTGCTGCGCGGGTGCGTGCCCAAGAAGCTGCTCGTGTACGCGGCGCACCACCGCTACGACTTCGAGGACGCGGCCGGCTACGGCTGGGCGGTGAAGGAGCCCGCGCTGGACTGGAAGCGGCTCCAGGCGATGAAGGCGAAGGAGCTGGACCGGCTGACGGGCATCTACGGGCGGCTGCTGCGCGACGCGGGGGTGACGCTGGTGGAGGGCCGGGGCCGGGTGGTGGACGCGCACACGGTGGAGGTCGCGGGCAGGCGCTACACGGCGGAGCGCATCCTGGTGGCGACGGGCGGGCGGCCCTTCCTGCCGCGGGTGCCGGGCATCGAGCACGCGCTCACGTCGGAGCAGGCGCTGGAGCTGCCGGAGCTGCCCCGGAGGGTGGCGGTGGTGGGGGGCGGCTACATCGGCGTGGAGTTCGCGGGCATCTTCGCGGCGCTGGGCGTGAAGGTGACCATGCTCATCCGGGGCGACACGGTGCTGCGCGGCTTCGACAACGACGTGCGGGCGGCGCTGACGCAGGAGATGCGCAAGAAGGGCGTGGACATCCGGCCGGAGACCTTCGTCGAGGACATCGAGAAGCGCGCGGACGGCACGCTCAGCCTGATGACGCGCATGGGGGACACGCTGGAGGTGGACGCGGTGCTGTACTCCACCGGCCGCGTGGCCAACACGGAGGGGCTGGGGCTGGAGGAGGCGGGCGTGAAGCTGGACGCGCGAGGGGCGGTGGTGGTGGACGCGCAGTCCCGCTCCTCGGTGGAGAGCATCTACGCGGTGGGGGACGTCACCGACCGGCTCAACCTCACGCCGGTGGCCATCGCGGAGGGGCGGGCGATGGTGGAGACGCTGTACCGGAACAACCCGGTGACGATGGACCACGCGAACGTCCCCTCCGCGGTGTTCAGCCAGCCGCCGGTGGGCACGGTGGGGCTCACGGAGCGGGAGGCCATCGAGCGGCACGGCCCGGTGGACGTCTACGTCTCCAGCTTCCGGCCCATGAAGCACACGCTGACGGGCCGCGACGAGCGCACCATGATGAAGGTGGTGGTGGAGCGCGGCACCGACCGCGTGCTGGGCTTCCACATGGTGGGCGCGGACGCGCCCGAAATCATCCAGGGGCTCGCGGTGGCGCTGAAGTGCGGCGTGACGAAGAAGCAGCTCGACGGCACGGTGGGCATCCACCCCACGGCGGCGGAGGAGTTCGTCACCATGCGAGACAAGCGGCCGGATCCGTCCGAGAGCGCCACGGTGCTGGAGCTGGGGCACTCGAAGTCCCCCGAGCCTCCGGGCCCGCCGCGCGGGTAGGACGTGCCGAGGGACGGCCGCCTCCCGTCCCGCCCCCGTGTGTCTCCCTGAATCGAAAGGCCACGGTCGAATCAGCGGGAGATGACGGGCTCCAGCATGCCGGCCCTGGCCAGCAGCTCGCCCACGCGCCTTCCCCGTTCGACATGCTCGGGGTTCCCTGCGGTCAGCCGCTCCGGGGCCAGGACAATGAGCGTCCCCCGGTTCTCGACGGGCTCGATGCGGACGGGGGCTGGCAATGGGGGCACCGTCCCACGGCAGCGCGGCAGGTACGTGACCCAACCCACGAACCCGCCAGCCCTGGGCGTTTCGTCCATTGCCGCACGGTGGTCCCACGATGTGGCCACGGCCCAATCAGGGTCCCAGGCTTGAGCCATGCTGCGCAGCACGTCCACCAGCACCGGGGCGGTGATGAGCCGCTCCGCATCCGCTCCGCTGCTCGGCAGGGTCATCACGCAGGAGTTGGGGGTGGCCCCTCCATGATCACCACAGGTGATGCGCAGATCCACGTCCGCGCCCCTGGCGCCTCCGTTGCCGAACCAGAACGTGAATCCAAGTTGCTCGATGGCTGGTCCTCCTTTTTCACGGTTGGCACCACGCCGGAACGACTCGGTGAGCATGTCCAGATCCGGTGGCATCAAGGGGTGCTTCCGGGCTTCCTGGCGTGTTCGAGCGGGCTTGTACCAATGGGCAAGGAGCGGATCACATGAGGCCAGGAGCGTGAGGAATTCGGCGGTGCGCCGCGCGCAGTCCGCAGGGGACTCCTCACGAGGTCCCCAGTACGCCCCCACGTAGTAGTCCTCTGCTTCAGGCTGCTCAGCCACGATGGCCTCCTCTCAATGTGCCGGGGTGTGGACGACCTTGATGCCTCCAATGTCCGCTCCATCCAAAAGCCGGCGGATTGGATTCACTGCACTCGCTTCGGCCACATGCCACTCAATCCGTATACCTGTCCCCATGACCTTCTGGGTCTGCCGCCGAGCTTGTTCAACGAGGTCCACAGCCCCCGAGTGGCGGAACCATTCCTTGGGCCTCAGTCCCTCGAAGAACTCCGCGTAGCCGGGCCCCTTCGCCTCCAGTAGCACGTCGTCCCTGAACCCATCGAACTTGATCCCCCCAGCCTTCGTGCTCGTGCCGCCGACCCAATAGGCTTCGTCGGCGGAGTGCCCCGAGCTCTGCTCCTGATAGCGCCGGGCGCGCTCCGACATGGACTCCCGGGCAGGCCCCCACTGTCCGGGCCCGGCCGGCGGAGTGGCCGTGTTGGCCCGCTGGAGCAGGATGGCCGCCCCGGGCCCGCCGCTCAGCGCCGATGCAGCCCGCCCCACGGGAACAGCGACGCGTTCAAGCGTGAGTGCTCCTTGCGCGGACAGCGACAGCACCGGCACCGCGGCCTCCGCACCCGCCAGCGCGCCTGTCACCGTGCGCGTCGCGGAGGTCGCGGTGCCCTTCGTCACGAGGAGGCTCGTCGTCAGCTCCGCCACGGCCTGCACCTGCTCGCCGCGCGTCATGTAACGGAAGCGCTCGAAGTATTCGGGCGATGACGCGATGAGCGCGACCACTCCCGCGGGCAGGTCCTTCAACGCGGCGATGCTGTCCCGAGGAGAGATGAGGAACTGGCCCAGCGCGAGCGCCAGCTTCACGAACGCCGCCTCGGCTCCGTCCAGGGCCCGGCTGATGAAGTCCGCGTCGTCGTACACCTCGACGAACACCGGTCCGTGCACGGGCGCCAATTGCGCATCCGCCAGCTCGATGACGAAGCCGTTGCTCACGTAGAAGCGACCCAGCTCGAATGGGCCCGCCCGGAACGTGCCGTCCTTCCATTTCAGGGTGCCGGCCTTCTGCTGCGTGCGCCCGGTCCACACCCAGGCCAGGTGGCCATCCGGCCGCAGCACCGCCACCCGGCGGAAGCGGTCCACCCGGCGCAGCAGCGTGTCCCGGGACACCTCGCCTTCCTCCAGCACTTCGCGCAGCAGGTGGCCCACGGCCATGCGCGCGGGGAAGGTGCCGAGCGTCACCGGCTTGCCCAGCAACACCGACAGGAGCCGCGTCGCCTGCGTGGGCGAAAGGGCGCTCCCTGGCAGGGGCCGCGCATCCCGTTCCTCCAGCCCCGCATCCGTCAGCAACTTCTCCCAGGCATCCGCCTGAATGCCGGAGTTCGAGTCACCGCGAGGCCCCCATTTCGTGCGAACGGGACTCGCGCCCTTCATCCCTCCACGACGATGCATCCGTGCCGGCGCCACGGGGTCCGTGACAAACCGTGGCGGGGCGGCGGACACCTGGAGGGAGGCATCACTCGGTGGCGCTGAAGCAGGGCTGCTGGCCTCGCGAGGCGTGTAGCTCAGGCTCCGCCCCTGGTTGGACGCAGGAGTCAGCCCCGCGCAGCCGGTGACGGCCATCGCCATGCACAATAACAAGGCCTCAACGCGCACGGCCGCCCCTGGTCCACCGAAGCGAAGGCGCCCGGTCGCTGCGTCCCGTCCTCTTCAGAGAACAACAGCGTACCGCCTGTACGCATCACGCAGAAAGTCCACACGTGGGCTCGTCGGTGGAACTGGGCCGTGAAATTTGAGCCCCCTCCGGACAAGGGGCGCGGATCTGCCTGACCGTCAGGGCGAAACGGGCTGCATGAGTCCCGCTCCGGCCAGCAGCTCTCCTACCCGCTCGGCCAAAGCCATGTGCTCAGGGTTCGCGACTGTAAAGCGTTCGGGGGTCAAGGTGATCAGTGCTCCCCGCCCCTCGACATTCTCGATGCGAACAGGAGCAGGAAGCGGAGGCACCACACCTCGATGCACCTCAAGGTACGTCACCCATCCAACGCGCGGGGCGCCCCTGACGCCACGCTCGTCCAGCAACTTTCGATGAGCCTGTGACGTAGCAATGCCCCAAGCTGGCTCCCACGCGACAGCAGCAGCACGCAACAGCCCGGCCAGCACCTGAGCAGTCACTACCCGGTTCGCATTGGGCCCTCTGCTCGGAAGCGTGACTGCACAGGCATTGCTCACCCTTGGCGCATGACTGCCACAGGTCACAAGGAAGCCGCTTGCATCATGGTCATCCTCCACACCATTCCAGCCATCCACTCGAAAACCAATCTCCTCCACGACACGGTCCTTGCCACGGCGAACCAGCCTTTCAAGCTCCGCCGGCTCCAGCCCGATGGGACGTGTCAGCGCGGCCTTGCGCGACCTCCCCGTCTGAAACCATTGGGTGAATGAGGGGTCGACATCGCGCAAGCCCGTGAGAAAAGCTCCCAGTCGAAGGGCGCACGCTTCCGGCGTTTCCTTCCTGGGGCCCCAATAGCTTCCGACATGGTAGGTCTCATTCATGATTGCGCCCTGCTCACGGGATGGGAGGGGTGAAGACAACATCAATCCCCTCGACGCCATTGAGCCTGAACAACTCCCTGATGGCCTCGGTCGTCTTCAGCTCGGCGACATGCCACCGGATGGGCACATCCGGGGGCGCTCTCGCCAGTTGCCGCTGTGCTTTCTCGACGAGGGCCTTCGCGCCCGACTTCTGGAACCAGACCCTGGGCGAGAGGTTGTCGAGGAACTTGTTCGCGTAACCCGGCCCCTTCGCCTCCAGTAGCACACCGTCCGCGAAACCGTCGAACTTCAACCCACCGCTGTCCTTGCCCACGCCCCCCATCCAATACGCCTCATCGGCGGAGTGCCCCGAGATCTGCTCCTGATAGCGCCGGGCGCGCTCCGACATGGATTCCCGGGCAGGCCCCCACTGTCCGGGCCCGGCCGGTGGAGTGGCCATGCTGGCCCGCTGGAGCAGGATGGCCGCCCCGGGCCCGCCGCTCAGCGCCGATGCAGCCCGCCCCACGGGAACAGCGACGCGTTCAAGCGTGAGTGCTCCCTGCGCGGACAGCGACAGCACCGGCACCGCGGCCTCCGCACCCGCCAGCGCGCCTGTCACCGTGCGCGTCGCGGAGGTCGCGGTGCCCTTCGTCACGAGGAGGCTCGTCGTCAGCTCCGCCACGGCCTGCACCTGCTCGCCGCGCGTCATGTAACGGAAGCGCTCGAAGTATTCGGGCGATGACGCGATGAGCGCGACCACTCCCGCGGGCAGGTCCTTCAACGCGGCGATGCTGTCCCGAGGAGAGGTGAGGAACTGGCCCAGCGCGAGCGCCAGCTTCACGAACGCCGCCGCGGCTCCGTCCAGGGTCCGGCTGATGAAGTCCGCGTCGTCGTACACCTCGACGAACACCGGTCCGTGCACGGGCGCCAATTGCGCATCCGCCAGCTCGATGACGAAGCCGTTGCTCACGTAGAACCGGCCCAGCTCGAACGGGCCCGCCCGGAACGTGCCGTCCTTCCATTTCAGGGTGCCGGCCTTCTGCTGCGTGCGCCCGGTCCACACCCAGGCCAGGTGGCCATCCGGCCGCAGCACCGCCACCCGGTGGAAGCGCTCCACCCGGCGCAGCAGCGTGTCCCGGGGCACCTCGCCTTCCTCCAGCACTTCGCGCAGCAGGTGGCCCACGGCCATGCGCGCGGGGAAGGTGCCAAGCGTCACCGGCTTGCCCAGCAACACCGACAGGAGCCGCGTCGCCTGCGTGGGCGAAAGGGCGCTCCCTGGCAGGGGCCGCGCATCCCGTTCCTCCAGCCCCGCATCCGTCAGCAACCTCTCCCAGGCATCCGCCTGAGTGCCGGGGCTGGTGCCACCGCGAGGAACCCCGGTCGTGCGAACGGGACTCGCGCCCGCTCCCACCTCACGGACGCCTTTGTGACGGCGCAGCCGTCCTGCCTCGGAGCCTGTGACGAACCGTGGCTGGGAGGCTGGCTCGCGTGGCGCCTCCTCCCCCAGCGCTGGCGCGACAGGAGGATCAGATGCATCGCGGAGCGCATGGCTCCGCCCCTGGACAGGCGTGGATGGCAACGCCGCGCAGCCGGAGACGGCCATCGCCATGCACAACAACACCAGGGCCTCAACGCGCACTGTCTACCCCCAGGCCATCCGAAACGAAGGTTCCCGGTCGCAGCGTCCCGTCCTCTTCAGGGAAGAGCAACGTGCCGCCGGTGCCCATCACGTAGAGCTTCCCGCGAGGACTCGCCAGCGCGCTTCCGCCGCCCGGGCTGTCCCAGGCCCACCGCCACCGCCAGGGCCCACGCCAAGAGCCGCACCCCACGCGGCCCCAGGAGAAGACTTCCGCGCTCAGCGACAGCATCCATGTGACTGCGCGCGGCGCTGAACTCCCATCGCGCACTCACGAGGCTCGCGGCGGGTGACGCTCAGTCGGTCTCGTGCAGGTCGAACGCGCTGGTGCCGGTGTGGTGCTTGCGCGCGGTGAGCCGGTGCTCGGCGCGGAGCTGGTTCTCGTAGAAGGGCAGGTGCGCGTCCGTCCGGAGCTTGCGCAGGGAGCGGATGGTCTCGTGTTCGGTGGTGTTGCTGTAGCCGTGCTTCCCGTGCCCATGCGCATAGGGCTGGATGTGGAGCACCATCATCTGCGGATAGCGGTTCTGGAGGACGTGGATGAGCTCGTGCCCGTACACGATGAAGGCGGGCGCGGGGATGGTGTGGCCATCACTTGAGAAGTTGCGCTGCGTGCTGTCGCGCAAGCCGGTGCGCAGGCGGAGCACAGAGCTCCGTCCGGTGCCCTTGCCCGCGAGCCCCGGCGCGGGTTCGCTCAGCATGTAGTCCTCGCCGTGGCCGTCCTCCTCGTACCTGGGGAGCTCCGACTTGATGAAGTCGAGCCGACTGCCGACCTCCTCGCAGGCTTCGTAGGCCTCCACGTACTCCCTCGACTCCGCCCGCAGGCGCTCCCGGAGCACGGCCCACGGTTCGGTCCCACGTCGCGCGTCCGTCTCCATCTTGGACACGATCCCCGACAGCTCATCGAACTGCCGCGTCAGGGGTTCAATCTGCCCCGACATCGTGTCCAGCCGCGCCTTGTTGAGCACCACCTTCTGCCGGAAGGTGGCCGAGGGCGTGAAGGCAGGGGTCAGCGCGAGCGTCACCGGCCACTCCGGGCTTGCCTCGGTGACGTCCAGGATCCACCGCATCAGGCTCCGCCCATGCGCACGCGAGAGCAGTCGGGCGTGGATGGCGCGCACTTCCCGGTTGCCGCGCTCGTAGGGCGCCCCCGAGGGAAGCTTCACCGCGCCCGTTCCGTTGCGCAGCGCATCCCAGTCCGCGTCCAGTTGTCGGAGCGCCGCATCTCCCAGGAGCCCACGGTCCGGGGTGTAGAGCTTGAGGTTGTTCGTGTGGAGGTAGTCCACCAGGTCGATGTGCGCCTGCTGGATCTCCACCAGCATCCGCATCAACAACATCCGCGCGGCCTGCGCGGCCACGAGCCGTGCCCGCTCCTGGTCGAACAGCGCGTACAGGAGGTGCTCGGCGTCATCGAGCGCCTTCAGCTTCGCGTGGGCCCAGGGCTGCGCGCTCCGGAAGTAGTAGGTGGCCTTGGCGAACAAGCCACTCCAGTCCCCGTGGTAGGCGTCGAGCGCGGTGCAGAACGGCCGGACGAAGTCGCCGCCGTGCGCGCGCACCACCGTCATGCCGGGCACGTTCGCGTCCAGTGCTGCCTTGAAGACCGCCGAGGTGCTCAACGCCATGTCCGCCGCTCCCGCTTCTCGCGCTGGAGCCTGACGCTAACACCTCACCCCAGGGCACGAGCACGGCCCAGCAGGTACTCACGCTGCGGCGGTGTCCTCGCCAGCGCGGCGGCCTGCCGGAAGCAGTCCGCCGCCCTGCCCCGCTCCCCCGCCTGCTCCAGCAACATGCCCTCCACGGCGAAGCGGTACGGGTAGCGCTGGAGCACCCCCATCGCGCGCAGCGGCCCCAGCGCCTCCAACGCCGCGGCCGGTCCCCGCACGCGCCCCAGCGCCACCACGCGCCCCAGCGCCACGATGGGCGAGGGCTGGAGCGAGAGCAGCGCGTCGTACAACGCCAGCAACCGCGCGCTGTCCT
This sequence comes from Corallococcus sp. BB11-1, assembly GCF_026626625.1. NCBI lineage: Bacteria > Pseudomonadati > Myxococcota > Myxococcia > Myxococcales > Myxococcaceae > Corallococcus > Corallococcus sp. BB11-1. The sequence goes on along the minus strand of NZ_JAPNJY010000001.1, from coordinate 337,550 downwards.
CCGGCCCCGGCACTGCGTTGTTCGCATGCAGCAGGGCGATCTCCGCCTCCAGGTGCAGCGGCGTCAGCACCGGCCCCATGGACGCATGCAGGTGCCCCAGCCCCCGGGCGCGCAGCACGGGCGACGCCTCCGTCCCCTCCCGCGCCGCCTGCGGCACGAACGCGCCCCGCGCATCCACGCGGCCCGGCAGTCGCGCGGCGCGGAAGCAGAACAGCGCGGCCAGGGCGTGGCCCTCCGGCGTCGCGGTGCCCGGGTGCGCGAGCAGCACCTCCGCCAGCCGCAGCGCCTCCGCGCACAGCTCCGCGCGGGACAGGTCGTGGCCCTCGGAGGCTTCGTAGCCTTCGTTGAAGAGCAGGTAGAGCGCGGGGTGCACCGCGCCCAGCCGCTCCGGCAGCGCCTCCGGGGGCGGCACCTCCAGCGTCGCGCGACAGGTGCGCAGCGTGCGCTTCGCGCGCACCAGCCGCTGCGCCACCGTGGGCTCGTCGGCGAGCAGCGCGGCGGCGACCTCGCGCACGGAGAAGCCGCACGCCACCTTCAACGTGAGCGTCACCTGCACCTCGCGCGAGAGCGCCGGGTGACAGCACGCGAAGAGCAACCGCAGCGCGTCGTCCGGAAGCTCGGCCGCGTAGCGCGTGGGCTCCGCGTCCGGCTCCACGCCGTCCTCCTCCGGCGCCTCCGGGGCCTCGGGGGCACGCAGGCGCACGAGGTCCGTCAGCCGGTTGGCCGCCACGCGCAGCAGCCACGCGCGCGGCTGCTCCGGAACGCCATGGAAGCCCCAGGTGCGGGCGGCCTGGAGCATGGCGAACTGGACCGCGTCCTCGGCCAGGTCCAGGCGCCCCAGGCCCACGCGCCGGGCCAGCGCCGCGACGAGGCCGGCGGACCACTGGCGGAAGGCCAGGTCCAGCACCGCGCGGACGTCGGTGGAGGCCGGCGGCGTCTCAGGCATCGTCGATGGCGCGCAGCTCGACTTCACCGTGGCGCAGGTGGGGACAGGTCCGGGCCAGGGCCACCGCGTCGTCGTACGACTCCGCCGACAGGATGAAGAGGCCGCCCACCACGTCCTTCACCTCCGCGTACGGCCCGTCCGACACCAGCAGCTGGCCACCCTGCTGCTTCAGGCGCCGGCCGCCCTCGTCCACCAGCTTCTCCGACAGCAGCAGGCGGCCCTCGCCGCGCAGCCGGTCGCTCCACTGGATGTACTCCTCCACGATGGCCTGGAGCTCCGCGGGCGACTTGGTGGCGAAGTGGGCGGGGTTCTCGTGCAGCAGCATCAGGTAGCGGGACATGGGGTGGACCTTTCGTGCGACGGCGGGTGCGCCGGCCCGCGACATGCGGAGCGTTCACCCGAAAAGACGGCCCATGTCGCGGAAGATCGACATGCCCCTGAACGGGACATCGCTTCCAGCCCGTCCCTACTTCGCCGCACCCTGCGCACACCCACCCAGGCCGCCAGAGAACACTCGCCTCGTCCTCGCGGGTGACACGGCCTTCGCGCGTGCCTACCCCTCAAGACCAGGAGGCAGCGGGCACCGACGTGGGCAAGGACTGGCGATGGGTGGCGGGGTTGGGGGCGCTGATGCTCGCGGGATGTCCGTCCGCGTGCACCACGGAGGAGTCGTCACGTCCATTCCATCTCACGGGACAGGTGGGTTCGCGCGGTGCGGACTTCGCGGCGGCGCTGTACCAGACGACGGGCGTGCGGATGGAACCGCGCAACCGCATCCGGTGGGCGAACAACGGCGCCGTGTTCGACGTGATGGTGGAAGAAATCGGTCGGGCCCGCGCCTCCATCAACATCGTGATGTTCATCTGGCGTCCGGGGCGAGCCTCCGACCGGATGATTGAAGCCCTGAGCGAACGTGCCACCAGGGGAGTCACCTGCCGCGTGCTGGTGGACCCCATGGGCAGCGGCCCGTTCGAGAAGGAGGTGAAGCCGAAGCTGGAAGCGGCCGGCTGTGAGGCGCACATGTTCCGCCCGCTGCCCGCGGACGAGAACCTGGCGCGCAACCACCGGAAGATCCTCGTGGTGGACGGCAAGGTGGCCGTCACCGGCGGGCTCGCCATCCAGGACGAATGGCTGGGCGAGGCGCGCAACGAGAAGGAGTGGCGGGACACCAACGCGCGCATCCAGGGCCCGGTGGTGGCGCAGCTCCAGCAGGCCTTCGCGGAGAACTGGCAGGAGTCCACGGGCGAATTGCTGCCCGCCACGGACTTCCCCACGCTGTCGCAGGGCCAGCCCGGCCTGGACGAAGCGGGTGGGGGCTGGGCGGGCTTCGTCAGCAGCACGGCGAACCCGGAGGTGACGCGCGCGGAGCGGCTGACGCAGTTGATGGTGAAGGCGGCGAAGGAGCGGCTGTGGATCTCCCAGTCGTACTTCACGCCCAACGACGCGCTCATGCGGCTGCTGGTGGAGCGGGCGCGGGCGGGCGTGGACGTGCGGGTCCTGACGCCCGGGGACAAGAACGACCAGCCGGCCATCACGTTGTTGCAGCGCGCGACCTACGACACGCTGCTGGAGGCGGGCGTGCGCATCTGGGAATACCAGCCGTCGATGATGCACGCCAAGACGATGCTGGTGGATGACCGGCTGGTGCTGGTGGGGTCCATCAACTACGACGCGCTGTCCTTCAACCTGCTGGAAGAGGGCTCGCTGGTGCTGGAGGACGTGAAGGCGGCGCGCGAGCTGGAGGCCTTCTTCCTGGAGGACGTGAAGCGGGCGCGCGAAGTCCACGCCGAGCGCGCCGCGCGCTGAAGGCCCGGGTGCTGTCCGGTTTCGCGCGGGAGCGCGGGAAGCCCTGGGCAAGCCATGGGCCCCTGTGCTCAAGAGGGAGCGCGGGCCAGCGGTCAGGCCCGGGAGACGCCACCATGAGCACCGACTCCCCTCGTCATCTCTTCATCGCGGGCGCCACGGGCGCGACCGGCCGCACGCTGATGCGACAGGCCCTGGCGCGCGGGCTGGACGTGCTCCCGCACGTCCGTCCCAAGAGCACGGGCACGGAGCCCGCGAGCACCTGGCCGAAGAAGGCGGTGCTGGAGCTGGCGGACGCGCCCGCGCTGGCGGAGGCGATGCGAGGCTGCACCACGGTGCTCCAGCTCATCGGCACGATGCGCAAGCGCTTCGCGGCGGGAGACACCTACGAGTCGAGCGACATCGGCACCACGCAGCAACTGGTGGACGCGGCGAAGGTCGCGGGCGTGGACCACATCGTGCTGCTCACGTCGGTGGGCGCGGGCCGTCCGGTGGGCGCGTACCTGAAGGCCAAGGCGGAGGCGGAGCGCATCGTGCGCGACAGCGGCATCGCGTTCACGATGGTGCGCCCGCCCGCGCTGGAGGGCGAATACCACCGCCCACCCGGCCTCCTGCACACGCTCGGGAAGCTGCCGCTGCTGGGCAACCTCAAGCCCATGCACCTGGACCAGCTGGCTACTGTGCTGCTGCGCGTGGCGGAGCGCCGGGCTCCCATCAACGCGGTGCTCGAAGGCAAGAGCCTGTGGGCGGAAGTCGAAGCCGCGGGGCGGTAGTCAGACCCACGCGGCCCCGCGCTACTCCTTCACCGCCCCGGCCGTGAGGCCGGACACGATGCGCCGCTGGAACAGCACCGTCAGCACCACCAGCGGCAGCGTCGCCACCACGGACGCGGCGGCGATCTCCCCCCACGGTTCCTTGTACTCACTGGCGAAGAGGCTGATGGCCACCGGCACCGTGCGCTTCTCCGGCGTGGACAGGAACGTCAGCGCGTAGAGGAACTCGTTCCACGCGAAGATGAAGACCAGGATGGCCGTCGTCGCCAGCCCCGGCGCCGCCAATGGCAACAGCACCCGGCGGAACGCGCCAAACGGCGTGCACCCATCCACCCGCGCCGCCCGGTACAGCTCGTCCGGGAGCTGGCGGAAGAACGACGTCAGCACCCACAGCGTCAACGGCAGCGCGAACGTCGTATACGGCAGCGCCAGCCCCACCAGGCTGTCCCGCAGGCCCACCGCGTTGAGGATGAGGTACAGCGGGCTCACCGTGGCGATGGGCGGGAACATCGACACGCCCAGCGCCGCGGACAGCAGCAGGCCCCGCCCCCGGAACTCCAGCTTCGCCAGCGCGAACGCCGCCGACGCGCCCACCGTCAGGCAGAACAGCGTCGTCAGCGTCGCCACCACCAGCGAGTTCAACACCGCCCACAGGAACGGCCGCCCGAACAGCACGCTCTGGTAGTTCGCGCCCGTCAGGTGCGACGGCCACGGCCGCGTCAGCTCCCCGTCCGGCCACAGGCTCGTCAGCACCTGCCACAGGAACGGGCCCAGGAAGAACGTGAGGAACGCCACCACGGCCAGCGCCGTGCCCAGCCCCGGCCGCCTCATCGCCGTCCCTCCTCACGCCCCAACCACTTCAGCCACACCACCGCCAGCAGCACCACGCACAGGAACGTCGCCACCGACAGCGCGCTGCCGTAGCCGAAGTCACCGGAGCGCATCAGCGTCTTGTACGCGTAGATGCTCAGCGTCTCCGTCGTGTTCGCCGGCCCGCCCTCCGTCAGGACATAGATGGCGTCGAACACGCGGAACGCATCCAGCGACCGGAACAGCACCGCCAGGAGCAGCGCGGGCTTGAGCAGCGGCAGCGTGATGGCGCGGAACTGCCGCCACGTCGAAGCGCCGTCCACCCGCGCGGCCTTGTAGAGGTCCTCCGGAATGCCCTGCAACCCCGCCAGCACCAGCAGCGCCACGAAGGGCGTCGTCTTCCACACGTCCACCAGGATGGCGGCGTGCAGCGCGTACCCGGGCGCCCCCAGCCAGTTGATCTCCGCGCCGCCCAGCAGGCGGTTGATGAGCCCGTAGTCCGGGTTGAACATCCACGCCCACAGCCGGGCGCTCACCACCGTGGGAATGGCCCACGGCACCAGCACCGACGCGCGCAGCAGCCCCCGTCCCGGGAACGCGCGGTTGAGCAGCAGCGCCAGCGGCACCGCGAGCAGCAGCTCCACCGTCACCGCCACCGCCGTGAAGTACGCGGTGTTCCCCAGCGCCGACCAGAAGCGCGCATCCCCGACGAGGTAGACGTAGTTCGCGAGCCCCGTGAAGCGCCGCTCTCCGAACACCAGGATGAAGCGGTGCAGGCTCAACCAGATGGCCGCCAGCACCGGGTAGAGCGCCACCACGGCCAGCACCAGCACGGCGGGCATCACCAACAGGTACGCCTGCCGCCGCTCCCGGGCCTGCGAGCCGCCACGCACCACCGGAGCGCTCACTGCGCGTCCTCCACCGTTGCACCGGTCAGGTGGTCCACCTGCTTCTGCGCGCGCGTCAGTGACACCTCCGGCGAGCGGATGCCGGACACGGCGGCGGAGAACTCGCTCTGGAGCACGTCCGCGATGAGCAGGTAGTACGGCGTGACCGGCCGGGGCCGCGCCCGCGCCAGCGCCTCCTTCAGGCTGGCGATGAAGGGCTCCGCCCGCCTCAGCTCCGGATCGTCATACAGCGCCAGCCTCGGTGGGTTGCGAGCGTAGTGCAGCGCCAGCACCCGGTTCGCCTCCGGAGACGTCAGGTGCGCGATGAGCCGGGCCGCGGCCTTCCGGCGAGCGGGCGAAACGTGCGCGTTCACCGCGAGCTGCCATCCCCCCAGCGTCCCCCACCCCGGCTGGCCATCCTTCGTCGGCAGCGGCGCGATGCCCACCTTGCCCCGGATGGGAGAGCCCTCCGCCTGCGCCTCGCTCCACGCATAGGGCCAGTTGCGCATGAACACCGCGCGGCCCTCCTGGAACACGCGCCGCGCCTCCTCTTCACCAAACCCCGTCACCGTTTGCGGAGACAACCCGTCCGCGATCAACCCGTGCAGGTACGCCAGCGCCTCGCGAGCGGGCTCCGTCTCCAGCAGCACGCGCCCGTCCTCCCCCAGGGACTGGCCCCCATGGCCCCAGATGGCCTCGTACACGTTGCACGTCAGGCCCTCGTACTGCCGGCCCTGCCACACGTAGCCCTGGATGCCCGGCGCCTTCGCCATCGCGTCGCGGGTGAAGCGCCGCAGCTCCTCGTAGGTGCGCGGTGCGCGCGGCACCAGGTCCGTGCGGTAGTAGAGGACGCCCACGTCCACGTACCAGGGCACCGCGTACGTGCGGCCCTCCACCACGACGGAGTCCACCGGCCCGGGGAGGAACTCCTCGCGAAGCCGCGCCGGGGGAAAGTCCTCGGACAGGTCCGCCACCCACCCTGCCCGGGCGAACTCCGGCACCCACACGACGTCCGCCACCAGCACGTCGAAGTCCGTCGCCTTGCCCTGCAACGACGTGAGGAAGAACTGGTGCGCCAGGTCCGACGAATTCGGCAGCGCCTCCGTCACCAGCTCCACGTCCGGGTTCGCGCGCGAATACCCCGCCAGCAGCTCACGGAACGGCGCCGGGTCTCCCCACAGCGGCTGGAACTTGAAGACGATGCGCGTGCGGCCCGCCGCCCCCTGCTCCTCCGACGAGCGTTTGCAGCCCGCCGAAACGAGGCCCAGCGCGACGAACAGAACGAGGAGGCGGCCCATGCGCCCGGATGAGTCCAGCGCCAGGACCCACCGTCAACGCAAGGTACGCGCCCGGGTCATCCAGGCGACATGCCCGGGGACGGCAGCGGCCCCGGGCAGAACAGCCGCCGCGCCGTGGCGCCCACCGCGCGGCACGCGAGCGCATCCACCGCGCCGCCCACCAGCCCGCCGGCCAGGGGCACCACCTTGGACAGGTTCACGATGCCCCTCGGGCCCGCCTTGCTCACCAGCCGGAAGCCCACCGCGCGGTTGATGCTGCTCAGCGCGTGCTTCGGCACCGCCTCCAGCGCGCGCATCCCCAACTGGTGGCCCACCTCGATGCCGGCCTGCTTCACCACTTCCTTGCCGATGTCGCCCACGATGGCCAGCAGCGTGAGCGTCCGCACGCGGTCCTCCTCCACGTCGTGCCCGTGGATCCGCGCGATGGCGCCCACCAGCCGCGCCTGCACCGCCCACGACACGCCCAGGCCCGCGGGCAGCGCCACCGGCAGCGTGAGCAGCCCACCCAGCCCGGACAGGAAGCCCGTGGTGAACAGCTTCCCCGTCTCCCAGTGGATGAGCGCGTTGATGCGCGCCTCGTGGTCCGCGTAGCGCGCATCGCCCAAGTACTCGTCCGCCAGCCCCGCCGCGCTGCACAGCGGGCCCAGGCCCGCGAAGCCCGCGTCCAGGACGGCGTTCACGACTTCCAGCGGCTTCGACATGCGTCCCACCTTCCGCCTTGAGCCTAGAGCGGGCCTCGACGTCGGGAAAGGCGACCGGAGCAAGCCCGCTCGGCCGCTCGGCACACCCCGGCGAAGGGGGAGGAAGGAGCGGTCCCCTCCCTCCCATCTCGCACTCAGGGCTCGTTGAAGATGAGCAGCCCGCGCGACGTGTCCACCACGTAGACATACCCGTCGCCCGGGACGCGGATCCCAATGGCGCCCTCGAAGACGCTGGCCGTCCGGCGCGGGTCGTTCTCCTGGTAGGTGTTGAAGTAGGCAACCTCCTTGGGGCGCGTGGGGTTGGCCACGTCGAACACCCGCACGCCTTCCTGGTACCAGGAGACGTACAGCCGGGTGCCCTTCAGGATCATGTTGTGGATGGACGTGGTGGCGCGCATCCGGTGCTCACCGATGAGCTGGATGTGGGCCGGGTCGGTGACATCCAGCACGCGAAGGTGCGCACCATCCTGCTCACTGCCTTCGAACGCGATGGTGCGGCCCGCGAAGGTCCCCACCGCGCTGGCGTGGCTGTATTGCCGGTGGTGGAAGTACCGCCCCAGCTCCTTGACCTGCATGGGGTCACTCGGGTCGGTGACCAGGAAGCCGATGTCCGTGTGGTTGATGTAGAGGCGGCCCTCGTAGGCGAAGGCGTCGTGCGGATAGGTGGAGATGAACTCCTCTGACGAGAAGGTGACGCGGTTGAGCAGGACGGGGTCCCGCGGCGACGTGATGTCGAAGATGAGCGTCTGACTGTTGGGCCAGATGGCCATGGCGTAGAGCCGGTTGCCGTCCACGAACAGGGTGTGCACGTCCAGGGGCGCGCCGTTGGGCACGCTGCGGATGTAGGTCGGATCCCCCGGATTCGAGATGTCATAGAGGATGACGCCGGAAGCGCGCGTGGCGATGTAGAGGACGTCGTCCTTCGCCCACGCGGCGTTCCAGTACCCATCGCCCGGCAGGGAGATGACCTTCTTCAACACGGGGTGGGCGCGGTCGGTGACGTCGAAGACCGTCAATCCACCCGGAGGCATTCCTCGCGGCTGGAATGACACCACGTAGGCATGGTTCTTCGTGACGTAGACATCCCCCGGAAAGCCAAGCCCGACGAAGGATTCAGAGACGAGGTGGATGCCCCCGGCGGACTCGGCCTCACCGCGGCCAAAGATCATGCGGTCCGCGTCGAAGGTCCCCTTGTCCAGGATCAGGCCGTCGCGGCAGAACGCAAAGCAGCCGGTGAAGTGGTTGGGCTCAGGCACGTCACAGCCCGCCATCACGAACTGCATGCGTGAGCCACCGCTCGTGCTGTAGCCACCCGTGAAGAAGATGCCCTGGTCGCCAAACTGCTGCCGCGTGAGGGGCTGGTCACTCATGAATCCCGGGCCGCCGTCACTCGGGAGCACGATGCCGGACCCTCCAAAGAACGGGTACTCGCCTGACTCCGGGCGCATCTCGAACATGTAGATGCCTTGCGCATCCACCTTGCTGAGCGCGCCCTGATTGCATCGCGACACGTCGAAGAGGGCCGGGTTGTCGCACTCGAGCCGGGTTCCGATGGGCGCGGTGTACTCGCAGGGGGCCAGGACGCCGCGGTCAAGCCAGTCGCCCTTGTCTTCGAGCGGGGTGTAGGTGCCATCCCACGCCACCACCGGGGGCGTGCCGGCATCCGTTGGCCCCTTCGCGTCGTCGGAGCAGGCCATCAGCAGTACGGGGCAGGCGAGCAGCAGCATTCCCAGACGGCGCGGAAGACACATCATCAAGAGGGGCTCCAGTGCTGGGCATTCTCCGACCGTGCGTGCTCGGATTCACCCGCAGTGTAGGGCCGTTCGCGAAAGGGAGATAGGGGGCCGCTTGCGACGCGGCGACGCCCCTTCTCCACCGTGACGCGCCTACGACTCCGTGCCGGAGGAGGGCGTTTCGCTCGCGGGCACGCGTGGCAGGCGCACGGTGAACTCCGTGCCCTCACTGGCCGACGAGCGCGCGTCCACCGTGCCCCCGTGCGCCAGCACCAGCTGCCGCACGATGTACAACCCCAGCCCGATGCTGCGCTCGGAGCGGCCCACCATCGTGCCGCGCTGGAGCGGCTCGAAGATGCGCGGCAGCAGCTCCGGCTGGATGGGGTCTCCCCCGTTGCGCACGTGGACGACGAGCGCGTCCGGCTCTCCCCGGCTCTCCACCCGCACGGGCGTGTCCTCCGGGCTGTACTTCAGCGCGTTGCCCAGGATGTTGGACAGCACCTGCGCCATCCGGTCCGAATCCCACGCGCCCTGCCCATCCCCCTCCTGCGCCACCAGGATGGTGCGCTCCGGGTGCGCCGTGCGCGCCTCCTCCACCACCTGCATCGTCAGCGCGTGGAAGTCACACGGCGCCGCCTGCACCGGGATGCCGCCGCCCATGCGCGCCTGGGTGAAGTCCAGCAGGTCGCGGATCATCCGCGTCGCCCGCTCCGCCGCGGACAGGATGCGCGCCGCCGCCTTCGCGTGCCACGGCTGGATGTCCTCGCGCCGCAGCATCAGCGACGCCCCGGTGAGGATGGCCCCCAGCGGGTTGCGCAGGTCGTGGCTCACGATGCCAATGAGCTGCTGCTCGAACTCCACCCGCTTCTGGGCCTCGTGCACCAGCTTCTGCTTCTCCTCCTCCGCGCGCCGCCGCTCGGTGATGTCGCGCAGGGCGCCCACGATGCGCCGCACCTTGCCGCTCGCCCCGCGCACGATGCAGCCCTGCGCCGCCACGTACGCATACGACGCGTCCTTGCGCAGCACCCGGTACTCGTCCTGCCACCGGTCCTCGTCCGCCTCGAAGGCCCGCTGCAACCCGGACAGCACCCGCTCGCGGTCATCCTCGTGGATGTGCCGCCGCCACCACGCCGCGTCCGCGCCCACCTCCTCCAGCCGGAAGCCGAAGACCTCCTCCGTCGCGTCGCCAATCCAGTGCATCGCGTCCGTTTGCAGGTCCCAGTCCCAGATGGCGTCGAAGCTCGCGTGCGCCACCAACTGGTAGCGCTCCTCCGAACGGCGCAGCGCCTCCTCCGTGCGCTTGCGCAGCCGCACCCCCTCCGCCTCGCGCAGGGCCCGGCGCACGCTGGGCCCCAGCCGCTCCAGCCGGTCCTTGAGCACGTAGTCGGTGGCGCCGCGCTTGAGCAGCTCGATGGCGCGGTCCTCGCCCAGCGCCCCGGAGACGAACAGGAAGGGCGTGTCCGGACACACCGCCTGCGCCGCCTCCAGCGCGCTCATCCCGTCGAAGCCCGGCACGTTGTAGTCGGACAGGATGAGGTCGAACTTCCCCTTCGCCAGCGCGTGGGTGAAGGCCGTCCGGCCCGCGGCGCACTCCAGCGTCGCGGGCAGCCCGCCCTCCTCCAGCTGCGCGGCCACCAGCTGCGCATCCAGCGGGCTGTCCTCCAGCAGCAGGATGGACAGCGGACGCCCGGAGGCGGCGGCCGGATTCAGCTCCAGCGCGGCATTGCCGCGTCCACTCACTTCGGGGCTCCCGGCGTGGGCGCCCCCGGGGGCGGCTGGTTCACCACCGCCCAGAACAGGCCCAGCTCGCGCAGCGCGGACACGAAGTCCGGGAAGGCCACCGGCTTCACCACGTAGGCATTCACGCCCAGGCCATAGCTGCGCGCCAGGTCCCGCTCCTCGCGCGACGAGGTGAGCATCACCACCGGCACGGCCTTCAGCTCCGGGGCGCCCTTCACCTTCTCCAGCACCTCCAGCCCGTCCACCTTCGGCAGCTTCAGGTCCAGCAGCACCACGGCCGGGTGGCCGTCCTGGCGGCCCGCGTACTCCCCCTTGCGGAAGAGGTAGTCCAGCGCCTGCTGCCCGTCGCGCACCACCACGACCTCGTTGGCCAGGTGCACCTCCTCCAGCGCCGCCAGCGTGAGCGCCACGTCGTTGGCGCTGTCTTCGACCAGGAGGATCCTCTTGAGCTCAAGCACGCGTGCGCTCTTCTTCCTTCTTCTCCGTCAGCGGAGAAGTCCGGGGCAGGGTGAAGGTGAAGGTCGCGCCCTGCCCCACGGCGCCCTCCGCCCAGGTCCGTCCGCCATGGCGGGACACGATGCGCCGCACGTTCGCGAGCCCGATGCCGGTGCCCTCGAACTCCTCGGCCGTGTGCAGCCGCTGGAAGACGCCAAACAACTTGTCCACATACTGCATCTCGAAGCCCACGCCGTTGTCGCGCACCCAGACCACCGCTTCCCCTTCCGCCTCGCGCGCCCCCACCTCGATGAGGGCCTCCGGCTTCGGACGCGTATACTTCAGTGCATTGGCCAGCAGGTTGTGGATCACCTGTCGCAACAATGCCGGGTCGCCCTCCACCGTCGGCAGCTCGCTCACCTGCCACCCGACCTGGCGCCCGCTCTCTTCCGGCAGCAGGTCCTTGCGGGCCTCCGTCACCAGCTGCCCCAGGTCCACCGGCGTGCGCCGCATCTCCGCCCGGCCCATGCGGCTGAACGCCAGCAGGTCGTCCACCAGCGTGCCGCCCTGCTTCGCCGCGCCGGCGATGGTGGTGAGGTAGCCCCGCGACACGTCGTCCAGCTTCGCCGCCGCCCGCCGCTCCAGCAACTGCGCGAAGCCGGTGATGTGGCGCAGCGGCGCGCGCAGGTCGTGTGACACGGAGTAGCTGAAGGACTCCAGCTCCTTGTTCGCCTCCTGGAGCTGGGCGGTGCGCTCGCGCACGCGCTTCTCCAGGCCGGTGTTCAGGCGGCGGATCTCCTCCTCCGCCAGCTTCAGGGCCTCCACCGCCTTGCGCTCATCGTCGATGTCCGTGTTCGTGCCGAACCAGCGGACGATCCTCCCCTCCGCGTCCCGCACCGGCATCGCTCGCGACAGGAACCAGCGGTAGGTGCCATCCGCGCGGCGCAGGCGGAACTGGTCCTCCCACAGCCGGCCCTCGCGCATCGCCTCCTGGTAGTGCGCCACCACCCGGTCCACGTCGTCCGGGTCATGCACGGACTTCCAACCCCAGCCCGCCATCTGCTCCAGGCTCGTGCCGGTGTAGTCGTACCAGCGCTGGTTGTACCAGAAGATGCTGCCGTCCGGCTCCGTCATCCAGGACAGCTGCGGGATGGAGTCCGCGAGCGTGCGGAACTGCTGCTCGCGATCCTTCAGCTCCGCGGCCAGCGCTTCGATGCGCCGGCGCGCGACCACCTGCTCGGTGACCTCCCACGACACGGACACGATGCCGTCCACGCGCCCCTCCGCGTCGCGCAGCGGCTGGAACGTGAGGTTGAAGAAGCCCTCGGGTGCGTCCTCGCCCTGGTCGCGCCCCAGGCGCAGGGGAATCTCACGCCCCTGGTACGTCTCTCCCGTGCGGTAGACCGTCTCCAGTTGCTCGATCTGCCCCTGGTCCTTCAGCTCCGGCAGGGCCACGCGGACGGGCAGCCCCATCAGGGGCCGCGAGCCGGTGAGCTTCAGGCGCAGGTCGTTGGCCATCTCGAACACCAGGTCTGGGCCGCGCAGCACGGTGATGGCGGCGGGCAGCTGCTTGAGCACCGCGAACAGGTTGCGCCGCTCCGCCTGCGCCGTCTCGTACAGGCGCGCGTTCTCCAGCGCCACGCTGGCCATCTGCGCCAGCTGCACGGCGACCATCTCGTCCTCCGCGTCGAAGTCGCCCTCCTGCTTGTCGGACACCTGCACCAGCCCCAGGTTGCGGCCGTCGTGCCCCACCAGCGGCGCCGCCAGGAAGCCGCGCAGGGGCAGCGCCGGCTCCGGCGTGGGCGTCGCGTCCCGCCACGCCGGATGCGCCTGCAACGCCTCGCGCGTCAGGCGCAGCGAGCGGTTCTCCCGGCACACCTGGGCGAAGAGGCCCCGCTCGTCCACCACCGCCGCGCCGTCCGCGCCCACGCCCGACAGGGCGGTGAGCGGCTGGGCCGAATCACGTCCCTCCATCATCAGCACGGCGGACTGGTTCGCGCCCATCAGCTTGCGCGCCTTGAGGGTGACCAGGTCCAGGATGGCCTGCACGCCTCCTGCCGCGTTGAGCGCCAGGCTCGCGCGCGACAGCCCGCGCAGCTGCTCGGTGCGGCGCAGCTCCCCCGCCAGCAGCCGCGCCCGCTCCTCCTCCGCGAGCCGGGCCTCGGTGATGTCCTGCACCGTGCCCACGAAGCGCAGGGCCCGCCCGTCCTCGAAGAGCGTCCGCCCCGTGGCGCGCACCCAGCGCACCACGCCATCCTCCAGCCCCACGGTGCGGTAGGCGACGTCGTAGTCGCCCGTGCCGGATGGGTCCGTGCTGCGCGCCACCGCCTGGTTCACGCGCTCGCGGTCCTCCGGGTGCAGCCCCTCCAGGAACCGCGCGTAGGTGACCTCCCCGTCCGGCGGCAGGCCGAAGAGGGTCTTGCAGCGCGCATCCCAGTCCAGCGCGCCCGTCAGCATGTTCATGTCGAAGGTGCCCAGCTGCGTGGCCGTCAGCGCCATCCGCAGGCGCTGCTCGCTCTCACGCAGGGCCTCCTGCTGGCGGCGCAGGTCCTGGGTGAGCGCCTCCGTCTGCTGGCGCGAGCGCACCCACTCCGTCACGTCGGTGGCCAGCGTGATGATGCCGGACACCTTGCCGTCCACCTCCACCAGCGGCTGGTAGATGACGTTGAAGAAGACGGACTCCAGCTTGCCGTTGCGCATCAGCGGCACCTGGAACTCGGGCCGCATGAAGGGCTGCTTCGTGCGCACCACGTCGCGCAGCACCTGGAGGATCTCCGGCTGCGCCGCCATCTCCGGGAACACCGTCGTCAGGGGGGTGCCCGGCGCCACCTTCCGGCCCACCAGCAGCTCGTAGTGGGGGTTCGCCAGCTCGAAGGTGAAGTCCGGCCCGCGCACGATGGAGATGCCCACCGGGGCCTGCATGAGGAAGGTGTGCAGCCGCTCGCGGTGCACCACCTCCAGGGCGCTGCGCTCGCGCTCGCGCAGCGCCTCTTCCCGCAGCTGCACGGCCTCGCGCGCCAGGTGCAGCTCCACGAACATCGACACCTTGGCCAGCAGGATCTCAGGGCGCAGCGGCTTGCGCAGGTAGTCCACCGCGCCGTGCGCGTACGCGGCCAGCCACTCCTTCTCGTCCCCGTCGCCCGCGGTCATCAGCAGCACGGGCGTGCGCTTGTTGCGCTCGCGCTCGCGCATCAGGTTCAGCACGTCCACGCCCGTCATGTCGCCCAGGTTCATGTCCATCAGGACGGCGGCGAAGTCCTCGTCCAGCACCCGCCGCAGCGCCTCGCGGCCGGACGCGGCGCGCACCAGGCGCTGTCCCAGGGGCGCGAGGATGCCCTCCAGCGCCAGCAGGTGGCCGGGGGTGTCGTCGACGATGAGCAGGCTCGCCCGGCGGGGAGAGGAGGACAGGGGCGCGGCGGCGGAGGACATGGTGGAGGCTCGGGGACCGGGACCCCCTTCCTTTAGGCTGCTTGGTGGTGCGCGGGGGGAGCACGAACCCGGAAGCGGCGCGGCCGCGTTGACGGCAGGACAACACTTCGCCGCCCCACCCTCCAGCGGAACCCCGCGGCCCCACGCCCCCACTGCCTCCCCGTCTGCCCGGGGACGCACCGGGAGGGCGCCCGGCGCGGGGAGCCCGGCTCAGGGCGACGGCAGTCGGCGCAGCGACGTCATCGGGAACGGCGCCCAGAAGGGCGTCGCCACGGCGTCGCCTTCCAGGGAGAACCAGGGACCGTCCCGGCCCGCGAGCACGTGGAAGTCCTGCGCGGGCGTGAAGCCCTGCCCTATCAGCGCCACGCGCTCGCCCTTCGCGTTGGTGGCCACGTCCAGCACCAGCACGGTGTGGCCGGGGCTGCCGCCCAGGACGAAGAAGTCCCCGGGGCGCAACTGCTCGCGGGTGGGCCGCGCGCCCTCGGCCTGGATGGACAGCGTGCCCGCGTAGGTGAAGAGCAGGTCCAGGTACGCGCGGAAGGCCTTGCGCGACGCATCCGCCGCCCCGGCGCCCGGCACCCACGTCACCTTCGAACCGGAGACGCGCGCCCGGTCCCCCGCCGCGTACCGGGGCCACGACGCCACGTGCCCGCTGGTGAAGCGGTAGGCGATGCGCTCCTTCTGCCCGGAGGCCCACCGCCACTCGGCGTGCAGCCGGAGGATGGAGTCCGCGCATTGCTGGAGGTTCACGGAGCCCACGTCCAGCTCCCCCACCGCCGCCAGCCGCGCGTCGCGGGCGGCAAGCACCGTCCCTCCGGCGAAGTCGCGCACGGGCGAGCCTTCGGGCCGCAGGGGCAGGCCGCGCAGCCACGCGCCAAAGGACCCCGCGTCCAGGGGCACCCGCGTGTAGCCCTCCGGCGGCGCGAAGGTCTCCTCCAGCGCGCGCACCTTCGCGGTGGCGGACAGCCACGAGTAGCGCGTCCGTTCCTCCTCGGTGACGGCGTGGGGTGGGGGCGCCGCCCGCCTGGCTGCCTCGCCGCTCGCCTCACAGCTCAGGAGCAGCGGCATCGCGGTGGTGACGAGCGCGAGCACGGCGCCCGTCACCCGACGGCGCAGGGGGTGGATGGCATTCACGGGCGCAAGACTCCTGGAGGCGGACCGGGACCTTCCCGGTGCGTCCCGGTGGGACACCGGTGGGCGGTCCATGGGTCCGGGCGGATGCGGATTCAGCGGTCGCCGGGGGCGTTGGTCGCTGGACGCTCGCCGCCCGGGACAGGTGCGCCCTGGGAGCCGAGCACTACCTTTTGAGAGCCATGCACCGTCGGGCAAGCCTCGTGCTGCTCAATGCACTGTCCCTGTCGCGCCTTCCGCTCGCCGCGGTGTTCATCGTGGTGTCGGATTCGCGCCTGCGGGCGTTGCTCGTGGTGCTGGCCGCGGCCACGGACTTCCTGGACGGCTGGATTGCCCGGCACCGGGGGCTGGCCACGCGCTGGGGGGCCCTCATCGACCCCGTGGCGGACCGGGCCTTCATGGTGACGGCCTTCCTCGTGTGCCTGCTGGACGGGCTCATCGGGCCGGTGGAGCTGACGCTGCTGCTGCTGCGCGACATCGGCACGGCCATCGGGTTCATCGTCGCCAGGCTGCGCCCGGACATGCGGGCCATCGAGCTCAAGGCGCGGATGCTGGGCAAGCTCGTCACCACGTTGCAGCTCGCGGTGCTGCTGTGCGTGCTGCTCTACCCGCCGCTGGTGCGTCCGCTCGTGGCGCTCGTCTGCCTGTTGTCGCTGGCGTCGGTGGTGGACTACACGCGCGCGGTGTGGGGCCAGCGGCAGCGCCAGCAGCGGCCGCCCTCCCCACCGCTGGGCGCGCCCATGGGCTCCGTCCGCAAGTGACGCGGGCGCGCGGCCTCAGGCAGGCAGGGCGTGTTCGTCCGGACGGGCAGCGGCGGTCAGGCGCTCGCGCTCGCGCTCCATCGCGGCGCGCTCGCCTTCGGACATGGCGTCCCAGACCTCGTCCATCGTGTCGAGCAGCGCATCCACTTCGGGCGAATCACCGCCCGGAGCGCGAGCGCGGACCAGGGCCAGCTTGTGCAGCAGACTGCGGTATCGGTCGAAGACCGTCATGATGAAAACCTCCGCCCCCGAGACGTGCCCCACCCCGCACGACTGACGGACGCGGGGGCACGGGTGGGGGACAGGACTTCAGCGCAGCCCGGCGGCGCGACGGGCGGCGTCCTTGGACAGCACGGCGATCTCCCGCGTGTGGCTCTTGCCCACGATGTTGACCACGGCACGCACCTTCTCTCCCTCCTTGAGCTGGTTCACACGGATGGCCTGGCCGTCGCGAAGGATGCGCGTGCCGGAGCCAATCTCCAGCGGCAGCCGCGTGCCCGCGTCCACGATGACGACCTCCTTCGAGGACACCTTGGTCACGACCCCCGTGTAGATGGCATCCACCACCGCGATGCCCTCCTGGGCCGCGGGGGCGGGCGCCGCCGCCGGAGCCCCCGTGGCACCAGTGCCCGTACCACCGGTGCCCGGATTCGCACCTGCTGCCTGGTTACCGTTGCCACCGGCATTCACATTGGAGTCCCTGGCCTCCGGGTCGGGGTCCGCGGAGGGACTTCCGTCAAACGGGTTCGCGTCCGCGTCCGTGCCGGCATTGCCCGCGCCGCCGGTGCTTGGTGTCGCGCCCGTGTTGGCGTTGCCTGCGCCGCCGGTGCTTGGTGTCGCGCCCGTATTCGCGTTGCCTGCGGCGCCAGTGCCCGGACTCGTTCCCGTGGGGCTCACATCCGCGCCGCCAGTGCCCGTATTCGCGTTGCCCGCGCCGCCGGTGCCCGGAGCCACGCCCGTGTTGGGAACGGCCGTGTTCGTCCCCGCCGCAGGGGCCGTCTCGGAGGCAGGCGCCTGCTGTGCCTCCATCCCCGTGCCTGTCGTAGGCGCCTGTGTGGCGGGAGGCGATCCGACCGCGGGCTGCGCCGAGTCCTCGGATGACTCGGGATCTCCCGAACCGGACTGGGCCAGCAGGATGCGCGGCGCCCCGTTCAACGGCTCCACCGGCCCCCGTGAAGGCCTCTCGTCCGGCGTGGCGAGCGCGGGCCCCGTGCCCATCAGCAGGCAGGCCACGCCCGCGATCCCCAGCCCCATCCAGGTGTCTCGCCTCATGCGTGGCTTTCCTCCCATCTGGGAAGGTGCACGCGCAGTCCTCCAAAGCCACCGTCCCTGCGCCCCTGCGCCCGTCCCCCTGCCTGCCCTGCCGTCACGATCAGGAGCCCGTGTCTGCAAGCACAACGCCCCCGGTCCCGCTGAAGGGGCCCGGGGGCGCTGGGGAAGGTCGGAAGCCAGGGAGACGCTACGGCAGCGGGAGCGGCCCGCCGCCCGGGGGCAGCGCGCGCGCCAACATCACGGCCCTCTGCGCCTGCACGACGCCGTGGCCGTACTTCTCGTCGAAGCCCGGCGTCAGCACGTCATCCTGCGCGGTCTTCTCGAGCACCGCGCGGACGTGCGCGGCGGACAGGTCCGGCCGAGCGCTGAACACCAGCGCGGCCACGCCCGTCACGTGCGGGGTGGCCATGGAGGTCCCCGACTCGCGCTGGTAGTCCACGCCGTCGATGTTCACGGTCACCATCTGGCCCTCGAGCTTCTTGAGGGCCGCGCCGGACACCAGCGACACGGACACCGTGGGCACCCAGTGCGAGGACGCGGTGCCCAGCGTGAACTGGCCGTCGCCATCCTCAGGCTCGTTGTTGCCGATGATGACGGCCCGCGCCCCGGCCTCGATGACGTTGCGCGCCTTCTCCTCGAACAGGTAGTCGCCGCGGTCCACGTACGCGACGAAGCCGTCACAGGTGGCGGCATTGCCGCAGGCGGCCCGGTCCGCGCCCAGGCCGCAGTTGACCAGCCGGCCCGTGTAGCTGCCCTGCGCGGTGAACGCCAGCGGCGACGACGACATGGGCTTCGCCCCTGCCTCCAACGAGGACTGTGACGCCGCGCCCAGCACGGTGGCGCTCAGCACATCCACCCCCGGTCCCACCACGGAGAGCTCCGGACCGAACTGGGAGAAGCTCGCGTACTCGCCCTGCGAATCCACCGCGCCCACCGCCATCACCGTCTTGGGGTACGCGGCCGGAAAGGCGATGCCCTGCGTGCCGTCGTTGCCGCTGGCCGCGATGGACAGCAGCCCCTTGCCGTCGTTCCACACCGCGTCGAACGCGTCCTTCTCGCTCACGGAAGGCTTCTCGGCGCCCAGCGACATCGAGGCGATCCTCGCCCCCTGCGCCTGGCACCACTGCACGGCCTCGATGACGTCGTCGGTGCTGCCGCCGCCCTTCACGTCCAGCACGCGGGCGACGAGCAGCGACGCGCCAGGCGCCACGCCCACCACGCCGTTCGGCTCCTGGCCGGCGACCACGCGCCCGCCCGAACCCAGCTGCGCCACGATGGTCGCCGCCACGTGCGTGCCATGGCCGCCGCCCACCGTCACGATGCCCAGCGCATCAGCGCTCTGGTCGGACGGGTCGTCGTCATTGTCGACGAAGTCCTTGCCGCCCACGTAGGCCGCCTTCAGCTCCGGGTGCTTGCTGTCCCAGCCACTGTCGATGACGCACACCTTGACGCCCTCACCCGTGGGCGCGGTGACGTCGAGGATGCCGTCGTTGTTGGCGTCCCACACCTGCGGCGCCTGCACCAGTTTGAGGCCGTCGGTGTACTCGCCCACGGACCCCTGGGTGTTGAACGCGCCCTGCCACGACACCACCGGGGGCAGCGTCGGCAGCCTGGACGCATACACGCGGCGGTTGGGCTCCACGGCGAGCACGTCCGGGTTCTGCCGCAGCTTCTCCAGGGCCTCGGGCGACAGCCGGGCGGACACCTTGTGGAGGTTGGGGAAGCGGCGCTTCACCGTGCCGCCCTCGCGCTCCACCAGCGCCGCGAAGTCCGCCGTGGCGGCCCGCGCGCTGGCGGTGACCTTGGGCTTGAAGGTGATGATCACCCCGTCCGGAGGCTCCTGCGCCCTCAGCGCGGAGGACGCGGTGCCGGGCACGGAGAGACCGGTGGTGCCGGGCAGCGAGAGGTCGGTGGTCCCGGGACACGCCTGGGGAAGGACGACATCAATGGGGTCCGGCTCTCCGCCGCAAGCCACCAGACCGGACAACCCGAGCCCAAGCCAAAGCCAACGCTTCATGGGGTGCATCTCCTTCGTGCCCGGAAAGCGGCAGGTACCGCGCCGTGACCTGCCGTCTCCGCGAGGAGGCGGCCGGGAAGAACGGGGCAGCCCGGCGTCCCGTTCCCAGAAACAATTTAAGCATGGACGAAGGACGGCTGCTCGGGCGGCTGTCATGCGCTCGACGGGCACGCGGTGCCGGCCAACGTGCTGCGGCCAACGCTCCGTGAGCAGCATCCATCGCCTCCCACGCGAGCACGGCGTGCCGCGTCGCGGCGCCCACCCAGGCGGTCAGGCGTCCGCGGGGTCCACGCCGAAGATGCGGTGGGCATCCACCGCATAGGCCGCCAGCTGTCGCTCCGTCTCCGCCGCGTCCCACCCCAGGAGCGGCGCCATGACGGAGGCGGCGCGGACAGCGGCGGAGCGCCCCTGGTCGCGCGTCTCGAACGCCACCTTGAGGCGGCGGATGAGCAGGTCCGCCAGCGTCTGGACCATCTCGTGGGACACGCCCCACGCGGCCTCGGCGCGGCGGTACGGCAGCCCATCCACGAGCGGCTCGGCCAGCGCCGGCGTCTCCTGCGTGAGCGCCCACACGGCGCGCCAGCGGCTGCCGTACGCGCGCACCAGATGGTCGGCCGTGGGCGCGTCCCCCACCTCTTGCCGCGCCGAAGCGAACTCCGCCTCCAGCTTCGCGATGTCACCGCCCGGCAGGGGGCGGGCATCGGTGGTGGACTTGCGGTGGGGCATGACCAGGTGCCGCTCCACGGCGTTGACCACGTCGCGCGCCATGACGCGGAAGGTGGTGAGCTTGCCACCGCTGATGGCGAGCACCCCGGACGGGCTCACGTCGATGGCGTGCTCGCGGCTGGCGCTGCCCGCGTCGGTGTTGCCGTGGTAGCCGCTGGCGGCCAGCGGCCGGATGCCGGCCCAGGCGCTGACCATGTCCTCGCGGGTGAGCTTCGCCTCCGGGAAGAACGCGTTGGCGGAAGCGAGCAGGTAGGCCACGTCCGCCTCGCTCGCGCGCACCTCGGCCGGGTGGGCGCGGGTGGCCGTCTCCGTGGTGCCGATGAGGGTGAACGCATCCGCGGGCAGGATGAACATCACGCGGCCGTCCACGGGGGACAGGAGCGTGAGCGCGTCCTGGATGCCCAGGCGGGACCGGGGCACGGCGATGTGCACGCCCTTGCTGCCGCGCACCGCAGGCCCGGAGCGGGTCGTGCCCGAATCGAGCTGGCGGATCTCATCACTCCAGGGCCCGGTGGCGTTGACGATGGCGCGAGCCCGCACCGTGTGCTCGGCGCCGGTGAGGTGATCCACCACCACCGCGCCCGTGGCCTTGCCCTCCTCCATCACCAGCCGCTTCACGGAGGCATGGTTGAGCACCACCGCGCCCGCATCGCTCGCGCCCAGCACGTTGGCGAGCGTCAGGCGCGCATCGTCGGTGGCCGCGTCGTAGTAGCGCGCGCCGCCCTTGAGCCCCTCGGAGCGGATGCCCGGCTCCGCCTCCAGCACCTGCTTGAGCGACAGCCGCTGATACGCCTTCACGTTCCGGAACAGCGACAGGGCGTCGTACAGCATGAGGCCCGCGTTGAGCTTCCAGCGCGGCACCCGCGCCCCGGCATAGACGGGCCACACGAAGGCCAGCGGGCGCACCAGGTGGGGCGCCAACTGCAGCAGGCGCCGCCGCTCGATGCTGGACTCGAAGACGAGCCCCAGGTGTCCGTGCTCCAGGTAGCGAAGGCCGCCATGGATGAGGCGCGACGAGCGGCTGGACGTCCCACTGGCGAAGTCCTCGCGCTCCACCAGCGCGACCTTCAAGCCGCGCAGCGCCGCGTCCCGGGCAGCCCCCGCGCCGGTGACCCCGCCGCCAATGACGAGCAGATCAAAGGACTCGGTCTCCAACGAGCGCAGCCGCTCCGCGCGCGAAGGCGGCGGCGCGGGAGTCACACCCGTGGAGGCAGGAAGCGAACGGAGCACGGCGGATTCAGAACGCACCCCAGGAGTCTATGACGGGAAGACTTCGGCTGCAGCGGATTCCAATGCAATGCGTCAAGAGGTCCACGGGCAAGGGGGCGGAACGGCGGGGACAGTGTCGGACAGCGGGCGGGGGAAGGCTGCTTGCGTGTCCAGGGGCGGACGGCTAGGGAGGCGGGGACCGATCACCCGTCGTCCTGGACGACAGCCGTTTTTCGCGCGAACGAACCGCCGTGTGGGACTCCCGAGACCGACGTGACCTGGCATGCCTGGGACTGATGCTCCTGGTGTACGGGCTCGCGGTGGCGCCCGTGCTGCACGCGGTGGTGGGGCACGGTGTAGGCCGCAGTGGGCACACCCACGCACACGGGCCGGCGAGCCACGTCCACCGCGCAGGGGGCGAAGCGAAGGCCCCCTGCGGCGCGTCAGCGGAGTCGGAAGGGGCGCTCGCGCGAACCGTGAGCGCGTCCCAGGCGAAGCCGTCCACGTGCGCGGCGGAAGCCGGACGCGGAGACGAGCCGCGAGGGGATGACGGCCAGCAGGGCCACCAGCATCAGGCAGGCTCCGTGGAGCACCTGTTGGCGGTGGCGGCGAGCTGGACGGTGTACCTGCCGCCCTCGTTGCGGTGGGTGTCGTGGCGGGTGGAGCAGGCGCGGATGCCGGCGTGGTCGCCGGGCCAGCGCTGGCGGTCCACCGCGATGCCGCAGGGTCCGTAGAAGGACCCGCGCCCTCCGCACCTTCGTCAGGACGCTTCGCGTGCATGGGACCCGTCTGGCCTGAGCCAGGAACGGGCCATGGGCGCGTTGGGCCTCGCGCTGTCCTTCATTCATTGCGTCCCGGGCGCGCGCGTCGAGTCGCGTGCCTGGGACGTACCGCCATTCCCTCGTGCCGTTGTCTCCCGTGCCCATGTTGCTCTTCGCCATCGCCACGCTGTCGACGTGCCTCCACGCGGTGCCGCGCTCCGGCCAGGAAGCGGCTGCCGCGGTGACAAGCGCCACGCCGACACAGCCGCGAACACAACCAGCCCAGGCCGAAGGGTTTACCCACGAGCCGCTACTGATCAGCCTCGCCGGAACCGGACGCGCGGGAACAAGCGACGAAGCAACGCAAGACATGCCCACGCCTGGCCATGTCGAAAGCGACACACCGGCATCAGCCAACAAGCCGCAAGCGCCAGCCTCCGCACCGTCGACCGAGCCGGGAGGTCCGCTCAGCAGCCCGGGCATCGCGCCCCAGGCCCTCCCCTCCGCGTCTCCAAGTCCGAGCGCCCCACCCACCGAGCCACGACACCCCGCCGCGCCAGCTCCCACCACCGCTTCGGACGCGCCCCCACCACCTGAACGTGCCGTCCCGGACGAAGGCACGAAGCAGCGCGCCACCGTGGTGCGAGGCGCGCGTCCGGCGCGAAGCGCATCGGAGGTGACCATCGGCCGGGACATCCTCGACACGGCGCCGCGCACGAACGCGGTGGACGTCCTGCGGGTGGTCCCGGGCCTCGTGGCCTCGCAGCACAGCGGCGAGGGCAAGGCGCAGCAGCTCTTCCTCCGAGGCTTCGACGCGCTACACGGCCAGGACGTCGAGCTGAACGTCGGTGGCCTGCCGGTGAACGAGGTGAGCCACATCCACGCGCTCGGCTACGCGGACACCAACTTCATCATCCCGGAGCTCGTGCAGTCGCTGGAGGTCACGGAGGGCTCCTACCGCGCCTTCCAGGGAGACTTCGCGGTCGCGGGCACCGTGCGGATGGACCTGGGCGCTCGGGAGCAGGGCGTTGAGTTCGCGGGAACCCTGGGCCAGTTCGGCCAGCGTCGCCTCGTCGTGACCGTCCGTCCCGGAGAGGACCCCGGCACCTTCGCCGCGGCCGAGCTGGGCGAGGGTGAAGGCTTCGGCCCGCAGCGGGCCTACGGTCGCGCCTCCCTCCTCGCGCAGGCCCGATTCGACCTGGGCCACGGCCTGAAGGCCCGGGTCCTCGGGGGCAGCTACGTCACGCGCTTCGACTCACCGGGCGTGGTGCGCGAGGACGACCTGGAAGCCGGCCGGCGCACGTTCTACTCCGGCGCCTTCCCACGCCAGGGCGGAACGGTGTCCAGGCACCAGCTCCTGCTCGGCGTGGACCTGCCGCGTGAAGGCACGGCGCGCACGCGGCTGGAGGCCTTCGGAATCCTCTCGGACCTGAGGCTGCGCAACAACTTCACCGGCTACCGCGTGGACGACCGGGGTGACGGCCTGGAGCAGACGAACGGAGGCTCCACGCTGGGCCTGCGCGCCGAGCACCGCCGCCAGGTCACCCTCTTCGGCCAGCCCGTCTCGTTGGAGCTGGGCCTGGGAGGAAGGCGGGACGGCATCCAGCAGACGCAGCGCCGTTACCGCGAAACGGACGGCACCTTCTTCGCGGAGGAAGTGGACGCGGAAATCACCCAGACGGATGTCTGGGGTTACGCCGAAGCAAGGCTCCCCCTCGGCCGCTGGGCCTTCCAACTGGGAGGCCGCGCCGACGCCCTGGGCATCGAGGTCTTCGACGCGCTGGCCTTCCGGGACCCGCGCTTCTACGACGGCCAGGGCTACTCACGCAGCGCGTTCGGGGTGCACTGGGGCGCGAAGGCAGGCATTGAGTACGCCCTCACGGACACCTGGGCCCTCTTCGCCAGCTATGGCGACGGCTTCCGCTCGCCCCAGGCACGAAGCCTCTCCGAGGGAGAACAAGCCCCCTTCGTGAACGTGCGTGGCGCGGAGCTGGGGACCCGGAGCGAAGGGCAACGCCTGTCCTTCCAGGCCAGCCTCTTCGGCTCGCAGGTGGAGAATGACTTCTTCTTCGACCACACCGTGGGCACCACCGTGTTCACGGGAGAGACGCTGCGCACGGGCCTCTCCGCCGCCTTGCAGGCCCGTCCCCTGCCGGGCCTCACGGCCGCGCTGAGCGCCACGGTCGCGAACGCGACGGTGACGAAGACAGACGCGCGGCTGCCCTATTTCGCGCCATTGGTCGCGCGAGCGGACCTGGGCTGGGAGCGACCGCTGCCCGGCCTGGGGGCCCTGCTGTCATTGGGGACGGGGCTCACCCTCATCGGCCCCCGGCCCCTGCCCTACGACGAGTTCAGCCGCACGGTGTTCCTCGCGGACGCACAAGCCGCGCTGCGACGGGGCGCCTTCGCCCTGCGGCTCGACGTGAAGAACCTGCTGAACACGCGCTGGCGGGACGGCGAGTTCGTCTACAGCTCGCGCTTCGACCCAAGCACGCCGCCCAGCCTCGTGCCGGCCCGGCATTTCACCGCGGGGTCGCCACGCACGGCCTCGCTCACCCTGGAGGTCCACCTGTGATGCCAAGAACCCCTGCCCTGCTGCGCGACACGCTCGCCGTGGCGGCGACCCTGATGTGCCTGGGCTGCGGCGACGACAAGACGGAGGCGGAGCGCCGCACGTTCGGAGTGTCGATGACAGCGACACCGCCCACGGCCCCCAACGCGCACGGCTGGACGGTCACACCGGAAGCCGTCCAGATGTCGGTGGGCGCGGTGCGCTTCTTCGAAGGCCGGGTGTTGCTGTCACGCGCCCCGCGCTTCGACTGGTATTCGCTCATCGGAGGCACCGCGCACGCGCACCCGGGCCACTACGTCCCAGGCGACGCGCTGGGAGAGGTGCTGAAGGTCCAGACGGTGGACCTGCTCGCGACGGGAGGCGCCTTCCTGGGCGACGCCAACGCCGTCACGGGCTCCTACGGCTCGTTGGAGCTGACGCTCGTGACGCCCACGGCGGCCACGGACGCGCAGAACGTGCTGGGAGGCCACCAGGTGCACGTGCGGGGAACCGCGCTCCACACGACGGGGGTCACCGTGCGCTTCGACGCCGCGGTGGATCTCCCCAAGGCCATTGAAGGCGTGCGCTTCGAGCGTGAACTGAAGCAGGAGCCCGGCGCCGTGAGCATCGCGGTGGACCTGGGCAAGTGGATGAGCCGCATCAACTTCGCCACCGCGTCGCTTCCGGACGCGGCAGGCGTTTCCACCTTCCCCGCTGACAGCCAGGCACAGAATGCCCTGGTGCGCGGCGTGGAAGACACCAGCGCCTACGTCGTGACGTGGGTGGAAGGAGCAGCGCAATGAAGCAGTGGCTGATGGGTGTGTCGTGTCTGGGCCTGATGGCCTGCTCGTCGGGGCAGGGCAACGTGACGTTCACCGCGTACGGGGAGGACTTCATCGAAAAGGAGATGCCCGCCTCCGCGTTCGAGGACGGCTGGACCGTGCGCTACGACAAGTTCCTCGTGAAGCTGGGGGAGCTGAGGGTCGCCAACCGCGAAGGCGAAACGGCCGCGGAGCAGACGCCCGCGAAGGTCTATGACGTCCACCGTCCGGGCCCCGTGAACGTCGCGGCCTTCACCGACCTGGCCTCGGAGGAATGGGACGCGGTGAGCTACGCCATCGCCCCCGTCCCGGACGCCACCGCCGGCAACGCGGACGCCGCGGATGTGACGCGGATGAACACCGAAGGCTGGTCCGTCTACGTCGAGGGCACCGCGACGAAGGGCGCCGTGTCGAAGCGCTTCCGTTGGGGTTTTCCCACCAACACCCTCTACGAGCGCTGCGAGAGCGAGGACATGGGCAGCGGCGTGACGGTGCCCAAGGGGGGCACGGAGACGGTGCAGCTCACCATCCACGGCGACCACCTGTTCTTCGACGACCTCCAGTCCCCTGACGCGAAGATGCGCTTCGACGCCATCGCCGCCGCGGACAGCGCGGGCGTGGTCGGCCCGGACGGCGAGGTCACCCTGGATGAGCTGGGCACGGTGGACCTGACCACACTGCCGTCCGGCCAGTACGGAACGGGGGGCGCGGGCAGCGTGCTCACCCTGCGCGACTTCGTGACGGCACTCGTGCGAACCGTGGGGCACTATCGCGGCGAAGGCGAGTGCTCGCCGCGCGTCCGCTGACACGCTGAGGCAATGGGGGCCGGCAAGGACACGCTGCCGGCCCCTCGCACGCTCCGCCCGGTGTTTCGGGGAACCACTCCCAGACAATTCCCGCGGCGCCCCCGCGAGGAACGACAGGAACGTTCTGGATTCAGCGCGTCGAAGCCGTGACCCGGACCAAGGCATCAGGGTCGGGAGTGGCGTTCCCACGCGGCGGATCGCGGCCGCAGGACGTCCAGGCAGACGTGTCCGGCCAAGGCGCACGGGGTGTCCTCCCGAAACGCATGAACCGGAGCGCCGCAGTGTCGGGCATCGGTCGCTCGAGCGCGCCTCCCTGGCCCGGCAACGTCCCAGGCATCCCTTCCCGGATGCGGACCTGAAGACGGATGCCTACTCCTGAACCGAGGGAGGTACGGCGCGTGAAGACGGTGACCTACGAGCGCAGTGGTCGGACCAACACGGGCGCCCAGGCGCTGCGAGTGGAGGGATTGAGACACCTGCGCGTCCTGGAGCAGGGCGAGCCGGTGGTGGAGCGAGACCTGACCCCAGAGGAGATTCATCGGCTGAGCCCGTTGCTGGAAACGCTCCAGCGAGAGCCCGAGCCCGCGACGCTGGCCTCCCAGGGGCGGCGGCCCGGACGGCCTGGCCGTGACCCTGGCCTTCGAGGACGAGGAGACCCCTCGCCTGCGCCTCGCCACCGAGCGGCTGCCCGCGAAGGGCGCCGGGGGCGGATATGATCGCCTGCTCGCGGAGCTGGACGCATTGCTGACCGCCGAACTGCACGCCCGGGCACCACGCCACGCCCACGCCGTCCTGCCACACCAGCTCCGTCACGATGAATGACGGACGCCCACACGGTCCGGCAGGGCCGGGATAAGTCCGGGGCAGGAGCGGGACAAGAGAGACAGCAGGGGGGCGGCCGGGCGCGGTTGCCGCGACGGCGCGCTTCTGACAGACAAGCATCATGAAGCGCGTGCAGTTCTCCGTGCACCGCACGGTCGGAGAGGCGCGGATGCTGGCGGGCGCCCTGGAAGCGGCCGGTCTCTCGGTCGACGTTCGTGGCGAGTCCCTGGCTCCGCTGAGTGGTGAAATCCCCAGCACCGAGGCCTGGGTGGAGCTGTGGCTATGGCCGCAGGAGCTGGAAGCTGGACGGCAGGTCCTCGCCGAGCTCCAGGCCAACCAGGAGGCCTCGAACCGGTCGGTGACCTGCCCCCGCTGCGGTGAGGAGATCCCGGCCAACTTCGAACTCTGCTGGAGCTGCGGGCTGGAGCTCCCCTCGAACCTGCGCCCCCACCTCCGAGCCGTCTAGGAGCCCGCCATGAGCGAACCATCGAACGGGCCAGCTCATCAGCGTCACGACCGGCGCTGGCATCAGGGGATGCGAGGCGTCCTGTGGGTGTGCGCGGGCGCGCTCGCCATCCACCTCATCCCGCTATTCCTGCCCCGGAACATGCCCGAGCAGGAGCTGGCCATCGCCCGCGCGACGCCGGACATCAACAGTCGGCGGACCTTCCTGGTGCCGTTGAAGACCAACGACAAGGCGACGGCCGCGGACCTGCGCGCCGCGGCTGAACTCCTGCGCGAAGGCGCCCCGGCGGAGGCCCACGACCTGGCCCTGGAAGCCGAGCGCAGGGACCCCACGGCGGTCGAGACCCAGCTCCTGCTCGCCCGCATCTGCGACCTGGAGCGGATGGGGCGCTGCGTGGAGCAGTCCCTGCGCAAAGCCAACCAGCTCGCACCGACAGACGCCCGGGCGGACCTCCTCCGGGCGGACCTGAATGAAGAGAAGGGCGATCTCGCCGGCGCCACGGAGGCCCTCGCCCGGGCCCACCAGCGCATCCCTGGCGATGTCCAGGTCGGGGTGCGCTACGGACGGTTGCTCAGTCGCCTGAGGCAGCCCGATGAGGCGCTGAAGGTCTTCGCCTCGCTGGAAGGAAGGCTGCCTCCGGCCCGGCTCCTGGTGGAACGGGGTCTCGTGTTCGGCAAGGAGGGACGGGGGCGGGAAGCCGTGAAGATGTTGCAGCAGGCAGTCCAAGCAGATCCGATGCTCGCGGAGGGCCACTTCCAGCTTGGACTCGCGTGGGCCCAGCTCGGGAACGACGATGCCGCCGAGGAAGCCCTGCGGCGAGCGGACCGTTTGAACGTCGCGGACACGCGGGCGCTGGCCACCCTGTGCACCCTCCAGGTGAAGTCCGGACGGCTTGAGGGAGCACGTCAGACACGCAGCGATTTGGAGCGGCGCTTCCCCCAGCGGATGGACGCCATCCGAGAGCAGTGCCGGCTGCCCTGAACGTCAGCGAGGCTCCTGTCCCCGAATCTGGCGCAGCATCCGCGCCGACGCGATGACGGGGGCATCCACGGAACCATCAGCCCGTTCAGTCCGGACCACCGCCTGGAGGAAGGGGATTGCCTCTTCGTCGCGGCCCTGCTGGAAGAGCAGCTCCCCCAGCGCGAAGCGGGCCTGGGTGAGGAGGACGAGGTCCTCCGCAGCCACGGCCGCATCAATGGCGTCACTGAGCGCGGACTCCGCCAGCTCGGGCTGCCCCCGCCCGAGCAACTCGCGGGCTCGCTGAAGGTATTCGAGGGTATTCATGGGGCAGCATTCCCCCGCGGAGAAGACGGCAATGGAAAACAAGCGCCTGGTCGAGCTGGAAATCCGCTACACGCAGCAGCAGGAGCTGCTGCAGGAGCTGAGCGACGTGCTCTATCAGCAGGGGCGCGTCATCGACACGCTCCGCGTGGAGCTGGACCGGCTCAAGCTCAAGCTTGAGGCCGAGCCGGGCCTGGTGGACGCCCGCCAGCAGGAGCGCCCGCCCCACTACTGAGGCTGTGTCCTCAGAACTTGTAGCCGAGCCGCAAGCCGATGATGGGATTCGGGTCGAGGTAGCCCACCTCGACACCGATGCTCGCGGCCTTCCCCTGCAGACCAAAGCCGAACGCCGCGTGGGCCTTGAAGGCGTCGCCCTTGAAGAAGATCCAAGGTCCCGCCAAGCCTTCGATGTAGACGGTCCGGCCGATGTTCGCACGCAGCGAGATGTCCAACGGAACGCCAATCACATTGCCGTCCGTCACCAACACCGCGCCAAAGCGGGCGCCGACGAAGATGGGACCTGCCACATGGCCCTCGACGCCCAGGGTGAAGTTGAAGGCCGCGCTGGTATCCACCCAGTAATCCGCGCCCACGCCAAGGCGAACCCCAGCGGCAGCGTCGGAACGGGCCGGTGCGAGAAGGAAGCCCAGCGCGAGCAGACCAGCGGCGTAGATTCGAAGCAGATGCATGCGAGAGGCTCCTGTCCTGCAAGAGGGGAAGGAGCGACACTCAAGCAAAGCAGGCACGACCAAGCCAGCTTCAAAGACAGACCTGGTATGTTCGC
This sequence comes from Corallococcus sp. BB11-1, assembly GCF_026626625.1. NCBI lineage: Bacteria > Pseudomonadati > Myxococcota > Myxococcia > Myxococcales > Myxococcaceae > Corallococcus > Corallococcus sp. BB11-1. Next base: position 307,587 of record NZ_JAPNJY010000001.1, on the reverse strand, counting down.
ACCACGCCGGATCAATCCACGGGGGCGAGTACGGACAGGGGCAGCCCGCAAAGCGGAAAGCCCCTGGCGCCTTTCGGCACCAGGGGCTTTCCTTGAAAAAAGAATCCGGCAGCGACCTACTCTCCCACGCGGTTTCCCGCGGAGTACCATCGGCTCTGGAGGGCTTAACTTCCGTGTTCGGGATGGGAACGGGTGTGACCCCTCCGACATTGCCACCGGAAAAGCGATTGACGGTGCATACGAAGGGTAAGTTGCAAGCTTCTGCTTGAGTGAAGCCTCTTCTTTGAGAAGAAGAGTGAAACAGCTGTTGTCTTCCGGGCGGACGCCTTGCTTCGCGTCCTGGCCTCGGCCTTGGCCCCGAATCCCTTACTCCCCGGTTGGGGCATGCAAGAGAAAGGGGAAAGTAAGCCGCTCGACTTATTAGTACTGGTTAGCTTAACGCGTTACCGCGCTTACACACCCAGCCTATCAACGTGGTAGTCTTCCACGAGTCTTCAGGGGCTTGCGCCCGGGATACCTGGTCTTGAGGTCGGTTTCCCGCTTAGATGCTTTCAGCGGTTATCCAATCGGCACATGGCTACCCAGCGATGCCTCTGGCGAGACAACTGGTACACCAGCGGTGCCTCCAACCCGGTCCTCTCGTACTAAGGTCAGAGCCTCTCAAGTATCCTACGCCCACAGCAGATAGGGACCAAACTGTCTCACGACGTTTTGAACCCAGCTCGCGTACCGCTTTAATTGGCGAACAGCCAAACCCTTGGGACCTGCTCCAGCCCCAGGATGCGATGAGCCGACATCGAGGTGCCAAACCTCCCCGTCGATGTGAACTCTTGGGGGAGATAAGCCTGTTATCCCCGGAGTACCTTTTATCCGTTGAGCGATGGCCCTTCCATTCAGGACCACCGGATCACTATGACCTGCTTTCGCACCTGCTCGACCTGTCGGTCTCGCAGTCAAGCTCCCTTATGCCATTGCACTCGACGCCCGGTTTCCAATCGGGCTGAGGGAACCATCGCGCGCCTCCGTTACTTTTTGGGAGGCGACCGCCCCAGTCAAACTACCCACCAGACAGTGTCCCAGTCCCGGCTGACGAGACATGGTTAGACACCAGAAATCAGCAGGGTGGTATTTCACCGTTGCCTCCACCGAACCTAGCGGCCCGGCTTCAAAGGCTCCCACCTATCCTACACAGCCAATCCCTAGTGTCACTGTCAAGTTGTAGTAAAGGTTCACGGGGTCTTTCCGTCTTGCTGCGGGTAAACTGCATCGGCACAGCTATTTCAATTTCGCTGAGTCCCTCTCCGAGACAGTGCGGAAGTCGTTACTCCATTCGTGCAGGTCGGAACTTACCCGACAAGGAATTTCGCTACCTTAGGACCGTTATAGTTACGGCCGCCGTTTACTGGGGCTTCGGATCATCGCTTCACCTTGCGGCTGACGAATCCCCTTAACCTTCCAGCACCGGGCAGGAGTCAGACCCTATACGTCGGCTTGTCGCCTTCGCAGAGTCCTGTGTTTTTGGTAAACAGTCGCTACCGCCATTTCTCTGCAACCTCTCTCGGCTTCGGCTGTACGCCTACACCTACCAGAGGCCCACCTTCTTCCGAAGTTACGGTGGAAATTTGCCTAGTTCCTTGGAGGAGAGTTCTCTCAAGCGCCTTAGGATTTTCTCCTCACCCACCTGTGTCGGTTTGCGGTACGGACACCCTGCAGACTCCCTGCGGGACTTTTCTTGGAAGCAGAGCATCAGCGACTTACCCCTTGCGGGGCGCCATGGGATCTCGGGGATAGCTGCCGCGCCTTTATTCGTACGCGACACCCCTACGTCTTTAGACTGACACAACCACCGGTCAGCTCGCCTAGCTTTCTCCGTCCTCCCTCAGTTCAACGTCTGCAAGATGGCGCAGGAATATTAACCTGCTTGCCATCACCTACGCCTTTCGGCCTCGGCTTAGGACCCGGCTAACCCTGGGAAGATTAACTTGACCCAGGAAACCTTGGGTTTACGGCGAGGGGGTTTCTCACCCCCTTTATCGCTACTCATTTCGGCATCAGCACTCCCAGTCGCTCCAGCAGCCTTTTCAGTCTACCTTCGCTGCAACTGGGACGCTCCCCTACCGCCATACGCGCCTGACGCGCATGACCCGAAGCTTCGGCACTAGTCTTGAGCCCCGTTACATTTTCGGCGCGGCCTGTCTTGACCAGTGAGCTATTACGCTTTCTTTAAAGGATGGCTGCTTCTAAGCCAACCTCCTGGTTGTCAATGACCTGCCACATCCTTTCTAGTGTTCACTTAGACTAGATTTGGGGGCCTTAGCTGTCGGTCTGGGTTATTCCCCTCTTGCCAATGGACGTTATCACCCACTGACTGCGTCCCGGGATAACAATTGCCGGCATTCGGAGTTTGGTACGGTTTGGTAATCTGGTGAGACCCCTAGCCGTTCCAGTGCTCTACCTCCGGCATTGAATTGCCCGAGCCGATACCTAAATATCTTTCGGGGAGAACCAGCTATCACGGAGTTTGATTGGCCTTTCACCCCTACACACAGCTCATCCCAGAAATTTTCAACTTTCATGAGTTCGGTCC